>CAYXDO010000004.1:2281-139315 GCA_964463485.1 uncultured Myxococcales bacterium | reverse complement strand
ACCATTCGGCGACGGCGACGGCGACGGCAACGGCAACGGCAACGACTCGAACGCCCCGCCTTGTCGATCTTCTATGGTACCGGCTAGGCCGGGTTATGATCTCGTTCTTTGTCATGCTGATCGTCGGAGCACCGGTCAGGCGACCTTTCACCTCGATGAACCGGAGCTGACCCGTCCGAGGATTCTTGCGCTCGTTGTCGTAGCCCAGACGATCCAGCTCGCGATCGACGGGCTCGAACCCGAGCTTTCGTTCGATCTCCATGACCGCCGCTCGCGCGCGCTCCGCCGAAACCTGAGTCTCGATCGGGCCGCGCTCCGGCGTTCCGACGGGCCTTCCGTCATCTTCGCGATCAGACCAACGGGCATGATCAACCCACCCAGCACCACGGGCGGGAGCGCCGAGATCTGGCGCTCCTTGTCCAACTCCGCGAGCCGTCGCTCCAACCGCGTTGTAGCTCGTTCGCGCGACGACGCGCCTTCCTGTGAGTTGAGCTTCGCGTTCGATCTTCCAGACTGCTATCTTCCAGACTGCTCCTGGAGCTTGAGCGATGGTCCCAATACGCGACCTCTTTGGTGAGTCGGACCCTCACGGCGCGCTGAGTCTTCTCGATGAGCGACGACCGCGGACCTCCGCGAGGTGTTCGGGGACGACGTGGGCGATCGCGTGGTCAGCGCCTTGGCCTTGGCCTCGGCGTCACGGCCGATCCAACTCAGCTCGCTTCGATTTAGGATCGCGTCGTTCGCGGGCTCGTTGGAGGTCAAAGGACGGCAATCGAGATACGGCGCGCACTGGATGTGGAGCGCATGATCGTCAGGTCCGATCTCCACGAAGAGCATGTTTGGGCTCGGCCGTCCTCGGGAAAGTGCGAAGGCCCCGAAACTCGTTGGAATTTCGGGGCCTTCAACCGTCGGGGCGAGAAGATTCGAACTTCCGACCCCTTGACCCCCAGGCGGCCACACCGAGGGCCACGACCGCGAAAAGACAGACCTTTTTCGCGGTCGCACTGAACAGACGTGCAGTACTATTGCCGTTCGCATTCGCCCCGTGTCGGTTCGTCTGGAAGATTCCTGGAAGATCGTCTATGCTTCTCATCGTCGCGGTATCCTTTCTCAGGGGACGCTGAACTGACATTGGAGCCCTCGGAGCTCGTTACTCCGGGGGCTTCGCATTTTTGGGGACTAGCCCTTCTTCTCTTCAGCAAGCTCCTGCTCGAGTTGGTCCAGTCCCTTTCGGATCGCCACACGAAGGACTGCCGAGCGATTCATTTTGCGAAACTCGGGGAACCGACGCTGCACGAGCGGTATTAGAACCTCCGCTCGATCGAACCACTCCTTCGGGACCTCTCTCAAAGTCGACGTCTCGAACGCGTCGGGGACCTCTTCGGTGCTCGCTACAGTGACGTCCACGGTGTGCAATCTTCTGCTCGCTTCAGTGTCGTGTGTCAAGACCTTTTTTCTTGCCATCGAGCGCATGCTACGTGATCAGAAAACGCGAACGGCAACGAAAAGTGACGAAACAAAGCATTGACAATCGCGAGCGGATTCGTTCCGCGGAGCTCGTCAAGCTCTATCCGAAGCTCCTTCAACATGCGAGTCGATGGGCCGTCGTGTGCAGTCTGGGCGGATCGAAGGAGCCGGCCGACCTCGTGCAGCAAGCCGTCGCGTCGCTTCTCGGCGGCGCCGCTTGGCCTGAAGGCGTCACTCTCGAGCATTGGCTTTACGTGCGCGTGCGCCAGCTCGCGACGACGCAGCGCCGGCACGAGCGACGCTTTCCTTCGATAGGCCTCGAGCCGCTCGAGATGCTCGTCGTGCCCTCTCGCGCAGACCAGCGCGACGTCGTGAAGCGAGTCGAGGAGTGGCTGCGCACGAACCTCAGCGAAGAAGAGCAGGTGATCGTATCCCTCTGGGCCGACGGCGTGCGCGCGCCGGAGATGCGAGAAACGTTCGAGCTCAGCGTGCGAGAGTACCGTCAGATGCGCATTAAGGTCCGACGGTCGCTCGCGCGGATGCCGCCCGAGCTCTGGGCCGCCGTGAAGGAGTTTCTATGATAACCCGCAACCGTTTGGAGGCGTTCGTCGACGAGCTGGTCGTGGGCGACGTCAAGGACATGACCCGCGACGAGATCAAGGCCGAGCTCGCCGAGCAAGGCATCGACCTCGACGCGAGTCAGAAGCGCTTCGAGAAGTGGCTCGCGCAGGAAACGCGGAAGCACCGCTGGGAGGCGTTCAAGGTCCGCGTGGCCGCGCTGTCAGACGACGCGCTCCGAGCGGAGATAGCCTCGTTCCAGGACGCTCAGGTGATGTTTCGAGATCTCAAGCACGAGCTCGTGCGAGCCGACCTGGAACGGCTCTTGTTCGACCTACACGAAACGGGAGACAAAGAATGACTGGTCCGCTTCTTGACGCTCGGCGCTCCCCGACGGAGCTTTGAGGGGTGCCTCGATATCGCGATCGCCGGAGAGGGTATCTCGCCCACTACGGTCTCGCCGCGGACCATCGCGGAGATGATCTCCGCGACGATGGACCTCTTCGATGCCATCTACGGGAAGCCTAGCGCTCATGATGTTCCCCTTCCGCTCACCAGCATCCGGGACGGATCCCTGGAACTCAGATTTGAGCCCAAAATCCGCCCCCACCTCCGCTTTGTCGCATGTATACTCGCCAGTAACGAATCACTCCGAAAAGGGTAATCAAGGAACGGACCTGCTGACGGCCGGCGGCAAAGCGCAGTCCGTTCAGAACCACGCCCCCAGAATATCGCGGAATGACCGTGGTCTCGCGGAGCGCCAGGAACAGGACGACTGCGGACCGGGCCAGCGCCCACAACAGAGGCAACAGGGCTTGCTCAAACTGCCACAGCGAGACGCCCTCCTCGCTGCTCAGTCGTTCCACCAGGGCATCGACTTCACCCTCAGAGGCCTTGAGCCGCCCGCGCAAGACATCAACGGAAGGCGGAAGGGAATCGGCATTTTCCGGCTTTCGCGCGAGACCGATTTTGGATATCTTCGTTCGCGCGGGCTCCTGCGGCGATTGGGAATCTGCTCTCACACACAGACCGATCGCCGCAAGCCCGCGTTCTGTCTATCCTTCTTTCGACCGACTCCTCCGCAGCGCACTCAGATCCAGGCCCGGCTGCACCCAACTGATTACACCTTCCTCGGCGGAGGTCCTCGCACGGGTATTCGTCTCGGACCAAGTTCGCCTCGTCGCGTTTGACGAGCCTGCGGCACGTATTGCGGCACTCATGTTCAAGGCGTCGCCACGGCGAATGCAGAGTGAAGGCAGAGTTTGTATGAAGGTCGACATGATGATTGCAACCGTTGCTGAGTCAGAAGGCGCGTCGTATCTGGTCACAGCCAATCCTCGAGACTTCGAGAACGCGCTCAGGCTGGTGACTTCCTCCGTGCGGATTCTTCGGGCGGACGAACAGAACGATGAAGCGAGGCAAGGACACCTCGCACTCGTTGCGAGCGAAGCGCAGCCCCCAGCAAAAAAGAATGCCTGAAAATGTCCTCGCCCCAGGGTTCCGATCGCTGACTGAACGGCTGTTCCGTTCTATCGGTGGGACATGGATCCACGTGCCGCCGCAGCTGAGATTCACGCGCGACTAGCTCTTCGAAGCCCACGAGTGCTTGACCTCGAGCTTCTCGCCAGCAAGCTCGGCGCCGTCATTGTGCGAGACGAAGTCTCGAGCGCAGCGGCATGGACCGTCCGCCGGAAGGGATACGCTACCATCCGACTGAGAGCTGACGAGGAGCTCCGCCGGGCCCGGTTCACGATTGCCCACGAGCTCGGTCACTGCCTCCTACACCGAGAACACCACGAGCTCCGGCCGCGCTGTCGGTTCGCGACTATCGGAGAGAGACCTTCGATCGAATCGGAGGCCAACGACTTCGCCGCCGAGCTCCTGCTCCCCAGCCACATCCTGCGACCCCGCTGCGGCCGGCCGAGCCTCGACCTCATCCACCTGCTGCTCGAGGAGTTCGTGACGACCTGGACGGCCACAGCCGTGAACGTGGTGCGCCTGACTGAGGCGCCCTGTGCGCTCGTGCTGACCGAGTATGGGAAGGTGAAGTGGGCGGTCACCTCGGACGCATGGCGCGGACCAGTCGTTCGTCGACGAACGCACCTTCCGCTCGAGAGCGCCGCCGCGGCCGCACGCACGACAGGTTCCCCGAACGCTCGGGTGTCCGGCCCCGTCGAGGGAGCGACCTGGGGCGCTGGCGTCAGCGAGCTCCTCGAGGACGCGATTGCGTGGCCCGAGTGGGAGACGACCTTGTCGCTGCTCCGTAGCGGGTTCTGACAAATCCTCGATGGATGGGCGACGTCACTCGACAGTCTTCGAGGCGACCATCGCACCGATGGCGACGAGAGCGCCGACGGCGATCCAGACCCCCGGATGGTCAAGCAGCCCCGGCTCTTCAGCCTCACGAGCGCTTCGTTCTTCGCGCCACCCTTCGCGGTAGAGATCGGCTGCATCCTTCGACGAGCTCGACGACCGCGTCAAAGCAGACACGGCCAGGCGGAGCTCGGCAATCTGGTCGCGAGTCAAGACGATCTCGTCTTGGGCGCCCTCGTCTTCGCGGAGCTGGCGGTAGAGCCGTGAAGGGACGAAGAACCCGGAGTGGCCGTCGCAACGAACCGCGGTGACGTCGCTCGTTGCCGGCGCAATGCCTCCCGTTCGCTCGGAGACGGTGCAGTCGACCGGGACCCGTCGCTGCTCGAGCGACGACGCGTCAGGCTGCGCCGTTGGCTCGACGGCTTGCGCGACGCCGGTTGTCATGGACAGCCAGATCATCGTCTGAGTCAGGAACCGCACGCGCAGCCTCCTCTCGCTGGCTCCGGACCAGCCGGAGCTTCGTTTCGATCTTGTCGGCCTTCGCGATGTGAGATGCGGCCTCCGCTGACGCGGCCGCAGCCTCGACGTCCCGCTTCGCCGCCTCGAGCGCGGTCTCGAGGACTCGGACCCTGGCCTTCTTGCTCGAGGCCTGCGCCCTCTCGACCCGCGGCGTTCGTCGCCCGTACAGGAACGCGGCGACGGCCATGATCGCGGCGACGAGCGCACAGCCTACCCACTTGATCTTCATCCAGACGTTACTCATCTGACTTCTCCTTTCGTTTCTCCGTGAATACCGGATGGTTCCCCAACACCATCCGGCCCAGAATCCCCTCGTAGAATTTCTCTGCTACCCACGCACACAGCAACCCTTCGGCCACGAAGAGCGGCCACGGCAAGCCGACGAGACTCGGCACCGCGCCGGCGAACACCGCACCCACGCCCAACCCACCCGGGAGAAACGGGAGCAATGTCTTGTACACTCTCGAGCGCGCAAGCCATCGCACCGACTTCAGCGTCCGCAGTAAGACGAATATCCCGGCGCAGAGTAGGAGCGCGTGAGCATTGACGGCCAGGGCGATGAGCCCGTTGAGGTCGATCGGAGTCATGCGGCGAGCAACTCCTTCGGTGGGTTGATGTTACGGTAGGTGACGAAGACTTTTTCGCGACGGCACGCGGGCTCGAGGACGTTCATAATGCGCACGAAGGCCTCACGCGAGCGCAAGACTCCGTCCTGAACGCGCTCGAGGCCCGGCAGCAGACAACCTTCCGTGTCGGTCGCACGATTGCCCGGGTGCCAGCGGATGCCGCTGTACTGCGGCACATCGAGGACGTGAGGTAACATCCTCTGGAAGCGCTGGGAAAAATCGATGACAACTCGGTAGCGCCCGGGCGCGATAGCCGTGGTCTTCGGCACCTTGATCCCCGGGCCGCGGATCCTGTCCTCGAGGGTGAAGCACAAAGTCATGTCTTCGACGATGAAGATCCCGCCGGTGCTCACGGTCGTGAAGATGTGACGGTCAACGAAGACCTCCATCACCGCACCTCGTATGCCACTCGGATCGCACGGATCTCGGTGACCGAATTTCCCGTGCTCGAAATCCACACACCGTGGCAGTATGTGGCGCGGTCGATGGTGCGCAGCGCTTCCGAGGCGCCGAGCGTCAGAGAGAGAGTGATGAAGCTTGAGCCCGTCGGGTTCTGCTCCCCGTTGGTCCCATCATTGAGTGACTCAGTTACCCCCGTCGATGGGTTCAACCTGAATCCAGCGACCTCCACGTTGCCCGATCCTTCAGCGGGCTTCAGCACGACATCGATCTCCGTGATGAGCGCACCGTTTGGAATGCGATCGTGGAAGAGGATCATGCCAGCGGCGTTGGTCGCACTCGTCTTCCTCACCGGAGTGAAGAACGCATTCACATTGCCGCTCACCAGGTCCTGGACATACTCACTCCAATCCCACGAGCCCTCGTGCGCCGGGATCCACATCTCTCCGCTCTCGCGCGACGTGAAGAGCACGTTCCAGTTCCCCGAGCTCACGATGTCGTCCCAGAGCGAGGCATCCGCCGCGGCATGGTAGAGTAGCCGCATGCCGACGGAGCTCACCTCGAGTTTGTAGGCGTCGCCCGCGGCCGTGCGAGCCCACTGGCCCGTGGCGCTCGAATAGGAGCAGTTCGCCGCCGACTCCCAACCCTTCGTGGCTTTCGTCCCGATCCCGATCCCGTCGTCGGTCCCCGCAGCAGCAGCGAGGAGCGCATAGAAGTGGCCGTAGCTCCCGAGCTTATGCTCATACGACCGATGGACGATCGACTCGTTCACCGAGCCGTTGCCGAATTTCGGAGTATCAGCCTGCCAGAACGCGTTTTCGCTCCCCGTGTTGCCGATGTTCACCGCGCCGTCGACTTCGAGCGTGCGCAGGTAATCAGCGCCGTTGGGTTGAGTATCCCAGACTGAATCCGCAAAGCTCGCCCCGACCACCGTTTCCGCAAGCGCTCGGAGCTGGAACCCGCTCGAGCTCCGCCACGCGAGCCGCGTGAGGATCAATGGAGGGTTGGAGTCTTTGACCCACAACGACCCATTCCATCGCGCGCCGCGGACGATGTTCAAGAGGCCGTCCGAGTCGAGGTAGACTCGGGTCGTGCCATTCGGGCTCGCCTCCACGTCGTAGAACTCGGTGACGAGGAGATAGGAGTAGTTCTTCGAATAGGGCACGAACAGTCGAGCGACGGCCGCGGCAGCTCCGTCGGTGAGCTTTGCGAGGCCGAGCCGGATGTTTTCTACGAACTCGAGCAAAACGCTGAATGAGATGCGGCTCGGGCGTCGATCCTCCACTACGGTGCGATCAGTCGCATCGGTCGTGACCTTGTAAAAGCGCTCGGCATTGGAGGTGACGACAGGCTCGGGGTCGAGCGCGGCAACGATGACGGGATGCCATTCACCGTCACGGCCGAGATCCCAGTAAGTGTCCGACGTCGCCGAGTACGCGTACGCCGACGAGTCGATGGGCCCGACCTCATACCCATCGATATACGCGCGCCCTGCAAAGTCTGCCGCGAGTATACTCAGGCCGGCGCCAGTCGAAGGCGCGGAGCCATTGCCTGGGAGTGGCCCGTTCGGGTGGAAGTCGCTCGTGCGCCGCGTGACGCGGTCGAGCCACACGAACCACCACCACGCGAGTTGTGCGAGCCAGTTCGCGATCTGGCGCACTGGCTTGCCGGACGGGAACTCCGTCGACGTCGCAGGCTGCCAACCGGAGTCCTTCTGGTCCGTCGTGGGCTCGGTGACCGGAGTCGTGTCGAGCGAGCCAGACGGGTCGCGCGCCCACTCAGGATAAGTCGTTGGTTTGTCGATCGCCATGTTTCAGCCCATGCCTTCTGCCCAGACTCCGCCGGTGTTGTCGGGGTCGTCTTCGTCCTGCCACCCGTTCCCAGCCTCGTCGTCCCAGACGAACAAGTCCACGCGGTCTTCCTCGAACATCGCCACGAGCCGACACCCGCCTTGCGGCACGCGATGCAGGAGTCGTGAGTACAACTGGCCCACGAGCCAGGCTCCCGAAGCGACCTGGAACGTGAGGATCATCGCCGCCGGGAAATGCTCGATGAGCGCGATCGTCGCCGGATACGCGCCTGCGTCCAGAGTCGTGAGGATATCGAGCAACTCGTCGCCAGTGCCACGGCTCGAGACGATCTGCGCCGCTGCTTGCAGACGCACCCGGTACGTCGCATCCGAGGCTCCGTTACGCGGGAGTCGATACTCCACTTCGAGCGCGTCGAGCTGCGCACCGCCCGCTGTCGCCAGGTCACGCGCAGCGATGGTGTCGTTCATCGAATTGATGACCGGCTGCGCCCTGTTTCCGAGAATGCACAGCAGAGTCAGGATTCGCGGCTTCTTGAGCACCTGAATCAGCCGGTCCTGTGCGAGCGTGCAAGAGAGAGTCTCCTCGCCCGGCTCGATCGGAGGGTCGCCTCCTCCGCCCGCCTCGGTCCCCGTCGTGAACGAATACGTATCCTCGAGCTGCGCAACGAAGGCGATGAGCACACTCGCAGGGAAGTCGGCGTCCGGGTTGATCGTGATGTCGAACTCGCCGTCTGACCCCGTCAGAGTCCCTGTGTAGCCCGCCTGGAACGCTCCCCCGACGATGACATCGATCGGAGCACCCCCGTCGACGGAGACAGTTACGGCAACCGAGCTCGCCGGGAAGCCGGCGCCACCATATGACAGGTGGAACGCGGGCGAGATGTCGATGAAGACGCCGGTGGCATCCTGGGCTGGGTTCTGCGCGGAGATCGTCACCGCTCAGATCCTCACGAAGGAGATCCGCGCGGAATCGAAGTCGGCGAGCTGACGACGCGTGAGCCCGAGCGGCGCAGTCGAAGTCGGGCTCGGTGCGAGGCCGACTTTCAATGCGGCGCTGAGCAGGCCGGTCGTTTCGACGTGCTGCAGGAATTTGAAGGGAACAACGTCTTGGCCGAGCCGGAAGCTCGAGCCGTAGTCGAGAAGCTCCGCGAGAATGAGGTCTTCGATGTCGTCAGCCGGCGGGTCTTCCGGGTCGACGGAGTACTCGAAGATGAAGTAGATGGCCGTCTCAACCGGGCGCGTGTAGCCAATGTCGTGGGCGTCGCCGACTGAATCCACAGCCACGCCGGCGTCGAGCCCGTAGGCTTCGATCCCTCCGCCCTTGTTTTGCCAGATCGTATCGACGACGTCCTGCGCGAGACCACCGCGCACGATGCATTCGATCGAGTGAGGAGGTCGACCATCTGCATCGGTATGGTCAGTGCTGTTCTCGATGACCAGCGCTTCGGTGACGCCGTCGATTCGCAGCAGAGCCGCACGAATAGCCTCCGTACTCGAGCCGCCCTGAGCGCGGAACGCTAGGATGTATCGCGTCCGCAGGCCAGCGTCGCTCTCGACGTCCTGACCGACAGTGGCGTCCGCGGCATTGGTCACCGTGTCCCAGCCGGTGACTGGCGTCGTGATCTCCCACGTTGTACTCGCCAGAGCTACTACGGCGCCAGTGAGGCCAGGAGAGGCGTCCACGGTCGCAGCCCCTCCGCCATCGAGAATGGCCTCGGCGGCCGTGATCCATTCCGTACCCGTCTCTGAGTCGAGAATGGTCGAGCCAGCGGGAATGACTGTGGTCGGGTCGCCGCCAAGGGTGAGTGAGACGACTGAATAGGTCGCGGGGAGCCTCGTGATTCCAGCTCGAGCTACGAAGTCGTCGAGGGCCGCGTTGCTTGCGCCCCCCAGGTACCCCGCCGCGTACGCGTCCTCAGCCGCTTCCCAGCATTCGGCGAGGCGCTCGGCGAAGATGCCGATGAGCTGGCCGTTGACACTTACGTCGTCGACCCGGACGTTCGCACCAAACTCTGCGCGGAAGGCGGCTTCGAGATCCGCCCGGACGTCCTCAAGCCGCTTGGGGACGAATCCCTGGGGAGTGACTCCGAAGGGCATTACAGACCGACCTCCTCGACCACCGGGCCGATTTCTCCTGCGTCGGTCGTCGCCGCCCAGGTGACGCGTAGGATCCGACCGACGAGCTGAAACGTGAACTGGGTCAGCTCACCGATGCCTGGCACCGCGAGAATCGCGGCCCGAAGAAGAGCGGCGACGTGCTGCAGGTTCGGGCTCTTGACGAAAACCTGCTCGTAGTAGGGGACGCCGCGCTCACGGTCGAGAAACCACTCACCGACGAAGAACCGAATCGCGATGGATACGGCCTGCCGAGGGGACGTCTGCAGGTAGAAGGTCCCGCCCGACATCGCCAGATCTCCGGTGAGCGGATCGAGCGCCAGGTCTGGACCGAGCAAAGCCACGGTGCGAGGACCGCACGCCGCGGCCGACTGCTACGTCAAGCATCCACGTATCCGATCGATCTCTGGGCGACGTGTCGCGGACATATCTGGGCGACGTGTCGCCTGTTCATCGAAGTCAGTCAGTCCGTCGCCACGACATTGGCCGAGCCCTCGACGATCTGCACATCGATCTCCGTCGCGTTCATGACGCCCGCCTGCGCTGCGACCAGGAACGTATTGGGCGGAATCCTCACCTTGTCGCCAACGCGCGCCACGCCCTTTGCTGCGCCAGCGCCGAGCTCCACCCTCATTGCATCGATGACGGCCGTGCCGTCTGGGCGGAGCTCCACTGATGGCGCACCGTCAACGCGTCCGATTCGAATCGGCGCGGTCGGCGTCACCGAGCTCGGCTTGAGTCCGGGGATGGCGATCGCGTCCGAGATGTGGTGCTTCCGAACCCAGAACGGGTCCTGCTCAATCTTCGGGCTCGACTTCCACCGGTCGAGCGATCGCTCGGCGAACGCCAGGAAGACGATGTCGCCGGGCACGAGATCCCACCGAAGCTCCCAGCCTCCCCCGCCTGGAAACACGACGGGTACACCGACGAGCTGCGGCATGTGCTGAGGCACTTCCGCACCGTTCTCGAGCACGACGCGGATCATGAGCGGTTGAGCGGAGCACGTCTGCTTCGTGGTGTCGTAGTCGACCACGCGCGCGGGCAGGCCGGTGTGCAGGTCCGCGAGTCGAGCCTCGATCGCGTCGCGAATCAGGTCTGCCAGCGTGGGCGTTGTCGGTTTCGCAATCGTCGCCATCAGAGCCTCATCGACTCAAAACTCGTCGACCACTCCGGCCCGTGTGTATCGCCCGAGTGCTCCGTCTTGGTGACGAGAAACGAGCCTCGCGTCTCCTGAGTATTCAGCTCGACTCTCCGGCCGGGGAAGATGCGCGAGCTCAGGACGGCTTGGCCTTTGACCATATATACCTTTCGATGCTTCGCATCGAAAAACCGCTCCGGCGAGCCGATGAGGCCCGTCGCCGGTCCGAGCACGAGCGCAGAATCGACCGACTCGCCAGCCTTCAGCACGACGAGCTCGCCGTTCTCAACCGACCACGCTGCTCCGAGTGCGATCAGGATTCGGTCAAACTCGTCGCCGATCTTACCTGCTACGGTAACTCCCTCGCGGAACGTGTCGACTGCGCCGGAGAGATCTCCACTCAGCGCCCGCTTGATGGCGTTCGCCGCGTTGATATTCATCCCACCAGCGAGATCTGCGAGGACCTTCCCGACCTTGGTGCCCGGCGCATAGGTCTTCGAGACAGTCTTCTGCATCTCCTCCGAGCCATCCGTCGAATCGAACTTCGTCGCGATTCCGATCGTCTCGCGATGGGTCGTGACGCGCAGAGCCTTGCCGGTGAAGAGTGCGCCGAATCCAGACGCATAGCCCGCTTCGATCACGAACTCTGGCTTGTCCGCCCGCATCACCGCGCCTCTGGACGCCTCGCTGAGGTTGTGTACGATGACTTCGGCCGTGTTGGCCGTCTGCCCAAACTGGCGAGTCACCTTGAAGGAGATCCTTAGCCCCGGGAATTCGAACAGTCGCGGTCCGACCAGCACGCGAGCTCTGCGGTCGTAGAGAGTCACAGCGTCTCGATCTCGGCTCTCTCGAGGTAGAGCGCGAGCACCCGCTCTCCGAGCTCACCAAACCTCGGGTCGATTTTGCGGAGGCTCGTGTCGTAGACGAAGATCTCACCCTGTACGATACCCTCCCGATGCCCGTGCTGGGCGGTGAACGGAAAATCCACCACGAGCTTGCGACCCATGACGATCGGCGCCCCGTCCCCGTCGGAGATGTCCAGGAACCAGGCATCGCACCGCGGGTTGAAGCGGAACCGCAGCGTGTACAACAGCCCGTCGAGCGTAACCTGCTCTTCGTAGTCAGCGAGCTCAGTCGTAGGAATCTCGAGCACCATAGCCACCTACTTGAGAATCCAGTCCTTCAACCTCTTGGCCGTTGATTTCAGCGGTTCGGGAGAGGGCTTGGGTTCCGCGGGTTGTTTCGGTCCGAGCACCTTCTTCTGCTCGACTCTCGGCTTGTCGGCCACCGACGGCTTCACCTCGACCTCGAGCGACGACGCGAACAGCACCTCACGAAGCTCGCCCTCGAAGCGAATCGTCCCTCCCGTCGTTTTGTCACGAGTCACCCGAAAGCTGATGAAGCTCATCGATGGATAGACTTCGAGCCCAGTTACGACCTGGAACGGCTCGGGCGAGTTCACGATCCCGAGCAACTCACGATAGCGCTGGTCCAGCGCGTCGGTCGTTGGCAGCGAGTTGCTCACACGAGGATGCATCTCGTCGGTCAGGTCCAACTCGTTCCCAGCCGAGGACACAGGAAACTCGGAGAGCACCCCCGAGATTGATAGCCGGCGGGGCATCACCCGCCGATGGTCGGTGAGGTCCGAACCCCGTTCGATCGGATAGTCCATCACCTCGGCCGCAATCTCATGAGTCTCCGTGATCGCGGCATCGACCTGGACGGTGTCGATCACGGGGCCATGCGGGGCCCCGATCAATGTCACGGGTCCTCTCAACGCACGACCGATCCAGCGAGCTCACGGGCGGCTATGCGCAGGTGGTCGTCTTGGGACTGGTCGAACTTCCGCTTCACCTCGCTCGCCACTTCAGACGCGTTCTGGCCTGGCGCGGCAGTCACCTGAATCTGAGTCCTCGAGCCCTCGACGGTGATGGGTCCCGTCGTCGGCGCCTTACGAGATCCTGGTAGAGGCGCGGTCGCTGGTGTCATCGGGGCAATGACTTGGCCTTTGGCAAGAAGAGCTCGCCGACGTTCGAAGATGTTTTGCCCCGTTCGTTCGATGTTCGGCACTTCGAACTGGGTCTTGTCCTCACCGATCCCGAACAGCCGACCGGTAGCACTCAGAATTCCTCCCATCTCTTCTGCATCGCGAAAGAAGCCCTTGAAGAATTCATCCACCGCGGTCATTACGTCTCGCACGAGGCCGAGAATCAGGCGCAGGGCTTTGACCATCCAGTGAGCGTCTGGCGCGAGTGGCTCGTCGAGGAAGGTTTTGAAAAGGTCGCCAATGAGACTCTCCCCACCAGAGGCCCATACGTAGACGTCCTCGATGATCAGGGCGATAGCTGCGATGGCAGCGCCGAGCGCAATCCAAGGAAGAGCCGCTAGGAGCGTCGTCGCGATGAGTCGCAACTGCACTCCGATCAAGATGCTGAAGGCCTTCGCGATCATGATGAGCTCAGGGATGGCAGCGATGATCGCCGGTATGAATGCTGTCCCGATGACGATCGCTAGAATCCCGAAGAATCTCCGGTTTTCCCAAAGCACCTTGAGAATATTGACCATTCCATCAGCGAGCGACGTGAAGCTTTCGATCACCCAGAATACCGCGTTTCCAAGAATCAAGAGCCCGTCCGCAATGAGTTCCTTGTTCTTCTTGAGCCAGGTCTCGAGCCGCTTCACGAGCTCCCGCATCCGAGGGAACAAGGCCGAGGCCATCTGGCGGCCGAGCCCGGTCAAGCGCAATCCGAGGTCATTGATCGAGTCGTCGAGCTCGCCGGCCTGCTCGGCGACTTCGTTCGAGAGCACGAAACCGAGCTCACGGGCTCGAGCCCGCATCTCGTCGATCCCCGCGGACCCTTCCTTCAGAAGCGGGATCAGCGCCGACCCGCCTCGACCGAAGAGGTCCATCGAGATGGCCGTCTTGTCTGAGTCGCGCTTGAGCTTGTTGAGTCCGTCGGCGACCAGGTCGAGGAGCTCGGGTGTACTCTTGAGGAGGTCTTTGCCCGAGATGCCTACGCGACGGAAGGCCTCGAGCTGCGCTTTCGATCCGGAGGTCGCCGCTGACTGGGCATTCTGCATTGCCTTCAGACTCTCGACCAGGCCCTCGTTCGAAACGTTGGCTCGATTGGCGGCGTACTGAAGCTCTTGGAGCTCCTCGGCCGTGACTCCCAATCGTTTCGAGGTATCGTCTGCGGCGTCGCCAGCGGAGATCGCTTCTTCGATCCAGCCTCGGACGGCGCCGACCGACGCGTCCCATGCCGCTTTGAGTATCTCCGCCTTCGCCTTCAGCGAGGTGAACGCATCGGTTGCACCACGCACGCCCCTTTCGTCGACCTCGAAGCCGAGGAGGGTGAGCAGCTCTCGGATAATCATCGCCTACCCCTAGGCATCGTCGGCATCTCGGGCTGCATCTCAGCCTCGATGTCGATGGCCTCGTGAAAGTCGAGGAGGTCGTCGATCGAGTAGATCGACTCTAGCTCGGCGAGGCTCGCGTATCGGGCGACGACTACTCGCCAGACTCGCCAGTCGAGGTTGCCGGTTTCGACTTTCCGAGTTTCTTCGCCCGGCCTACGACTCCTGCGAGGACCGGGTTGCCGTCGAAAAAACTCCGGAAGTTCACCCCGATCGCGAAGGCCACGAGCTGAGTGAGCTCGCCATAGTTCTCCGCGAAGACGTCGTCGAAGATGTACTTCTTGTCGTCCCTGAGCGCCTCGCCGATCAGGACCTTGACCATGCCGACGGTCTTCGGATCGGACAAAGAACGAGTGATCGAACCCACGATGCGTCCCATGGAGTCTGGCGCCAGAGTCGCACCCTCGATCGCTTCGATTCCTTCGCCGAGAGGGGCACCGACCAGGGCCATGAGCCAGGTGAGTACCTCGAGCCCTTTGGTCGCAGGCAGCGTGTTGAGTGACCACTTCGCGCCTCCGATGTACGTCTCATGTAGCTTGATACCCATGGCCTACCTCAGAGGGCCACGCCGTGGCCGGACTGCATCTTCGCGACAGCGAGCCGCCACTCCTTCGGCTGTGACTCCTTGGCGTAGTCGGTCTTTGGGTCCTTCACGACCCAGGCCTCCTTGCCGAAGTGCGTCGTGCCCGTGCTTAGATCGACGATCGCCAGTGGGAACACGCCCAGCCCTTCCGCGACATCCGCGTTGAGCGCCGCACTGAGCACGGCGTTCCCAGACGACCCCGCCATCAGCGTGAGCGTCACGACCGCGCTCTGGTCGTTCGACTTCGAGCGCACGACCTCGCCATCGGCCCCGACGGCCATCGCGAAGGCATCGTTTGAGTACTCGATCGACACGAAGGTATCGGGGCCAAAGCCCATGATGAGCGCCGGGCCGAACGTGACCTTCACGTCCTTCGGATCGTATTTGTGCAACGTCATGAGTTATCTCCTCGCGCGTCAGGCGGCCAACGTGCCCGTGATACTCACCGCGTGAATCGCGCCGGCGAGCGTCGCCTCGAAGGTGATCGGCTTGTTCGCCGGGATCGTCCGCTTCTCCCTGCTGGCCTGAGGAATGCTCGAAATCGCCGGAACGCTGATCGTGTAGGCCGGCTTCTGAATCGTCCCGTCGGACAACTCCCGGCTCTGCGCCAAGAAGCCCTCGTCTGCACTCGCCTCGAGCGCCGCCTGAATTTGAGCGGCCACCTGTCGAAGACCGCCGGACGTAAAGTCCACCTTCGGCCGCTTCGCGAGCATGCCGAACACGTTCCCCTGAATCGTCGAGTACAGCTTGTCCGCTCCGTGGATTACGTCGATGTACTCACCGCTCGCAACCGTTCCCTCCTGGACGATGTTGCGACCCGCGATCGTCGTGTAGACGTTGCAGCACTTGCCTTGCGTACCAGCAACCGGGTTGCCTCGCGCGTAGGCTAACTCGGTCGTGGTGAGCGCATCGGGCTCGATGCCTGCGAGGGTTTTGAATTTCGCGGTGTAGCTCCCGGGCACTCGGGCGAGGAGCGTACCCATCAGAGACGCAGCGAAGGCCGACGTCGAGTTGGAATGGTAGAAGACGGCCGTGCGCGACAACGCGAGCCCATGCAAGCGGGACGCGATGTCCGTGTCGATGTTGCCGGAATCGTAGGGCGCGCTCAGGATGGCGGCCTCTGCGCTCTGGGCGAAGAAGATCTTGCGCCGGGTCTCGATGGCTCGGGCCGCCGACTCGATGGGTCCGGCCGTGCGCTCGGTGATGATGAGGCCGTACCAATCGGGGTCGTACGCGTCGATCGCGTCGAGCGCCTCTGGGATGCCGACGTTCGCTGTCCAGTAGCCGGCCGTGATGGTGATGTCCGAGCTCGGCGAGCTCACCGCGAGCGTGAAGTCATTGGCGGACAAAAGATCGAGATTCGCCGTCGAGTTGGCGCTGGCATCGATACCGAGCGCCGCATCGTCGATCGCCGTCTCGAGCGCATCTCGGATCTGCGTCGCTGTCTCGCCTCCGATGAAGTTGCCGCTCACGGGGTTCCCGTTGAGCGTCACCGAGTAAACGCCCGGATCGTTCCCCACGACCGCGATGCGGCGAACCATCTTGATGCTCGCCGTGTCCGGGGCCTCGACCGACCAGACGAACTGGATGCCCGCGGTGTCGGAGATAACGGTGAACTCACCATGGTTCCCAGCGACGGCGGCCGCGGTGAAAAAGGCCGCTCGAGGGGAGGCTTGGATTGCGGCGACGAGTCCGTCTCGAATCGTCTCGAGGTCGCTGGCACTCGCGGCAAACGTGTGCTCGATGCCGTCGAGCGTGACCGTGTAGTCACCGTCGGAGGGCGGTGTGTTCGCGGTGACCGTCGTGAGACTCAGCTTGGCGTCGGACTCCGTGAGAGTGAAGTCGTCGCCCGCCAGCACCGAAGTGACGCGGACTTTGTTCGTCGACTCGGCGGCGAAGGTGACCACTCCCGTGAGCGCACCGACGGCCTGGCCTGCGGCGACGAGTCCGGCTTGGATCTCGGCCATGGTCGCATCGGCGTCCGAGTTGAAGGTGACCGCGTTCCCGTCCACTGTGAACGTGTAGGCCACCGAGTCGGTGACCGTGTCGATTGTGACATCGATGACCTTCGCGACCGCGATGGAGTCCTCGATGCGAAACCGCCGGACCATTGCCACGAACGCGTCCCGCTTGCCGACCATCCAGTCGAGCGGCCGCGGGTTCTGGGACGCGATGCCGACCGCATCCAGGTACGCCTGGTCCGAGCTCAGAAAGCCATCGGCCAACATGTCTGCCGGGCTTGAGTAGATGCGGGCGCGATCAGCAAAGGGGACGGAGCCCGGAAGGAGCAGCGGACGCCCGAAGCCCGCCTGCGAAATCGCGGAGCTCTCGATGGAGATGCTTAGGTTGACGACGTCGTCGAGGCTCACGTCAGGGTGTCAGCACACCCACGATTCCCGTGTCGAGGTCCGCGTGCTCGATCCAGTCGCCGAGCTCGAGACGGCGCACTCGGCAGCGCAACCGCAGATCGAATCCTGCTCGGTCTTCCCACGTTCCAGGTCGTGCCGCATCCCCGTTGCGCTGGGCCTCCCTCGAGACCACGGCCCATGCTGTCCCGAGCGTCTCGAGGACGTCCTCGGACTCGAGGCTGGCCGTGAGCGCACCGGCGATGGTCGCTGCCTCGGGCGTGTCTTGGGAGTCCCGGCCATAGACATCGACCTGGAACGTGCTGGTCCCGTCGAGCTCGATCGTTCGCGCGACCTTCAGCGCGAGCAGGTCGGTGTCGGTCTCGATCGTCTCGGCACCAATCACCCGAACCCCTCCCAGCAAAGCCTCGACGGTCACGCCAGCAATTGCTTGTGCTTCGATCGCCGCAAGGAGACCCGCCGAGATCTCGGCCTCCGTGGCCGTCGCGTCCGAGGTGTACGAGCAGACCGTGCCGTTGATCGTCGCCGAGTAGATCGTGTCGTCGAGGACCTCGACGACGGCCACAACGAAGCCGTCGAGCTGCATTCTGTCGCCCTGTCCCTCCTCGACCGGGAGGGTGAGAGGCCGAAGCGTGACGTAGGGACGCGGCGGAGATGGCACGCCTTGTCGCCCCCAGACGACGCTGACGCCTGCGTCGACGACGCCTTGGACCCACGCGACGAGCGCAGCGCGGAGCTCGGCCCAATCCTCCGGGAAATAGAGCTCAGCCATCGCCGAGTCTCACCGCGAAGGCTCGCGCGTAGCGAGCCTGGCGGGTCCAATCTTCGACCCGGACGACTTTGTGGATCTTGCCGTCCCAGACGATCTCGTCTGCCTGCTGCCCCGTCAGGACGTTGCTCGTGAGCAGGGCAGATCGGGTGTAGATCCCCACGGCCTCGATCGTGCGCTCGTTCTCGGGCAAGAGCTCGAGTTCGCGAGGACCGAGGGGCTGAACAGCGGCCATGACCGAGGACGTCGTTACGGCTCCGCTCGTCCACTGGCCCGTGGCTGCATCGTAGCTGCCTGCGGCATAGCGACGCAGAGTCACGGCGCTGGCTGCGCCAAACGCGGCGAGAACGACTGAGCCGAGGTCCGCGAAGGGCATCATTTCGAAGCCCCGTCCTTCACCTTAAACGTGATCCCCTGGCGGAGCCGGCCTTCGTCGATCAACGTGTGGCTCGAGCCTTTCTTGGCAATCGTCGCCGGTGCGTTCGGTGGGGGCACATTCGACTGAATCGTCTTGCGCACCGCGGCCTGAACCCACGCACCGATCACCGCTCCGGCCTGCCTGGGCGTGAGCGTGCCGTTCGAGACCCGCTCGAAGGTCTTGGTGATGACGTTCGCAATATCCGTCTGGCGCGTATCCATCGTGGACCGCAGGAACGATCGCTCGGGGATCTCATCGGTCCCGAACTCGTTGGCTGCGGCGTAGGTCGCGATCTCGCCGTCTCCATGGACACCCACAGTGATGCCGAGCTTCGAGGCACCCTTCATTCGCTGAAGGATCTCCGAGAGCCCTTTGTCCTTCACGACGACGCGCGACTTCGCCACGCGGTCAGACCACCATCGAACCGACCTTCAAGCGAAGCAGAAACGAGTAGTGAGCGCCGTAGCCCGTGCTCTCGAGGCTCTGCGCTGCGCTGACGTAGGAAACCGATGCCGGGCCCGCAGACACGCTCGCCACTCCCTGACCTCGCGGGCCGCTGGCGTAGAACAAGAGGTGCATTGCGAAGTAGCTCTGCATATCGTCGTCGAGAAGATCCGTCCGAATCAAGCGGGCCGCTTCATCAAGGACACGCTGCAGGCGAGCGTCCGGGAACGCTGTCGTGTCCGAGACCTCGTCGAACCGTTCGCGAAGGTCCGACACCGAGCTCACAGGACACCCCCAATCTCCCACTCTTGTTCCTCGAGAGTATTCCGCAGCCGTTCCTTGTCCCCATCCGCAATGGCTTTTCTTTCGCCACTCGGAAGATTTGGATCTGGATCGGGAATCGTCACCGACATAGTGCCGTCCAGATTCACGTCCACCGTTGCATCAAGCCCCGCTCCACGCCGGATGTATTCCTTGATGGGTTGGGTGTTGCGTCTCTTTCTAAATCTGAATGTCGCCATATCACACCGTATAGAGCCGGAGATGTGGTTGGACGTTTCCCGCGATCACGACCGTATACGCCGATGGGTCTAGAGTCGTCGGGAGTCCAGAAGAGGCCGCGAGCCCGGTATTGATGCCAATCGGAGTCGTTCCGGCAATCACGTTGTTGTTCATCAAATTTCCCGTCAAACCTTGTACGGTCGCGAGTTGTACGGCTCCTGTCGCTGAGTCTCTACCATATACGACCCACACCCATCCTGGTTCGAGAGTTACCGAACCCTCGCTTGGGATACAGATAACCGTCGCTGGTGACGCTCCTGGATTCTGACCTGTGGCACTAGCGATCCGATTTGCGATCGATCGGATATTCCTGTCGGTCGCCTGATAGAGCCCAAGAGCGAATGTCCCAGGAGTGGTCCACGATGTCGCGCGGACCGCGAACCGATTGAATGTTATCCTTTGCGGATTCCAAAACAAATACATCCCGAGCGTAGTACCAAGAGTGTTCGTTCCAGAATTTGCGCCCCCAAGCCATGGATGCATCAACCCATCCACAGAGGTCTCTGGCGCTCCCGATCCCGAACTCTGTGCGCTCGGCGGGTAGACTGCGAGATTCGGGAGGTCGTCCGCTTCGGGATAGACGATCGCACTCACGGTCCCCCCTCAGCAACGTTCACAGTCAACGTGCCCGGGGCGGAGCTCGTGTTCGTGTACTTGAGCCTCACCCCGCGAATGGGTTGGCGGAGCAAGTGCTGCTGCCAGAAATCTTCCGGGAGAACTGCTGCGCTCGATCGAAGGTCCTCGAAGGTCCCGTCGTCCGCGGCGTACTGCAGCACGGCTGTCCCAGCCTCGGAGGCCCGGACGTAGAACGCGACCGCGGAGGCGTACTGGCGCGGCACCAGCACGTCTGAGTAGACCGTGGCGTCAGCCTCGAACGAGACCTCGGACAATCGTCCTCGTGGAGGCTGCTGCTGAGTGGTCACGCGTCACCTCAGGCTCGGGGCCTCGGGGGCGGCTTCACATCGGGCACCTCGAGCTCGACCGACTTCGGCTCGGCCCGACGCAAACGGTCCTCCATCTCGCGCGCAGCAGGCGGCACGAGATGGTCCGGTAGGCTCGGCTCTGGCACCGAGACCCGATTCACTCCATCCGACACCGCGAGCTCGGCGCCCTGGGCGAGCTGAGCAGCTCGGCCGGGCGTGATATCGCGCAGCACGCCGACCTCCATCAGACGATCGAACGGCGAGCCCCCTGAGCGCTTGCGAGACCGCGCGACGATCGCCCCGAACACGTCCGCGTCGATCCGGTTGGCGCCAGGCTTGAACGTGAACGACTCCAGCACTTTGCTGCCGGGTTTGCTGTACGGGGCCGTGATTTGTCGGCCTGCTTCGAAGAGGAGTGCTTCCATCGACGGAAGCGCACGCCAGCAAAAGGGTGCTTGTCGAGGCCTAGATCCCGTCGGCGAAGGCCCCCGCGCCCGGGTAGAACCACACGCAGCCACCGAGCCGCTCACGGCAGGGCACGATCGCCTCGAAGCCGCTCGTCTGGGACTCCTCTTGGCGGAACGCCATCGGGATGATGCCGCTCAAGACCATCGGATCCTTCTGGTAGCAGAGCGCACGCGGAGCGCTCGAGGGGCCGGCTGTGCCTAGCTCGATGATCGAGTTGATCTCGCGAATGAACCCGTTCGTCCGGAGGAAATACTCCGCCACGCTCGTGTCCGAGTCCGGGATCCGCTTCTGGTAGACCTTCTGGCGGTACTCCAACGGCAGAGAGATCGTGTTCGGCCGATGCGTGCGCAGGCTGCTCGCCCACACGGCGTTCGCCATGTAGTTGAGGTCCTCGATGATCTCGTCCGCCGTCGCGGTCGTCAGCCAAGCGCCGTTCGGCACGATGACGATCGGGATCGACGGATTCGTCAGGAAGCCCGGGATCCCGTGCGCGATGTCGCCGTTGATCAAAATCGCGTGCTCGAACTCGGCGCCCGCGCGGCGAGCGGCCTCGGCCTTGTTTTGCTGCAGCGGCTGCGCAGCGAACATCGCTGCCTCGATCTCCTCCAGCGTCCAGCCATAGCTCGTGACGCCCGTGCGAATCGGGAACGTGACGCGCTTGCGCCCGTAGTCCGCGCGCGGAAGGTCTCGCGCGTTGGCGCCCATCCACTGCATCTGACCACGCGTCTCGATCGAGTCGTAGCCCCACGCCATCGCTCCGGGGCTGATGTTGACCGCAACCGGAATGTGCTGCAGCGCGTCCAGCTCGGGATACAGGCGGTTGTACATCTGCGGCACGATCTGGCGCAGTTCCTGGTCGACGAACGTCGACGCCGCCACGTCATCGCGGCGCGTGCCCGAGCGAGCCACCGTCCTGTCGAGAATGTCTACGAGTCCAAGCATCTCTTCTTCCTTCCGTCCTTCCGTCGTTGCTCGAGGAGCTACGGATCAGGCCGCCTTCTTGAGGTTCAACACCGCGAGCCCGGCGCCGGTCGTGCTCGAGTCGAAGGTTCCTTCGACCGGGAACGCCGTCGAGCTCGTCGGGCCGTTCGTGAACTTGCCGACGACGGTCGCGCCGCTGAAGTAGCAGTAGGCTTGGTCCCCGGCGCTCACGGCGCCCGTGACCTCCACCCAAACCGGACCCTGCTCGATCACGCTCATGTCCTGCCCGAAGCTCACCGCGGAGTCCGGGTAGCTGGCCGAAGCGTTCGTCGGGTCGACGTTCGAATGGATGCGCTCGACGATGCCGACGAAGAGGAACTCGTCCTGCGCAGCGCCAGGGAGAGCGGCGGACTTCTCGTCGGCGTTTGTGGGCTGCGACGCAGCCGTGTTCGCGATCGACAAGTTCGCGTCCGACTCGGCGACCGTGATCGCCAGCCCAGGCGACAGCTTCGTCACCTTGAGCGCGTCGGTCGACACGGTCTCGAGCTTGATGCGGTCGCGCAGGTGGTAGAGCCCTAGGCCGGGCCCCATGAGTCGGTAGGCTTCCGCGATCAACGCGTCGCGAATCTCGGTCTTCGTCGCGGACGCGTCCGAGGTGATGCTGACCGACACGCCGTCGATCGTCATCGCGTAGGCCGTCGAGTTCGCCGCAGTATCGACCGTCACCGTGGAGCTCGCGAGCGTTCGCCGGCGCACGACACCCCGGCCGAACGGGATCGGCTCTTTGGCCACGTTCGCGACCGTGTTCGCGAGCGACAGATTCCCATCGGACTCGGCTGTCGTGAAGCCCGTGCCCTCCGTCGCGGCGGTGACCGTCAGGGCGTCCGT
Source organism: uncultured Myxococcales bacterium (assembly GCA_964463485.1). GTDB lineage: Bacteria > Myxococcota > Kuafuiibacteriia > Kuafuiibacteriales > Kuafuiibacteriaceae > CAYXDO01. Next base: position 116,615 of record CAYXDO010000004.1, on the reverse strand, counting down.
TCCCGACGGATTGAAGGCGCATACGGACTCGAGGGCCTGCACCGCTCTACCCGCGGCGATCAGCCCGTCACGGATCACGGTCTTCGAGGCCGAAGCGCTGGTGAACGAGATCGAGTAGCCGTCGACGGTGAGCGCGTACGTCGTGCTCGAGCCCACGGCCGTGTCGACGGTGATCGTATCGATCTGGCGCACGGCCCCCTTGTCGTTCACGAACGTACGGCACCGGTGATCGAAGAGACCGTGGCGCATGCCCGCGTAGGCGGCCTGCTGAGTGAGGGAATAGCTCTGCTGTCCGGACATCTTGATTCCTTTCCTTCCTCAGCTCAGGCCTTCGCAGCAGGCTGCCATTGCTTGCGCATGCGCTCCTGCATCTCCTTGTAGGCCTTGTCGTTGGCGTCCTGATGGGACTCCGGGGGATTGGTGGTACGCTCGCCTTGCACGAGCTTCGCGATCGCCGCGGCCGTATCGACGTGAGTCGACGAGAGAGAATCGAAGATGCCGCCGACATATTCGTCCGAGCGGCCCTCGAGCTTCAGCGTCGGCGAATGCTTGACGATCGCAGCGGCCATGATCTCTCGCTCCGAGAGCTTGGTGAGCTCGTCGAACTTCTGAGTCACGCCCATCGCCGCGGCTTTGCCGATCAGCTGAATCCGGCGCTGGATGGCGGGCCCAGACGCGTCGGCTCGAGCCGTTTGCGCAGCCTGCTCGGCCGTCGTCACCCGCGCGTTCGCTGCATCGAGTTGGCCTTTGAGCCGCTCGTTCTCGGCCTTCAGCGCGGCGTCGGACGAGTCCTGGCGGACCTGGACGTTGTTCGCGTCCAGCAAACCGTCCTTGCGCATTTGCTCGGCGACTTCCGGTTCGACCTCGTACGTGATTCGGACTTTCATCGTCTCGGGTCCCACACTGATGCCGTCCGAGGCGTCAAGCCTGATGCTCGCCTCGGGCCCAGCGCGCCCCAACGGTACGAGCGCGACGTGGTTCCCGCGGATCCGCGTCTGCTCCGCATCGAAGCGGTGTGCCCTCCCTGCGTCATCCGTCCACGTACCGCCTCGCTGCACTAGGACGAGCGAGTAGCCGCACGAGAGTTGGCGCGTGCCCGCCTGCGCAGCGTCTATCGCGTCCTTCCGCGTGATGAGAATGTCGCTGCGGACGAGCGACCCGGAACGCTCTGGTCTCGAGACCGCGCCCACCTGCCACTCGCGGACCGTGTCCGGAGTGAGGTTCTCGGGCGGATGCCCAAGCGTCAGCGGGACCAGCGCAAAGCTGTCGAGCGAGTCCTGGTTGAAGACCTCCTCCGGCCGCCGGAGCTCGCGCACGACACTCCCGTCGGCTCGCCGGTACTCGAACACGCCGGCCCGAGTGATGAAGCCCTGCACGGCCAGGAAACCGTCCTGGCGCAGCCGCGGCTCACGTAGCGGCTGCAGATCGAAGCGCCGACACGCCACGGATGGATGGTCGGTGCGGGCATCGTCGTAGGCGACGTGATCGTGTCGTTGCTCCAGGCGAGCCACGCATGAACACCACGCCACCAATTCGATCGCGGACAATCATAAAAAACTGTACATAGCACTTGACGGTTCTTCTGATCGTACATATATCTATACACATGAAGTCGCGGGAAGTTGGACGTCGGCTCCTCGACCTCGACTGCACGCTGGTCCGACAGAACGGCTCGCATGAACGTTGGGTCTCGCCGTGTGGAAAGTGCTTCACGACGGTGCCGAGCCACGGTCCGCGCGATATCAAGATCGGCACGCTCCGATCGATTCAACGGCAGATGGAGGAGTGCCTCGGAAAAGGCTGGCTCCTCGGATAGGAGGGTACATTTATGCAATTGAAGGTTCGATATACGCTCGACGAGGAAGGCGGATGGACGGCGGAGATCATCGACGCCGAGATCAAGGGTGTGCTCACAGACGGACGTAGCATCGCCGGAGCGCGCGCGCGGATTCGATCAGCCTTGGAGCTCGCGATCGGCGAGCGTGAAGCTCTAGAAGCGGAGCTCATCGACGAGATCGTCCCGCCGCAGAGGCTTGCGAAAGATCTGTCAGCTCTTCGCAAGAAACGCGAGCGCGCCCGCAAGGCGCAAGAGATCATCACCGAGAGCCAGGATGCTCTACGCTCCTCGGCTGCGAAGCTCGTTCGTGACGTCGGGCTTTCGGTCCGTGATGCCGCCGAGGTTCTCGATCTCTCACCCATGAGGGTGCAGCAGTTGATCGGGTCTCTCTCGGGAGAGCACTCCAAGCGCCGTCGTGCGCGAGGATCGGCCTAGAACGCGCCCGCCTGCCTGTCCTCGGCAATCGCCCTCGCCGGCGTGTATCGGCCAGGTTCATACCGCTGGCAGGTCATCGAGCAAGTCAGTCAACACCGGTTCGGCCGTGCATCGGCAATTGATGGGTCGGCCGGGGTGCCCGTCGATGCGATCGACATCCAGCCCCTTCTCGCGGAGCTGCGCCTCGATCGACCGATTCCACTCGAAGACCTCGCCTTCGCGCTCCCGATGGGAGGGCCTCACTCGCTCGTCCACCGAGGTGCGCCAGGTGTACCGCGTGACTCCGAGCTGGGTCTGCCGAGCTCGGTCGAGTCCAGAGATCACCGAGCCGATCTGGTCCCGTGCCACAAGCTTCGCCCGCTGCTTTGCCCGCTTGGCTTCCATGCCCTCGTCGATGAAGTCCTGAGTGAGATCCTTGGTCAGTGAGCGCAGGCTCTCGCCCTGGGCGATGGCGTTCGAGATGAGCTTCTCGGCCGTGGCCAAGAACGTTCCGCTGACTCTCTTGATGTTGCGGACGCTCTCCTTCACCGAGCTCTCGAGGAGCTGCGCGAGCCATGGCTCCCCGAGCTCGGGCCGGATGCCCAGCACCTTCGCTACCGACTTCTTCAACCGCTTGCCCTGGCGGCTCGCGGCCTCGTTCACGATCGCCCGAACCCTCGGGCTTAGATGGACGCGCTGGGCTGCGCCTCGCTCAACCTGGTCGAAGAGATCGTCCGTGTCGACGTCGACTCGGCGGAGCTCGCGCGGGATCTCTTCGAGCAGCGAGGGCAGCTGAGGTAACACGATGCGGCCGAACTCCGAACGGATCGCGTCGATCCACTCTTCTATCAGCTTGCGCATCATCGCGTCGGCGAGTCGGTCCTGCACCGCGGTTCGAGGTTGTTTTCGCGCACGTCGAAGCTTCTTCGTCCTCAGCAAGAAAGCGATCGTGGGCTTCACCGAGCCCTTGGTTGCTACGATGATCGGGGTCATTCGTCGTCCGGCGCCGGCGGGTCGTCTGGATCCGGATCACCCGGGTTCGGCTCAGGGTCAGGCTCGGGATCTGGCTCTTCCTTGGCGTCGAGGTCGAGCTCAAGGTCGAGCACGTACGGCGTCTTCGCGTCATTCACAAGTCGCGACCGAGCCTCGCCAAGTGTGATCAGCCCGGCATCAACGAGATGGGTATCCGTCTCCGCTTCGGTCTTCCGTCGCTCCGCGGTTTCCTTCTCGTTCTCCTCCTCGAGCGGCTGCCACTGCCACGACCAGTTCTTCGGGGGCGTGCCACCCGTGGGGCCCTCTTGCTCGTGCATGACCACCTCGAGCACGCGCTCCACGGGCTTGTTGAGCCAGCGGCGCTGCTTGTTTGCGACGCTGTCGTAGAAGGTCCGCTTGTCTGCGTCGTTGTCCGTCGCGAAGCCAGTGGGTCGGTTCGTAAAGAGGATGCTGATGGGGATCTCGGACGCCGACGCGAGCTTGTCCATGAAGCGGAGCATCACGTCCGAGTAGCCGGCCATGGTCCCGCTCGTGCGTTTCTCGAACTTCTCGTCGGCGTCGAGCAGCACCGCGTTGAACACGCTCGCGGTCATCTGCATGAGGCGCAGTCGGTCCTTCAGCCGCGTCTCGCCGTCCGCATGGCCCAAGATGTTCGCGAGCCCTTTGATGCTGAGGGCTCCTTGCGTGAGGTCTTTGAAGCCGCCCTCAACGTAGTCGAACAAGGTCCCGAAGGAGCGCATCTCATCGTAGAGCCGCTGGATGCGGGGCACACCCCAGCCGTTGTCGCGATACGGGCTCCACGGCCCAGCGGGAATCGACACAAGCCGAATCACTCGCGAGGCGTGGATGCGCTGCTGGGTCCGGCTGAAGCGGTAGTACTCGGGCTCTCCGTAATACTCGGAGTTAGGGTCCTCATCGAGACGCTCCACCTGGATCTCGTGTCGACGCACGACGTTGAGATGCCGCACGCGTCGGACTCGAGCCACATTCAACGGTGTCGCTGGATCGGCTCCATCGTCGGCCCCAAGCACCATGCATGCGCCGCCGTCGAGCCCGTCGAAGCGCATGAGGTCGAAAAACCGGTTCGCGACGTCGAGCTCCTCGAGCCGATGCCGCACAGTGAGCCCAAGGTCCTCGTCGGCCGAGTCGTCAATGGTGACCTGGATGAACTTGCGCGTCGCGTGGTCGGGGACCGTGTCGATGATGCGCGCGAAAAGCCAGTCCTCCTCATACTGCGCGTCGACGAGCGACGGGTCTCGACGCGGCCCTCGCGTGAACTTCGCGCCAAGCCGGTGGTCCTTCGACTCGAGCGCGAGCCCGGTGAGTAGGTTCTGCCAGCCGTCGAAGCGGCTTGCCAGCCATTCACCGATCATCGCGGCGACCTCGACCTAGAACGGCTCTCGCGGTCAAGCTCCTCACCAGGACGTGAGCCCGACGAGCCGACGCATCGCCGCAGCGTGCTCGCTCACCTGCTCGTGGATCAGCGCCTGCGACATCGAGTCCACGCGGTCCTTGCGCTTGGCCCGCGGAAACGACGTGACCTCGCCGAGCCACGACTCAGGGTGAGGATTCTTCGGATCGCCGATCCACGGCGCTAGCACTTCGATCGGTAGAAAGACGTTGCCGGCCTCGATGTACGGCTGCACAGCAATCGCTCGCTGCACTTTGCTGCCCTGCGGCTCGATCAGCAGCAAACCAGGGATCTTGTCTCGCAAGATGGCCTCAACGGCCGGCCCGTTAGCCTTGTTCTCGACGAGGTGCGCCGTCGCCTTTGGCCAGCGAGATCGGAGAGCCAGCATCCGATCGATCGTCTGAACGATGTCCCACTGACCGATCGCCTCGTCGAGCAAGTACGACCGCGCCCCGATGAAGCCCCAGACGGTGCCGCTGACGTGCGACGGATCGGTGATGTTCGCGACCTCGGCTCGGTAGCCTAATCTCTCGTCGCGCCCGCGAAACGAGAGGTCCCAGCTCGTGATGATGCGATCGAAGAACGCCGGCGTCGTGTCGTACCAGCGGAACCAGTTCGTCTTGTAGAGCGCGCCGCCTCGCGGCGCAGGACGTTGCTGGTGTTGTCCTACGAACCCGTAGGTGCCGAGCCGCAGTTTCGCGCGCTCGACCTCGTCGACGCCCACACGTGCTGCATGAAGCAACTGCCCGTCTTCAGTGCGCGGGTCCACGAAGCCGATCTCTGTGTTCGACGCGAATGGGTGCTCGTTCTCGAACAGCGTTGGCAGGCATAGGTGGTCGTAGCCGCCGGCGGACAGCAACTGCCCCGAGAGGTCCTGATGGTGCAGGCGTTGCATCACCACAAGGAAGTGCGAGCCTCGCGAGTTAGCTCGAGTACTCATGGCCTGGTTCCACCACTCGAGCACCGACTCGCGGTCTTGCTCCGATTCGGCCTCGATGACGTTGTGAGGGTCGTCGACGAGGATCATGTCACCTCCCTCGCCAGTCACACCGGAGCCCGGGGAGACGCAGATGCGATGCCCAGTGCGGTCGTTCTCATAGCGCGACTTCACGTTCTGATCGCCGCTGAAGCGCCATGCGAGCTCGCCTTTCACGGTGATCATCTGCTGGTAGATCGATGAGTACATGACTCGGCGCGAGCGCACGGCATCGCGAGTCGCGAGCTTCATGTCGTAGCTGGCGGTGAGGAACCGGAGCTCCGGGCGATGAATCCACGCCCAGGCTGGAAACATCACCGACACGATGGTGCTCTTCAGCGAGCGAGGCGGGATGTTGATGACGAGGTCCTTGATGCGATTCTCGAAGATCGCCTGCATGTGGTCGCACACGACGTCGAGGTGCCAGTTCCACCCGAGCGGCGTCGCGGGCTCGACGAGTGGCCACATGAGCCGCACGAAGCGCTTGAACTGACGCTTGGCGAGCTCGAACTGAACCGCAGCCAGGTTAGGCGGGCGAAACTTCGGAGTCGGGCTCGGACTCGATCTCATCGGCGTCCTCGAGCGACGGCAGCACGCCAGCGGCGACGACGTACTTGTGATGGATGCGCTCGATCGCCTCGAGATCTTCCGCGCTCATGAGCGAGAGGTCAGCTTCAGCGCTCTTCAGGAGCGACGGGCTCACCTGCACGGCCGAGCGCTGCGCGAATCGGTCGGGATGCCTTCGGCTGAGTCGCCATGCAGCAGCCTTCCAATCCGTCTTTGCGGCCGCACCGATCGCATCCCAGTCGTGCACCTCCGCTTTCGCGACGGCGATATCGATCCCTGCGCGGAACTCGGCGAACAAGCCCTCCGCTTCTTCGGCCCCTCGACGCAGCCATTCGTAGAGGGTCGACCTCGAAACGCCGGCGTAGGCCGCTGCTGTCTCGAGGAAGACGCCCGTGCCGACCAGCCGGATCACGCGACGCCCGAGTGCGGCGGTGAGCTTTGTCGGCCGGCCTCCGAGCTTTTTGCGCCGAGTCGGCTTCGCGGGCTTCTTCTTGCGACGGGTCGTCACGGCAGGACTACTGGGGCCTCGATCGGACTCGTCGGGCGGTCGTCTCGATCCGCGACCTTGAGAGATGCAGGTGCTCCGCCCGCGAACCGGAACCCGCCCATTGCCTGCCCCGCGAGCTCGTTCGACAGCACGACCGAGCTGCTCGCGCCCCAGGTCACCGAGTCGAACTCGTGCCGGGTGCAAGAGTCGCAGCGCATGGTGGTCGTGCCCGCGGGCGAGTCGAGCGCGACACCGCGGAACCGCACGCCATCGGGGACCTTGCCCACGACGCCATGGTGCTTCGACACGAGGGCGCCCTTGAGTCCGAAGAGGCTGCCGCCGTACCAGTCGAGCTGGACGCGCTCGTCGAAGATCGCTCCATAGCGCGAGGACCGAGCGTGGACGTTCACGAACACGACGCCGACCGCGTTGCGCACCCAGACGCCGGCGTCGATCTCGACGTCGGCGACAAGCACGTCGCGCATCGCGCCCTCGTCCGAGTCCTCGCCACCGAGCGACAAGCCGAACTCCGGCAGGGTGCCGTCCGCACGCGGGCTCGAGATAAGCGAGCTCCCCAGGATCCGAACATTCCGCGGGCCCGGTGCGTTCGCGATGCTCGCCTCGACGTCGATCGCTCCCTTGCGCTGGCGACGAGTCACGAGCGCACGGATCTCGACGTCTTCGACCATGCTTTGCAGCACGAGAGCTCCGCGCCCGCAGTCCTCTGCTTCCACGCGATTTAGACGCACGCGGAGCGTCGGACCGAACCTCGCCGAGCCTGCCAGCTTGAGGCCGTCCGCAGCGATGTTCTGGACGCGCACATCCTCGAGCTCGAGGCCTCGCACGGAGGTCGCGCGGAACAAGGTCGACTGCTGTGTGTCCTCGCCGCGGGACTGAGCGTCCGAGCCATCGAGCACCACACGCCGAATCGCAATGGAGCTCGTGCCCGCTGTCCGCCCGCTACCGAAAAGCACGATTGCCTTGCCGGCGTAGTTAGCCGGCTCGAGGCGCAGGACCGCGGGATCTCCGCGAGGAGTGCTCAGCAGCATGGTCTCGATATCGAGGCCCCGCACGCCGTCGAGCATGACGGCGACGCGATACGCTTGGTCGGGGCGAAGCGTGTACGTGCGACCGGGGACGAGAGAGAGCCTGTCGGCCTCCGGCGTCCGCTTGGCTTCGGCGATGGCCGCCCTGAAAGCGGCCGTGTCACGCGCTGCATTGCCCCCAGTCGCACCGAACTGCTCGAGCGTGAGCTCGGCCCCCTGCGCCAGCGTCGAGCGCAGGAGAGCCAGTGCGAGGACCAGGACGAGGGCAAGCAAGCCCCACGGGGGCTCACGGCGGGAGTGTTCGGCGCACAGGCTCATTGTCAGCCTTCGCGTCTCTCGACCGGCGCGTCCTCGCGTCGCTTCTCGAGCTCGAAGAGCGCGTCTTTGGCGCGCTGCTCGGCGGCCTTGGCGCGCTGCTCGGCGAGCTCGGCCTTGCGCAGGGCCTCGATGGCTCCGCTACGCGTACTCTCGAGGTTCTCGAGCTCCCGCCGCTGTCCGTCGAGCCGGCGCATACGTGTCTCTTCGTCGACGCCCACCTGGGTCTCGAATACGTCCGCGGCGAGCTGCGCCTGTTTCACGATCCCCGCGAAGCGCTCTGGCTTCTCGGCCGCAGTGCCGCCTCGACCGAGGTCAGAGCTCTGAATGAGGGCGCAATAGAGCTGGAACGTGGACTCCGTCTTGTTCACGCACCGGTCGCACGACAGAGCCGCTTGCTGAGTCAAGAGCTCCCGACGCCGTATCGGTGACCGTCCAGCGCGCGCACTCGGCCTTGCCGCATGAGCTGCCTCAGCCGATAGCTCACCGTCGTTTGCTCGACGCCGAGCGCGGCGCAAATGTCCGCGTTCTTCATCGGGCCACGATTAACCAGGAGCTCGAGCACCTTCTCCATGCCAGCGGCCTCGGTCGCGTTCGGCGTTTCACGCTTCGCCAGCTTGCGCTCCTTCGCCGTCGGGAGCTGGGCCCGCGCTTGCCTCAGGACCGCGTCCGCAGCCGTTCCAGGTCGTGCCAGCGACGCCACGAGCGCCTTGGCGTCCTGGAACGTTGCGCGCTGCTCGGCCACCAGCTTCGTCGCCACGGCATCCACGTCCACACTCGGCTCAGATGGCTCGGGCGCTGAGGGATGCTCGGGGGGCCGCTCGACCCTCGGGAGCATGTCGAGCGTCCGTAGGAAGTCCATCACAGCCACACGCTCGGCCGGCTCCAACGACCTGAGGCCCTCGTCGATCAGGTACATCGCGTCGATCACCCGCTGCAGCATCCGGCCTCCCTTGGGATTCTCATGTCCGGAAACTATAGGTGGGTTTCAATAACTGAACAAGAGACAGGGTGTCCTACTTGGGTTTCGGCGGCGGTGGAGGAGGCGGAGGTGGTGGTGGTGGTGGTGGTGGTGGTGGTGGAGGTGGGCGTGGATTTCTGATCGAAAAAAGGTCGTCTTGAGAGGTGTCGGGCCTCGGCGTCTTAGGCATTCGTTGCCTCGACGAGTGCTGTTGGCTTCTCGCCGAGCTGTAGGCGGGCATCTCGGTCGCACTTAGCGAAAAGGCGCTCGTTCACCGTTCGCACCCGTTCGGTCTCGATCATCTCGGTTTCTTGCCAAGATTTCAGAGCGGCATCGACCTCCGGAGAGAATGCTTCGAGGGCGAAACGTTCGAAAAGACTCTCGAGACGCTGATGGTCAGCGACGTGGCGGGAGAGGAGAAGGGCTGCGGTCTTGATTCGCTCCGGCAGGTCCAGCAAAGGTCCGACGATGGCGAGGATGGCAGCTGCCGCACTGGTCCAGACGCCGAATCCGTTGGCTTGTAGGATCGAGACGAGCGTAGTCGAAGCGAAGAAGGCGCTTGCGAGCCTGGTAGCGAGGTCCCAGCGTTCGAGTCGGGCAAGTTGGCGTCGGTAGTAGAGGACGCTGGTCATCGAAGACACGGCCGCATCCCAGACGACTTCACGCGGAGTCTTGGAGCGATCGATCGAGAGCATGCATCCACCTTAAGCCTTCCGATGATGATGGGCTACGGAGCGTTTCAATAGCTGAACAAGCGAAGACCTTGCAGCGGGGGCTTGAACAGACGGACGAAGCCTGTCACGACCGGGGCATGAGAGCCGCTCTGACCGCGCTGCTGTTCCTGTGCTCGTGCGCGACCGAGTCGATTCGAGGCACGGGCGTGTTGGCGACGGACAAAGGCGCAACTCATATCTGGGTGATCGTGACCGACTCCAACGGAGACGATCGCGTATACTACTGCGATGCGAACCGAGCGATTGGCGGTGAGGAGATATGCACAGCGAGTTCGACCCTTAGGGCACTCAGCCGAGCTCGCATGAAAGCCGACATACGGACCAAGAACGAGTCTTGGCTTGGGCCGTAGCGTTATGAGAGCAGCAGCAGTATTCTTTATCGTTGGGACTGGATGCGTCCATGACTCACTCCTCACGGTTGCACCCGACGGAACGGGATGGGTTGCGCGAACCAAGACGGCGTTTGGCTTCACCATCTCTACGTCGCTTTATCGGTGCGACCAAAGGATAGTCTTCGCTGATCCGGAAAGGGTCGGAGACGATCACCCATGCTGCCTCGAAGTGAGGATGCACTCACTCCACGACGGCCTGAAAAGAAGTTGGAAGGTCGACTCTCCGGCAGAGCAGAACCCTTAGGGATTGTCTAAACCCTTAGGGACCGTAGCATGTCTTACTGGCTCAATGTCCGGACCCTCCGGACCGTGGATTGGCCGATCTTCATTCTTCTTCACCAGACATCCGTTCAGCTCCAAAACAATTATTGTTGCCGAGCCTATTTTACGGTCCCACGGTCCGGATTGCTACTGCCCCAAGGCCCGGACCGTAAGCGACCTACGGTCCCTAAGGGTTTAGACAATCCCTAAGGGTCCGCACGGACCCATATGGTTGCCTCACCTAGATTTCTAGAGGGCTTCCTCTCGTAGCCTGCTTTTCTGAGCGCATGACCGGCGTCACGTTGTTGTCCCATCGTTGGTTTCGGGCGCGAGTAGCCGAGGACAAAGCCTGCCCTCGGATCGCTCTCGAACCCGGCTTTCGCCAGCAGCTCGTTCATGGTCAACGTCCCGTCGAAACCGGGAGACGCCTCGATCTCGGCGATCGCCGTGAGGAAGAGATCAACGCCGGGTCGCTCGACCTCGAAGCGCGCATTGCTCGATCGCCGTAGGGCCTCCTCGTGGTCTGTCAGCCACCAGCGCTCGCCGGATTCGAAGATCGCGCGAGCTTCGGCCCACAGCATGTCTCGTTCGCGGAGAACGCGTTCCTTGTCGATTCGGTCACCGACCCGGAGCACCCAGAATCGTCGGTTGCCCTCCGGATCGCTCAGGAGATCTGGCCGGTTGGACGTGCCGACCATGACGCAGTACCTCTTGTGGGGCCGCACGCCGCGTTCGTAGGGCGCGCGGAACCGATCGGTCTGGCTCGTGATCAGCTGCCGCATCTTGCCAGCGTCGGCCTTCTGGTAGACAGACTCCATCTCGGCGAGCTCGTAGATCCAGGCCCCGTGGAGTTGCAGGTAGGTGTCCTTCATATTCTGGATGTCGAGGAAGGTGTCGGCGAAGAAGTCGCCGCCAAGGATGCGAAAGAACGAGGATTTGAAGGCTCCCTGGTTGCCCAGGAGGCAGAACACGGTGTCGAGCTGACAGCCGGGTCGAAGCGCGCGGGCGATCGCTCCGACGAACCATCGTCGGGTGTAGATCGTCGCGAGCTCGAGGTCTTCGTCGCGAACGCCCAGCACCTCAGGGATCCGCTCGATTCTCTTGATGCCATCCCATCGAAGATCCTCGAGATATCGGCGGAGCGGGTTGAACGTGTTCGCCTCGGCCGCCGACAAGATCGCGTCGTTCACGTCCTGTTTCGGCACGACCTTCGTGAAACCGTATCGCTCGGTCACCTCGCTACGAACCCTGTGCACGAAGGACTCGGGCGCGATCTGCCCATCGAAATAGACGTTCAGATCGATCTCGTTCCGGGTGAGCTTTCCGCCGTAGAGCGCGTCGTGCAGGACGATCTTGTCCATCACGCTGACGTTGTACTCCGGCGTCCCGTTCGAGTTGATGTCGAGGTTTACCCGTCCGTACGGGTCGAGCGAGATCTTGAGCAGGCCGGGCACCGTCGGCCGCTTGAACTCGATCACCTTCGCGAGCTGCCCCTCGGACTCGGGATCTCCGTCCTCGGGGACTCGAGCAATGTCGTGTGCCGAGGCGCCGCGCTGATGGTCCGCGGAGGCGCCGCGCTCGGTCCGCGGCGCGTCGGAGGCGCCGCGCTGATGGTCCGCGGAGGCGCCGCGCTCGGTCCGCGGCGCGTCGGAGGCGCCGCGCTGATGGTCCGCGGAGGCGCCGCGCGTCCATCGTCGGGCGCCGCGATGGATCTTCTTCAGGTCATATCCAGCATCACGGAGCGCCTGTCCGGCGACCTTCTGGACGTGCATAGCGGTCGGGTCGACTCCCGCAGCCTCGAGCAACTCGACGATCTCGAGCTCGTCTCGGTCCATGGATGCAAGCGTCTGCTCGAGCTTGGCTTTGAGTTGCCTACTCTTCGAGGGCGGGAGTGCTACTCCCGACCATTCGGAGACCCAGCGTGCAGCCTCTATGAAGTCTCGGGCGCCCCGGTGACGTTGGAGGAAGTCGAAGACACTCAGCGGGCGACCGTCGACTCTGAACGACTTGAACGCGCCCCGCTCGGCGCGGCCGGTACCGTCGGCGACGCAGGCGGACGGGTCTCGGTCGCCGCTCGGGGATTCTGGATCTCGACACTCGAGCCATCCTGGGGACTGCTTCTTGCCCGTAAGGAGCTCGCCGTAAACCGACTCGAGAGGGAGGCGAGCGAGCGCATCCCGACGCCACACTCGCCACAGGTCGGACGACTCGGAACGTTCCTCGGGCTCCGGCTGCTTCGGCGCGGGGAGGGATTCGAGGAACTGACTCACGACAGCCGGATCTGCGCGCTCGAGCGACTCGGGCTTGTAGGGGACGTGCAGGCCATGGACCTCTTTGTGGAAGAGTCCGCAACCTGGCTCGGCTCCACCCCAAAGCGGGAGCCATACCATCGAGCCCATGCCGGCTGGCTCGGCCTCGTTGGCGGGCTTGACTCGGTCCTGCTTCGGGAAGACCTCGACGCCTCGCCCCGAAGTCACGAGAGCCATCTCACCGCTCGCAAGCTCGACTCGCTCGGGTAGAATCGCGAACGCAAGACGCCTCACCATCGAGGCTGGCATCGACTCCGTGAGCAAAACCCACACGTGCCATCCTCGCCCGCCTCCCGATTTCTCGAGATGTGCCGGGACATGGAGCTCGGATAGCCGGCTGAGTAGGTCGCGAGCTAGGGCGAGCGGATCCTTCAGTCCTTCGGAGTGCTCGGGCCCGTCGAGGTCGAAGCACAGCCACCGAGTTCGACCCTCGAGGTCGGGAGCGTAGGTCCCGAGCCTCGTGACTGGACACGCTTTCGGGGCCCCACGAGCGGGCAGATAGGTTGCCTCGGCGGTGCCTCGGCCCAGGTGGGCGTCGAGGAGCTCGTCGAGATTGCCGTTCACTTCGATCGGACATGGCGATCCCCACGGAGCTTGGCTCGCCAGCCGGTCGGTCCGGTTGAGGAACTGGGTGAGGATTTCGGAGCCCATCACGCCTCCGAATCAAACGTGTCGCTTGAGCTGCTCTGAGCGCCGAGAGCTCGAGCCGATAGATAGGCCCAAGCTCGCGTGAAGATCCCAGTTCCCGGATAGGTGTCGATCAACGAGTCGCCGGGCCGCATTCCCAGCAACGCATAAAGCCACGTACAGTAGGCGATGGGCTTGCGCCCCGGGAGAGTGCCACCGGAGCGCGCGGGCAGAGCGACGAGGAAGTCTCGCGTCGCCAGCGGCCGTGGACGACTCGTCCTCACGAGCACGCACTCCCAGAATCGACGCCGGCCAGGCTGAGGCCCGACGGGCTTCGCCCAGATCCCGACATCAACGTCGGGCGGACACCTCGAGATCAGTCGCCGGAGGCCTTCGGGCGACGTGCACAGCGCCCAACCGGTGAGCGAGCTGGCCAGCAAACGGTCGAGCAGCGCCGAGTGATCGACCTCGCCGGCGAACGACTTTTCGCGGCGGTAATATTTGGAAGCCAAGCCCGGATACGGAGGGTCCGCGATCTCGAACGTCCCGGGAGACCCGTCGTCCTGGTACTGCGCCGGCAGGAGCGACGCGTCGCTGCTCGAGCCCACTGCAGCTGCACGACGTCGGGTCCGGAAGGCCCATTGGCGGCACGTGCGCCCACAGAACAGAGAGTCAGCACGAGCCGACTCGGGGATCGGGCTCTCGCACCACGCGCAGATCATGAGTGTGCCTCGCAGAATTTCGACACGTCGACCGTCGGCCGGTCACACTCGATGCAGGTTTTCCGGCGGACACACTTACGACAAAGGTAGTGCCCATCGCCCTCGCAGCGACCACCGGAAGGGACGCCCGACAGGAAATATTCGCACGGGGAGCTTGGGTCTCTCAGGCCGTTCTGGCCGAGGTACGGCGCCCTTAGCTCGGTGCTGAAGTCGACGAGCTCGAACTCGCACGTGATCATGACCTCGGCCTCCGATGCTGTGCTGCGTTAGGACAGGTAGCAAAGTGGCTTGTCGAGCCAATCTCATAGTCAAGCGCGACATCCACATCCTTGGGGTCACAAACGTACCCAGTGATCACCATTCCGGCCGTGGTAACGATGGTGGCCTTGCGTGGCGAGTCACGCGCCGGCGACTCTTTGCAGATAATCAGGTCGTCGACGTTGACAGGCATGAGCTTGCCCGACTTGGTCGTCACCCATTTCACGATCTGGCCGCATGACTTGCATCTAGACATGAATGCCCTCCTGAACCCAGATCCCAGACCCGCCGAGACGGAAGGTCTGTCCAGCGGAGCTCGCCATGAGCGAGTCGAGGATTGCCTCGGCCATCGCCTGAGCGGCTGGCGGTGGTACGCAGTTCCCGATCCGCTTGCGCCAGCCTGAGTGCGACGCACCGTCCAAGACGAGAGGCTGTCCGTCGACCTCAGTGGGCAGCCCCTGCAGAGCCGCGAGCTCGAGGGTCGTGAGGGGCCGATGCCAGGTCCCGTCCTCGCCGATAATCAGCGGAGGAGGGTCCGGTCGGTCCTCCCAGTTCGGGAGCCGAGGGTCAGCGACGGCCGCTGGACAGTTGGAGCTCGAGACTCGCGCCTGCCCGTTGATGGTCTTCGCCGCTTGGTTCCAGGCGAGCACGCCGAAGAGGTCGGGCCTCGAGCCCTTCCCGGCGATTCGAGGGTCCGCGACCGAAGGAGCTCCGGAGCCAACTCGGTCTGAGCCCGTAACCGTGTGAGCGGGGGCCTCCCACCGCTCGACTCGCATCTTGTTCTCGTGCTGCCCCATCCTGGGGTCAGCGACTGAAAACGGGCCTGTGCTCGGAGCAGCTTCGCCAGTGACCGTTCCAGCGACTCCATCCCACCGAACTACTCGGTAGGTCCCTCGACGGTACTCACCGTCGAATCGCGGGTCGGCACAGCACGGCCCGCCGGACGTCGGGTGCCCTCCAGCCGTAACCGCGACGCTCGGGGCGTTCCATGGGACGACGCGGAGCACGTTGTTGTGGCGCTTCGACCCGTCTCGAGTGCCGAGCGCCCGCCAGTCTCCACCTGCGGGGATGAGGGCGAGTCGTACCCACGTCTTCCACTTGAGCCGAGGAAGCCGATGCATCGGCCCAGCGCTTGGTAACTCGGGCCTCGGCAGGTTACCAAGCACCTCACTGATAGACCGGACCCGCTGCTTCGGCGGCGAGTACACGAACGTCGGTACCGACCGAACGTGCCGAGCGATGAGAAGGAAGCGTCGGCGATGCTGCGCCAGCCCGCCGAGCTCGCCGCAGTCATGGAACCCTTCGTGGAAGACATATCCATAGCGGGCGAGCAAACTCCGAACCTGCAGGAGTAGCTTCTCACCGCGCTGTGCGATGCGGGGCACGTTCTCGAGCAGAATCAGCTTCGGCGGCTTCGTGACGAAGGTCTCGAGCGACAGGAACAGCCCCTGCAGGACGAGCCTATTCAGCGCCTGGTAGTGCTCGCTGCCTGACTTCTCGTTGGAGAGCAGGCCCGAGAAGCCCGTGCAGGGCGGCGATGTGAAGATGACGTCCGGATGCTCTCCACGAGTTGCTACGAGCAGCTCTGCGGGCTGCATGCAGGCGACATCTGCCCGGACAGCCGGAGATTTCGTCAGTCGTTTGAAGTCGCGACACGCCGCAGCGTCGAGGTCGATTCCGCAGAGGGTACGGAACGAGCCCACGAGGCCTGCATGGTTCGCGCGAGCCCGCTGGAAGCCGAGAGCACCCCCGCCGAGCCCACAGAAGAGGTGCAGCACGGAGAACCTCACTTGCTCCGCCTTCCCTCTGAGTCGAAATATCCCTCGAACGTCTCACTATCCGGAACCGTCTCCTGAATGTGCTTCCCGTGCTCGAAGCGACCGGTGGGTTGGAGCCGATACGAGTACACGAACCCACCGCCCTGGTCCTTGGCATCGCGCCTAATCTCTCGCAGCGAATCTGCCGATGCGAGTATGCATGACTCGTCCGGGTTATCTGCAGCGAACAGTACGTAGACGTGAGGTTTCATGTCTTGCCTCCGAAGAACTGAGGTCGGAAGTGCGGGCTCCGATAGACGTCGTCCCAGGTCCGAGGGCACTCAGAGCACGAAACGAAGAGCACTTTGCCGTGCGCACACACGTCCTTGCGCTTCGTTACCCTGAGGTATTTGCAGTCGCACTCTGGGCAGAGGTAGGTCGTGAGTAGCTCGTCAGGAGCCGCCCCGCCCTGGACCGTCAGGACTCGCGCTCGAGCTCCGCACGCCGGACACGTGCGGAGTTCGTCTGCAGATAACGAGACGCCGAGCTCCGCACCATCAACGGAGCTCGCCGATCTAACGAGCCCACCGGGAACCGTCTCCGGCCCATTCCGAAGCGACTCCACGGAGCTCGGCGTCTCGAGCTCAGCGGTGGAAGGGATGGAGAGACATGCCTCGGTTATTGGCGCCCCTCCACCGCTGACTCGAGACGCCGAGAGCTTCGCTGCCCAGCGAGCGAGGATGTCTCCATGGCAGGGTCCGGGCGCACAAAAGCAGCCCAGACGCTTGCCATGCAGCCCACGGACGCGTTCCCGAAACTCGGCGTCCTGTTCGACTCGGTGCCCGCAGTACCCTTCAAACTTCGCCAAGCAATCCGGGTCACTTTTAGTGAATGGGTTCCCAAAATAGCCGTCCAAGCCATGCCCAGCCCGGCCGATGTAGACGTCGTAAGCCTCCCGATGTAGATTCACGACGACCGTTCCGACGCGCACCGGGACTGCCGGCCTTGGCCCGAACAGATCGAACTGACTCATGGCTCCGCTCCGAAATCGAGGTGGTCGATGGCGTCACCGAGCTCTGCGATCATCGCCAGCGGGACGGGGCGCGCGTGAGCGGAGAGCATTTTCGATAGGTGCTCGAGTGCGTTCACTCGTGCCCCTGTGGACCAGGCGCGCTTGGCTGGCTCGAGGAGAGTGCCCTTCGACGGCCGAGTCATGCCCTTCGGCGCCTTGTCGGCGATTCGCTCATTGGCCAGCTTGACCGCGCGTTGCCAGACGTCCTCGACGTCCACTCGTGACTTATCCATGTCGCGCCTCCATGAAGAGTGAGGGTTGCTCGGGCGGCTCGACCCAGCCGGCCGGTGGAAGGAAGAAGAACTTCGGTGCCGGTCTCCGCCTCAGGGGAGGCCAGACGAACCAGCAATACTCCTGGATGCCGCCGGTCCCGAGGAAGTCAGGCCGCTCGACCAGCCAGTTGACGTTCGGTGAGTCCTTCCGAAGCCACTTCCACCGCTCGACCGTCGCCAGCATCGTGCATGGCTGAAGGAGCGCGAGCCACATATCCGGGAGCTCACGCCTGACGATTTGAGCCAGGACGATCGCTAGCGAATTGGGCGGGTTCGTAATCACGACATCGGGTCGTGTCTCGCGGAGCAGGGCGACGAACTTGTCGGTCCGGAAGTCCAGTGGGCACCGCACTCGCGGACCGACGAGCGCCTCGAGGGGTCGGCCCGCCTCAGGGCGAATATCCGCAGCCCACCATTCGGGGCCGGGGACGGAGCGGATAATCGCCCCGTCCCCAGCACACGGCTCGAGCCATCGTCCTTCTGGAAGCACGTTCGCATCGATGAGCGGCCTCACGGCCGAGCTCGGCGTCTTGTAGAACTCGTGCTCGTCCTTCGCCTGCTGGCGAATGCTGGGCGCCGACTCCAGGCCGACGATGACTCCTCGAGCCTTCATGCGAACTTCGTCCCCGACCGAACTTCCTTCGGCTCCGCGTGGCCGTTGATGGGTACGACCAACTCGTTTTTGAGAACGCACTCCTCGATGCGGCTGATGAGGACCGATCGAACGTTCGGATCTCGTGTATCGAACGCTGCGCGAATGGCGTCGTAGGCGGTCGAGCCGAACTTGTCTGAGTAGGCACGAATGGCCCGTGCGTACCTCTCGTCCTCGGATGATCGCGCCGGGTGCGCAGTGGGCGCAGGCGACTCCTGCGCAGCCGCGGGAGCGACCGGCTCCGGCGCCGCGATGACGGTTGGCGCCGGAGCCACGGGCGGAGCGACCACGGGCGAAGCGACCACGGGCGGAGCGACCACGGGCGGAGCGACCACGGGCGGAGCGACCGCGGGCGGAGCGACCGCGGGCGGAGCGACCGCGGGCGGAGCGACCACGGGCGGAGCGAATGGCGCTCCCGCGTTGACGCACTGCTCGAGGCGCTCGACGATCGACGCCCGAACCGCGGTGTCCTTCAGATCGAAGGTGGCCTTGACCCAGTCGTAGGCGATCGAGCCGAACTTCGCCTTGTAGGCTGCCAGGACGTCGATGAACCGCTGGTCTTCCGGCGAGCGCTCCGGAGTAGCCTTCGGCGCACACGCGTTCCAGGCCTTCTCCAGTGCGATGTAGCTCATCGGGATGACTCGAGGCATCTCGCCCCAGTCCGGCGGGTACCTCACCCCCGCCTCGATGACGTCCGAGCCCTGCGTGATGATGACGCGCTCGTGAGTCTCGGTCTTCTCGTCGAACCTCGAAGTGAAGTAGAGGTTCAGGTCGGTGAGCCCTGGGATGACTTTCTGCGCGGGCCTCGGAAGGTCGATGATGGTCTTCTTCCACTCCCGAGCGTCCTTGCCCTTCTTGCCGTTCTGCATCGTCTTCGAGTCGACGTGCGCGATGAAGATATTCGCGAGCCCGAGCTTCGTTGCCTGCGTGACGCCCCGGCGGAACTCATTCTCGACGAGCGAGTACCCCTTACCGAAGCCGGAGTCCGACTCATGGTCGACGTTCAGACGACCGAGAACGGACGTCTGGCACATCCGGAAGGCCTCCGCGACCGTGTCCCAGACGATCGCCACAAACGGGAGCTCGCCTCGTGGGACCTTGCCGAGCTCGTCGAGTACCGCCAGCAGCTTCGACCACGAGTCGATCGACTCACCGAAGTGCGCCACGTGGTCATGGCCCTCCTCGAACTGGAGGAAGAAGGCGCCGCCTGGGATCCGGGACGCCGTCACCGTCTTGCCGATCTTCTTCTCGCCGTACCAGAGCTGGATGCGGCTGCTCAGAGTCGTCGTGATAGGTTTCGGGCTATCGCCTTTGCGCGGAATGTGAATTGCCATGTTCGCTCTCCTTTCGTCTATCAGCGTCGGACAATCCGGCCAGACCTCAAGTCCATCGCTACGTACTCATGGCCGTCGGACTCGAGGAACACGTCGGCACCGCAGCGTTCAGAGACCTTGTTGAATTTCGCGACAACGGCCGCGCCGAGGTCGATACCCAAGCGGAAGGCCAGAATGTCGAGATAGGTCAGGACGTCCGCGAGCTCATTTGCGAGCTCCGGCAGAGCTTCCTCGCGCGTCACGTCCCCGCGATCCACTTTCTTCCGAAGGTTGGCGTATTCGCCGAGCTCTCCCATGACCGCACCAAGCCACTGCGCATCGGACCAGTCCGAGCCATCAGGCTGCGAGTGCGCCGGTTGACCGTGGCGGTTCTTGAATTGCGGGAGTCGAGCCACGGCCGCTGCTCGCAACTCGGAAAACCTCAGTTCACTCATGACTCTTCCTTTCAGGCCATCGATGGAAGCGGTGTGCTCTCGTCCTCGGTGGCTTCCTGTTCTTCGTGGGGCTGTCGAATGACGTACTGGTCGAGCACCGTCGGGCTATCGAAGCTCGTGCAGAGCGCCCAGTAGTCGCACTTTCGGAAGTACGCGAAGCAGTGGTCTTCGTTCTTTCCCCACTGCCCGTTCAGTTGATGCGCGTCGTGCCGCTCGAGGAGCAGCCAGAGCTCGCGCCTCACATCGACTACCGCTCGCGTATCCACCTCCACATATGCGCGGCACATCATCGACTCGTTCTTGTAGGACTTCGCGAGACGGTCAGAATATGACTCGTCCGACTCCCGTTCCCGCGGCCGAAGCTCCTCGATGAGCTCGATCGCGCGCGCCTTCTTGCGTCGCTCGAAGTCCTCTGGGAGCTCGTCGTTGCGCTTTCGGAGCCGTGTCGGGTACTCACCCGCTTCGGCCTGCTTCAGCGCGTCCGCCTTCCTCTTCTCGAACTCGGCCGGAGACTCGGCGTCCGTATGCGCAAGGTCGGTCTTCCCTACGATATCGTAGAGGATTCCGATGACCGGCTCGCCCAGCCCGTCGGCGACATAGTGTGAGTAGAGAAGGATCTGCATGTCCGTCCAGAGCCGGGTCAGGTAGTTCTCGGAGATACTTTTGGCCGTCTTGTTCTCCTTGAGGTAGAGGCCCGGTCGGATGTCGCACGCACCCCAGCGACAGGCCTCGGTCACACGCACGACGCCGTCGACCTTGCCGCCGATCGAGTAGCGCTGGTGAACCTGTCCCGTGTCCGGATGGATGATGTCTCCGGTGAACTTCTTTTCGATGAGAACCGGCTCCCAGTGATGATTCGCCTGGCCGGGATCCGCGGCATACCAGCGCTCGGAGTACTCATTGAGCGCGGCTTGGGCTCGTGCCCGGGCCTGGAATGCCTCGTGGTCCCGCGCGACGTCGCCCCAGTATTTGACGATGGCCTCATCGACCATCGAGGTCGCGTCGTCACCGTGGGCCAGCATGATCTCGAGCCCGCGGTGGATACAGCTCCCCCAGTTTCGCGGGTCGCCGGGCCGAATGTAGGCAGGCACGATCCAATCGAGGTACCGCCGCTTGTACTTCCGCGGGCAGTTGCGGAGTTGTTTCATAGACGAGTACGACACGATGACTCGGTCGTACTCATCCATGACGAAAGACCCGGGCCGCCGACTCTCGACGACCGGCAATCGGCGCTTCGCCTGAGTGGCCTCGCGAACGAAGTCCTCTTCCTCGGTGTCGATTTCGGCTCCGGTTCTCATCCCATCGCTCCCATTCCCAGGACTTCAACCTGCTTCGTGAGGTTCGTATGCAGCGAGCGCAACGTGCGCATCTGTGATTCCATCACCTTGATGTGGGTCGCGAAAGGCTCGCTTACGGTCGACTCACAGACGCCGAGCTTCGCGATCGCACTTTCGAGGTGGGCGATCCCGTCCCACAGATATCCCTCAACCTCGTTCCGCCGCTCCTCCGGGAGCTCCTGAAATTTCCGAATGTTCATGTCCGCTGCCTTCTCCTGTTCGCGACCTCAGCCCTCAGGCCCTCGAGGGCCTCCTGCGAGCTGCGTGCGACGATGCCAATTCCACCGTGTTTCGCGACCATCTCGAGCCAGGCGCGCTGGCTGTCCCTGAGTCGCCCCGTCGAGCTCTTCAGCTCGACCTCCAGTCTCCAGCCCTCAGGGCCGACAATTCCAGAGATGTCCGAGCTCCCCTTGATGCCGAAGTGCACAAACCGACCGTGCTCATTCGGCAGAGCTCCCGAGTTCTGTCTCCACACCCTCACGCCGGGTTCGGCCGCGAGAGCCAGCAGCGTCTCCGCCACAACAAGCGCCTCGGTCTGATTCACGACCGGGCCTCCATCCGCCGCTGTACCTCAGCGTGAGCTTGCTCCTGCATGATTGCGGGCGGCCAATGCCTGAGTTTCCGCTGGTACTGGATGCACGACCACTTTTCCTTGTAGCCCCTCGTCACCTGCTTCTCGACCAGGTCCGTGAGGAGCTTCAGACGCTCTATCCAAGGCCTCGACTCACCGCGGGCCGGGAGCTCACCCTGCCTGTACTCCCGGAGCTCGCCACCTTCGTCGTGCTTGATTTTGCGAACGGCCACCGGCACGGTCCACCCGCATTCCGGACATTCTCGAATAAGAGAGGGGAAGGCTCGGAAGCACTGCTCGCAGATCCGAACGAAAGGTGCCGCGTTCTTGCTTTTCCGCGCTCGAACTCGCCCGTCGAGTCGGTAGTCGCGGTCGTCTTCCGGAAAGCCGAGGTCGAACACGCACGAGGCATGGTCGAGAAGCTTGAACTCGGTCTTGCCTGGGTACGGCCGCATTCCGCGACCGCACATTTGCAGGTACAGAGCGACCGACTTGGTCGGCCGGGCAAGTACGACAGCGGCTAGCGAAGGCAAGTCCCAACCCTCGGTGAGGATCTGACAGTTGGAGATGATGTCGATCTCGCCGGCCGCCAGATCACGGATGATTTGTGCACGATCGCCAGAGGACGTAGCCTCGTCCAGGTGAGCGGCCCGCACACCGGCGACCTGGAACGATGTGGTGATGTGGCGGGAGTGTTCCTTGTTGACCGCGAACACGACCGTCCGGCGGTTCTCTCCGGTCTGGACGAGCTTCCGCCAATGCTCGACCAGGTCGCCGAGCAGACTTGGTCGGTCGACCTTCTGGGCGAGATCGGCCTCATCGTAGTCACCGCCGCGGACATGCACGTCGGTGAGGTCGAGCTTCGCGGGCGCGAAGAGTCGCGGTTTGAGCAGCCAGCCCTCGGAGATCAGCTCCGACGGCCTCGCGACGAGCACCAAGGACTCGTAGAACGAGCCCAGCGGTCGGCCATCGAGCCGCCAGGGCGTCGCTGTCAGGCCAATGACTTGGGACTTCGGTGCTGCCTTGGCGATCTTCTGGTAGCTCGCAGACAGGCTTCGGTGCGCCTCGTCGATGATGATGAGATCCGGGAGTTCCGTGAGTTCGCGACGGACCAGCGTGGCCACGGACGCAACCTGAATCGGGAGCCACGGTCGCCGGCGTGGGTGCTGGGCCTGGATGATTCCATGGTCGAGGTCGTGCTCGTCCAGCCGAGCGGAGCATTGCTGGATGAGCTCCTTGCGGTGAGCGAGGAACCAGATTCGCTTTCCCCGCGAGACCGCAGACTGAATCATGTGGGCCGCGATGGTTGTCTTCCCGGAGCCCGTGGGACTCACGAGGAGTTGCCGTTGTTTGCGCTGGCGGATGCCGGCACGGAGCTCCTCGAGAGCGTTGGCCTGGTAGGGTCGTAGAGTCTGACTCATACCCTTCCTCGCTCCCGTCTCGAGAGTTCCGTCGCGGTGATTCCCAGGTCCTGCGCTTCCTCTCGCAGACTCTTCCCGCGGTTGATTCGGTCCTGGCGGAGCTTCTCGCCTTCCGCCTTCCGCGCCAAAGCAGACTCCGCGATGGCTCCGGTCCCATCGCAGTCCTGACAACGCACAGCAGCGAGCGTGCAGCCCGGACCGCAGAGGATGGCTACGGAAAGGCCGTCGGTGCAGCTTGGGCATTTCATGGCTCGACCTTGAACTTCCTCGTCAACGGGTCGTCTGGTCCTCCCACCAGATATTCTCCAGGCATGAGCTTGAACTCGGTCGTGGGCTCGGTGACCTCCAACGACGAGTCGGGGCTCGCTAACCCACGTGCCCGGCGCTGGCACCAGTAGCAGTGGCTGACAGAATGAAAACGGTGGCCCAAGTGCCGCTCGAACTGAGCTCGCAACCGGATCGCCTCGATCGTCGATGTCGTGCGACACTCGAAGGGGGCTGGAGCCGCTTCGACGCCGAGCTCGCGCAGTTTCTCCCGGAGAGCCCGGACCCACCGGGCGCGCTGGCCCGCAGTCATCTGCCTCCCGCGAGGGAGCAACTCGGTGACTTCGTCGTCGTGATAAGCCACCTCGAGCGCATGGAGACACAGCGCCATGTGGCGGACCCGCTCGACGTGGGTTTCGCGCGGAACGAGTCGGATGACGGGTTGGAGATTCATCGCTTCCTCCCGAAGAGCTCGCGGAGCTCGTCCATGATCGGTGCGACCGGCTTCTTGCTCGCCTCGAGCGCAGCGAGCAGATGGCGAAAGGCGCTCGTGGAATCGCCTTCGGCGAACTTGCGGAGAGCAATTGCCTTGCTCGCCGACTTGTCGCTGATGAGCCCCCGAGACTCTTCGACTGCGCGCCAGAAAAACTCGGCCATGTTCTCACCGCGTTTCATGACTTGCCCTCCTTTCGCTTCTCGATCAGTGCATCCAGATCGAATCGGTCGATGCGCCACCCGCCCTGGCGCCGACCCCCAGCGGGCCTTCCGACGATGAAGTACTTGAGCTCACCGCTCGCGATGAGTTGACGGATTTGCTGCTGCCCACACCCGAGGTATTGGGCGGCCACCTTGATGCTCATTCCACGGACGTCGACCACGTACACGGTTGTTCCCTCCGGGCAGACTCAGGGCATAGCTGTCCCTGAACCGCCCCAAAAACGGTTCAGGCTCAGACGGTTTTGAGTCGCTCGTGGGCCGCGCGAAGATCCGTCAGATCGACGGTTTGGTACCGCTCCATGGTGGACCAGTCTTCGTGCCCGAGCAGAGTCTTGATGGTGACGAGGTCGACACCCGCTCGACGCAGCCGCGTCGCATAGGTATGCCTCAAGTCATGGAAATGCAGGTCCTCGATGCCGAGTTGTTGGCAGAGTCGGCGATAGCTCGAGGTGATGGTGTTAGCCTTGATGGAGAAGATCTTGCCCGTTTGAGGGGCTTCGACACTGGCGAGCTCGCGAGTCGACAGTTCGCCGAAAAGCACCGTGCGCCATTTGCCGCCCTTGCCACCCTTGAAGGTGATGGTCCGCTGGACGAAGTCGATCTCCTCCCACGAGAGGGCGCAGATCTCTCCGCGACGCATCCCGGTCTCGCAGGCGAGGGCCAGAGCAATCCGGAGGGCCTGGTAGTCGCAGCAGTCGAAGAGCTCGTCGATCTCGTCCCCAGTGCCGATTCGGCTGCGCTGAATCTCGCCCTTGAGGAACGTGAACGTCGGTACGTTGGCGATGCGACCCTCTCGGTGGGCGAGGCGGAGCCCAGCCCGCAGCACCTTCAGATGGTAGTTCACGCTTCGAACGGAAAGCGGCGTGCCCTTGTAGGACTTGGACTCCTTGAGCTTCTCGCGCAAGTCGTCCATGTCTCGGGTCGTGAGAGTACGGGCTTCTCGGTCTTCGCCGAGGAACTCCGCCAGACGACGCCAGAGAACTCGGTCGGTCTCGATCGTGAGCTTGGTCGTGCGGTGCTCGAGCCAGCGGTCTCGGAGCTGGCCGACAGTGAAGCCGCGCTTGGCATAGAGATCGGGCGAGTAGGTCCCGCCGGTGAGCTCGATGCGGAGCTTGTCTCGAGCCGCCTGGGCCTCGACCTTCGTACCGATGATCTTCTTCCGGCGGCGGCCGCTGGGCTCGTCCCAGTCGACGCCCCATCGCCACGATCCGGCCTTGGAGCGGATCCTGTAGATCTCGCATCGCAACGTCAGCACGCCTTCCCATGCGCAGCACTGAACGTCTGAGCACATGGTCTCGTCGAGCTTGTAAGATTTCTGGAAGATTTCGGCGAAGTCGATGTGTGCCGAAGTGGGTTGGCTCCCGAAACCATCAACGATTTCGGGAGCCTGACCGTCGGGGCGAGAAGATTCGAACTTCCGACCCCTTGACCCCCAGTCAAGTGCGCTAACCAGACTGCGCTACGCCCCGGTCGCTCTTTGTGTCTAGCCAAAGACGCGCTCGGGGGGAAGGAAAAAGTCGTGACTGCGAGGATTCGACCTCTGGGCTTTCACCAGGAAGGCAGGTAAAAGGCAGAGATGATTCACAATGGACCACGAGGCCTATGGGGCCTTTCGCTTGCTTTGTTCGTTGCCTGCAGCTCGGACGATACCTCGGATTCAGGAGCTCGCGCTGATGTAGGCTCAGGCCTGGACGCAGGCAACGGCTTGGACGCCAGCCAGACCTCGTTCGCGCCCGATAACCTCGATGGAAAGACGCTCACGCTCGCGGAGACCGGAGGCCCGACCAATCAGTGGACCTTCGCAGTGGGCGCAGGGACGGCGGGCATGGCTACCCTCGCGGGCGTCGGCGACTTCGCATTCACCTACGCCAAGACCGCAGGCGCCGCATCGACTCGGCGGCAACGACCAGTACCTCATGGTTTGGACTTCGGCCACGAACGGCACCTTCGATGAGTCCTTCGACGGTCAACCGGGTAACTCGGGTACCTTCACGGTGTTGTGATCGCGGAGTCACACTCTGGCATGGACGATGAGTTCGTGACCCCGTCCCAGCGTCTTGGAGTCACTCCGTCCGATTTCGAGAATCCATCGTGACACCCGCGCGGAGCAGCGCACCGAAGGCCTCGAACATCCCAGCGAGCGTCTCGGCAGCCTCTTTGGGTGCCTCGATGCGCAATCCACCTTCGGTCGTTCTTTCTACTCTCAGAAGCGAAAGCGCGCTCATCGGTGACAACCCGGGCGCGACCGCCACCGTGTGGGGCGGCGTGGGGAAGGTAACCGGTGGTTTGGCGGGCTCGCGGCCCCCCCCGGCGACTGATACTTCCGCGGCCGATGCAGGGCTCGGGATATCGAAGGTCGCAGCCACCGGCATCGCACTCATCGTCTCTACGGGAGGCGCCGCAGCGGATGCCGCGGGGAGGAACGGACCGGCGCTCGGTGCCTCGAATGTCGCAGTCACTGACGGCGCACTCTTGGGCTCCGTGGGGACCGACTGATCCGTTCCTTGCGCCTCGCTGAACAGCTCGAAGGCTGCCGCTTCGTCCTCGAGCACGACCTCGTCTTCGGTCTCGAGCGCGACGTCGAGCGAGACCTCGAGCTCAGCGGTCTCACCCGCCAGGAGCGACATCGATTCGGCGAACGAGGATCCGGACTCGAACTTCACCTCGTTCGATTCCGAGTCGAACAGGCTCGTGAAGAGCGCTCTCTTGTTGCCGATGACTTTCTCGATCCGCCCTTCGATACCGCCTTCGGCGATCAAGTTGAACACGTCGATGGGCCGCTTCTGACCGTTTCGGTAGATTCTGCCGATCCGCTGCTCGAGGACGGCGGGATTCCAGGGGAGCTCGAGGTTGATACACGCGGAGGCGGCGCGCTGGAGGTTCAGCCCGACGCCGCCAGCATCGGTCAGGAACATGACTCTCGTGCTCGGGTCGTCGTGAAAGGCGACTACACCGTAATCTCGCATCTTCATCGACTCGGCTCCGGTGAAAAATGCCGCCCGCGAGTTGGAACGCTCCAAAATGTCCCGCACCGCCCAATGAGCGAGGCGAATCATCTTACGCCACTGCGAGAAAATGACGACCTTGCGGTCCTGCACCTGCACCAAGTTGTCGACCAACCCCCGAAGCTCGAGCAGCTTCGGGCTGTCGAGGCGCTCGAGGAGCTGCGGGGAGGGTTGGCGTGGCTCGAGGTCGGACCAGACCTCATCGAAGTCTCGCTGCGCCATTCCGTTCGAGATGATGCGCTGCTCGGTGAAGAGCCGCATCAGCTTGAGGAACTCCGGCCGAGTGAGGGGCCGCCGTTGGGCGGCCTGGATCAGCGCAGCGATCGGGATTCGCAGCGCCTCGTGCTCGTTGACTTGAGTTAGCGTCATCACGATCGGGACCCGCGTGTCCGTCCGCTCCGGCAACTGCGCGAGGACTCCAGCGCGGTTCCTTCGGAGCATGGCCGGGGAGAGTCTCGCGCGCAGCGTGTCAAGCTCGTGAATCATCGAGCTGCCCTCGTCGGCGTCCGCGTTGGGCCGAAGGTGAAACGGAGCCAACCTCCACTTCGGCTCGAGCGCCGTGTCGTCGACCCAGTCCATGATCGACGCGAGCTCGTCGATGCGATTCTCGAGCGGCGTACCGGTGAGTACGAGCCGGAAGGGGACGTCGAGCTTCTTCACCGCGCGAGCAGACTGAGTCTCCCAGTTTTTGATGCGCTGGGCTTCATCGAGGATCACCATGTCGACGCCCATACCCATCAGCGCGCCGAGATCGCGAAGGAGGGTCTCGTACCCCAAAACGAGGAACCCTCGATCGAGCGCCGCATACTGGTCGAGCCGCTGACTCGGGCTGCCGTCGACGACGGCGATCGGGAAGTCCGAGAAACGGCCCCACTCGCGAGCCCACTGCGTCCGTAGGCTCGCGGGCGCGACCACGAGCCCGCGCCGAACGAGCCGTCCTCGCGCCATCAAGTGCGCCGCGGCGATCGCTTGAGCCGTCTTTCCGAGCCCCATGTCGTCCGCCAGGAGCATCCGGCCCCGTTCCAAGAACCGGCGTACGCCTTCGACTTGGTATGGGTACAAAGGTTCGGCGAGGCTCGCCAGCCCCTTGTCGAGCTTGTCGAGGATCGAGCTCGAACGCTTGGAGATCGCCTGACGTGCGGCCTCTCGGTTCAGCACCGAGATCAGCGCCGGATCGGGCGACGGATCGGCGAATCGATAGTCCTTGGATTCGATGAGTCGCTGGAGCGCCCTCGTTGCGTTTGGCAGCTCGTCCCCGGGCTCGAAAGAGAAGACCTCCTCGGTCGGGCCCCGCGCGAACCAGCGCAACACCGATTCGAGCCAGCTCGGGCGCGATCTCGCGATCAACTCCACCTGGGACGTCCAGTCCGCTGGGCCCAAGACGTCGCGGATCGGTAGGAATCGAAGAGCGACGGACTTCGCAGGAAGCGCCTTGGCCGCTCCGAGCCTGACGGGATTCGCGTGGAGCGCGTCGAGCACACAAGCGATGTGTTTACACAGGCCGAGCGAGCCCCGCACGAAGTCCGGGCAGCCGCACGTCGCGCGGAGCGGGTCCAGGCTCTCGAGGCGCGTCACGTACGGGCGGACACTCTGCTTGTCGCGCCTTCGCCGGAGCTCGTACTCACCGAGGACGGCGCGCTTGGGCCGCTTGGCCACGATGAGCTCGTCGGTCTGACTGGCCCGAAATCTTCGCAGGAGCGCAGCCAACGCGGCTTCTTGGACCCGAAAGCCCGCTCCCTGAGCCGCTTCTATCGCAAGGCTCGCCATGAGTTGGGGCGGGATCCGGCCGCAGCGACGCTTGGCTTCGTCGGTGAGGCGGATCAAAGCTTCGGGCGCTTCGCTGACGGAGCCGCCGAGTTGGGGTGATGGGCCCGCGCTGAACATGCGCGCGGTCTACTCCAGTCGCAAAGAATTGAAAACGCCGGAGACTCGGAATCAGCAGATTCGGGGCATTTGATCGGTGGCCAACAGCGGCACGACCCGACGGGCTCCGAACAGCGAGCGGACGGAGACTGTGCCCGGGAGCTCCGCAGAGACTTCTCCGACGTCACACGCCTGAGTCCCAAGGGGATGCGCTCGCATCGCGGCGAGCACCCGGCCCACGTCCGCGCTAGCGACGATCGCCACGAGCTTCCCTTCGTTCGCTACGTACAGCGGATCCAGCCCCAAGATCTCGCAAGCTCCCCGAACTTCCGGTCGAACGGGCACTCGAGCCTCATCGACGACGATACTCACCCTCGAGGCCATCGCGATCTCGTTGAGGGCGCTCGCCGCGCCGCCTCGCGTCAAATCTCTCATGCAACGGATCTGAGGGCCGTCTGCCAGCATGACTCGCACGAGGTCATGAAGCGGCGCAGAGTCACTTCGAAGTGGACCCGCGAGGTCGATTCCCTCTCGGCTGGCCAGGATGGTGATCCCGTGATCTCCGAGGGGGCCCGAAATCAGGACTCGGTCGCCGGCTCGCGCGGCTTGGGCGGACAAGGCGCGACCCTTCGGCACTACGCCGATGCCGGTGGTCGTGATGAACATCTTGTCGCAACTCCCTCGGTCGACGACCTTGGTGTCTCCCGCGACCAAGCTCACGCCGGCCGCGCGACAGGCCGCGCTCATCGACTCGGCGACCCTTTGAAGCACACGCATCTCGAGCCCTTCTTCGAGTATGAAGGCCGCGGTGATGACCTCCGGGACCGCTCCGCCGACCGCCAGGTCGTTGATCGTGCCGTGTACGGAGAGGCTGCCGATGTCTCCCCCGGGAAAGAAGATAGGCTTGATCACGAACGCGTCGGTGGTGACGGCGATCCGAGCTCCGTCGAGATCCAGGGTGGCTTGATCCTCGAGCCTCGAAAGCACGGCGTTGTCGAAGGCAGGCAGGAACACTTCGGAGATCAACTCGTTGGTCAGTCGTCCTCCGCTGCCGTGACCGAGCACGATCCGGTCATAACTTCCGATGGGGACCGGACAGGCGCCGAGCCCGCCCGTCGAGGATTTTTCGTTGGAGCTCATAGGATGCCTTCCTGCCCGCGAATCAGGCGACCTGCGGCGAAGTAGGCGGCGCAGGCGCCCTCGGCCGACACCATGGTGGCTCCGAGGGGTGAGTCGGGGGTGCAGCGAGTCCCGAAAGCGGGGCACTCATTCGGTCGAAGCCGTCCTCTCAGCACGAGGCCACTCTGGCACTCGGAAGACTCCTCGATTTCGTCGTGAGGCAAATCGAAGCGTCGCTCCGCGTCGAGCTCCTCGAATTCGAACGAGAGCCGATAACCGCTCTTCGAAATCGTGCCGAGGCCCCGCCACTTGCGATCGCACACCTCGAAGACCTTCTCGATGAGGCGCTTCGAGGCCTCGTTTCCGGCGGGCTTGACCGCGCGGGCGTATGCGTTGTCGACGCAGAACTCACCGGCCTCCAGGCGGGTCACCGCCCTGAGGACTCCACTGAGCAAATCAACGGGCTCGAAGCCGGTGATGACGATGGGCACTCGATAGGTGCGAGCGATGGGTTCGTATTCGCTCGTACCCATCACGGTGCAGACGTGACCGGGGCCCAAAAAAGCGTTCACTCGGTTGTCCGGCGCTTGCAGGATCGAAGTGATCGCAGGGGGCACGAGCACGTGCGAGACGAGGATGGAGAAGTTTCGGAGGCTCCGGCGCTTCGCGAGCCACACGGCCATCGCGTTGGCTGGCGCGGTGGTCTCGAAACCGACGGCCAAAAAGACCACCTCGCGCTCGGGGTGACGCTCCGCGATCGCGAGCGCATCCAACGGAGAGTAAAGGATCCGAACGTCAGCGCCGTTGGCTTTGGCGGTCATGAGATCGCCGTGCGAGCCGGGGACGCGCAACATGTCGCCGAACGAACACAAGATCACTTCGCGGCGAGCGGCGATGGCGTGGGCGCGATCGATGGTTTCGAGCGGGGTGACACAAACGGGACAGCCAGGCCCGTGCACGAGCTCGATCTCCTTGGGCAGCAAGGCGTCGAGCCCGTACCGAACGATCGAATGAGTCTGACCGCCACAGACCTCCATCAACGTCCACGGGCGCGTAGTGACCTTCTTGATGGCCTCCGCGAGCGCGAGCGCAGGTCCGCGCTCGCGGTACTCGTCGAGGTACCTCATGCTTCACCCGTTTCCAGATCGGAGCGCTCGTCGCCGTTTCTCAGAAGCTCGAAGACCCGTTGAGCTTCGGCCTCATCGATTCGCGTCAGCGCGAACCCGACGTGGACCAGAACATACTGACCGACGGACACGTCGTCGACATGCGCGAGACATACGCGTCGAACAACGCCGGCGAAGTCCACTTTTCCGAACAGAACCTCGCCACCGGCCTCGAGCTCGATCACCCTTCCCGGAATGCCTAGGCACATCTTGGGCCTCGAGCACAGGCAGACCGCAAAGACCGTAGGGACCTCTCGAGCTCGCTTCCTTTCCGCAGCCGTAGTGTCGTAGGCAACCCTTCGCGCACCTTGGCAATACTATACTATACTCCGGAGCCCCGCGTGGGCAGTCGGGAGCGCAAGGTTCCCGACTGGCTGTCGCATGCATGAGCTCGGGATCGCGATGGAGGTGATCGATATCGTCACTGAGCGCGCAGAGGGCGCGCGGGTCAGGCGAGTCGTGGTGGAGGTCGGCAAGTTGTCGCTCGTGTCGCCGGACTCCCTTCGGTTCTGTTTCGAGGCGGCGAGCCAGGGGACGGCGGCGGAGGGTGCGGAGCTCGTGATCGAGCAACTGGAGGGTCGGGGTCGATGCAGAGTTTGTGGAGCGGAGGTCACCATGGAGAGTCCCGTCACCGCCTGTGGATGCGGCGCGTATGACCTCGAGTGGATTTCGGGGGACCAGTTGATGGTTCGAAGCTTGGAGATTGGTTGAGTCATGTGCGGAACCTGTGGTTGCTCTGACGCTGTTCACGAGGACGCCGAAGAATCAGGGACGAGGCGCGGCCGCGAGCATCACCACGATGTTTTACACCCTTCCGAGCACGAGGTGGCTCACGTTCACAATCATCATCTCCACGCTCATGACGAAGACCACGCGCATGGGGCTCGAGAGTCTTCGACCGAGGTCCGAGTCCTCGACGTGGAGCGACGAATCCTCGCGCGCAACGATCACCTCGCCGGGCACAATCGCGTGTGGTTGCGAGCTCACCGAGTGCTGATGCTGAATCTCGTGAGCTCTCCTGGCTCGGGGAAGACGACGCTCTTGGAGAAGACGATTCGGGCGATGGGGGAGCGGGTTCCGATTCGAGTCATCGAGGGAGATCAGGCCACCGAAGCGGATGCCGCACGGATTCGTCTCGCCGGGGCGCCCGCGGTGCAGGTGAATACGGGAACGGGCTGCCACCTCGATGCGTCGATGGTGGCGCGAGCGCTTCGGGATCTGTCGGTGCCGGACTCATCCTTGCTTTTCGTCGAGAACGTGGGCAACTTGGTATGTCCGGCGCTGTTCGACCTGGGAGAGTATGGGAAGGTGCTGGTGACTTCGGTGACCGAAGGGGACGACAAACCCATCAAGTACCCGCACATGTTTCGAGCGGCGCGGCTCCTGATTCTGAACAAGATCGATTTGTTGCCGTACGTACCTTTCGAAGTGGATCGGTTCGTTGCGAACGCGAAGCAAGTCAACCCGCGAGTCGAGGTCCTGTTTGCTTCGGCGACGCGGGGGGACGGACTTTCGGACTGGTATCAGTGGCTGGAGCAACGGCTCGAATCGCCGGAGGCGTGATGAGCTCCGACGAGGTCGCGAAGATCGAGGTCCGTGAGTCCCGTCCGTTCCGTTCGAGTATGGGCGATCTTTTCCAAGGGTCTCGGTGCACGAGAGCCGTTTGGGTTGACCGAAGTGGCGGGATTGTTGATTCACCGGATAGGCCTGAGAGTTCGCCGGAAGGCCTTCAGCTCTTCAGACGCCAGAAACTTCCGCTCCTGCCTTGGTGGTTTCTGCCTTGCACGCATTCGAAGTCGGATCCGGGGTTGAAGCCTCCGCACGGGCCTACGGCCGCCAGGTGCTTGCGGCCAAGGTCCAGCGCCTCGCTTGGGATCGTGGGCGAGAGCTTGTCGAGATCGCTGCCAAGGATGTCGCTGAGCTTGGGTGACTCGGCCGAGATCATCGATTTCGTGTTGGTGGCTCCGGCGGCGGATGCGGTGGTGCTCTGAACATTGCGAATCGTCATGGTGTGTGAACCTCCTGCCGGACCGGAAAAGCAATACGGGTGCCAAGTCGGCGAGCCGATGAATCGGTCGCTGGACGGGTCGTTGATTGACTTCGTGTCAAGGCAGGCTTGTCTTCGAGTTCTGCGCGTCGCCAGGCGCCGGTTCGAGCGCAGCGGTCCGAGGATTGCTGGAGATGGGGCCATGCATCCCGTGCAGAGTATCATTCTGGCCAAAGTCGATTCCGTCACCGACGCCGGTGATTTCACCCCCCGAGCAAAGGCAGCGTTGTCGCAGGGACTCGCGGAGGCGATCACGTCGGTGGAGGCACTCGATGCCGCGCTGATCGTGGTTGGGCTCTTGCTCGAACGAGGGATCGAGCGGTTGGCGCAGAGCCTGGTCGAGATTCTGGCGCCGATCGCCCAACGGGCTCGACGCTCCGCTTCGAATCGCCTCGAGGCGCAGGCAAAGGACCTCCGGACCTTTTTGGGTGAAGCCCAGACGAGGGCACCGCGCTCAGCGAGTCCAAGCGGCGTGCCCTTGCGGGCGCTCTATATTCCGAAGCGTTTCTAGGCCACGCCCTCGGGGAACGCGCTCCCCTCTGTGCTCCGGGCTGGATCCCGCGGTATGCTGTTTGGGTTCATGAGCCCGGAGCTTCCGCCCACCGTCCTCGCAGAGGACGCCTCGTCTCCCGAAGCACCGCTGACCCTGCTCGTCATCAGCCCGGACGCCATGCGAACCTATCCTTTGCCTGAGAGCGGCGACTTGACGATTGGCCGAGCTCCCGAGTGCGACATCAGCATCGACGATCCGCAGATCTCTCGGACCCACGCCATGCTGCATATCGGGCCTCAGATTCAGGTTGAAGACCTCGGGAGTGCCAATCGGACGCGAATTCGAGGGGAGATGCTCTCGCCCGGGGTCTTGCGGCTGTTTTCGGCGGGCGAGGTCATGGACCTCGGCTCCTCCATGCTCGTGCTCCAGCGTGTCTCTGCGCCCGCTCAGCGCCGGCTTGCGTCGCATGGCGAGTTCGAAGCGCGGCTCCGAGACGAGTGCGACCGACAAAAGCGAAACCGTCGAGCTCCGTTCGCGGTGGTGCGGTTTCGAGTCGAGGGTCAGGTGGCGCGGTCGGAGCTGGAGACGACGCTTCCGCAGGCTCTCCGAGCTCAAGACGTCATCGCAGCGGTGGCACGCGGCGAGTACGAGATGCTGCTCGTGGAGAGCGTTCGGTCCAAAGCCGAATCAGTCGTGCGATCGATACGCGAGCAACTCGGCGCTTTGGGAGCGCGCGTAATCGCGGGCGTTGCTCTTCATCCGGACGATGGCTTGACCGCGGACGCCTTGCTTTCGCGAGCGTCGGAGCTATTGCTCCCACCGTCGAATGCGCCGAGCGTGGTGGTCGAGGACCCATCGATGCGGGAGCTTTATCGCATCGTCGATCGAGTCGCCCGAGGTTCCATCGCGCTCCTGCTCTTGGGTGAGACCGGCGTCGGAAAAGAGATCGTCGCCGAAGCGATCCACGCGCGCTCACCCCGATCTGCCAGGCCCTTCGTGCGGCTCAATTGCGCGGCGCTCTCGGAGACGCTGATCGAGAGTGAGCTCTTTGGATACGAGAAGGGCGCATTCACCGGAGCGGACGCGGCGAAGCCGGGGCTCGTCGAGTCCGCGGATGGCGGGACCGTATTTTTGGACGAGGTCGGTGAGCTTCCGTTGGCTACTCAGGCCAAGTTGCTACGTGTGCTCGAACAGCGCGAGGTGCAGCGCGTCGGGAGCCTGAAGCCGCGGAAGGTGGACGTTCGCTTCGTCTCGGCGACCAATCGAAATCTAGCCGAGGAAGTCAAGGCGGGAAGGTTCCGGGAGGACCTCCTCTATCGCCTGGACGGTGCCACTCTCGTGATTCCTCCGCTCCGGGAGCGGAGAAGTGAGATTGCTCCGCTCGCGCGGATGTTCGCCGCGAGGGCCGCGAGCGCGCTGTCGGAGTCAGTCGAGTTGAGCGCGGAGGCGATCGAGCGGCTAGAGTCTTACTCATGGCCAGGGAACATTCGAGAGCTTCGCAACGTCATGGACCGAGCGGTGCTCCTCGGCGGTGAGTTAATCCTGCCGGAGCACCTGCCGCTCGACAAGCTGTTGGCCACGTGGTCGGCGGCGCCCCCAAGCGTTGAAAAGCCCACTTCGGCAGGGTCGATGCGGAATCGGATTATTGAGGCGTTGGAGGCCTCTGCGCACAACCAGAAGCGCGCGGCCGAGCGGCTCGGCGTTTCGCGTCAAACGCTCTCGGCGTGGCTCGACCGGTATGACATTCCGCGGCCGCGCAGGAGGGATTGAACGTGTGGCTCGGCTCGGTCGCCCGCGGGCCGCGGTGAGAAGGGCCAGGACGCCATGGTCCGCGAACCCGTCGGCCGCAGCACTGTTGGCGATCGCACTTTTGAGCTCGAAGGCGCGCGCGAGCGCTCCGGGCGGAGAGAGTGTACGGGCTGGCGCGCAAGAGACGACGATCGCGTTGATTTCGGTCTTGGTGCCGGGGGAGGAGCCGCCGGGCTTCACGACGCGCGATATCGAGGCCGAGGTGCTCGGATTTTTCCCCGAGCGAGGCCTCCGTCCGATCTCGGAGGAAACTCTCTTCGTCAGCGGTGGAATCAGTCCCATGTGCGTTGCAGACCCAGCCTGCCTGTCGCGCTCGCTCGCACCGACCAAGGCAACTCACGCGCTGGTGTTGGTCGCGAATCTCGTCGTTCGTCCCGCGATTCTGTCCGTGGTGCTCTGGGACGCGGCGAACGGTGTCAGCCTCGGAACGCTCGTCGAGGCCGCTGGAGCGGAGGAGTTGCTCACCTCGGGCCTGGCCAAGCGAGCTCGGGCTGTCTTGGATAAGGCGGGCTTCGTGCCTCTGGGCCGCATTCTGGTCCAAGCGGAACCCAGGGACGCGCTGATCAGAGTCTCGCGGACCGATCAGGCGCTTCAGGAACAGGTCGGCCGCGGTTTGTTTCGAGTCTCGCCGGGGCGTTGGAGGATCGACATCACCTCGGCCGGCTGCGACGCGTACTCAGGCGAGGTGGACGTCGAATCGGGGCGCGAAGTC
Source organism: uncultured Myxococcales bacterium (assembly GCA_964463485.1). Taxonomy (GTDB): domain Bacteria; phylum Myxococcota; class Kuafuiibacteriia; order Kuafuiibacteriales; family Kuafuiibacteriaceae; genus CAYXDO01. Next base: position 80,260 of record CAYXDO010000004.1, on the reverse strand, counting down.
AGCACGTCCGTCACCTTGGGTCCTAAGTCGAATGCTCTGGAGTCGCCGTGGTTGTGGACGGCCATCGGCGCGGTCACCGTCGTTGTCGTCGTTGGGGCCATCCTGATTGCGCAGCCCACCTGCGTATGTGTGTTTCCTGAGGAGGCTTGCGATTGTTGACCGGTTGGACATCTCTTGGGTCCTCGCGCAGGATGGACCCGTGAGCGCGAACCCGGAGCGACGCTTTGGGCCCTTCACGCTGCTCCAACAGCTCGGGCGCGGAGCGGCAGGGCGCGTGTTCCTGGCGCGGGCGTCCGCCTCGAAGGATCTGCCCGAAATCGTCGTCCTCAAGATTCTCCACGAGAAGCTGTTGGAGAGCCCGAACGCGGTGCGAAGGTTTCAGCACGAGGCGATGATCGCGGTTTCGCTGAGCGCCAAGGAAGTCGTCCGGGTTCTCGACGTCGGAACGGTCGACGGGATTCCGTATTTCGCGATGGATTATTGCCCGGGCTGGACTCTTGCTCGAGTCATCGAGGTCACGATTCAAGCTGGGCGCACCTTCGATTTCGGCCTCGTCGTCGCGTGGATGTGCGACGCGCTGCGGGGCCTCGAGGCCCTGCAAGCCGCCCTTCACCCAGAAACCCGAGAGCCCCTCCGCGTCGTTCACCGTGATATCGCTCCGAAGAATTTACTCCTCGGCGAGGATCTCACTCTCAGGGTGATTGACCTCGGCCTTGGGAGCTCGAGCGCTCAAGACTGGGCGACGCGTCAGGGCGTCTTGCTGGGCACGCCAGGCTATCTGTCGCCTGAGCAGGCAGCCAGGGGCCGAACCGACGCCAGATCGGACCTCTATGCCATCGGTGCGGTCGCGTTCGAGCTGCTGACTTTGAATCGCTACATTCCCCATGGCTCCCTCCTGGAGGTGCTCGAGCGAACTCAGAGTCCTGGCGCCCGGCTCGAGGCGCTCGAAGGGTCGCCGATCCGGGACGCGATAGGAAAGGCGGTGGCCGTATCGCCCGACGATCGCTTCGAGAGCGCCGAACAGTTCCGCCTCGCGATCGAATGCTTTGCTTCTCACGAACGCCTGCCGTCGAGCCTCCCGGACTCGCTCTTCGAAGAGCGAGAGCTCGTTCGAACTCAGATCAACGGTTGGGCCGCCGTGAGCGAATCGACCCTCGAGAATGACATCGAGGCGAGAACTCAAGTTTTTGCTCACCGCGGCGGTCCATTTCGTCGGGTGGAGTCCACGATGGCGGTCCCGAGCCAGTCGACCTTCGCATCGCTCACGGGACCCGGGTACCCGACCTTGCCAACTCCGGCTCCGACTCCGGGGACGGCGTCTGCAATCACGGCGCCGCCCACGCCGATCCATCCAATCGCGCTGTTGACGTCGACGATGAGCGCGCCGCGTAGTTTGCCCTTCGACCGCGCGGTGCCACGGAAGGCGCCCAACAGTCTGGTCGCCGTCGTGGCGCTGAGTGCGGGTATCGGGCTCGGATATGGGCTGGGTCGGCTGGATCCGCCCGAGAGCCCCGCCGCGGCGCGTCCGCCTCCCGTCGCGCCGTCGGTCGAGCTCCAACCTCGAGTTGGCGTCGTAGAAGCCGCGAAGAGCGTCCCTATCGCAGCGACGAGCCCGCCGCGCGATCCAGCAACGAAGTCAGAGGAGAGGGTCGCTCTTCGCAAGACCCATCCTGTCGGGCAGGAGTCCAAAGCGCGAGCTCCCGCGAGCTCCGCCGAGCCTTCGAAGCCGGCCCCGAGCGCCGCCGCCGTGGCGGCCGAGTTCAAGTCGATCTCCGAGTTGGGACGTACTCTCCTGCGGCAGAAACCGGAGCGTGCCCAAGAGATTGGCGACATCCTCACTCGCGCCGCGCTGCTCCGGCAGGACCGCGACGTGGAGGCGGCGCTAGCTGACTTGAGCGCGCTCTCCGAGAAGCTCCGGGCGATTCGGTGAGCTTCAGGATATGAGCTCCCCGGAATTCATACCCCGTGCCGGGCCCAGCTCCGCGTCGGTCGGAGCCCTCGCTTGCATGATGGCCAGCGCGTGCTCGTCCGACCTCGTCGAGCTCTCCTGGCCCGAGGGCCGATTTCGCGCGGTCTATATCGTCACGACGAGCGCAGCGGAAGTGGTCGACGTCGAAGGCCCGCTCCGGGACGACGAGTCGTACTCAGGTGAGTTGGGCGCCGAGGGACGAGATACCTACTTCGTGGGCCTGGACGAAGCGGCCATCGCGGACCTCGTGAGGGCTGACCGTACCTTCGCCAGAGCGGAACCTCGATACGAGACTCTGAGGCTGAAGGCCCGATCCTGTGAATTCGACGATTTCGCAGCACTCCCTGCGTCAGCCTCGATCCGAAGGTTGGAGGCGTCGACCATGCGGTTCGTCGATGCTCGGCCGACCGACCTCGATTCGAAAATCGAGCTCGTGCTCGATCCACGCGTGACGTGCCCGGACTCCCGCGGAAGGCTCGTGCCCTTTGGGCGCGAACCCAACCTGCTCCCCAACGGAACCGTCGTGTACGGGATCTCGAGGGAACGCAGCGGTCAGGACAAAGGGTCCAGGTTTCTGAACCTGGACGGGCTCTACAGGGTCGACGAAGACCGGATCGTGGCGAGGTCCGCGGTGGTCATCTACCTGTTCGAGCGAGACTTGCCCTACTCGGACGATCTGCACCATCGCTTTGCGTCGCCAGCGACTTCCGAAATCCTGGCCTTGTGTCCAAAGCCAGGGGGTGACGCTGGTTTCTTCGCGGTCACCCGGGGCGTCTTGGGCGAGGAAGCGCCCCGAGTGTTCGAAGTCGGTATCGAAGCGCTCGGGCTTCGACTCATCCGGACGGCCACGATACCCACCAACTCTGCCAGGGGTGTAGCTTGCTGGCCGAGTGGAAGGACCGTCATCACCACCGACGCGGCCGTGCTGACCTCGACGGCTCCGCTCGGACCCTTCAAACCGCTTCGGCGAGCAGATCTCACGCCGCTCGGGGTCCTTCGCGGTACGAGTGAAGAGTTCATCTTGTACGACTCCACCGCGAAGGTGATCTTCGCCGGGGATGTTGATGAGTATGAGTCGGCATCCCTCGACTCGGCACTGTTTGTCGACGTGGGGCTGCTCTACCCCAATTTCACCTCGGCCTCCGCATCGGTCCTCCGCGGTGAAGGTGACGGCGCGGAGCTTTGGGTGGCCGGCGTCGACCGCAGCGTGGTCACACCGCCGGGCTTGTTGGTTCGCCGAGGCGATGCTTCCTGGTCCCGCCAAGCGCTCCCCTCGAGCAGTTGTGGGGAGCTCGATGCTTGCGGACGTCGGCGAACCGTCGCGGTCAACGACATGGCGATCGCGGAGCTCCCGAGCTTTGGTTCGCGTTTGGTCGTCGTCGGCGATGCCTGTCGGGCCGTCGCCGCGTTCGATCCGGTCACGACGTGTCAGGTGGAGCTCGCTGGACCAACTGAGTTCGAGCTCAAGGCGATCAGTACGTCCGAGGAATGGCTCACGGTCGCGGGTAAAGAAGGCACACTCCTCGAGCAGCGCTTGCGTTGAGTGCGACAAAGCGCCCCGGACTTCGCCAGCGCTCATGAGCTGCGAACGACCATGCTCATTTCGGTGTGCCTGTCTCGGACGAGGCCGGTACCCAAGTTGCCCTCGTGGACGAGGTTGCCGGAGCGGGGATCTACGTAGAAGCGGTTGTTGCGACCCATCTCCCCATTCGTGACCGCTGGGTCGTGGTACGTGTAGTAGGTACGACCTTGTTCGTCGGTTCCTCGGCCGGTGATGGCGACGAAGTGATCGGTGATGCCGTCGGCGTTGTAGCCGGCTTTCATGTGCGAGACACCGACCGCGACAGGTCTACCCGCGTCGAGTTGTCGATCGATGTACCGACGCGCCTCCGCTAGGGCGCGAGGATCGGTTTGCACGCGGCCCAGGGCGTCCTCGGAGGTAGCGACCTGGATTCGGTCCTGAGTGCCGGGAGCGATGTTGACGCCGGTACGACTCATCATCTCACGCACGGCCCTATAGCAGGCGGTGTTGCCGGCGTCGGGAACGTTTTTGGCATCGAACTGGCTCAGCCAGGGAACGTCGAGCTGAACATCGTCCCCCTGTCGTGGAGCGACTGAGGTGACAGTTCTGGCGGGGGTCGCGCCGGAGGTGGCGGCTGAGTTTACTGGTCGGGCGCCTGGGTTGATGGATCGAGCAGTGCGTCGCTGATCGTCCGCGCGAGCCAGCTCGCCAGCCCGCATGGTTCCAGCGGGCCTTCCCTCGGAGAAACGGGGAGCCCGCGCAGGGGTGGAGGATCCGCCCGTCGCCCGCCGCTCGGCGTCCGTGTCCCGCGAGTTCTGGAGGGCGAGGCGAGTCTCGAGGCCGAGACGGCCATCGGCGGGCAGCCCTCTGCAGCTCTGGAACCGTTTGAGGGCCCCTTCGGTAAGCGGGCCGAACACTCCGTCCTGCAGAAGGGGCGGTTGGGCTCCGGCGCGATTCAGCGCGGCCTGGAGATCCACGACGTCAGAGCCCGAGCGTCCGAGTCCGAGGGTCGTGCGCCCGTGGATCGACGCGGGCGTGGATTGGGCGTGTTGGGTCCCGAGGCCGGCGAGCGCTCGGCGAATTTGGGGCTCGAAAATGTTTACACTCATCGCGATCGAGTCAGAGCAGGACTCGTGCCGGAGTCCGTCGCGACGAGGAGTGCTCGAATCAGGGGGTGCGACTTGACAAATGGACAAGACGATCTGTCAAGCCGAGGAACTTCCGCTTCGCCGGAGTCCGAACCCAACTCGAGACCGGCCAGGGTGATTTTCAGCGAGGAGCCCCGAGAAGTAGTGGATCCGGCGCTCCGCGGCCCCTCAAAAAGCGTGGCAGTCGGTGCAAAGCTCCGCGGTGGTCGATCTCAGCCCCGCGCCGCTCTTCATGTCCGCGTGCGGATCGTGGCAGCTATGACAGCCCACGACTCCGCCCGGCCCGAGCGGCAACACCTTCGGCTGCGGGTCTCTCTGAACGACGCCCACGGCGTGGCTGTCATGAGTATCGAACGCGTGACAGCGGGCGCAAGTCTCGATCAGCTCGTAGCTCAACGACGGGGACCGACCTTGGTGGCACGCCTGGCACACCGGCTGGCCACGGAAAGAGTGCACGTCCGTCACCTGCTCGAGCTCGGCCGGTGAGTACGTCACGAACCGAGAGCTCCTGTAAAACGCCCGCGCTCCCGCGCTCGCACTCACGACCAGAGTTACGGCGCCCGCGATCAGGATGGCCCGTTTGCCTCTCGAGTAACCCATCAGTACACGTCGCACGTGCCACCGTTGTCGCAGGGCTGGCCGTCGCATTCGGAGCGGTAGCACGCGTAGCGTGTGCCCGAAGGCCGGCAGCAGTTGCGGTTGTTGCCGCCCGCTGTGCTCACGCAGCTCGTGGAGCTCGAACCGCCGCACTGAGCTCCGCTCCAGCAGCTCCGATCGTGGCAGTTGCTCTTTCCGTCGCCGTCATCGTCCACGCCGTTGCTGCACTCCGTGTTCGTATCCTCCAATTGCTGGGCGCAGGCTGGATCGGCGAGGTCGGTGCCGCTCACGCAGTTGTTGTTCAAAGTATCTCTGCAGAGCGCGCACGTATTCTCCGCGGCGCCTGGGTTCACGCTGGAGTTGCTGTCGAGGCAGTCTCCGCCGAGGCAGGCTCCTGCGGTGGACTGAGCGTAGTAGCCGTCGCTGTCTGCGTTGGTCCAGAAGGCCGCGCAGGCTCCGTCTGCACAGTCGATCGGTCCATTGCAGTTGTTGTCTACGAGGTCGCTGCAGCGGCCAGAAGTATTCTCCGCGATCCCTGGGTTGATGTTGGCATTGGCGTCGTTGCAGTCCACAGCCGTTCCGCACCCACCGGTCGAATAATACAAGTCGCCGTCGCCGTCCGTACACGAGGGACAGCCTCCAAGTCCTGAGCACTGGGAGTCACTGCAGTCGATGTTGCTGTCGCAGTCGTTGTCCGCCGCGTCGGAGCAGAGGCCCGCCGTGTTCTCGGCGACGCCGGGGTTGATGCTCGCGTTGCCGTCGTTGCAGTCCACCGCCGTCCCGCACCCCGCCTCCGCGTAGTACAGGTCGGCGTCCGAGTCGTGGCAACACCAAACGAAGCACGAGGACTCGGCGCAGTCGATGGCGCTGTCGCAGTCGTTGTCCTGAGTATCCGAACACTCAGTCTGCATACTCTCGCTCGCGCCCGGGTAAATGGCCGCGTTGCCGTCGTCGCAGTCGACCGCCGTTCCACACCCGCTCGCTGCGTAATACGTATCGCCGTCACCGTCGACACACACGGTATAGGTATGGCTCGTCTCGTCGCCTGAGGAGGGTTTGTAGGTGATGCTGGCCATGTCCTTGCCGTGGCAGGCGAGGTTGCAGGTCCGCACGCCCGTCGCCGTGTTGATGTGCCAGCGCGGCTCAGAGTAACTCAAGGCGTTCACGTCCGGCGCGAAATTCACCAGGTGTGACTTGACGCCCAGCGGCGGCGAGGTTCCGAGACTCACCGAGCAGTTGCCGATGGAGGTCCCCACGCAATACTCGGTGTTGGAGGCCGATTGGTTGCTGTGGATGTCATAGTGACAGCTCATACACGAGGCCGTCACCGACTTGGTCGTCAAATGGTAGGCGTGCAAGTTCCCTCGGCCCTTCGATCCGCCCGGGTTCGCCGAATCCGTGAAATTCGTGCCCGAACCGAACAACGTGTTCTGATCGTGACAGCGAAAGCACAACCGCGCGTTGTTGTTGTTCCAGCCCGAAGCTGTATAGCTCCGACTGAAGTTGGCGCGAATGATCGGCGCGTAGGTCGATCCGTGCGGACCCACCGTGTCCGAGGTCGAGTCGTCAACGACGCCCTGATCGGGCGCCGCGTCCGTGTCCACGCGGCTGGTGTTGTGACAGTCCGTGCAGCGGATGGTCGAGCTCGTGGTCAACCCACCGAGGAGCTGCGCTCCGAGGTTGGCAGACTGGCCGCGTCCCGCCTGAGTGACCGGGTGAAAGGTAGGGCTCGAGACCGCGAAGTCGAGGCGCTTGTTGCTCGTATGGGCTCGTGACGAGTTATAGGTATCGCCGTGACACTTGAAGCAGAGCTGATACTGAGACGTAATGTCCGTCGTGGGCGCCCCGGCCAGATTGACACCTGCGACGCCAGCGTTTCGATTGGTCGCGGTCGCCTTGTGCGGGTTGTGGCAACTTACACACTCCACGACCCTGCCCGCAGTCTGCTGGGAGTCCTTCACCGGGTGATGAAAAATGTCCGTCCCATTCGTGCCTTGCTCGATCTCGAGCTTCACGTCCGAGGTCGCGGGCGAGGAGTCATGGCACGTGAAGCAGAGATCCTCCGCGTCGTCTGGATCGGTCTTCCCCGTTGCGTCGACGTCGTAACGCTCCACGCGCAGCTTCGTGTAGTCGACCGATGAGTTGGCGTCGTCAGGCCAGCCGTGGGGCCAGTGACAGTTGATGCAATAGCCTCGCTTGTCCGCTGAGTGCGCCGGGAAATCCGAGCCGTACTGCCCGCCCGGCCATAGCACTCCGCTGGTCGGGCTCAGGTGCGATGCATTCGCCTGGTCGGCCAGGGTATGGCATTGGTAACAGACTTGGCCCAGCGACATGTCGAGCAGGTAACCGTCACCCGCACCTCCGTTGGCGCCCCCCGAGGTCGCGTAGTGCGGGCTGTGGCACGTGGTGCAGTGTACCTGTCCTCCGATCAGTTGCAGCCCAGGAGGCGTTTGAAACGTCGCACTCGCCGGGATACTCACCCCGATCGGGTGTGAGCCGCCGGCCGACGTCGTCACGTTCCTCGCCGAGTGACAGACGAGACACAGTTGGTTGGCGTCGTTGGCCACGCGCTGGTAGTGGCGGCCGTTTCCCGTACTCACCCAACCGGTCCCTGCGCCTCCGTAGGCCGGAGCGTTCGGATCGGGCGGCGCGTTGGCCTGAGAGTGCTGGTCGTGGCAGGTCGAGCAGTAGATCCCGCCATCCTGGCTCGTGCGCAACGCGAGCGGCCGCTCGAGCGGGTTGCCGCTGTCCGGCAATCGCAGATCGGTCCGGACGTAGATGGTCCAGGTGTCGTTGATCTGGAAGGACGGAGACGTCGATCCATTGAGAAAATCGACTGAGATCCCTTCGTTCAAGGCGACGTCGGTGGAGCTGAGCACGTTGGCTCCGCCGCCGGGTCCGCGAGACACGGTCCACGTGAACCTCGCCGTTCCGACGTTGCCCGCGGTCGTGATCGTGATCGTGTACGTCTTCTCGACTCTACCCGTGAAGGTCCCCTTCGAGGCGATACGGCCCGTCGACGTATTGGAGCCTCCGGCCTTCACGTGTCCCGAAACCCCGGAGTCCCAGCGATGAGTCGTCCCCGCCGTGCCAGGGTAGGCCTGGTCCGCGGACGCAAACGGCCTCGGCGCGGCCAGACCCGTGGGATTGTGACAACTCATACAGAGGTTGCCGTTTCCCGCTGCCTTGGTCAGTTGGAGCCCTGGAGCTCGGTGGAGCTGGTGACAATCGAGGCAGTAGTTCGCGAGCTTGACCGGGTTGTGTGGTGGGTCGGTCGCGTGGGCTGCGTGGCTCCAGAGCAGACCGAGCACGAACAGGCTAGTGAACCAAACTCGTCGTCGCCGACTCAGCGCCCAGGGCAGCGCGAAGAGCACAAGAAGCCAGGAGCCGCGGCCGCCAGCGTTGGAGCATCCCATCGCCTCCGCGCTCGCATCCGCGCTCGCATCCGCGCTCGACGTCAACGCCTTCGAGGTGGACCTCCTGAGGAAGGTCCGCTGAGCTCCAGAAGGAATCATCAGCTCGAGGTAGAGTGGCGGGCTGCGCGTCGACCCGTCGTCGACTCGCAACGCGAACACGTACGTTCCGTCCTGCATCGCGGTGAGTCGGTCGCCTCGGCGAATTCGCACTCGCGGACCCTCCACCTGAGTCCACGCTGCGCTGAGCGGCGAGCCCTCGGCGTCGTAACTCTCTGACGCGTCGAGTCTGCCTCCCCGCCGGCCCGCCTGGACGAACCGTGCGCCTGGGATCGGCACCGAGTCGACGCCTGGGTCGTCGACGACCACCGTGACGCGATCCTTCGTGCCTAGACCCTCCGCGTCCGACACCTCGAGCTCGAACTCGTACGTCCCTGCGCTCAGCGGGACGAACGTCGCGTTTGAGCTCGTCGAGACGAGCACGACCGCGACACCTTCGAGTTGCCGCCACGAGCCCGTCACTGGATCTCCGTCCGGATCCGCGCTCGCCGCCGACGACAGCACGACAGGAACGCGCACCCGAGCCCGAACGTCCGCTCCGGCGTCCGCCAGCGGCGGATGATTCTGTGCTTCGCCCACGGCCACCGTGGCCTGCCTCGGCGTACTCTCGTGGCGCCCGTCGCTGACCACGAGCTCGAAGACATAGATCCCGCGCTCGGCCGGAATGAACGACGCCACCTGTTCCGCCGCGCCTCGGAGCGACACTTGGGGACCTTCGACTTGCGCCCACGTATATCGCAGGCCCGTCGCCTCGACGTCGCTCGAACTCGAGCCATCGAGTCGAACCGTCGCCCCGACCTCGTCGCCAACCGTCTGGATACTCGCGACCGGAACGTGATCGTTCGGAGCATCGACGAGTACCCGCACGGTGTCGACGTCCTCCAGACCACCGGCGCTGACCGTCAACATGAACTCGTACGAGCCAGCAGCCGTCGCCGTGAAGCGAGGGCTCGCGCCGGACAGAGTGACGGGCGAGCCCGAGAGCTGAGTCCAGGAGTAGCTCAACTCGTCGAGGTTGGCGTCGGAGCTGAAGCGCCCGTCGAGCTGAACTTCGTCACCCGCGAACGCGTCGAGGTCCGGCCCTGCGTCGGCGGTCGGTGCGACATTCAGGACCTCGGTAGAGATAAACGCCGTCGCGTCGAGGTGGCCGTCGGACACCGTCAGCGCGAACTCGTATCGACCCGCGAGTCGGGCGACATAACTCGCCGCCGCCGAGTCAGCACCCGCCAGCTCGACCGTCGGCCCGCCCGTCTGGCGCCACCGGAAGGTCACCGCTTCGCCGTTGGGATCGCCGCCTGCGCCCTCGAGCAGGATCAAGCTCGGAGCTACCGAGGCGACTGAGCTTGCCGTCACCCACGGACGGTGGTCGCTGCCATCGAGCGGGTTCGTCCCAGCGCGCCACTCCTCTTTGTCGGACGCTTCGTCTCCATCCGAATCTGTCCGCAAGCGATCGGTTCCGAGAGAAGCCTCGACCGCGTTCGGCAAGCCGTCGCCATCATCGTCGGCCCAACCGTCGCGCGGGTCGAACGGATCGAGGCCAAAGACCAGCTCGAGCTCGTCCGGAACCTCGTCGCAGTCCGAGTCCACCGGGCAGGAAGGCGAGCTCGCCCCCTGCAGCGCGTAGGTCTCGATACGATTTCCATCGCTGTTCGCCACGAGCAAACGGCCATCCGAAGTCACCTCCGCGTCCGTAGGAATCCTCAGCTGCCCGACGTCGTCGCCGTTTTGACCCAGCAAACCCACGAAGGCCCCTGCCGGACCAAACACGGAGACCGCTGACTGGAATGAGTCCGTCACGTAGAGGTGACCCGTGGCGGCGACGGCGAGGCCAGCGGGTCGCATGAGTTGATCTTCATGATCTCCGAAGCTGGACACGGCACCCAACGCCGCTCGAGAGTTGGCATCGAAGACGAAGACCTGACCCGCCGCGCCGTCGCTTACGTAAACTCGGTCGCCGGACGGAGAAATGGCGAGCGCGCCGACGAATTGGCCGGGGAGATCGATCGCGCCTACCCATTGCCCAGACAACTCGAAGATCTCCACCGAGTCGGTCCCCGAATCGGCGACGAACAGCCGCCGACCCATACCATCGAGGGCGAGGTCCGCGGGTGTGACGAGTTGGTCACCGATCGTCCCGAGCAAGTCTCCGAGGCGATCGTAAATCGCCACTCGCCCTAGGTCGGTCTCTCCGACGTATATGGCGCCCGCGCCGACCGCCACGCCTACCGGAACACCCTGGACCGGAATTCGCTGGAGCAGGTCTCCGCGAGGGTTGAACACCAAGATCTGCCGAGACCCGGGATCGGACACGTACAGAAACCCAGCCGGGTCGGCCGCGAGACGGGCGGGTTGGAAGGAGCGAGTCAACTCCGGGGCGCGCATCGGGGAAGAAATCTCGGCCCAAATCACTGCCACCGCGACTGTCGCCGTAGCTGTGAGTCCGCTGCCGTCCGTGACTCGGACTCGAAGCGTCGAAGATCCGAGCGCGGTCCCGACCCAGCTCGCACTCAGGCCACTATTCGAGAGTTGTCCGGAGGTCGCCGACCACTCGATCGCCAGCGGGTCGCCGTCCGCATCGGCGGCTTGGGCAGTGAGCTCGACGACCTCGCCCGGATACACTCGGTTCGCGCTCGCGAAGAGCTCGACCGTCGGAGGGTGACCGGAGTAAACCGTCACTCCTGCCGAACCCGTGAGTCCGGTCGAATCCGTGACGGTGAGGGTCACGACGTAGGCTCCGGGCGCGAGCGGCGCAGTCCACACGGCGGCTGGGCCCGCCGCAGAAATGTTCCCTCCTGTGGTCGACCAGGCGAAGACGAACGGACCACCCTCGGGGTCGGTGACCGTAGAGGTGAGTACGAGGTCGGCGCCCGGTAGCACCGCCGACCCTGCCGAAGTGATCTCTACGGCTGGCGGGCTTCCAAGCGTCTGCACGACGACCGCGACTGATTTGGCCCCGACGACGGGAAAGGTGCCGTTGTCCTGAGCGCGGCAAGTCACCGTGTGAGTACCGGCAGCGGGTGTCTGCCAAAGGAGGCTTCCGCTGACCAGACCTGCCGGCGAGATTGGAGCGTCTTGCGTCACGGTCCCGTTCGGAAGTGTTCCGCCGCTCACGGCCACGCGTACGCGCGTAATGGTCGCGCCCGGGTTGACGAGGTCCTCTTCGTACGCGACGCAAGTGATCAGCACGCCGCGATGGGCTGGGATCTGAGTAGCCGAGACCGGAAGCCCGCCGATCGAGAAGCTCACGGACTCGATGACTGGAGGACGAGCCCAGGCCGGCGCCGCTCCCACGATACCCAGCGCGGTCAAAGTACCGAGGAAACGCAACACGCTGAACATGCAGCGAGCTGAGGCAAGAACCACGCCCCCTGAGAGGGAGGACAGATCGCGCGTCACGACGCCATATGCCCCAGCGCTGGGTGATCTCACCCACCAAGACCAGCGGTTCGACCCGGAGGCGAGGTTTTCGACCGCGGGTGACTCCCTCCTTGGAGACGCTGCGAGAGGCTTCGTCGTGATCGGGGGCGCGCGCGTCTCTTGCAAGCAGTCGTCCCGAAGATTCTCTGGCGCTGATCTTGCGCCTCCTCAGGAAGCGATGCATAGGTGGTTCGATGAACGGTGAAAAACTCGTAGCTCTATTTGCGCTTGGGGTGCTTGCCCAGGCCTGTTCCGAAGATGGCAAGACGTGCGGGGCGGGCACGACGGAGATGGAAGGCTCGTGCGTGCCCTCGATCACCACTTGCGCCGCTGGGACGAGGCAGGAAGGCAGCACGTGCGTCAGCACCGCGCCTGCACAGGTCACCTGCGGCGCTGGCACCCGCCTCGCGGGAACGTCCTGTGTCGACGACGCGCCCGATCTGATGTGCGGCGAGGGCACGACGCTCGATGGGGACGTGTGCAAAGTGGAGGTCGTGCCGCCGACACCGCCCGGTATCGATGGCATGAAGGCCTACGCGTGCAAGTCGGAGCGATGCTCGGCGAGCCTCGCGGTGGAGTACTGGCAGAAGGTCGTGGGCACGATCGATGGCAGCAGCTGGGCGACGCACGCCATCGCGCGCACGGTGACCTTCGTCGAAGTCGGCGGAACCTCGAAGGGCGGCACGCAGACCTTCGAGAGTCTTTCGTTTCGGGTGACCGACGCCGCTGGTGGGTCGTGGGACTGCGCTGGCGGGGAGCCTTGCGCGGGGCTCGACTTCGAGGCCGGCCGTCCGGTCACGCTCAAGCTCGTCAACCCCGCGAACGCGCTGTCTGGCCACTACCTGACCGCCGCTCCGTTTTTCCGAAAAGTGGCTTGGCGCAAGGTGGAGACTCCAGATGGTGAGTACAAGGCTCCGGCCTTCGACGCGGTCGAAGTCAAAGCTGCAGCCACCGAGCTCGAGGCGACGCTCTACTTCGTGCCGCTGATCGCGGGCGACTATCAAGCCTACTGTCAGATCCGAGTCACCGGCGGAGGCTCCTACGCGGCCATTCTCGACGGAACGACGACTCCAAATTACGCCACGGGCCACGCTGGGGACGGCATGCACGCGATGATTCGGGTGACGGATAGCGCGGGGACCTTCGCCAATCACTCCCTCAACCAAGACATGCTCGCGAACCGAGACCCCGCGCTCGATTCTGATCCACGCACTGCCGGTTCGTGGTGGACCGATCCCGTGCGCAACGAAGGAAAGTGCTGCACCGATCTCGAAGTTCAGCTAGCCGACGTCTCGGACGAGCAATTCGAGTTCAGGTTGGGTTCCGCTCCGGTCGACGACGTAAACCCGATCGAGCTCGTGAAGGACCGTGGTTACAAGCTCAAGCTCACCAACACGTCTCCTACTCAGAAGCACTATTTCACGTCTCCCCAATTCTTCGAGCGCGCCGTGATGCGAAAGGTAGAGGACACACACGCCGAGATCAAAGCGCCCTACTTGTTCGAGCTCGAAGTGCTACCCAACAAGTCGGCGACGGTGTTTCTCATCCCGACGGTAGCGGCCCGTTACGGGACTTGGTGCAGCCGAGACGTCCGCCAGACCGGCTTGGGTCCTGACTTCGGCACTGGCCACGCGGCCAAAGGGATGCGCGGGCCCCTGCTCGTACTCACGAGCTCGACGAGCACGACCTCCTGAATGCAAGTCACCTGACTCGAATCACGTAGCCGTTCATGTCACCGATGTGGATGTTGCAGTAGTATGGAAAGTCGCCGACCTCCGCGAACACATGGGAAAAGGTCCCGGTGCTTCGTTCACCTGATTGAGGAAATCGCCCTCCTGCGCTCGCAACGTCGTGCTCCTCGGCGTCCAAGAATGTCCACACGACCCGGGTCCCGACCGGCACCGTACAGGTCGACCCGGTCCGCTCCACACAACCGCACCTGATTTGATAGGCAAAGTCACGAACCTGAATATGTGCCTCCCCATCATTCGCGCAGCGCGTGCTCACCACCACTCCGGAGTCGGCCTCGCCGCGCTCGGAGTCGAAGCCGGCGTCCTCGGTGGTCGTCGAGGTCATCACCGAGTCTGTCCCCTCGGAAGCGGGTCGAGCGTCGACCTGCCCGGTGAGCACCGGATCTGGGTCGAAACATTTCTGAGCCAGGAGCACCGGCACGAACGCGAGTACCCATCGGGCGCGCAAGCGAGCTCGAGCGCTGAATTCATCGAAGAGCACGGCCGACGTGTATCACATTTCGTCGAGCGTGTGATACAAGACGGCGTCGTGAGAGCGTTTGCCGTAGTTGGGCTCGCCGCCTTGGTGGGTTGCGCAGACATAGATTTCGGATCGAAGTGTGGAGAGGGTACGACGGACCAGGACGGGACCTGCGTGCCTGCGGGAGGGTCCGCGACCTGCGGCGAGGGTACCACCCAGAAAGACGGAGTCTGCGTTCCCGATCCGGACGTGACGTGCGCTCCGGGCACGCGCCTCGAGGAGGGCCGATGTGTCGCCACCGAGACTACGAAGTGTGGCGAAGGAACCTCGCTGGCGAACGGAGTCTGTCTGGCTCGGTGCGGCGACGGAACGACTCTGCTCGACGGTGAATGTAGACCTTCTCCTGCTCCGGTCGAAGCTCCGGATGCCGAGGGCATGCGTCAGCACGCTTGCCGCTCGCGTCGCTGTGCCGCCAGCCTCATCCTCGAGTATTGGACTCGGATCGTCGCCGAAATCGACGGCACGAGTTGGAGCGACCACGCGCTCGTCCGCACTCTGGAGTTCGTGGAAACGGGCGCGATGGCAGGCGCCGGGTCTCCCACCTTCGAGTCTCTGTCCTTCGTCGTCACCGCCACGACGGGAGAGTCTTGGCAGTGCCAGGGCGGCGAGGTGTGTCCTGGCCTGGAGCTCGAAGCCGGGCGGCCGGTGAGTCTGACCCTCGTGAACCCAGCAGGAAATCTCGCCTCCCACTTCCTGGCGTCGCCGACCTTCCACCGCAACGTCGCGTGGCGAAGTGTGAGTGACGCCGAAGCGACTTATCGAGCTCCGTTCTTCGACTCGATCGGAGTCAAGCCGGGCTCCGAAGACCGCTCGGTGGTGCTCGACTTCGTCCCCCTCACGCCGGGTGAGTATGACGGTTATTGCCAGCTCGCCGTCACCGACGGCTCACGGTACGAAGAAATTGCCCGCGGGTTGGTGACTCCTGAGTTTTCGACCGGTCACGCGGGCGAAGGCATGCACACGAAAATCCGAATCATAGACCCTCAGGGCCGCTTCACCGGGCATTCTCTGTCCCAGGATACTTTGCTCGCCCGCGATCCGAACCTCGACCTCGACTCCCGCTCTTCGACTCCCTGGTGGACCGACCCAGCTCGAAACCTCGGCCGCTGCTGCACCGACCTCGACGTCGAGCTCCACGAAGAAGGTGACGACGCGTACTCGTTTCGCGTAGGCAACACCGACCTCGACGACGCCAACCCGCTCATTCTCACGGCCGGCGACGGATATCGGCTCACCTTCAGGAACTCGGCAACCGATCGAAGTCACCGGTTCACCGCGCCCGAGTTCCTCGCTCGATCGGTGATGCGAAGGGCCGAGGACGCGGCTGGCGCCGACCTTCGAGCTCCGTACCTCTTCGAGGTCGAGGCCCGGCCCGGCCACGCCGCCACGCTCAGCCTCGTCCCGACCATCCCCGCTCGCTACGGGTCGTACTGCAGCGTGGCCGTGCGACCTGGCAGCCTCGGCTCGGTCGACCTCGCCACGGGCCATGCCGGATCGGGCATGAGAGCCCCGATTCTCGTCGTGACGGCGACCACTTCTCTCTCAGCGAGCGAGTCGGGTCGTTGAGCTCGGACGTCGAATCGGTTCAGATGAATGAAATCACCCACAAGGTTCGCCGCTGGCTCTTCGTAGCGCTCGCCAGCAGCGTCTCGACGAGCTGGGCGGGTCCCGGCGGAGTGAGGCTCTCGAGCGCGGTAGAGGTCGAGATCTCGCGCGATGAGTTGCCGCCTCACCTTCGAGCCGGACACGCGGTGTTCTTGGAGCGCTGCAGGCAGTGTCATGAATTGAAGCGACCGCTCGAAGCGCTCGCCACAGGAGTCGGCCCCGTGTCCGGCACGACCTTCGAAGCCAACGAAATCAAACAATACGTGGTTCGGATGATGCGAAAACGTGGATCGAAGATCTCACGAGAAGATGCAGTGATCCTCGTACAGCTCCTCGTCTATATCCGTGAAGTCGCCAAGCGCCAACAAGTCGAGGGATTCGTGGGCGGCGATCCGACCACCTCGACCACGACCTCGACCGTGGGGAGCACGAGATGAGTCCGACCTCGACCATCGCAAAAGTCGCCCTGGTGGCCACCCTAGCGGTTTGTTTGCCCGCGCAAGCCTACCCGACCCATACACGTATGTTCCGTCAGCACTATGCTCGGTCTGTCGGTTGCCAACTCTGCCATGAAGTCGACGACACTCAGCGCAACCCGTTTGGCGAAGGCTGGGCGAAAGCCGGCGGGACAGCGGCGGCCTTCCTCGCGATGGAGCCCCTCGACTCGGACGGCGACGGCGCGCTCGACGGCGCGGAAATCAAGGCCGGGAGTAATCCTGGAAAAAAGACGAGCACTCCGGAGAGTCCCGGGAAATTCGGCCTAGCGACTCCGTCGACCTTCATCCCGGTCGAGCCCTTGCGTCACATCTTCGGCGACGCCCGCCGTATCGAAGCGTCCGAGGTGGAGTTGTCCAAGGACATGATCAGCCGGGCCGAGTCGCGGATCGGGCATCCGCTCGACCCGTCGCTTCGGTGGCTCGACCTGTATTTTGCGGTCGAAGAGGGTCGACGCACGTCGGTCGCGCTGTTCATCTATGCAGAGACCCAAAAGGCGAAGTTCGTTGCCATCGTGGGCCTCGATTCGCGGGCCCGAGTCCTAAAATCCGTGGTGCTTTCCAGCGGCAAGCTCGCGAGCGGACCCTACGCGCGTTATCTGAGTTGTTTTCAGGGCAAGGCCGCCGCCGACCTTCCTGCGCCGAGTGACTGCGCGCCGACCGACAAGCAAGGGCTCGACGGCCCGACCGCCCTCGAGCTTCGAGGCAAGGTCAGGGAAGCGCTCGAGACTCTCTCCATCGCCTTGGCGAGACGGACTTGAGGTAATATGAGGACTTCGCTGCTCTTCGGCCTGAGCTTCGTGCTGTTCGTGCTCCTCACGGCGCCTTCCGCGGAGGCCGTGCCCGTGTTCTCGCGAACGTACAGCGTACCTTGTCAAACTTGCCACATCGCCATCACGCGCCGAAACGAGTTCGGCGACGTTTTCAGAAAACACGGCTATCACTGGCCAGGAGGTATGGAACGACGAGCCACCGGCAAAGCTCAGCCCGTCGACTTGCTCGGCGTCTCTCTCCTCGAAGGCGGCGTTCCGGGCCAAATTCCCCTCGCCATCTCCGCCAGCTTCTCCGGGTCCTATTCGAACGATCCCGAGCTGACCGATGCCATCGGATTCGGAACGCCCTCCCTCACCTTGCTCTTTGCAGGCTCCCTGCACGATCATGTCGGCTTCTTCGGAACCTGGAGCGGTCGCGGAGCACCCAACGAGCTGCATATGGACCTGGTGCGCCTGTTCGATCGACCCGAGCTCAATCTCAGGCTCGGCCGATTCGAACCCACCACGACCCTCTTCAAGAGCAACGACACTCTCCTCTCGAGGCTGATTTTGGGCTCCGGAGCCCTCGACGGTTTCTCGCTGTCCGCCGGGAGAATCGGCGTCGAGCTCGGCGGGATCGTGTTTGGACGCGCGTATTATTCGGTCGGCCTCGTCCAGGAGAGTGAGCTGGGTGGGTCGCCGAGCGGCTACTATCACGCCTCTGTCAAGCTCGGAGGCATGGACTTCTTGGGTGCCGAACCCGAGATCGATCTCGAGGACCCATCCTTCTTCGACGACTTCGTCGTCAAGCTCGGCCACTGGGGCTATCGCGGCGCTGTCCGAGACCCCGACGGAACCGACGCCGCCCTCATCCGTCGCTTTGGATTCGACGCCACCCTGTCCTATTTGGACTTTGGACTGATCGGCGGACTCATGCTCGGCGCAGACGGCGATCTCGCGCTCCGGCGCAACAATCATAGCCTCACGTGGTTCGCCGAGGCGTCGTACTCACCCCTGTCTTGGATGATCCTCGCGTACCTATTTCAGTATCAGGACGCCGAGTCTTTGACCCGCGAGACCATCGCTCACGACCTCGGCGCCATGTTCCTCATCTTCGAAAACTTCCGCCTCAGACTCAAGGGCAGCGTGACTCAGGACGAGAAGAGCAACGAGTCGGCGGAGCTCCAAGCGTTCTTCGCGTTCTGAGCTCCAAGACCTTCGTACTCACAGCGCGTGACACGCGAGACACAAGCCGCTCCCATTCATGGAGATCGCGAGCTTCGCGGGAAGGGACGAGGATCCGTCGTGACACGAGGTGCACACGAGCCGTCCGTCGACCAGGACGATCGCGGGCTCGAGCTGGACGGTTGGGCGCAGTGAGTTTGTGCGCCCGACTTGACGCGACTCGTAAGGGACGTCCACGGGATGACTTTCGAGGCCCACGCCTCGGACTTCGTGCTCTCGCCCCGTGCTCACGGACCCATCGTGGCAACTCAGACACGCGCGAGCCTCCGTCCGGCCGCGGTCGACCCACCCGAGCAAACAGAGCGGGTCGAGGTGCTCAGTTGAAGGCTTGGCCTGCGGCGGGAGCTCGGCAGCCTCCAGCGTGTTCATGAACGGTCCGAACGAGATCATGAGTGCGACAATTACACACGCGTAAGGCCAGAGGGCCAGCTTCGGAGTCCAGCGTAGTTCGTGCCGATGAGCCACGCAGTGCGAGCTCTTCAACTGGCACGCCAGCCAGAGTTCGGTGGCGAAACGCTTGATTTAGGGACCGCGTGTGTGCGAGCAGACACGAAATCTCGGATGAGTGTGTCCCGACGGACACATTCAGCCGGTCACGTCAGCGTCAGATCGTCTGCGTCTGCGTCAGCCGAAATTCCTGACGTCCGGTGCAGCCTCAGGCCGCCTTCTGATCCGGACCTTCAAACAGCGCTCTTGCGATGAACCACGCGCCCAACGCGGTGCAGAGGGCGGTCGACATCCCCGTCAGCACCGCCAGCCACTCGAAGCGACCCGATAACTCTCTCATGCCCCACCAAGAGACGACGTCGAAGACGCCGGACCAAAGCAGAACGGAGACGAGCGCGACCTTCATCACGCGTTGCGCCGCGCACCTGGAAATCAGGACTCCGAGCGTCCCGTACAAGAATACGTAGCCGAAGAGGTGGGCGTGTGAGATCCCAAGCAGCCGAGCCCGAGAGAGCTCCTGGAAGTAAGCTCCCGCGGAGTCGTGAAGCACGCGAGTGCGAACGTAGGCGTCCGTCGCGCCTAGGGCCTCGATCAGCAAACAGGAGATCACGAACACGAGCGCGAGCACGCGCTCCGCGGGCGAGAGGGCCCCAAGGGACCGCGCCGGGGAGCCCGGGTGACGGAGCGCCCAGCGCGCCGTACTCACGATGAGTACGATGAACAGCACGGTGCAGCCAAGGAGCGCCGTCCATTCGATGGTCGGAGACACAACGCTCGCAGCCGAGGTGGTCTCGGGCGTCGAAAAATCGAGGACCTCGTCATTCATGCGGCGCTGTCAACCTTCAAGGTCCGCTCGCTTCGAGCACCAACTTCCGTGCTGCGATCAACACGGTGACGATCTCGAGCGCTTCGTTCTTGTCCACCTGCGAGTGCGGCAACCGAATGCAACGGATCACCTGGCTCTTGATTCCGGCCTCGTCGAGGTGACGCGCTTGTCGCGTGGTCCCGGACTTGATCGCGTCGAGGATCACTTGGACGGAGTGGCAGCGGCTGCACCGCTGCTCCATCAACACGAATCGCTCGCGGCTCTTGCCTTCGAACGACGAGGCGGCCAACTCCGCAGACTTCTTGCGCACGACCGGCGGCGGTTCGACGGGTGTTGGTGCGGGCGGCGGAGGTGCAGACTCTCGTTGGGAGGGCACCTCTGTCGCCGCATCCGGGGACGTTTCGGGCGAGACCGCGGCGTCCTCGAACGCGACCTCGGTCACGATCGCTCCAATAGCTCCGCCGTCAGGCAACTCAGGAGCGACGGGAACCACGAGCGGTGCGACCGTCTCAGGATCTCCCGCTGCGCGCTGACTTCGCGTCGGCCTCGGTGCCACGGCGATCGCCTCGGGTTCTTTCGGCGCGCCAGGATCGAGCGCCGCGGTCGTCCAACCCGACAGATCGAAGCTGTGAGTACGTCCCGTGCTCGGGATGGCCATCGGGTCAGAGAGCTTTCCGTCCCTCGACCGCGCACGAACGGATGAGACGCCGCCTTCACCGACTTCGAGTGTGAACGGCGTCGTTCCGAGATACTCATGAGTCTTTCCGTCGACGAGCTCGATGCCGCTCGGGGTCGAGTCGAGCCGAATTTGCCGCGTGGATGTAACTCTCTCCGCGGTGGGGGGACTCGAGGGCGGCGCACGGTTCGAGGTCATGAAAAAAGCACCAGCCACCAACACGACAAGGGCCGCGCTCACCGGCCAGACCATGGATCGCCGCTTCGCGGGCGCTCGCAGCTCGACCGAGTTGGATGGTGTGGTCTCCACAGGCACCGGCGAAACGACTCCAGTGACTTTGGCCTCCCCAGATTCGAACGAAGGCGGCGGCTGAGCTACGCGCGGAGCCGGTCCAGGAAGCTCCGGCGCTTCTATGGGTAGGGGTGACGTCAGCAAGACAGCGGGCGCAGGCGGGGGCGGTGTGGAAAGCGGCGGCGGCGGGACCGAAGCAAAGGCAAACTGGATGTCACCCGAAGAGTCGTAACTCGTCGACTCGGAGTCATAAAGGGCCTCCGAGTCGCTCGCGCTGCCTCCGCTCCGCTCTTCGTCCAGCTCACGAAAAATATCGAGGACGAGCCCCTCGAAGCTTCCTCGAAGGGTCGTCGGCACCTCCTCTGCGGGAGCCGTCCGGATCGAGCCGTGATTGCCAGAGAAGATCGCCTTGAGGGCCTGGACGCCGCTCGTCCCGGCGTGCTCGGCGTGTACGAGCTCACCTTCGACCAGGTGAATTGAGGAACCCTCGGTGCCGACGCGAATCTGTAACGAACGGCGCGCCAAGTGAAACATCTGGACGACGTCGAACAGCGTCAGCCCGTGCACGATCCCTTGAATCCCAGCGCGACTCTCGACGGCCCGTTTGATCGCCGCCTCCAGCTCGTCTCGGCGGACCGGTTTGGAGAGGACCTCGACCGCGCCCAGATCGATCACCGCTCGATAGTCGCGCGGCGAGGCGTTGGCGCTCATGAAAACGACGCCCGTGGACGGAGAATGTGTGTGGATCAGCTTCAGCAACGCCGGCCCGTCGCTCTGGCCGACCCGCATCTCGGCCACACAAACGTCGATCGGCTCGGCGACGAGTCGCGCGGTGAGTTCTTCGACCGAAAACGCCGTGCGAGCCTCGTGTCCCGCTTCGGACACCGAGTGCACTAGCGCGCTGGCTAGCTCGGGGTCGCACTCGGTGATGAGGACGCGCGCCACTGTCATCAGCCTAATGCGAAGTGGACTTTACGACCAGTGCACTCAAAGTCGCACCCGCAGCGCCGACGCGATCGACTTCGGATCGGCGCCGGGCCAAAAACGGGTCGCGAGATTCCCGCGACGATCGATCAGAAGGATCGTCGAGGTGTGATTGATGGCGTAGTATCCGCCCGCCACCGTCCCTGTCAGCGCGACGCGTTCGACCATCAGCCGAAAGTCCTTCGTCACCGCTTCCAGGCTCGTGGGTCTCACGCCGATGAACTGATCCGGAAACCCAAATTCGTTCACGTATTTGTTCATGATTTCTTCGCTGTCGCGCTCGGGATCGACGGTAACGAACACCACCCGGACGTCTTTTGCGTTCTCCACCTGGTCCAACGCGGCTTTCAACAGGGAGAGCGTCCAGGGACAAACATCAGGGCATGACGCATAACCAAAAAACAACAGCACGAGCTTGCCCCGCAAGTTCGTGAGTTTGAATTCCGCTCCGTGTTCGTCGCGGCCGAACAGCTCTGGCATCGCGCCGCCCGTTTCGGGAAAGGTCTTGGGGTTAGGATCCTCCCTGACCCGGCAGGACGTCGTAGGCAAGCAGGCGATCCACCCGACCGCGATCCGCGCGAGCGTTTTTTTGGACGAAGAAAGCAAGGATGGTTCCTAGCGTGCCACCTCGAACGCCGGCAACCGAGGAATACGGTCTCAGGTCGGGCCAGAGCGAATGAACATTGCAGAAATGAGGATCGGGCCCTCGAGCGAGCTCGCGGGGCACGAGGGCCTTGTTCGCGGCGAAGCGGTGTGCAAAACAGGTCATAAATGTCGGTCAGGAGCCACGTACTCATTTTGACCCTCGCACTCTCGTGTGGAGACGGCGCGGACGTTGGAACTACCGGACGATCGGTTGGAGGCCCGTGCAGCGGAGCCTCTGATTGCGATTCGGCCAGTCTGTGCAAACAGGAAGGTGACTTTCCCGGCGGCATGTGCGTCGTCTCGTGCGACGGCGACGCGGACTGCCCAGCTGGAAGCTCATGCATCAGCAGCGAGAGCGGCGTGTGCGTTCCCAACTGCGCCACCCAATCCGACTGCCGAGACGCGTATGAATGTGAGGGCAAGTCGCGCCAGGGCGGGACCGGCGACACGAAAGTGTGCAACGGTTGAGACAGGGTACCGGCGACGAGGGTAGATTTCGCGGTGATTAGCTTGCTTTGGCTCAGGCTGGCGTTGTTGGCAGCGCTCGTGGCGCCGGCCTGCGCCGTCGCGGAGCCGATCGCGATCGAGGTCGATGCGCGCGCCGACGCGTACGCCTTCTTGGTGACCATCGAGGGAAATTCTACGACGAGCGTGGAGCCGCTTGGGGACGCACCCATCACGATGACGCTCGAGCCCGACCGGGCGCTGGTGGCGGTCTGGATCGAACGCGACACGATCGTGACGCGGGTTCCTTGGTTCGACGAGGGTGGCGCAGTCGGCATCGAGCACGCGCCCGGGCCCGCGGCACCCACGGGGGAGGTACGACCTGATCAGGAGAGTGTGCGTCTCGCCATTCCCCTCGACAGCTCCGCGGTCTCCATCGACGCGGGTGGCGCGCGGCCCACCGTGCTGGCGGCGTCGTGGCCGGACCTCGCCGAGTACTCGCTCACGGTCCCGGCGCGGTTCGAACGGTGCGCGGGTGACGCTGAGTACGAGCTTCGACCCTTCCTCGAGAGTGGGCGAGCGTCCGACGCCGATCCGAAGCTCACCGCGCTGGAAGCGGTTCTGATTCTCGACGCCGATCATGTGGTCGTCGTCGGAGGTACGTTCGCAGGCCTAGCTGCGCGAGGCGCAAAGACGGCCACCACGGTGGCGCTCGAGACCGGAGTTCGAGACTTGGCAGAGCTGAGCCGAGTCGGCGAAGCCGCTCACCTGATCGCCGTCGGCGGGATCCTCGCGGAGGACCCAGGTCATATTTGGGATCTGAGTGCGACATCCGATCGACTCGTCGTCACCTCGTCGTCCTCGGGGCCGTCGGCGCGGCTCGAACGTGTGCTCGCGGACCGAGGTCACCCATTCCTGCTCGGCGGCGACGGCTTGTGGGAGCGTGCTGGCGACGGTGAGCCCATTCGACGGGTCGAGGGTCCGGCGGGCGTCGATCCGCGATATATGAGCCAGATATCGTTCGCGCGAGACGGCCCCCCTCATGTGCTCGTCGGTGCCGGCTTTGCCTTTCGAGGCGACCTGAACCTCGGCACCTGGCGCGACATGTCGCGCGAGAGCGGCTTCCCACCTGCCCCGCGGCTCCGCGAGTACACGTTTGTGTCGAACCCGCCGTCCGAGTGGGTTGGAGGTTATCTGCTTGCGTTTCGAGTCGAAGACCAGGCTTGGGGCGAGGGTCTGCCGACCTTGCCGCCGAACGGCCCAGACGAGTGTACGAAAGTCACGGCGAGCGGATTTCGCGAAGTGACCTCCAGCATCATCGGCGTCGGAAAGCTCCACACGGACGCTCACGTGATCCTCGAAGCCAACAACTGTCCGGTGCTCCTCCTCGTTCGCGCGTCCGATCGCTGCGCCGTTTTCCTCGAGGGTGAGAGGCCGCGAGAATACAATGACATCGACTCGAGAGGAATCACGGTCGTCGTCGGTGGCGGCGCGCTCGAAGAGATCGTGGAGCGCGAGTAATCACTTCAGATTGGAATTCGAGATCGCTCCCGGACTTCGAGCGAGGCCCGGATGGCTTCGATTCGCGCGACGACATCCCAGATTCGGAGAGTATCCGAGAGCTCGTCGAGGAATAGATGCGTACGCGTGACGGTCTCGAGATCGAAGAACCAGTACATGTTGAGGAGCGGTGACAGCCATACGTGCGGCCGCCCTTCGTCTCCGAACCGGCCGAGCATGGCCGCGGAAATCACTTCGTGTACATGACTTCTCTTTTGGGTTTGCTGATTCTCGAAGACGTACGCCACGGCATCTCGGTAGCTCGCTCCGGCCGCGGTCGTCGGCGTCAAGGCGGCCGCGCCGAGATATCCGCCCTCGCGGCCCAGCTCGGCCATGCGCCCGAACACTTGCTCGTGGCAAATTCCATCTCGAATCTCCGCGCCCAAACCCACGCAAGTGAGGATCTTGGTCGGTATCGCGAGCGTTCGCACGGCGGCCAGGGAAGTCAGATCCTCACTGGGTGTACCCAGCGAGGACTCGTCGCCGCGAAGGATGGCGTCGATGCCGCCGTCGATCAGTACGACCGCGTCGAGCGCGAGTCTCTTCACCAGGACTTGGTAGGCATGGGCGAGGGGCCGAACTCCGGTCTTGTCGAAGGCCCAGACCGATTGGGGCCGCCCCGAGCGCTCGCTCAGCCATTTCGCGAGCCAAGCCTCGGGACAGTAGGTGTCTGCGGTCGCGGCCGCTGCCGGAACCTCGTACAGGCTCGGCGCCTCGGCATCGCGATGCGCGCCGTCGAGCCCGTTCAAATACGTGAAGCTCAGACTTGCAAAAAACACTTCCCGGGTGGGGTCGGCCGAAAGCTCGGCATAGAGCGGGACCGCGCCCAAGACGTCGTAGCCGCCTCCGCATCCCGCGAGAAGGATACGCCGTGCCGAAGAGAGGACCCGAGCCATGGGTTGGGCGATCACTCACCGAATCATACCGTTTGGGGCGCGTTCGCCGCAGCCACGAATGGAGGTTTGTTCGAGGTGGGGATCATCCGGCGAAGTCCGAGCGCAACAATCGGCCACCCTCGTGCTATCCTCGATAAACTACGCATGGCTGTCGACCGGGGCGATCGGACGCCTGAACGCGGCGTCCCGGCAATGGAGAGAACCGGCGCGGACAAGTCCGTGTTCGGACCCTATCGGGTCATTCAGAAGCTTGCGGGTGGTGGCATGGCCGAGATTTTCTTGGTCGCGCATCAAGATCTCCCGGACAAATACTTCTGCCTCAAGAAAATCCGGTCGGACCGCGACGAAGACGACTCGTTCCACACCATGCTCTTGGACGAGGCGCGCATCTCGGCACGTCTCACCCACCCGAACATCGCTCGCGTCTTGGGCAAGGTCGAGCACAACGGGCACCTCGGGCTCCTGCTCGAATACGTAGACGGCATCGACTTGATCCGGATGCAGCGCGCCTTTTCGGAGCGCCAGAGCCAGCTCGGGCTCGACGTCGCCATTCACTTGATCATCGAGGTGTTGGAAGGCCTCGAGTTCGCTCACAGGGTTCGGGACGAAGACGGCTCGCCGCTGAACATCGTCCATCGCGACGTCTCGCCGGGCAACGTGATGATCGACGTCGAAGGCCGCGTTCGCATCATCGACTGGGGCATCGCGCGCGCGGAGCGACGCATGTCGCAGACCGAAGCGGGCAACGTGAAAGGAAAGTTCCGGTACATGGCTCCCGAGCAGATCGCGGGGCACGTCGTCGGACCCTTCACGGACGTCTATGCGGCGGCGATGGTGTTGTGGGAGATCCTCGCGAACAAGCGCATCTACGACAAGCTCGAGCTCGGCGAGATGATGATGCGAGTATCGCAAGCGAAGTGTCCGTCTCTCGACGAGGCGCGCCCGGGTCTGCCTTCGATGTTGCATGACGTGTATCGCAAGGCCACGACGCGGGCGCCTGAGAATCGCTTTCAGACAGCCAAAGACTTCGCGGAGGCGCTTCGTCGCCTACCGACTGAGCTCGACCCCGCAGGATGTCGCGTGCGTTTGAAGAAGGCGACCTACACCGCGCGATTGCTCGAGAGCCGTCGCGGCTACGAACGCGCGGTCGAGCAGGCACGGCGGATCTATCAAGAGACCGAGGACAGCAACCTCGAGGGCGCGCTCATGCGAGCGCTCGAAGAGCCCGATCGCGTCGAGAAACACGCGAGCGACGTTCCCCCGCTACCTGCCGAAGGCCTTCGCGCGGCCAAACGTGCTTCGTCCTCCGGGAGCTCCTGACAAAGGCTCGGACAAAGGCTCGGACAAAGACTCGGTCAGCGCCTGGCCCAGCGCGGCAAACGTGCAGACAGAAACGGCACCGTGTTCGGCTCGAGCAAGCCCGACCATCGTGCTCGGTTGGGCCTGTGCGGATGGAGACCTTCGCGCTCCGACCAACGCGCTTCCTCTCCTGGCCGCAGCACGTGCAGACCGCTCTGCGCCCAGCCGATCACGTAGGTGTGGCCGGCGACGCGACAGCCAAAAAAATCCGCGAGCCCTCGCGCGAAATCTTGACCCCGACGTGTGCCGAAGGCCTCGCACGTTCGGAGCCAGATCAGCGCCTCGGGCCCCACGATTCTGTCGCGCACCCGATCGAGCCCGGCACGAAAAGGGCCGGACGGATCGAGCGAAGCGAGCTCGAGGTTTTGCGCGCCCAACCTGATCGAGCCGAAGTTACCGTGGCCCCAGTACTGGACCTCCTCGATCGGTTCGTCCGCGCGGACCGTCGCCAACCACTCGAGGGCTTCGTCCCATGACTTGGCGCCGAAGAAAGCGTCGTAGGCCGACAATCCCGAGAACAACCGCGCACCGGCCGTCCAGATCGTCGACAGATAGAGCGCCCTTGGACCGCGGCACGTCGCGTCGTACACGAGGAGCCGAAGGCCAGCCACCTCGCGATCATACCGAGTCGGCGGCCGAAATTCCCAACGTTTCTTCGAGCGGGAGCAGCATCGCGCGGAGCTCGGATCGTTGCTTCGGGTCGAGTCGTTGGAAGCGCGCTTCCGGGCGTTTGATTGGCGAGAGCGCTTCACTTTTCCAAGGCTCGTCTCGGCCCACGATCCGTTCGTCTCGGCTGCCTGAAATCATTTGGAGCTCAAACGGAAGCCCGAGCGCCGCGCACAGCGTGCGAAGCGTGGATTCCGGCTGCTCGATGAGTTGCTCATAGCGAACGAGGGTGTGTCTTGGGCGCCGGATCATTCTTGCGGTGATCTTCAGGTCTCGGTTCCAGCGATCGGCGCACGCGGGCAGTCCCTGGAGATTCCACTCCTCGTATCGCTCGGCTACGTGCAGCAGCGACAGCGCGACGTCTTCGCCTCTGCGCACCAAATGGACGAAGCGTGCGTCGTCGACGAAGCGATCGATCGTGGAGATGAAGTGCAAGTGTCGCGGCGTCTTCTCGACCCAGCCGATCTTGTTTTGCCGCAGCGCCAGGGCGTCCAGCAGACGAATGAACGCTCGCGAGGCTGAGCCGATGGTTACGGCGCGTCGAGGATAGAGGTGAAGGAGAGGATTCTCGCCGAGCGTATCGAGGAGCTTTGAGACGCGTGCTCGGGCGCGTCGAGACGCGACGCCCATTCGGGCGAGGCGGGGATGACGCGAGCGGAGCTCGGCGAAGAAGTGGGTCTCGGGAAAGGTCGCGAGCTCCGAATGCGCGGCTAGCATGCTCTGCAAAAGGGTCGTACCCGAGCGCGGGCAGCCTACGAGGAAGATCCGGCGTGCAGGCGAAGGTTCGAAGCTCGAAGTGGCGATCGACGAGGTCATCGAGGCGCCGGATCCGCGAGATATCCGAGCGATCGCAAGAGCTCCTCGGCCTCGAAGATCACGTCGGCGAGCTCGATCTCCGAGAGCTCCGACTCGAAGCTTCGTTTGCGCGAGGTGTCGCGCGCGAGCATGACCTTACGGAGACACTCGCGTGAGACGAGGTGATCGATGTGCAAGAAATCGAGGAGTCGATCAGCCTCGCGGGCCGGTTGATCCACGATCGCTTCGTATCGAAGCTCGAGCCAACGCGGTGGCGGAACGCGTCGCTCCGCGCTGAGCGAAGCCTCCACGTGTCGGCGCCAAGACCATGCGCAGCGACGCGCGTCGGACGTCGTTTCGAACTCGAGCTTACGATCTGGCTCCACCCAGAACCGTGCAACGGCTCCGTACTCGTAGCCTCCCGGCTCTCGTCGACCGGCCTGGCCACCCGCGTCCGCGCGAAGCCACGGCTTTCTCAGGAGCGACGCCGCGACGTCCCGGCCGTCCCTCAACACGTGGATGAAACGACTTCGCGGGAACGCCTTCGCGAGGAAAGGGATCACGAAGGAGTCCTGAGGAGTCTTTTCGGCGAAGACGAGATCTCCTTCGAGGTGAACGCGCTGAAGGCAGCGAAAGACCTCGCGATAGAACCAGCCCGCGCGCCGAATGTCCCAATCTCCCTCGTAGATGTGGCGCGCCGCCGCCTTGGTGACCACGGGCTCGTAGTGATACGAGACCTCTGGAAGCGCAGCGATACATCGACCGACGAACGTCGTCCCCGACCGTGGCGCGCCCACGATGAAGATCGCGCGATCGACGTTGGGCACCAAGCTCCTCAGAAAACGTGACAGCGTAAGTGGTCGCTCAGGGGTTGGCTCTCTCGTCGCCCTCTCTGCGTTGACGGTGCGCCGCACCCACTCGGGAAGCTCGCGCACGGTGAGCTCGAGCGGCCCGCCGTCCTTTGCGCGGACGCTCCACGGAAGCTTCATGGGCCCGATGTGCCGACGCGAACCCAGAATGGCAAGCCTTGCGCAGGTCGCCCACTCGTTGACCCCGCGCAACGGGCCATGCTACCGCCCAACGTTCGTAGGAATTCGACATGGAGATCTACAAGGAGTTCCGATTCGAGGCCGCGCACCGGCTCCCCAATGTGCCGCCGAACCACAAGTGCTTTCGGCTGCACGGGCACTCATTCCGATGCGAGATTCACGTGAAGGGCAAGGTCGACCCGAAGCTCGGGTGGCTGATCGACTTCGGCGACATCGACAAGCTGGTCGAGCCTCTTCGAAACCAGCTCGACCATCACTATCTGAACGAGATCGAGGGGCTCGCGAATCCGACCAGCGAGACCCTGGTGCGTTGGATCTGGGACCGATTGGTCAAGGACCTGCCGCTCTCGGCGATCGTGATCTCCGAGACTTGCGATTCGGGCTGCGTATACCGCGGCGAGGACGAGTAGCCGTCCTGCTTTCTCTCGGATGCTCGCGCAAGACCTTGACTTCCACAGCCGGAGAACATGGCAGTCTTGCCGACGAATGACCTCGTTACGTGCAGCTCTGGTCTCGGTTATTTCGACGTTCGCGTCGGGCTGCGTGGTGGAGTCTCGAACCACCGACCAGCCGGACGCTGGATTTTTCGACGCCTCGACTCGCGTCGATGCGGGCGTCGACGCGGGGACCTGCGCAGATGACGCCGCCGTGTGCGGGCGAGACTTCGTCTGTTCCGACCGTCGATGTGCGGAGCGAACCGAATGCTCGACCTCGTCCGAGTGTGTGATCTCCAAGTCGTGTTGGGTGCCGGAGAACGAGTCCAAAGGCGTCTGCCGGCAGTCGCCGACGTCCTGCGGAACGGCTTGCCCATCGGGAACACATTGCGGTCCAGGGGGTTGCGGGCCTTCGTTCACAGACGACGGTGAGTTGCTCGTCGTTTGCTCGGCAGATTCCGAATGCGGCCCGGGCGGAGTCTGCTCGCAGGGTGCCTGCCGCGAGTGTTCGACCGACCTTCCGTGCAGGGCCGGGCTCGTCTGCTCGGTCGGAGCTTGTGTCGAACCCGAAACGTGCAGCAGCGATACTCAGTGCCTCGGTACTAACTCGTGTGCGAGCGGAAAATGCACACGCCGCACCGCTTCGTGTAAGGCCGATCCGGCCAACGACGCTCCCGGCACCGGTAGCAAGTCCTTTCTGCCGGAGGCATATTCGGTACACTCCATTTGTGGCGTCGACGTCGACCGCTTCGAATTCACACTCGAACCCGACGTCGGAGCTCGAATCGTCATCACCTCGACGGCCTCCGAGCTCACTGTGCGCGCGACCGCGAGTGTGCGCGGGCAGGGCCACGTGTCCCGCCTCGCGCTGCCCGGCCGAACGGTCATCGAAGTGAGTGCGCTCGACTCGGAGCAAGAGGTCGAGCTCGTCGTCTCGAGCCTCGACAGCTCCGGAGAGTATGCGATCGACCTCCGCTTCGGAGATTTTTATTGCGCGTCCGATGCTCTCGACCTCTACGGCGACGAGGAGACCTCGACCGCTCCTGTCGTTTCGGCTGGATTCTCCGAGCGCTTGTCGGCCTGCGTGAACGACGTGGACATCGTTCGCGTCGCGCTCGAGGCAGGGGACTCGATCTCGGCCAACGTGACGCCGACCTCGGATGATGGAGCGGAGCTCTCTGTGTCGTTTCTCGATCCGTTCGGGCAGACTCTCGCCGAGGAAAGCCGAGAGTATGGAGACACGACACCCGTCGTAGGCGACCCGTCCTCGGTGGGGTTGGCTTCGATCCGCGTAGACTCGATCCGAGCGCCGACTCTCGGTCAGGCTTACGAACTGTCGGTCGACAAACTCAGCAGCGCCCGAGTGGCGAGCTGCCTTGCTCCCGAGCGTCTGACCGGCTCGCGAACGATCGACCTCGCGGAGGCCGCGGACATCGGAGGCATCGGCTGCGCGCGAGGGCGCGGCGCCGTGTTTCAGGTGCGAGAACGGCCCGGCGCGGTCGTTCGAGCGCGCGTTCACACAGTCACGGGATCGCCAGTTGGCTTGGCCGCGCTCTCGGCGTGCGCAAACGGCGTGACGGTCGAATGCAGCCTCAACCCGTCTGCGGCGATCGAATGGGTGGCCACGGCGACCCCAACCTACGTCGCAGTCGCGAGTGACTCTGACGAGGGCACGATCGAGCTGTCCCTAGACGTCGATCTCGACGATAATTTCACCTGCACGGGAAATCGCTCCGAACCCATCACGACCTCGGGCGTCATCGACGTCGACACGGTCGGCGCGACCAACACGGTGACAGCGGACGCGGACACGGCTTGTTTGTTGGCGGAGTATGGGGCAGGTCCGGATCGGTTCTTCGCACTCTCCCTCCGCGAATCGCACCGAGCCGTGCTCGAGCTAGAGGGGCCAGAGGGTGGGTTGTTGTGGGCCGCAGAGAGCTGTGCACAATTCACCGCCACGTGCACCGCCGCCGCTGCCATCACCGAGACGCCCGCGGTGTTGGTGCTCGCTCCGGGTGACGCGGCCAACTACGTCATCGCCGTCGACGGCCGCTCGAGCGATGACCAGGGCACTTTCCGACTCAAGACCATCCTCGATCCCGAGTGTGTCACCGACGCAGACTGCCGCGGCCAGCGCTGCGATGGCTACGTCTGCCAGGAGCCTCCGAGCAACGACGCCTGCGACGGCGTCCCGATCACACTCGTTCCGGACATCAACGGAGTACGGTCGGCGACGGTCGCGGGTTCGACGGGCGCGGCCAGCGATGACTTTCACTCGAGCTGCGGCGGAGGCGGACTGTCCGACGTCGTCTATCGGCTCGAGCTTGCCCAACGCGCCGCGAGCCTTCGCGTGCGGATCACTCAGGAGGCCTTCGACGCGATCCTCGCCGTTCGCAGAGCTCCGTGTGAGGTCGCCGTCTCCGAGCTCGGATGCGAGGACGATGAAACGGACTCCGATTTGCGCCCCAATTTGACTTTGCTCGACGTACCCGCGGGAACCTATTTCGTCATCGTCGACTCGTTCATCGGCGAGGGTGCATTCACACTCGTAGTCGAAGCGCGCTGACTCTTAGACGCATGCGTCCCAGCCCCTCAGAGCTCCCGTGGAATTCTCGCAGGGCGAGCCGCGCGCTCCTGACGCTGTGCTTTTTGACGCTGTGCTTTCTTACCTTCTCTCCGGCCACCGCTGAGGCGTACATCGGCCCGGGAGCGGGCTTTGCGCTGGTGTCTTCGTTTTTCGTCGTCTTGACGACGATGCTTTTGGCGTTTTTGTCCCTCCTGATTTGGCCCATCCGAGCAGCAAGGCGTTGGTGGCGTCGCCGAAAGCGCCCCGATCCCTTGGCCCACCGACTCATCGTGATCGGGTTCGACGGCCAGGACCCCGAATTGACCGAAAAATACCTCGCCGAGGGTCGCCTCGAAAACTTCCGGAGGCTTCGCGAGCTGGGTGGCTATCGCAGACTGGCCACGACCTATCCGTCCATTTCACCCGTCGCGTGGTCGTCCTTCAGCACGGGCACGAACCCAGGCCGTCACGCCATTTTTGATTTCATGGACCGCGATCCTCGGTCCTATCTTCCGGTTCTGTCTTCGGCCCGCATTCGCGGCAACAAGAGGTTCCTGAGGCTCGGAAAGTGGCAGCTTCCCCTCGACAAGCCAGAGATTCGGCTCCTGCGCAGGTCGAAGCCGTTCTGGACCATCCTCGGCGAGAACGACTTCTTTTCGGCCATTCTGCGCGTACCCATCACGTTCCCTCCGGACCGATTTCACGGCGCGCAACTCTCGGCCATGTGCACTCCCGACTTGCTCGGAACTCAGGGCACGTTCCTCCTCTTCACGACCCGGCCTTCGAGCGACCGGTTCAAGGAGGGTGGGACTCGGATCCGACTCGAGTCGAACAGAGGCGTCTTCTCGGGACGGTTGGAAGGGCCCCCCAACATCCTCCGCGCGGGCAGTCCGCCGGCCGCCCTCGAGTTGACCGTGAAACCGAGCGGTGACTTCGCGGAGATCTCGATTGGCACCGAGACTCGCAGGCTCGAGAGGAAGAAGCTGTCCGATTGGGTGACGCTGCGTTTTCCGATCGCGCCCGGCCTGGACGTCACGGGGCTCACCAGAGTTCAGGTCCTCGAGCTCGGAGAGCACGTCTCGGTCTATTTGACGCCGATTTCACTCGACCCCGAGCAGCCGGCGATGCCGATCTCTCATCCCAGCTACTACTCTCGCTATCTCTCGAAGAAGATCGGTCCTTTCTGCACGTTGGGGTTGGCCGAGGATACGTGGGCCCTCAACGAGGGCGTAACCGACGAGGCCACGTTTCTCGAGCAGACCCTCGACATCGATCGCGAGCGGGAAGCCATGTTCTTCTCGACTTTGGAGAAGGTCAGGCGCGGGACGGTCGTGTGTGTGTTCGACGCGACCGATCGAATTCAGCACATGTTCTGGCATCACCTGGAGGACGATCACCCGGCGAAGCGAACTCACGCCGAGCGCTCGGGGGATCAGACTCAGGCCGAGGCGATTCGAAAGATCTACGAGCGCAACGACGAGCTCGTCGGAAAGGCGCTCGGCGCCATCGGTCCGAACGACGTGCTCCTCGTGATCTCGGATCACGGGATGAAGTCGTTTAGGCGAGGCGTGAACCCGAACGCGTGGCTTCGCGAGCACGGCTATTTGGTGTTGAAGCCTGAGACCGCTGGGGCCTCGGAGTGGCTCGGGGACGTGGATTGGAGCAAGACCCGGGCGTTCGCGCTCGGGCTTACGGGTATTTTCTTGAACATCGAAGGTCGAGAATCGAAAGGAATCGTGAAGCCCTCGGAGGCGGCGGCGCTTGCCGAAGAAATCTCGTGCAAGCTGCGCGGCCTTCGAGACTCGGGGACGGGCGAAGTCGGCGTCGACGAAGTCTACGTGGGTACGCAGATCTGGAGCGGCCCCTACCGAGAGGCCGCTCCAGATTTGCTCATGGGTTACGCTCCGGGATATCGAGTGAGTTGGGACGGGGCGACAGGCGTGGTCGCGGCCCCCATGTTCGAAGACAACGCCAAGCCCTGGAGCGCCGATCACGCGATCGATCCGGCCAAGGTCCCGGGCATCCTCTTTTCGAATCGTCCGCTGGTAGAGAGAGACCTGAGTATTTTGGACGTGGCTCCGACCGCGCTCGGCCTCTTCGGAGTCGAGGTTCCAGGCCACATCGAAGGCAAGCCCATTTTCGATTTCGCGGCCATGAGAGCGGAGTCTCGACCTTGAGATTCTGGCTCTTCATCGCGACGGTGCTCGTTGCCTGTAAGCCAGGCGACTCGGGCCCGCGTGTGGTCGTCCTCGGTTTTGACGGCATGGACTACGCGCTCACGACCGAGCTCATGTCCAAAGGACGACTCCCCTACTTCGCCAAGGTGCAGGCCAGAGGTCAGTTCGGTCCGCTCGAGACTTCCATCCCCCCGCAGAGCCCGGTGGCTTGGTCGAACTTCATCACGGGCAAGAGCTCCGGGACACACGGCATTTACGACTTCATCCACCGAGATGCCCAGACGATGACGCCGTTCCTCTCCACGAGCCGGACGACCGAAGGCAGCTCGATCGAAATCGGTGACCTCAGGATCCCCATCTCCGGAGGTAAGGTCGAGCTGCTGCGTCATGGCCAGGCCTTCTGGGAGGTGCTGG
Source organism: uncultured Myxococcales bacterium (assembly GCA_964463485.1). Classification (GTDB taxonomy): domain Bacteria; phylum Myxococcota; class Kuafuiibacteriia; order Kuafuiibacteriales; family Kuafuiibacteriaceae; genus CAYXDO01. The sequence continues at coordinate 45,538 of CAYXDO010000004.1, read as the reverse complement.
CCGAGCGAGGCATCGAGACTTCGATCATGAGGATGCCCGCGAATTTTCCGCCTTCGGGTACGGCCACCCACGAGCTCTCCGGGATGGGTACGCCGGACGTGCTGGGTACGTACGGAACGTTTACGCTCTTTACCACCAAGCCGAAGTCCTACAAACCCGACCCGTCCGGCGGCCGCATCGAAGAGCTCCGACTGTTCGATGGAGCCGCCAAGTCCCAGCTCGTCGGCCCAGAGAATCCGTTTTCTTCCAAACATCAGAAGCTTCGGGCGGAGGTCCGGTTCTATGTCGACGCGGTGGAGCCAGCAGCCCGCATCGAGGTCGGAAGCGCAAGGAGAGTCCTCGCAAAAGGGGAGTGGTCGGACTGGATCGACGTGGAGATGACCATGATCCCAACTCAGACGCTCCGAGGGATCGTCCGGTTCTACGTGAAGTCCGTCCGCCCCGAGCTCGAAATCTACGCGAGCCCGATTGATCTGGATCCGCTGGCGCCCGCGCTTCCCATCACCACGCCGGAGGGTCTCGCGAAGGAGCTCGCCGAAGACACCGGGCGGTTCTACACACAAGGCATGCCAGAGGACACCAAGGCGCTGAGCGAAGGCGTCCTCGATCGAGATGCGTTTCTGGAGCAGGCCAAGCTGGCGGGCGATGAAGTCATCGCCATGTACGAGCCCGCGCTCGAACGCTTCGACCGAGGATTTCTGTTTTACTACTTCGGCAACGTCGATCTCACGAGTCACATGTTCTGGCGAGCGCGAGATCCCGGACATCCTGGGTACGATCGGGAACGAGATCCGAAATACTCGACGGTGATCGAAGAGCTCTACGAGGAGCTGGACGCGGTCGTTGGTCGAACGCTCGAGCGGCTCGGCCCGGACGATCTGTTGGTGATCATGTCCGACCACGGGTTCACGTCTTGGCGCCGAGAGTTTCATCTGAACTCGTGGCTCCGCGATCAGGGCTATCTGGCGGTCAAGAATCCCGAAGTCGAGACGGATCCCGGCTTCTATCAGAACGTCAACTGGACCAAGACGCGAGCCTATGCTCTCGGGCTCAATGGGCTCTACGTCAACCTCAGGGGCCGCGAGCAACACGGCGTGGTGGACGCAAAGGACAAGGATGGGCTTCTGACCGAAATCAGCGACAAGCTGCTGGCGGAGCTCGACCCGGCCACCGGTAAGAATGCCGTGACCAAGGTCTATCGGAGCGACGCGCTGTTCTCGGGCCCGTACACTTCGGTCGGTCCGGACGTCGTGGTGGGTTATGCCAAAGGCACTCGGGGTTCGAACGAGTCGGCGTTAGGGACGATCGTCGAGCAAGTCATCACGGACAACCTGTCCGAGTGGAGCGGCGACCACGCGATGGACCACGAGACCGTGCCTGGAATTCTGCTCGCCACGAGGAGGCTCGAGGCAAGCTCTCTTTTGGATCTGTCTGGGGCGATCCTGAAGCAAATGGGTATCGAGGACTCGAGATCGAAGTAAGCTCGAACGGAACCCGGAGGATAGTTTGTGTTCGGAAACAAGAAGGCCGTGAAGCTCGACAAGGAGCTCGTCGACAAGGTGAAGAAGTACGCTGACATCGCTGGATACTCCTCGACAGAGGAGTTCATCACGCATGCGCTCGAGAAGGAGCTCAAGAAGCTCGAGGGAGCGGACTCCGAGGAAGAGATCAAGAAGCGCCTGAAGGGCCTCGGCTACATCTCGTAGACGCATGTCGATTCTGTCGGCGATCTTTCGGCCCCTGTTTGCGGCGTTCATGTGGCCGTTCGGGAGCGTCTCTCCGTGGGCTCCGGTCGCGTTGATTTCTTTGGTCACGGCCTTGTTGCTCCTGATCTTGGTGAAGCACACGACGAACCAGGTCGCGATCGCCGCAACCAAGCGAAAGATCGAGGCGGCGATCTTCGAGATTCGGCTGTTCTCGGATGATGCTCGTATCGTCTTGGGCGCGCAGAAGGAGGTTCTGCTTCACAACTTGACGTACCTCCGATTTTCGTTGCCCGCGCTTCTCGTGACCCTTCCGCCCGTTTTCCTGATCGTCTCTCATTTGGAACCCTACCTCGGTCGGCGTGCGCTCACGGTGGGTGAGGAGGTGGTGTTGGTTGCGGAGTGGACTTCGAGAAGCGCCCAGCGACCCGCCAGCGTGCTTCGGGTCGGTTCGGGCGTCGTCGTGAGGACTCCGGGAGTGTGGGTTCCGTCGAAGCGACAAATGGCGTGGCGGCTCGAGGCGGTGAGCGAAGGGGCCCACCCGGTCGAAATCGAGCTCGACGGCGCGCGGTTCGAGAAGACGATTCACGTGAGCCGCTCGGTCGTTCGAGCCTCGCCCATCACTCCGGCCGCCGATGACTTCCTCGGCGCGCTCCTCGAACCCGGAGATCCGCCCATTCCACCGAAGTCGACCCTCTTTCGTGTGGAGCTCGACTATCCGGTGCGATCGCTCGGCGTGCTCGGCCTAAGTATGAGTTGGATGATTCCATACTTCGTCCTATCGATGATTCTTGCGTTCCTGCTGCGAAAGCCCTTCGGCGTGGAAATTTGAGTTTCGAGCGCGTCGGAGTGCCTTGGATTCCGGTCCGAGTCACTCGTAGCCGTACTTTCGCCGCAGCGCGAACGTCATCAGCTCCACGAGTCTCCGCGACCGAGCCGGGAGTTTAATCCGCCAGTCGTCGGAAGCTCGAATTTCCAGGCGACCGCGGGAGAACCGCCCGTCGTTTCCCGCGATGGAGTGAGTCGGTCCGAGCTCCGCGATGCGGTCATCTACGAACGGAAGAGCGGCCTCGGAGTGACCGACGAAAGTCGCAACCCTTCGAATCGAATCCCTCGGAGCGGACACGAAGTCTTCATACCGCAAGAGCAAGTAGCGGCTCCGGTCGAACCAACGCGGGATGATGCCGTTCCAGGCGACCCAATACGAGGTCGTGAAGGCCGCGTTCTGCGTTTCGAGCCGTCGGTTGGCCTCTACCTGTTTCGCCTTCGACCAGGCCGCGGCGCACGCCCTCGGATCTCGAACGAGGTGGACGACGTACACGTCGAGCTCATCGATGCTCTCGAGGAGCTTTCCGTAGGTCGGCCACTTGGACGCGTCGACGATGACTTTGGCACTCGACTCGTCTCGGATCGCCGCGTAGAGCCGCCGGAGAGTGTGGACATAGGCTAGCAGCTCGGAGCGCTCTGTCGGGAGGTCGAAGCGGTGGCGCAGCTCGTAACTCAGGATTCGCTTCGTTCTCAGAAAACGCTCCTTGTCGTTGGCCCACCTCGTCGGGTTGACGTCGCTCTGCGGAAAGGTTCGTCGCAGCACCGACTTCCAAAACGGACAATCCGGAACGGCCAGGCCGCACCCGCAGGGTCCGCGACGACCGATCCCTAGATCGAAGAGATCCCGCGCCTCACCGACCGCGCAGAATCCGGGTAGCTGCCCAAGCAGCACTCCGAGCAGAGTGCTTCCAGAGCGGCCGCTTCCGGCGATATAGAGAATCGGTGTGCGCGTCATCCGACGCTCATGGTCTCCGGACGGCGTCTTGCGGAAGTCGCGCGCGGTACCAAGGGACCGTCTTCGCGATGGCTTCTTCGAACGAGTATCGGGCCGCGAATCCCAGCCTCGACTTCGATTTGGTGTTGTCGAGCGCTTGGCGCGGTATCTCGTGTTGGGCGACCCCGAGGATTTCCGGCTCGAGATCCGAACGACGTGTGGCCTCCAAGATGGCCGAAACGACCTCCAGCACCGACAAGGGGCGATCGGTGCCGAAGTTGAAGGCCTCGCCGGTGACGCCTGCGCTCGGGAGATGCTCGGCCAGGCGAAGGTAGGCAAGGACGGCGTCCTCGACGTAGAAGTACTCTCGAACCCACGTTCCGTCGCTCCTGATTTGGGGCCGCTGGCCGAGCAGGGCCGAGCGAATCGTCCCTGGGATCAGACGGTTGAAGTTCAAATCACCTGGACCAAAGAGGTTTCCGCAGCGAGTGATCGCCACGGGCAGCTCGTAGGTGAAGAAGTAACTTCGTGAAATCAAGTCAGCGCAGGACTTCGAGACGTCATAAGGAAAGCGCCCCTCGAGGCGAGCTGACTCGGTATACGGCAGCTGTTCGTGAATGCCGTAGGCTTTGTCGGAGGAGGCGACGACGATCCGTTCGACGAGCTTCGAGGATCGAGCCGCTTCGAGGACGTGATAGGTCCCGCGAATGTTCGATTCGAAGGTGGACAGTGCGGACCGGGCCGCCGTTCCCACGATGGTTTGGGCGCCCAGGTGGAAGATCGAGTCGACCTCGTGCTCGTTCAAGACTCGCACGAGGAGCTGAAAGTCTTCGAGCGCTCCACTTACGACGACCGCGCGCTCGAAGAGTCTCCGCGAGGCGAAGAGCGAGTCAGGGACTTGGTCGCGCACGAGCGCGATGACACGCGCTCCTCGGTCGAGGAGGGCTTCGGTGAGCCACGAGCCCAACAACCCGGTCGCTCCGGTGACGAAGACGTTGCGGTCGGACCAAAAAGAAGTCATACCCATGGTGGGCTCCCGTCGGACCACAACGCTTCGAGGCGCATCTTGTCTCTGAGTGTATCGACGGGCTGCCAAAATCCTCGATGAAGGTAGGCCATGAGCTCTCCGCTGGCGGAGAGCCGTTCGAGGGGTTGTTGCTCGAACGCGGTCGCGTCGGCGTCGATCAACTCGAGCACGCTGGGTTCGAGCACGAAAAAACCTCCGTTGATCCAACCTTCGCCGGCCTGGGGTTTTTCGACAAACTCGACGACCCGCCGGCCCTCTTCGTCTTCGCCGGAGCCGCTCAGCACCAGCGACCCGAAACGAGCGGGCGGCCTGACCGCGGTCACGGTGGCCTTCTTGCCATGATTTCGGTGAAACGCGAGGAGCGCGGCGAGATCGATATCCGCAACGCCGTCTCCGTAGGTCATCATGAAGGTCTCTTTCAAGTGAGTGCTCAGTCGTGCGAGGCGCCCTCCGGTCATGGTGTCGAGCCCCGTGTCGATCAAGGCGACTCGCCAATCGAGCCTTGGCGGGTTCAAGACCTCGATCGCGCCGCTTCGAAAGTCGACCACGAAGTCTCCTTGGTGGAGCGACAAGTCGTGGAAGTATTGCTTGATGAGCTCCGCTTTGTAGCCGCAGGCGATGACGAAGTCCTTATAGCCAAACTTGGCGAAACGCCGCATGATATGCACGAGCAGCGGTTGGCCGCCGACTTCGATCATGGGTTTGGGTCGCGTGGAAGTCTCCTCGGAGATTCGAGTACCGCGACCCCCGGCCAAAATGACGACTTTCATGGGAGCTCCTTGGGAACGGGGATTGGTACCACGAAGCGGCCGCCCGCCGCGCGATAGGCTGACTGCTGTCGCAAAATCTCATCGGCGAAATTCCAGGCGAAGAGCAGGGCCAGATCGGGTCGCTCCAAGGCCAACGTCTCCACCGAACGAATTGGGATTCTCGCGCCCGGGATGAATCGCCCGACCTTCCACGGGGCTTTGTCGACGGCAAACTCGATTGCGTGGGCATCGATGCGGGCGTAGGACGTGAGCGTCGTGCTCTTGGCCGGAGCGCCATAGGCCGCGAGGCGCATGCCTCGCCTCCTGCACGACGACACGAGCTCGAAGAGGGCCTCGGCGTTCTCCTTCACACGTCCAGCAAACCGGGTCAGCACCTCGAGCGATCCGAGGCCTCGTTCGGCTTCATTTTTCAAGAGCTCGCTCCAACGTCGCGAGGGTTCGCCGTCGAGACCGGCAGTCACGCGAATCGAGCCGCCGTGGACACTCGTGACCAACACATCGAGCGCGGAGAGTCCGGCTCTTCGGAGCAGCGCGGCGACGGACGTGGCCGAAAAATACGACAGGTGCTCGTGGTAGATGGTGTCCCATTCGAGGCGCTCGACGAGCGATCCTAGGTATGGAAACTCGAGGAACACTCGGCCGTCCGGGGTGAGAAGCTCGCGTGCGCCAGCGAGAAAGTCCACGGGATCGTCCACGTGGGCCAGCACGTTGTTGGCGATGAAGGCCCGAGCAGGTCCGTGAGCTCGGCGAATCTCTCGACCCCGACTCTCATCGAAGAACTCCGCCAGCGTCGGGATGCCGTTCGACTCGGCGAGCGCGGCGACGTTGCGCGCGGGCTCGACGCCGAGAACTCGGATCGCGCGACGCGCGAGCCCACGAAGCAGAGTGCCGTCATTGCTGGCGGCTTCGATCACGAGATCCTTTGGACCGAGCGAAAGCAGATCGGCGACATCGTTTGCGTAGGTCGCAAAGTGCGCCTGCATCGTGTCGGAGGTGCCGGACACGTAGACGTAGTCCCGAAACAAGACCTCGGCGTCGATCACGTCGATGAGCTGGACCAAGCCGCAGGCCGAACATAGAGCCACGTCGAGCGGGTACGTCGGAGCGATCTCGTCGCCCGAGCTCGAGAGTGAGTTGGCGAGGGGCGTCGGGCCGAGCTCGAGAAAGATGGACAGCGCGGCGGCGCTACAGCCGCGGCAGGTCGTTCGGCGTTGGTGAACCGGCCTCAAGCGACCCTCTCGAGGGTGAGTCGAATGCCGGCGGCGATATCCGTGCGAGCACGAAACCCCGTGGCCGCTTGCAGCTTTGTGACCGACACGGGGTCGTGGGCCATCTCGTTGGCACGCTGAGGGAGCGCGCCGAACCTCAGGCGCTCTAGATCGATCGACAACACGCGGGCTGCGGTTTCAGCGAAGGCGCGGACCGAGGTCAAGGTGCCGGTCGCCAAATTGTAGATCCCTCCCGGAGCTTCGCTCGCCGCGACCGCGAGCACGCCCTCGGCCACGTCCCCGACGTGCGTGAAATCTCGAGCCTGCGTCCCCTCGCTCAGGTCAATGGCGTCGGAGGTGAGCCGCGCGCGCAAGAGCGTCGGCAAGAGCCGGGGAGCGTGTTCGAAAGGGCCGTACACCGTGAACAATCGAAGGACATGGACGGTGACCGCGGAGAGCCGCGCCCGTTCGAGCAAAGCCCGCGTCCCCGCGAGCTTCGTCGAGCCATACTCATCCATGGGTTGGGGCTTGGTCTGCTCGTCGAGCGCGCCGGTGGCCGCGCCGTATTCCAGGGCCGTCCCGAAGTGAACGAGTCGACGCAAACCCAGCTCACCCATCGCCAAGACGAGCTTTTCCGGGAACTCGGCGTTGATTTCTCGGTGCAGGCGCGTGTCGCGCTCGGAAGGGTCGACTCCGTAGCCCACCGCGTTGACGACGAGCTCTGGACGCAGCTTCGAAAGCGCGCGGTCGACCGAAGCGAGCTCGGAGAGCTCCGAAACGTCGAAGCGATCGCGCCAAACCTGGCGCGCCAGGCCGTGCGTTTGCCAGCCCGCGTCGAAAAACGCCGCAGCCACGTTCCGACCCACGAATCCGCTGGCTCCTAGAATCAGAACGCGGGCCACGACGTGACGCTGTCACGGAAGCAGCGACAGGTCGACCTTGCGCGATGCGCTCGTCTCCGCTACGCAGCCTGGTCCCCCACTCGAAATGGCGCCGGTTCGCTTCTGTCACGTGACCACCTTCTACCCGCCGTATAACTTCGGCGGGGACGGGATCGGTATTCAGCGGCTGTGCCGCGCGCTCGTTCGGCGGGGACACGAGGTGACCGTCGTTCACGAAAAAGACGCCTATGACGCGCTGCGAAAGGGGCCGTCGCCTGAACCCGTCGTGGAGCCTGGGATCGAACGCATCTCGCTGGAGAGCGGAATCGGCGCTCTGTCTCCGATGCTCGTCCAGCAGCTCGGAGCTCCGGTCGTCCATCGCCGACGGCTCGAGACTCTCCTCGAGAGGGGTCGGTTCGACGTCATCAATTTCCACAACAGCTCTCTCGTCGGTGGCCCCGGGCTGTTTTCGATGGGTCGGGGTACGAAGATCTACATGGCGCACGAGCACTGGCTCGTGTGCGAGAGTCACGTGTTGTGGCGGCACGGGCGCGAACCTTGCGATCGCCGCGAGTGCCTTCGCTGCGTTCTTCACCATCACCGTCCGCCTCAGCTTTGGCGGCGAACGGGATGGCTCGAGTCGCAGGCGCGACACATCGACGCGTTCATCGCGATGAGTGAGTTCAGCCGAAACAAACATCGCGAGCTCGATTTTCCGTTCGAGATGGAGGTCGTCCCGTACTTCTTGCCCGACGCCAATGTCTTGCCCGACGCCAATTCGGTCGACTCCGACACGAAGTCGCCCCACGACAGTCCTTATTTCTTGTTCGTGGGACGCCTAGAGAGGCTGAAGGGGCTTCAGGACGTGCTTCCTCTGTTCCGGAACGACCTCGGCGCCGATCTGTTGATCGCAGGCGATGGTGAGTACGGCGAGGAGCTCCGGAGAATGGCTCCGAAGTCCGCGAGAGTACGGTTCCTGGGGAGAGTTGGGCTCGACGAGCTCCCGCGATATTACCGGCACGCGGTGGCGCTCATCGTGCCGTCGGTCGGGTTCGAGACCTTCGGAATCATCCTCATCGAGGCGTTTCGAAATCGGACACCGGTGATCGCGAGGAGGCGCGGCCCCTTTCCGGAGATCGTCGAGGCTTCGGGAGCCGGTGATCTGTTCGAGACCCCGGAGGAGCTCCGCGCGGCGCTCCAGGCGGCGCTCGCCTCACCCGAGCGTCAACGGGCCCGGGGCGAGCTCGGTTTTCGGAGGTTCGAGGAGCTCTGGTCGGAGAGCGCGGTGCTGCCGCGTTATTTGTCGGTCGTTCGGCGGGCCGCGGAGCGACGAGGAGATCGAGCGCTCGTGAACCGGCTGAGTTGAGGCCGCGAGATTCGATCAGTGCGAGGCGCTCGGAGCCGAGGCGGAAATCATCGAAAAGAGCCGGTCACGCTCGACCGAAGCGGCCGCGGCGATCCAGGTCGTGAGTTGCTCGACGTCCCTCGTGGCCTTGATGACGGCGCCGATCGCTCTCGGCACAGAACCAAAACGAGCCCGAATCACCTTCATGAGGGCCGTGCGCAGGCTACTCTCCGAGCCCTTCTGGCGACCTTCTCGAATTCCCTTTTGAATTCCCTTTTGAATTCCCTTTTGAATTCCCTTTTGAATTCCCTCTCGGCGGCCTTCGGCAACGCCCTTGGCCCGCCCTTGCTCGATCAATTCGAGATATGCCTTCGACACTTGCACTCTGAGGCCCTTTCCTTGCTGCGATGTTAGCCCAAGTTTGCCCGGGTCGGTCAAGATCATCTTCTCGATGAGTCGGACGGCCCCGGTGGAGACCCGACGTTCGATCGCATTCAGCGGCAGTCCTCGAAGGTCGGAGACGGCGTCGACAAGCACGGCTCCCCGGCCAATCAGGCGCAGCAGGAGCGTAGATCGCGTCCTCGGCAGCCTCGGCACCACGATCAGGGAGAGACTCAACCAAGTCGGCGCCTCGTAAACGCCGCGCGGCCACCCAGGTTTTGGATGAAAGCCATCGGCAAGGAGAGCCTTCGGAACGCCAGCGCATACGATCCACAGATGTACGAGCGGAGACGGCGTCCGCTTTCTGAGGTGTTCGAGGGTGAGTTGCTTTCGCAAGCAAGCCCGCAGCGCTCCAACTCCAGGGGCCGCCGAGTAGAGCTCGATCATCATCGGCATGCGGGCCATCCTTCCCACAAGGCCGAGCCCGCTCAACTCTCGCAGGTGGCCCGGCGCCGGGACGAAGTAGACGTCTGCGTGCTGAGCGTCGGTCGGAGGGACCTCGGCGTCCGTGCGAAGGTCGCCGCTTCCGGTGAGCGCGTGGGAGAAGACTTCTTTCCCGATGCGATCGAACCGAGCCCGCACGCGAGGCGACATGAACCAGGTGGAGCGCGAAATCAATCGGAGGCGACTTGAATCAAGTCCCTGGGAGTTTGATGCCTCCCCACTCGGGGTCGAATACCGACGGGGGTGAGTAGGGCTCGGGCCACGACTCTCCGCAAAAGAACTCTTCGCGCCTGGCGATGCACCAGGAGAGCTTCGCCGCCTCGACCCTGAAATCGTCGGAGATGACGACGGCGATCGCGCTGTTGTCGGCCAGCTCAGCAACCGCCAGGTCGCTGCCCGCGAGGGCGTCAGCGAGGCTCATGGTGAGTGTGCCGGAGCTCGTCTCACAGCATTCGGCTAGGCGCGCGGGAAAGGCTCGGTTGAAAGGGCTGATGTCCTGGATGACACCTCGATGGGCAGGGGGATGAGGCGCGGTTCCAGAGAGAATGCCGTCGATCCAGAGACCCTCGGTCGTGGTTCCGGAGAGGCGACCGACGAGCGCCAGGGAGCCGTCCACGAGCTCCCCGTCGACCGGGCCGGGAACCGAAAATATCGCGAACTGCTGAATGTCTGCGGCGGGCGCCCGCGGATCGCCCATTGCGAAGACCGGAAGGATCGAGAAGGGCATCGTTACGGGCCTTCGCCCGAAGGGTTCTGCAGGCAGGGACGGGCTCGGCCGGGGCTGGGACGTGATGAACTGGGCTCGAATGCCGACGGCGCGGCCGTAGCCCAGTCCTCCGAGGAAGCCGCTGACGATGAAAATCGCGGCCCAGAGCGGGCGGGAACGGGGTGACGCGAAGATCGCGTCGAGCAACGCTTCGACGACGAGCAAGCCGGGGAGGAGGCGTCGCGTCACGTTGGAAAGGTAGCTGAAGCGCAGAGGCTCCGCACCAGCGCGACTCGCTCGACCGCGAAGGGACATCGTATTTACGCCTATGTCCGGCGACTGACCTCCCTCGGCCGCTTCGGATTTTGTCACCTTGTTCCCATTTTTCCGGACATGTCGCAGGACGTGGGAGTCGCAATGTGCGAAAACGTCATCAGAGCGGTTGGACGGAAGCTGTAACCAACCGGAACTCAGAAGAATTTGGAGGTTGTCATGGTTCGCGCGTCGATCACGCGAGGGGATTCCCTTGCTTCAAAAATGAGCCCAGTGGACGCGTGGCCGTGCCGACACGGAGGTTGCCGATGAACGCGATGACGAACAAGCTGGCGCGCTGGCTCGGTGTTTCCCGGCCGCAGCTGCAGGTGTTGGTTCGGCCGCTTCGAAGCAGCCGCCGCCTCATGGGCCTGGCGGCTCGAGCAACGCTTCGCGTGACCGAGCTCTTGGAGTCGCGGGATGTCACCGCGACGCAGATTTCCGACAACATGACCTCGATCGCGCCTGGAACCTATCTGCTCGAAGGAGCGCTCGAGCACCTGAGCGGGGATCTGACGCTGACCCTTTCGTTCACCGAGGCCACGTCGCGAGCCGTGCTCATCGAGACTCAGATTCGGGTGTCGGAAGACGAGGTGGGTTGCGCAGAGCTGCTCGCCGAGGGCGTACGCGACCAGGTTCGGCGCGCGCTGTTTGGGGAGAAGGCTCGAACGAGGACTTCGAGCCGCCCTCGCTCACGAATCAGCGCCTAGTCACCAGCCGCATTTTTGCCCTGCGTTCTTCTCAGCGAGCCAGGCGCGGAGCGGCTCGAAGTATCGGAGCAACGGGCCGGCGTCCATGTTGGGTGTGCCAGTCATCGCGTTCAGGGCCTCGCGCCAAGGCTTGCTGGAGCCGAGCTCGAGCATCGCCGAGAGTCGCTTGCCCGCCTGGGTGTTTCCGTAAACCGAGCAGGTGTGGAGCGGGCCCTGGTGGCCGGCCGCTTTGCACATGGCTTCGTGAAACTGAAATTTCAGGAGACCAGCGAGGAAATATCGAACGTAAGGCGTGTTCGCCGGAATGTGATATTTGGCTCCGGGATCGAACGCGTCCGCGGGGCGCGCACCGGTCGGCGCGATTCCTTGATATTTCAGCCGCAGCGCCCACCAAGCCTCGTTGTACTGCTCGGGCTTCACTCTTCCGGAGAAGACATCCCAGCGCCATTGGTCGATGAGTCGTCCGAAGGGGAGGAAGGCCACCAGTCCTAGGGCGTCTTTCATCTGAAGGTTGATCAAGGCTTCCTGAGTTCGCTCTACTTCGCCGAGGATCCCGAGCTTCTGATAATAACCGGGAGTCACACTCAGAGCGATGGCGTCCCCGATGGCTTCGTGGAATCCGTCGTTGGCGCCGCTCTGATAGAGCGGTGGGAGGTGATTGTAGTAGAGATAGTAGTAGATATGCCCGAGCTCGTGATGGAGGGTCGTGAAGTCCTCCTCATCGATTTTGATGCACATCTTGAGCCTCAGATCACCTCCGCCGAAGTTCATGTCCCAAGCGCTCGCGTGACATACCACGTCCCGATCTTTGGGTTGAACGAACATCGACCGCTCCCAGAAAGTCTCCGGCAAACTCTTGAGTCCCACCGAAGTGAAGAAACCCTCGGCGATCTTGGTCATCTCCTTCGGAGCTGGGTTCTTGGTTTTAAGCGCGGCGGTGACGTCGAGGTTGGCTTGTCCGGGGAAGGGTTCGACCAACCCATATACGTTTTGCCACTCTTGAGCCCACATGTTGCCCAGAATGTGGGCGGGGATCGGTCCTAGGGGAGCGACCTTGTCGGCGCCGTAGTGGGCCGAGAGCTTCTGGCGAACGTAACAGTGAAGCTGCTCGTACAGAGGCCTGACCTCGGTCCAAAGCCTGTCGGTCTCGGCTTCGAACTCAGTCGGAGACATGTCGTAAGAGGACTTCCAGAGCGCGCCTACGTCCGAGAATCCGATGTCTTTGGCGCCTCCGTTGGAGAGCTCGACGAAGCGAGAGAAGAGCGGTTTCATCTCTGGAGAGATGGTGTGCCAACCGTTCCAGGCCTCGAGCTGCTCGTCGAAGCTGCGGCTCGTCGCGAGAATCTCCGAGAGTTGCCCGAGGTCGCGACAATCGTCCTTGGTCTTGCACCATTTGCCTTTGCCGTAGAGCCCCTCGAGTTTCGCTGTGATCCCGGCGAGCTCCTTCTGGCGCGCAGGGTCGGTCGGGGGCGGCAGAGTCACGCTGGTCTTCAGGATGTGGAGCTGTCGCGCCGTTTCCGGATCGAGCGACAAGCCGTCGAAACGCGAGGCCTCTTTGATCGCCTCGGCGAGGTAGCCGAGGACCCGCTCGTTCGCGGCGGCCGCGAGGGCTTCAGTGTCGTCCGTGATGTAGGTCGATTTGACCCACTCGGCACGCGTCTGCGCGATCCAGAGCTCTTTGATCTCCGAGTTCGTGCGCGTGACGAACTGCTTGGCGCCTTCGCGCGTCTTGGGGTCGCGGTGCTTGGCCTCGCCGGTGGTCGGGCACGCCAACAGGGCCAGGAGCCCCGCGGTCGCTGTGAGCTTGGACATTCGGCGGACGCTAGTACGGCAGGCTGTCCGTGGGAAGACTGTGTAACCTCAGGCGACCGGATCGATCATGCGGAGAAGCTCGTCGCGCAAGGACGAGAGCGCCGCGAGCTTCGATGGCTCCGGTCGGTCGACAGGGAAGCGGTCGATCAGCGTCTCGACCCGCCGATACGCTTCGACGACACGCGCACGCGCGATCAAACCCATCTCCACGGCCGAGAGAAGCGCGGAGTGGACCGCTTCCTGACGCTCCACCTCGTGGCACACGAGCAGCTGGTCGCAGCCCGCGCGGATGGCGCGTACTGCAGCGTCCCCCATCCCGTAGTTGTCGGCGATGGCGCGCATCTCGAGGTCGTCGCTGACGACGACACCCTCGTAACCAAAGCGCTGGCGGAGCACCGGGCCGATCAGCGTGTCGGAGATCGTGGCGGGATGAGCGGGATCGAGCGCCGGGAAGAGCACGTGGGCGGTCATGACGGTAGCGACGCCGGCTTTGACCGCGGAGGCGAAAGGAACGAGCTCCACCGCCTCGAGGCGAGCGAAATCGTGCGGCAGGGTCGGGAGCTCGTGGTGCGAGTCCTGGTGGGTGTCGCCGTGACCAGGGAAGTGTTTGGCGCAGGCAGCGACCCCGTGCCTCTGCAGCTCCTCGATGAAGGCGGCGCCGAGCTCGGCCACGCGATGCGGATCGCGATCGAATGATCGATCCCCGATCACGGGGTTCTGAGGGTTGGTGTCGACATCGACGTCAGGCACGTAATCCTGCTGGATCCCCATGGCGCGCATGCCTTTGGCGAGGATCTCGGCGGCCTTTCGAGCGCCAGCGACGCCCCCTCGACCGACCGTGCGCATGGGCGGAAGTTGCGGGAACGGCTCTTTCAAACGCTGAACACGCCCACCTTCTTGATCGATCGCGATCCAGAGGCGCGGGTCTAGAGATCGGAGCTCGGCCACGAGCTCTGCGGCGTTCGCGACGGACTCGAAATTGCGCGAGAACAGGATCGCGCCCCCGACGCGCTTCCTCCGCACCAGCGTCGCGAACTCCGGAGGGACGGATTTCCCATAAAAGCCCCCAACGACGAGCTTCCCAACGAGCTCACCGATCCCGACCGACTGTGTCACGATCCGCCTCCGACTCTTGGAGCGCCATGCGTGGGCTCCAGTGTTCGAGGTGCAGCGTCGACCGCCGTCGAGTACCGGCCAAGCAGAAAATGAGAGATTGCGTGGTAGCGGTCAGCTAGCCGCGTATCAGGGGCCGCGCACGTTTGCTGGGAACTCTCGCGCGCTGCGTTATCCTATTGCGGGCCCGATGCGTGCGCTCGCGATCCTCGCCGTGTCATCGATCTCGGTCTCCGCGCAGGCCGATGACGCGCTGACCGATACGCTCAAGGCGATCCTCAACTCGCCAGACCTCGAAGGCGTCGACGTCGGGGTTCACGTTCGCTCGGTCTCTGACGGACGACCCATCTTCGAACGCGACGGCACGAAGTTGATGAACCCGGCTTCGAACGTGAAGCTGGTGACGAGCGCGGCGGCGCTGGTCTATCTCGGTCCGTCTTATCGGTTCAGGACACTCGTCTATCGCGACAGCACGATTCGAAGCGGCGTCCTCCAAGGCAACCTTTACATCAAAGGCTTCGGGGACCCGACGCTCACGAGCGAGAACCTCTTCGGGCTCGCCAACGAGATCGCGCTGTCGGGCATTTCGCGAATTCAGGGATCGATCGTCATCGACGACAGCTACTTCGATCAGGTCTTCGAAGGCCCGGGTTGGGACCAAGAGGCCTCCGATCGAAGCTATGCGCCTCCGATCGGCGCGCTTTCGGTCAACTACGGGACGTTTACGATGCGTGTGCTGCCGGGCGAGTCCGTCGGCGGACCCGCGAAGATCGTGATTTGGCCCGACGTGCCGAGCTTGGAGGTTGCTTCTTCGGTCGTGACGCGAGCCGGAGGATCGCGCTCGAGGCTCTGGATCGGCACGTCGGTGAAGGACGACGGGGGCGTGTTGGCCACGATCCGCGGGGCGGTGGCCGCAGGTGAGCCGATGGGAGAAGAGATTTATCGACGCGTGAATCATCCCGCCGCCTACGCGGGCCAGACGATCCGGCGCATCTTGGAGCTCCGCGGGATCTCGGTCGAAGGCAACGTCAAGGTTGCCACGGTGCCTCGTCAGAACGTGATCATGGTGGCGGCCCACATCAGCGAACCGCTCGGCGCGATCGTGAGCACGCTCAACAAACACTCGAGCAACTTCATCGCGGAGATGGTGCTGAAGACGATCGCCGCGGAGAAGAAAGGAGCGCCGGGTTCATGGGACAAAGGCTCCGAGCTGCTTGGTGAGTTCCTCGTCAGCCACGGTGTTCCGGCGGGTTCGTTCGTGCTCGGCAATGGCTCGGGACTGAACGACGTGAATCGGATCAGCCCCGAACAATTCACGCAGCTCCTCGCTGCGGTCGCGCGGAGGCCCGATGTGGCCCCCGAGTTTGCGGCGTCGCTGGCGGTCGCGGGTTCGTCAGGGACCATCAGCTCCCGCTTCGCAGACTCGCCCGCGGAAGGAAGGCTGCGAGCCAAGACCGGATCTCTGACGGGTGTCAGTGCACTCTCTGGCTATGTCACGACGCGAGACGATCAGCTCGTGGCGTTCTCGATCATGATGAACGGGTACGAAGGTCGAGCACGGACGATGTGGCGCTTCCAAGACAAGATCGGCACCGCGCTCGCCGAGGCGACCATCGGCATGCCTGGTCGGCTCGGCCTTGGGCCCGTAGCTTCTCCGGCGCGATGAGCAAACCTCCTCCCAAGAGTGACGACGAAGCTCCGTGGCGTAAAGGAGGAGAGGTCAAAGGAATCGTACCGCCGGGACGAAGGCTCGCCAGCGAGGCACGCGCCAACACATGGAGCGCCAGCGGCGTGCGCGGCGTGAGCCCGCCCGGTACGCTGAAGCCAGGGGAGGGCGCGGCGACCCGCTGGATCCTCGAAGCCGAACAGAGGTCAGGCAAGAAGAAGCCCAAGGCCGCAGCGAAGCCGAACGACGAAAAGGCCGCGAAGAAGAAATCGGAAAAAAACTCGAACTCAGGGACGCCGGCCGAGCCCAAGAACCTCAAGGAGTTCCTCGATCAGATCGCGGACTTCACGCGCGAGGGTCTGCCTAAGGACCATGCGATGATCGCGGAGCTCCTCTCGTTCGTGGGGCAGTCGTCCCGGCCGTTCGAGATCATCGTGGCTTTTGCCGTCGGATCCGCGCTGATCGGGTCCGATCAGAAGCTACGAAGTGAGCACCAATGGGCTCTGGAGCGAGGGGCCAAAGCGTTCTTCAACCTGGCAAAGCGGCTCGACAAGTCCGTGCGCGCTCCCCGCGGGCTCGTGCCGGAAACGCTGGATCCCCTTTTTTACGACCTTCCGGAGATTTCGCTCCAAATTCCGTTTCCGTACATGGTGCGCGCGTTCCTGGACCAGCTCGACCTGCTACGCGTCGATCTCCCTCACGACCGAAAGCTGATCCGATTCGCGAAGTCGCTCTACGCACGCTTCATCGAGAATCGATCGTACGGTGATCGAAGGCTGTCTTCGATGTTTCCTTGGGAGCCACCCGAGTGGGCTCCGATCGAAGACGAGGACTGAAGTGATGATCGGAGCAGGCGAACGTTGGAGCACCAACTTATCGCCCTTCAGGCTCACGGTTTGTTCAGGTCCCAGTCGTAGGTGAGGAAAGAGACCTTCGGCGCGTCTCCGAGCTTCTTGGCGTCCTCGCCGAGGTGCTTCTTCACGAAGTCGACGACGCCTTTGGCGCCGCCGAAGTCGGCCTCATACCACTTGAAGATCTCCGAGAGCTGAACGGCACCGTCGGACACACGCGCTCCGGCCGCGCTCTTCACGTATCGCTTGGTCGCGGCGTCCATCCGTTTGTCCGAGTCCGATCCCGAGTACGGCTTGTTCTCGAGCACCGGGCAACCCTTGGCTCCGCAGACGAGCACCATGTGTGTCCGCGGGTCGGCCTTGGCGACGTTCTTGATGACGGTCTTCTCGAGCGCGTCCAGGGTGAGGTCCTTGCCAGCCACCTTCCAGGTGGTCTTGTCGAAGAAGCCGGGCACCTTGAGCACCTGCACTGGCATCTTCGCGTTGAGCACGGACTTGATGACGATGGCGTTGTAGGCATCGATGTAGAGCCCGAGCGCCTCGTTGGCGACGGTCGGCTCGGTCGTCTCGGCGACCGCCTTCAAAAAGGCATCGAGGCTGGCTTTGTGCTTGGACTCGATCGCGGCGTAGTCGACCTTCCCGTCCTTCACGGTTTCGGCGAGCAGCGTCGAGTAGCCCTTCATCGCGTCCTTGGGTAGCTCGGCGACGAGGGCCGAACCCATGGCTAAGACCAGCGCAGTTTGTAACATGTGAGTCTGTTCTCCTTCCCTTGTGTGAGAGGCCCGCAGCCTCTAACGGCTCCTGGGCCGGCGCAAGCGATCGCTTGGACGCTTGGGAGGGTTCAGCATTCACTCGAGGGCAGCCGTGTCCTCGCCCATTGTCGAGGACGTCAGGTCGACGTCCAAGTCACAGTGACGTCCTGGCCGAGGTGCAGCCGATCGCCCGGCGAGATCGTCGTCGCGCGGACCTCTTCCTTGCCACGCCACACTCCGTTGGTGCTCGCGGTGTCCACGGCGAGAATCTGGTCGCCGTCCCCGACGACGAGCAGATGAACGCGGGAGAGCGTGTTGGTCGGAGATCGGAGCTTACAGCGATCATAACGTCCGACGAGCACACCACGGCGGAGGGCCTTGGCGCCGATGGGCCTGAGGTCGACCTGATCTTCGGACTCGAGGCTCAGGAACCCAACCGGCTCGGCCCCGAGGCGCTCGGCGTCTTCGTCGAGGACCACCGGCCCAGCGAAGGTGTGCACGTACGTGATGTCTCCTTGGGCCGCGGGTCGGCGCTTCGCCTTGGGCTTGGCCGGGCCTGCTACCACGATCCGCTCGGGCAACGTGGTGAAGCTCTCCTTCGGATCGGCAGGGAGCTCGAGCGGCGTGGGCGCGAGGAAAAGCACGCTCGACCCCACGCCCAGAAAACAGGGGCCGGTCGCGCCAATCGCCACTTGGGGCCGCTGCTCCTCGTCCACGAAGCCGGTGCCGGAGGCGAGATCGAGCACCCGAAAACGCGGCCGTCCGTCGACCAGGCGAGCCAGGATCGCGACGTGACGGAGGGAGACGTCCGCACCGGAGGCCGGCGTGTGGAGGTCGCAGCGTTCATGGCGGCCGAGGATCGCCGTGCTCGTGCGATCTGGCTTCGCCTTGAGCCACAAGCCCGAGACCTCGAGACCGGCGGGATCGAGCACCATCGCGAGCAGCCCCTCGGCGGGGTGCTGGACGAGGCGCTCGCGGATCAAGTCGTGGTGTCGCTCGAACGCGCCACGAGCGTTCAGCGCCCGCGGATAGGTCAACGAGCCGACGAAGGTCGCGGAATTCAGCCCGCGGAGGTTGCCGGAGGTCGAGTCGTGCCACGCGATGCGCGAGCGCGATTCCGAGCTTTCTGACGAGCTCATGCGGCTCCTTTCGCCTGGCCGGCGAGCCGGTGCGGCGGGTTCATTGTGACACTTCGGAGTGTGATTCGTAACCCGCGAGTGAGACGACCAAGGGACATTGTTCGTCCGATCGTTCAGCGCTTCAAGGAATCGAGATGGATGACCTCAGTGACCAGGGCATCTTCGGGCTTCTCAGAGGGGGGCGCGGCCTGACCAAAAGCGGCCAACAGCGCGTTTTCGACGGGGTTCTCACCCTTCTTTTTCTCGGCGTGGTTGGACTCCGCGACCAGCGCTCCGAACGGCTTTTCGAGGAGCGCACCTTCGTATGTGGTGTCTTCGTCCTCCTCCTCGACGGCGACCTCGATGTCCTCGTCGTCGAGTTGGATCTCATCGGCCTCCAAAGAGCCACCGACAGCCGGAATCGGTTGGGACACGGTGGCAGATGCGAACGCGTCAGGGTGCACGGCCGGAGCGATCGCGAGCTCCTCGGGCATGGCGACGATTTCAAATTCGGGTGGTGGTCCGACGTGAGTCGACGGAGAGTCGAGGGACCGCATTCGAGGGGACCGCGGCGCACTCGCGCTCGCCGTCGGCGGGGGAGGAGCGATCGGCCGTCGGGCCATGGGGGCGGGTTCCGGGCGCGAGGCCGGGAGACTCGGCCGGCGACCCGGCTCGGCCGGCTTGGCTGGCGGCGCCGCGCTGGGGCGGGCGCGACGTGTCGGGGCCGGCGGGGCAGGTTTGATCGGCGCTTTGACTTCTGCTGGGACCTGCTTGGTCGCAGTCATGCTGTCTTCGAACTGGTCGGTCGGGGGCTTGCTGACGCGAGTTTCTGGGCTGTCAGCCCACTCCGGGGGGCTCGCCTGGGAGGAAGCGCTCAGGGCCGCCACGCGCTGCTTTTGAATGACGTCGGGTACGGGCCCAGCGCTGGTTTCGTCCCCAAGCCACTGCTCCATCGGCGCGACCGGCGGGGGAGCGAACGGAGAAGGTCGACCCGAATCGGGCTTGGGCGCTTTGGGCCACTCTGCACGGGCCTCTTGCGTCGGCAGCGCGCCGGAGACCGCGGACTGCAGCGATTCGAGGTCCTGCTCGCTCAGGTCGGGGAGCGCGCCTCGCGAGTGCGTGGCGATCTTCTGGAATAGACGTTCGCGTTGAATCGCGTAGTCTCGATCGGAGATCGCGTGCTCGACGCGCGTTTCGAGCGCGCGGATGCGCTCGTTCTTCTCCGCGAGCTGCGAGCGCAGATCGGTGTCGGATCGCAAGAGCTCGGCGAGGCGCTGTTCGATGCTGTCTCGGGTCTTGCGTTTGTCGGAGAGCTCGACGAGCTCGCGCGCAAGGGACTCCGCACGCGACGACTTTTCCGCGAGTTGACGGCGCGTCTCTTCGAGCTCGAACTCGCGTTCGGTGAGCTCTTCGGCGGCGCGAGCGAGCGCTTCGTCTCTGCTCGTGGCGATCTGATCGAGCTCTTTGCTCTGGGCTTCGAGCTGTCTGATCTTTTCCTCGAGCTGTTTGAGCTCGCGCTCACGCTCGGCCCCGGCGGATTCGTCCGGCTTTGATCGCTTCTGGACGGTAAGGTCGGTCTCGAGGCGAGCGAGCTGCTTCTTGAGCGCGCCGAGCTCTTTGTCCTTGTCACGAACGCGCGCCTCGAGCTCTCCGAGTCGCTCGTTTTGGGCCGCGAGGTGGCGTTGCTGGTCTTCGAGCTGTTTCGATTTTCCGCCGGCTTCTTCGGACAGGCGGACCTCGAGTGAGGAGACGCGTTTCTTTTCTTCCTGGAGGTCGGCGTCTTTCTTTTTCAAGACCGCAGCTTGATCTTCGAGCTGTTTGAGGAGGTCCTCCTTGCCCCTTCGCTCCTTGGCCAGGGTGTCGTCCCCTTGCTTCTTGGTGCCCTCGACCTGCTTGTCGGCCAGCGCCTTGGCGTCCTTGAGCGTCTGAAGTTGCTTCTTGTGATCGAGGACGGACTTCTTGGCCTGCTCGAGGTTCTTTTCGAGCTCCTTGTTCTCGTCGCGGCTTTGCTCGAGGTCCGCAAAGAGTTGATCGGTCTTCTGGGCGAGGTCCGCGGTTCGTGATCGCTCGTCTTCGAGCTCTCTCCGCAGCCGAGAGAGATCCAGGTCGAGCTTGGTGAGCTCGGCTTCGCGTTTTTCGAGTCGACGCTCGACATCGGCTTTTTCTTCGAGGTGCACCCGCTCGCGCTCGCTTTGGCGTTCGAGTTGATCGCGCAAGGTCGAGAGCAACGAGTTGGCGTCGGTGAGCTGCCGTTCGAGCTCGCTCTTGGCTCGGGTGAGAGTCTCAGCGTCGCGGCGCTTGGCCTCGAGAGCGTCGACGGCCGTGGTCGCGTTGAGGCGCGCTTGTTCGAGTTGCTCTTCGCTCGCGCCGAGCTGAGCCTCGAGGTCGGTGCGCGAGTCGAGGGCAGCACGAGTCTCTTCGGCGAGCTTCTGTTCGGTTTTGGTCAGGTCGGCCTTGAGTTTGGCGTGCTCGGTCTTGAGGCTCGCGGCTTCGTTCCTCGCCGAAGTGAGCTCGGCCTTGGCCTTCTTCTGCTCATCGGCGCGGGCGCGCTTGGTCTTGAGCAGCTCGTCGTTCGCCTTCGAGAGCTCGTTCTCTCGGTCGCCGAGCTTTTGCGTGAGCTCCGAGATCCACTGCTCCTGTCCGGTGAGCTCGGCGTCCAGGCGAGACTTCTCTTCCGAGAGCTCCGAGAAGCGCGCGTTGAGGCCGTTGCGCTCGGCGATCGTTCGTTCGAGCTCCTTGTCGAGGGCGCGCTTCTCGTCGGCGTGGAGCTTTGCTTTTTCCTCGGTCTCGCGACGGAGCTCGCCTCGAACGCGAACGAGCATCTGTTCGTGCGACGCCTTCTGAGAGGCCAGCGAAGCAGCGTGCCCTGCTTCGAGCTGAGCCATGTCGGCACGATGAGACTCTTCGAGTTCTACTCGCTTCTGCTCGGCCGACTCGATCTCGACCTTTCGGCGCTCCTCGCCGTCCAAGAAGCGCTGATCTGCGGCCTCGAGCTCTAGCCGATGGCGTTCTTCGGCTTCTTCTACATGCGCACGAACCTCGTCGAGCGCGCGTTGATGACGTCGCTCGGCGTCCTCGAGCTTTTTGGCAGCGTCGGCGAGCTGGCGGGCCTGATCCGATTCGAGGGCTTGGCGCTGTTCGTTGGCCGCCTCGAGGTCCGATTTTCGGCGTTTCTCGAGCTTGTCGAGCTCGGATCGGCGTTTTTTCTCGGCCTTCTCGAGCTCCATTCGGCCGCGCTCTTCGGTCGCTTGGAGATCTCGCTGTTTGGCCGCGACCTCGTCGGCGTGCTGGCGCGCGAGCGCGTCGAGCTGCTGCTGGTGCTCGAGCGCAGTGTTCGTGAGGTCGTCCGCGGCGCGGCGTCGCGTGTCTTCGAGCTCACGGACGCGACGGGCCTCGGCCTCACTGAGCTCCGCGCGACGAGTCTCTTCGAGCTCGAGGAGCTTGGATTCGTAATGGGCGCGGTCTTCCTCGCGAAGGGATTCGGAGGCGCCGAGCCGGGACTCGAGGTCGGCGACGTTGTCTTTGAGTGCGTCGAGCTCGGCCCGCTGCATCGCGTCGAGCTGCTCGAGCTCCTCCGCGTGCTTCCCGCGTAGCGCTTCCAGCTCCGACCTTCGCTTCTTGTCGAGCTTGTCGAGCTCGCTTTTGCGCCGCGCCTCGGCCTCTTCGACGGTGCGCTCCAAAGCCGCGGCGGCTTCCTCGGCCTGAACCCTCGCCGCGGTCTCGACCTCCTCGACCTTGGCTTCGAGCGCGTACACCTCTTCGACACGCCGCGCCTCGAGCGCATCGACCTGGATGGCATGATCCGCGCGCGCCGAATCGAGCTCGGCATTCTGCGTCGCGACCAAACGATCGATCTCCTCGACCCGACGCGCCTCGGCCGCCAACAACGCGTCTTCGTGCTCCTGCGTGCGTTGCTCGCGCTCCTCTTGAAAGCGCGCGAGCTCCGCTTCTCCTTCGGCTTCGAGCGACGCCACGCGAGCCCGAAGCTCGTCTTCGATCACTTTCCAGTCGGCCTGCAGCGCGGCCAGCCGGGCCTCTGTCTCCGCCTCGAGCTCACGACGAAGCGCATCGTGGACCTCTTCGAGGCGCTGCTTCTCTTCAGCCGCTTCGATCACCGCGCGATCGATTTGATCTCGAAGCGTCTCGATCTCTTCGGCGCGCTCGGTGGCGACGGTCTCCGTCGTCTCCAGGCGCGCCTTCGTAATGCTGGCTTCGTCTTGCGAAGCAGTCAGCGTCACTTCGAGCTCTCGCGTCTTCTCGATGAGCTCGGCGTTCTCCGACTCCAGGCTCTCGAGCTCCTCCTGAAAGATCGCGAGCCGGCGATTGTCTTCTTCGACCCGCTTCTCGAGCTGAGCGACGTCCGCCGAGAGTGTGTCGCGCTCCCCGGTCAGAGCTACGAGATCGGCCGTGCGCGCCTCTTCTTCGGCCTGCTTCTCCTGAAAGATCTTGTCGATCTCCGCCTCGAAGGTTTCGTACTTCTTCTCCGAGGCCAACAGCTCCGATTTGAGGCGCTCGATCTCCGCCCTAGTCTCTGCGAGCGACTGATCTCGGCGGAGCAGATCACCGCGGACGAGATTGAGCCTTCGCTCGAAGTCTCGGCCTACGTTCTGAATGGCTTCCCATGCTTCCTTGACCGCTTTTCGTTCGGATTCGTAATATTTGACCTGATCGCGGAGGAACTTGGTCTTCTCCTCGGGCGTGGACTTCGTCGGCGGCGTGGGCGCTGCGACGGCGAATCGCTCGCGCAACATCTCGTCGAAGGACTGCGCCCGAAACGGCTCACCCGTAGAAGTCGGATCGGCGATCTCGCTCGCTCGGGACACTCGTTGGCTCGGAGCGGCCTCGGGAACGCGCGTCTCCACACGCTGCGAAACGTCGTTGCGCTGAGACGAAAGCGGAGGCGGACCCGGACGAGCGGAAAGCGGAGGCGGGCCCGGCCGCGCAGACGGCGGCGGCGCGGACGCCTCGATCGCCGGCTCGGCCTCGGCCGCCTTCGCCAGTCGATCGACCCTCGCCACCAACCCGGCGGCGTCGATCGGCTTGGTCAAGTAATCGTCGGCGCGATCGGGCGTCCCGGAATGACGACTGAACGCGTTCGCGTCCGACGCTACGCCTGCAAGGAGAACCTTGATTCCTTTCAGCTCGCGATCCCGCCGCACCCGCGAGCAGATGGAGAAGCCGGAGCCCCCTTTGGGAAGCTCCATGCTGATCAACAAGACGGAGGGACGAACGGCACGCAGCGTCTCGAGCGATGCGTCCTCACGGATCGTGACGGTGTGGCCGTGCTCCTCGAGAACGCTTTGCGCGGCGGCCGAAAAGTTGGGGTCGGCATCGACGATCAGGACGCCCGGCATGCTTCGTTCCGCCGAACGGCCAGGGCGCCCACGATGACTCGCGCTCGCGAATCACCTAGCTCGAGGGCTCCGCGCCGCCAGGACTCGAGGATTCTGCACGGGGCCGACCGATGCGTCAAACTGCTGAGCGGCGACAAGGCTCGCCGTCATTCGTTTTCGACCAAGAGCTCGACGATCTTCTGATGCACGAGGCCGTTCGTCGCCAGCGTGCTGCGTCCGTACAAATCGTGAGGCGAGCCGTCGTAGGAGGTCACTCGCCCGCCCGCCGCAGCTACGATGGCCTCGCCCGCCGCGACATCCCATGGCGCAAGGCCTTCCTCGAAGTAGCCCTCCACCCGGCCCGACGCGACGTGGCACATGTCGAGCGAAGCCGCGCCTGCCCGACGAATGTCGTGAACGACCCGCAACGCCCGTCGCAGCGGCGCTAGCAGGCGGTCGAGCCGGCCCTGTCGGTCATACGCAAAGCCCGAGGCCAGCAACGCCCGCTCCAACGAAGCCGCGCGCGACACCTGAATCGGGCGCGCGTTCATCGTCGCCGGAATGCCTTCGCCCCCAACATAAAGCTCGTCGAAGTAAGGAGCGTACACGACGCCCGCGGACGGACGCCCGCGACGCGCGATACCGATCGACACCGCGAAAAACGGATAGCCGTGAACGAAGCTCGTCGTGCCATCGAGCGGGTCCACGATCCATGAGTGCTCCGCTTCGAAGAACGCAGCTTTCTTCAGGCCCGCGCCCCGATCTCCGTCGGCCTCTTCGGTGATCACCACGTCGTTCGGAAACCGAGCGCCGATTCGCGAGGAAAGAAACGCGTCGCTCTCACGATCGGCCACGCTCACGAGGTCTACTGGCGATCGCTTCGCATCATAGTGATCGATCCGGCCATAGTGGCGCATGACCAACGCTCCTGCTTCTCGGGCCAACGTCCGCGCGAGCTGCATACGAGCGACGAGCTCGAGGTCCGAAAACATCGACCCAAGCTACTCCATCGGTCGCGATTCGTAAGGCGCGATATCGCCGCCCCGGATTGGTCGGGCCCGATCGATCCGTGTTACGCCTCGCCCATGCGCAAGAGTCACAAGACACTCCTGTTGTGGATGATCTTGATCCTGTGCTTCTACGCCCTCTTCCAAGTCTTCTCCGAGAGCCCCGGACGCTCCGCCGACTTCTCTACTCTGCTGGATCGAATCAGCGCTGACGAAGTCCGCAGCCTGACGATCGAAATCGGACCCCACACGGCGACGTTCCGTGCGGAGCTCGAAAGCGGCGAGCGTGTGACCTCGGTGGGCGTGCTCACCGGTGAAGTGCTGCAGAAGCTCGACGATCACGGCGTGCCCTTCCGCGTCACGAAGGGCTCGGATTGGTCGGGCCTGTACACCTTGGGGCCCATGCTCTTCTTGGCCGTCATCTTCATCTTCTTCATGCGGCAACTCAGCCGAAAGACTGTCACCGACGATCTGAAGAAGGCCCCGATCGAACGCATCGACGAGAGCGCGCCCGTCGTGCGGTTCCAGGACGTCGCCGGTTGTAAGGGCCCCAAAGCCGAGCTCGCCGAGCTCGCGAGCCACCTCCGAGATCCAGAGCGCCTCGAACGCGCTGGCGTCGGACTGCCCAAGGGTGTCTTGATCGAAGGACCTACCGGAACCGGAAAGTCACGACTCGCCCGCGCCTTCGCCCGCGAGACGGGCCGCCCGACCCTCTACATACACGGCTCGCAGTTCCTCGACATGTTCGTCGGGACCGGCGCGGCCCGAGTCCGCGATCTCTTCGACAAGGCCAAACAAGCTGCGCCCAGCATCATCTTCATCGACGATCTCGACTCGTTCGCCCGCCGCCGCGGAGACGCCGCTGGTTTTCAAGGCGGCGAACGCGAGCACGCCCTCAACCAGCTCCTCGCTTGCCTCGACCAGGCCAGCGCCGACCAAAACCGCGTGCTGCTCCTTGCCACGACCAATCGCGCCGACCTCCTTGACGAAGCTGTACTGCGCTCGGGCCACATCGATCGGCGCATCCGCGTCGAGCTCCCCGACGAATCAGAGCGACTCGAGCTCGCCCGAGCTTTCGCCAGGTCGGATCCCGCGATCGACCTCGACGCCCTCGCCAAGAATTCAGCGGGCGCCTCTGGCGCCGATCTCGAATCGATCCTCAATGACGCGCGGCTGAGAGCGAGCGGAAGGAAACTCGAAGTCACCGACGTGACGGCCGCCCTCGATCAATGGAAAGCGCGTCATGAACCGGTGACGAAATCCTCGTAAACATTTACGTCGCACCGCGTCGCCTTCCAAGATATGAATGAATTCAGACTTTTGAGTCTGTAACACGTCCGGATGAAAACCGGCTTAGACAGGCTTTTCCGGTTTACAGTCTCTCCATGGACGCGGTTCGACTCGGCGCCAAAGTCCGTGCCCTCCGCCGCAAGGAAAGCCTCACCCAGAAACAGCTCGCCGAGCGCCTCGGGATCTCGGCCAGCTACTTGAACCTCATCGAACACGACCACCGCGCCTTGCCAGCGACGCTGCTCCTCAAGCTCGCGCAAGTCTTGTCGGCGGATCTGTCGAGCTTCTCGGACGCGGCCGAAGACGAGCGCGTGGCCAACGAGCTGCTCGAAGCGTTCTCCGATCCGATCTTCGATCGCGAAGGTTTGACCTCACACGATATCCGCGATTTGGCGAAGAACTCGCCGCTCGTCGCTGGCTCGATCCTGAAGCTCTACCGCAACTACCGCGCAGCCCGCGAGAACGGACGCCCGGCCGAAGACACCGAGGAGAGGCGCCAGCTCGGCGCCATTCACCTGCCCACCGAAGAAGCGACCGACTTCATCCAGGCGCACGTGAACCACTTCCCTGGACTCGAAGAGGCGGCCGATGCGCTATGGAAGGACGGCCATCTCGATCGTGTCGATCTCTTCCGAGGTCTCGTCCGACTCCTCGAGCAGGTTCACGGCGTCAAGGTCCGGATCGTCGAGGTGAGCAGCATGCGCGGCGCGCTCCGCCGCTACGTGCCCGAGCGCCGCCTGCTGATGCTGTCCGAGGTGCTCTCGCCTACGAGCCGCAACTTCCAAGTCGCCCATCAGCTCGGTGTCGTCGTGCTGAGCTCGATCTTCGACGGCCTCGTCAAAGACCCTCACCTCACCTCCGACGAGTCTCGCCGCGTGGCACGCGTTGCGTTGGCCAACTACTTCGCGGCGGCTGTCGTGATGCCTTACGCCGCCTTCTTCGACGCAGCCCGCGCGGTTCGCTACGACGTCGAGATCCTCGGCCATCGATTTCGCGCAGGCTACGAGCAAGTCTGCCATCGCCTCACGACCCTGCGACGCCCTGGCTCCGAAGGCATTCCGTTCCATTTCTTGCGCGTGGACGTCGCCGGCAACATCACCAAGCGCTTCTCGGCGTCCGGCATTCAGTTTCCTCGATTCTCCGGCATCTGCCCGCGTTGGGGCGTGTTCAGCGCGTTCTCCACGCCCGGCATGGTGCGCACCCAACTCTCTCGAATGCCCGATGGGACGACGTTTTTCTGTGTGTCCCGCACCATCGCCAAAGGCGGCGGCAGCTATCACGCCCCCCGGTCCCTCTCCGCCGTGACCCTCGGCTGCCACGTCAAAGACGCCAAAGGCTTCGTGTACGCAGACGGAGTCGACCTCGAAAACCTCGATCCCGCTGTCCCCGTCGGAGTCACTTGCCGAACGTGCCCGCGCATGGACTGCGCCGAGCGCGTCCTCCCTCCACTCACGCACCCCCTGGAAGTCGACGAAAACGTCCGCGGATCCTCGTTCTTCGCCCCCGCGACCGACACCAAGTGACGACCCCCGGCGTCGACTGCCGTTTTTTGGGAAAGCCGTGCTACGCTCGTGATCACTGCTCTGGAAACTTTCCCGGGGCTCGTGCGTTGGAGGTGCCATGGTCGCTTCTCTTTGGGTCACCCTCGCCTTGTTCACGCTGATCTCGACCCTCCTGCTCAAGACCACCGTTCGGCTGACCGCCAAAAAATCCGACAATGGATGGGACAACGCGATGACGTACATCGCGCTGACCGGTGTCCTCGTCGCGTTCCCGATCCGCTGGATGGTCACGTCGCACTCTTTGTGGCTCATGGCCCTCGCACCGGCAGCCTTGTGGCTCGCCCAGACCATCGCCCTCCGCGCCATCTACCAAGTCAGCACCACCCGCGCGCTCCTCATGGGCATGCTCCACTCCACGTTGACCTCCCTCGTGGTCGGGTTGCTGATGTTCCTCGCCGGCGTCGTCGTCGCGTACTTGCTCTACGGAAAGATCATCTCCGATCCGCTCGGTGCCATCCTCGTCTTGTTGCGTTGGCTCGGCATCTCTCTCCCGTTCGAAACGCCTAACCCACTGAGTTAGGCCCTCTTCCCCGAACGAGACCCAGCCATTTCTGCATACTTCGGCGCACCTTTGCGTGGCCGGTTTCCCTCGACTGTGGTATCACGAGTCAGCCCATGGGTGCCGTCAAAAACGTCGTAGGCCCCGCGCCGACCACGGTCCCCCATTCACTCGCGAACACGACGAAGTCGAAGTCGTCCGGCCCTCTGCAGAAGGCCCCGGGCTCGGCTGACGCCTTCTCCGTTCACAGCGCACGAGCAGCCGCGATCGTAGATGCGACTCCTACGCCCCCAACGGTCTCCGTTCCGGGCATTCCTGAGGCCTTCCCGATCGCAGACCTCTCGAAGATCTCCGGCCGCGGCTACGTCGGCGACGTCTACTTGCTCGATGGCGGATCTCTCGAAGGCATGAAGCTGCAGGCCCGGCGGATTCGAGAGTCCGGCACACCCGGACTCGAGCTCACCTTCAGGCTTCAAGGCCAAGCGCACGATCGCCTCATGGCCGCCGCCAAGAAGGCCGGCGCCGCCTCGGGTCCGCTCGAGTTCAAGGCGCGGGCGCTTGGTTCGGATGGAATCCTCGAAAACACGAAGAAGTCCGGTCGCGTCACCGCGGACAGCGGCCACGCGCCCAAGGACATGGCGCACTCGGACGACAACTGGTGCCTGAGCCTCGAAGGCAACAAAGGCGGCTCGATCTCGATCGTCACGAAAAAAGCCGCGGTGAGCGCTCGCGGCTTGGTGCGCCTCGAGCTGTTCGGCACGGACGTCGAGATGAAGGCCGAGCTCGACGCGCTCGCCAAGTCGCTCGGACTCTCCCAGCTCTTCGCCCCGCCTACTCAAAAATCGAAGCAACGTTATCTGCTCATGCGCGCGCTTTGGCAGCATGACCACAAACAAGCCAAGAAACTCGGACAGAGCGATGTCGAGAAAATCGCGCCCGAGTCCGTGAAAAAACAGCTCGGCGCACATGGCTCCGCACGCCTCGGCGCGCTGGCCTTGACGGACGTCTCTCCGAGCCACTTCTCCGTCATCGACCCGGCTCAAGCGGAGCTGATGATCAAGGCCGGGGCCCGATATCTCTACTCCACGGTCGAGAGCCCCGAGCACGTCGCCTCCATCCTCCAAAATGGGCAAAAGTCGTCGCTTCGGCGTTATCTCGACGGACAAATCATCGACGGGATGAGTACGAACGAAGACTTCTCGAGCGGGGGAGGGGTCGGTGTCTTCACCCGGCTAGTGACTCAGTCCGCGATCATGCAGGAAGGCTCGTGGACGGGCCGGCGCTACAAAGTGATTCTGAAGCCCGACCTCTTGGCGCGCACGGACTGGTACGGGCACAAGGGAGACGAGTTCGGCCGCGCGTGGGGCCTCGATCAGAAAAACTTCGGCTTGAAGCTCCTCGAAGACGTCGAGGGCAAAGGCTCTTACCAAGACTACAACGAGCTCATCTTCCGCGATTCCATCGGGCCTCAGTACATCGGGCGCGTCGTCGCGCTCGACGAAACGTCTCGAAATCAACTGCTCACGGAGCTCGAAAAGCAGAAGGTCCAAGCGCCCGACGGCACGCCGCTCCACGAGTTGGTCGTGGTGAGCCCACAATTTCTGAGTTACGGCCCGGCGCCCTACGAGCCCGGCGGGGAGCTCGAGTTTGCCACGGCGGCGATCGCCGAGGCCAAGAAGAACAAGCCGATGAACCTCAAATGGTTCCTCGCGAACGCCCCGCGGAGCCCCGCCCACGCAGAGATCGAAAGGTCGCTGCTGCTCTCGGCGAACCCGAAAACGGACGAGATCCTGTTCGAAGCCCTGTCGATCAGGGGAGCGATGTCACTCGGCGCCGAAGACCTCGACGCGCTCGTCCCCGCTCTCTCCAAACCCAAGCCATCCAAGGGCCCAAATCGACTCGATCAGCTCCTCGAGACGATTCCGGGACCGCTCCTGTCCACCGGCTCCGCGTTGGTCACGGAAAAGCTCCGCGCCCGGATCGAGAAGAAAGAGACCACCGGGCTCGACGGCACTTCGTCTTCCGCATGGGTCGGCATTCTGACCAAGCTCGCAGCTCGGCCGGATGCCGCACCCGCTTACGAGCTCGCCCGGGCGCTCGCCTTCCCGAGGCTCCTCGAAGAGAAGGACGTCGGTTTCCTTCGGTTTCTCGAAGCTCATCCTCAAGTCACCCCCGCGGACTCCACGGCGTTCCTGAAGTCTCAGCTTGCCTCGCTCGAGAAATCGGGGAAGGCGACTCAGGAGCTCCAGTTGTATCTCGGCCAGGCCAAGTCGGCTGACTCGCTCTCCGAGACTCAGCTGTCCCTGATTCGGCTCGACCAGGGCGCGGTCGTCCCTCTGCTCGAATCGGCGCTGAAAAAACACGGAAAGCTCGAGCTCGACGGAGACGAGCTCGCGAAGGTCTTCTCGAAGCTCCCGTCGACTTCGAAAGTGCGACAATTCCTGCTCGGCACGCTCGCTCCGATGCTCCTCGAGCTCGGTCGACCGGAATTTCTCTCCGCGCTCGAAAAGCGGTGGACCTCCGCGCCGCACGAGAAAAGCAACCTCGACTCCAAGGCTTGGATCCATGTGATCGGTCGCCACATCGAACAGAAGAGCTCGGCGGCCTTCTCGTTCTCGCTCGAGCACGCCATCGCTTCCTTCGAATGGAACGGCGACGAAAGTCGCACCCTCCTCGAACGGCTCGCGACGATGCCCCTTCTCGTAGATCCGAAGAAGGCCATCGCCCGAGCCATCAAGGGCCTCGCCACGGAAAAGAAGCCCG
The DNA here is from genome assembly GCA_964463485.1 of uncultured Myxococcales bacterium. GTDB lineage: Bacteria > Myxococcota > Kuafuiibacteriia > Kuafuiibacteriales > Kuafuiibacteriaceae > CAYXDO01. The sequence continues at coordinate 14,463 of CAYXDO010000004.1, read as the reverse complement.
GCGAGCACTTCGGGACGCTCGCCTGGCATCTGGCCGCCGGCGACGGGGACACCAAGAGCCTGCTGGTCTCCTCCCTCATCGAAGCGGGCTCAGCAGGCGCCGAGAAGCTCCTCGACTGGTTGGAACGTGCCCAAGGAAAGGCCCTGCCGCTCTCCGAAACGGTGGTGGCAGAGCACTTCCGGAACGCGTCCAAGAGCGGCCAAAAACGCATGGTGGAATGGCTCTCGAGGCATCACGCGCACGAGCTCTTCATCGGCGGAGGCCCCGACGTCATCGCCTTGCTGGAGAAGCGCCTGTCGAAGCAAGGTCAGTGGGCGATGCCGCTCGAGGACTGGACGCAGACTCTCTCGTCGGTCGCTGGCAAGGCCCACGACGGCGCGGCGGAGGCTCGAAAGCTGCTCCTCGAAAAATACGCGCTGCCCGGCTTCTCGGAGGCCAAGACCGTCGAGGCGCTCACCGCGGTCGGCGCGACACCGAAGGATCTGGGCCTCGACGCCGAGGCGACCGCCAAAAAAGCCCTCGAGGTTCTCGAGAATCACATCGACCGGCTCGAGTATGACGAGGACAGCTCGATCGGACCCGTCGTTTGGCTGCTGAAGGGCGGCGGCGAAACTCTGGACGACGCCGTCCTGACTCGTTTGCTGGCGCTGTTGCCGCAAAGTGCCGCAGAAAATACCCATCGCGAGTATGGTCCCGTGCTGAACCAACTCTCGAATGAGCTCGAGCTCTCGGCCGCTCAGAAGAAGGCCTTTGCCACCGCGAAGCAAAAAGCCGCTTCCGCCAAATGACGGCCACGCGCCAACTCGATCCCCGCACCGCCTACCTCGTCGAGTCTGACGAAGACCGGACCGCGCTGATCGCGCTAAGAGCCCGAATCTCGAACAAGGGTGTGGAGTGGTTCGATACCGTGCGCGATCGCGGCTTTTACCTCGAAGAGCTCACCCAACTGGGAGAGGTCACCATCGCGCGCACGAAGAACGCAACTTATCGGTTTCGTGCCCTGACCATCGAGCTCTATCGAGAGAAGGTGCAGCCCAAAGTGATGGGCAAGCCGGACTTCGAGAGTACCGAAGATCTCCAAGCGTTTTATGAGTCAAGGGTAGAGTGACTCGAACGAGTAACCGGTGCCCCCGAGCGCCCGCGTCGTGCTTCTTGTTGCTCTTGTCTGCTCTTGTTGCGATTGTTCTGATGATCAATACAATATAGTCTCGAAAATAGCGATTCAATGACCAATCGCTTTCGTGCATCTTACTGACTTCAGGAGGTCACGAATGAAGATTACGAAACTGAGTTGGGCAGTCGGACTGTTGTTCGCCTGCGGGTCCGAGATGAGCGACGAGCAGCGAGCGGGGCTGAGCGAGGGTCAGGAGTACCGTCGAGCGGTGATTGGCTCGGTGGATTTGTCCGATTGGGTCCGGGTCGGAGAGCCGAGCCACGGGTTCGGCGTCAAGGGTGGCCTCGCGGTCGAGTCGCCTTGGAGGGCGCCCCCGAGGATGAGCTGCGTGTCGCAAGCGACCGTCCCGGAAGGAGACTGGATTCCGCACGTCGATCGGCTGCACATCATCACCGATGGCCAGGATGGGTTGGCTGAGCTGAGCCTTCAGCGCGGGCCTCAGTTTCGCGAGCACGCCGAGCATAATCAGCGGGAGTCCGGGCCCGAGAGCACCTTGACCGTCAAGCTATCGATTCGACGGAACGAGCTCGAGCTCGAGGGTGCCCAGGTGCGCGTGACGTTGTCCGTCGCACCCGGACCGTTCTTTCGGGGGACGTTGCGGACGAACGGACTGTCTCAAACTCTGACGTGCTGGGACGATGACGTGCTCGGAGGTCTCTGGTCGGCACCCACGGTGACCTTGCCGGCGCACTTCGATTGGCAGACAGGCGTCTGCGTCGACTCGCTCGGGCGGCCCGCGTTGAACGTCCTCCCGATCGAGCTCGTGCGCGAGACTGGGTTTGGCGAGTGCGCCGATCTGCGCGGCCTCAGTTTGAACGACGGCGATCTCAACCAACCCAACCTCGCGGGCTGGGCCTTGTTCGGGGCTGACCTCTCCGGAGCTCGGTTGTTCTTCGCCGATCTGACCGACGCGTCGCTCGACGGAGCTTCCTTCGCGGACCTCGAGTTCGGTTATGCGCACATCAACGGAACTTTTGGTGCGACGACTCAGTTCCCGGAGGTCTGTCAGACCTTGGTGTCGAACCCATGGGCTGGCCAAAGACTGCAGTGCGTGCAGTAACGCATTCGTGCTGCTGACCGCAAACCGGCCAGCCGGCCAGCCGGCCAGCCTGCCAGCCTGCGGGCCAGCAATCCTCCGCGCTCGATCGTGTTATCCTGGCCGAACGAATGTCCGGCTCCGGTCGATGGCGCGGCGCTCGAACGGAGGTTGCGCTTTTGCTCCTCGCGTCGGCTTGTCACCGGGAAGCCACTCTCGAAGCGCCGTGGCCGTCTACTCACTTCGGCGTCGTTGCGTTGGTCGACGGAAGGGCAGGGGTCCCGCTCAAGGAGCCTTGGCTCATGCAACCCGGCGAAGACCGAGTCATTCGGGTACCGGTGGACGAAGACGCGGATCTCTACGCGTTCGCCTACTCTCCGGACCTCTTTCCCTTCCCTTGCGAGTCCGTGGGGCTTACGGGTGACGGCGCGACCCTCCCAAAGGCCGAGCTCACCTACGAGGCCACCTTTTTGGACACGCCCCGCTTCGAGCTTCTGGTGGACCAGCCGCCCGAGTTTGAATTGATTGGTTCGGGCTGTCGCGCCGAGTGTCCCCCGATCACGGTGACGCATGAACCTTTCAAAATGCCCCAGCAGACGCGATTCGTCGTGCCCCTGGAATCAGATGAGTTTCTCGTAGCCGACCAGAACGCGAACTTCGCTTTTCGTCGGCGGGACGGCAGTCGGACCGACCTCCCCCGAGATGCCAGGCTCAGCGGGGAGCTCGAGTCCCTGAGCTTCAAGGCGCCCGACACGGTTGTCGCGGCTTGTCAGGGCGCCGCCTTTTCCATCGACCCGACGGGACGAATTCAGCTGGTGGACCTGGTCGAGCCTTATTACCTTACCCAGGTGGCCTTGGCCAAAGACAGGACCGCGGTCATCTCGGGCCAGCGGCCCGGTCACGAGTATGTACTCATCCGCTTGGCCGCGGGATCGACGGTCGGGGTCGGTGTCGAGGTCCCATTTACGAAGTTTCTGGTCGCCCCTCTGGATGACGGGGTTGTCTTGGCCGCCGAAGAGCTGACCGGAGACGTGTACTCGCTGCAGGGCACGACTTGGATCGTGGAGTATTCGGCCCGACATCCAGACGGGCTGCTGTCGGACGGTTCCACGGCTTTGCTTCTGACCGGGCAGGAGGCACATTTGCGAGCTGCCGGCGCGGACTGGCAGATCTTGCCTCCGATCCCTGCTTCCACTTCGGTCACCGGCGTGGCCTCCTTGGGTTCGGGCCGGTATCTCCTCGTCGGAGCCGCCGGTGTCTTGAGTATCTGGACCGGGTCGCGATGGTGTGAGTACGACACCAAATCGGGCGTCAGCTTCAAGGGGGTCGCGACCGAAACGAACGCGCGGCCGGTAGCGCTCGCGTTCGGATCGGTTCGGGGCGAAGGAGTAGTCGCGAAGATCGAGCTTCCGGACGCGTTCACGCGCTAAGAAGGAGTCGCCTACGCCCGTGTGGAGGCTCGTGCTCGCTTGGTCAGATCGACCATGATACCGCGGATCGAGGAGGAGTCGGCGGGCGAGTCAAAGTCGAAACGCAGCAAAGCGTCGGGTTGTTCGGTGCGGACCATGAACCCCCATCGGTCCAAAGACGACATGATCGCCCGCGCCGCGTCGATCGATCGAAACGCCCGGACGATGAGTCGGAGGGCCTCCGAGTGGTCCTGATTCATATGCGAAAGGATCGGAGGAGCGCTCGCCGCAAGCAGGTCCATTTGGTATCGGTCGCGGTATCGGTCGACCGGCAGCCAGTGAATTTTGCCAAAGCCGCCGATGTATCGCAGTCGGTGAGGCTCGAGCGCGTAGAATTCGAAGTCGTGCGTTTCGAAATAAGTCACTGCCTGAGGCACCCGCGCGAGGTACCGGGCGCGCGCCTCGGTGGTCTGCGATTCGTCCAGGCGGGCTGCTCTTGCCATTATCGTGAGTCGACCGCGACTCTGAACGTCGCCGTCATCGGCGCGCTCGTGCACCAACAGACTCACCCGCGGCTCCGCGAGCAGATTGCGAGTGTGCTCCGCGATGCCGGCAAGCAAAACGAGGGGCCGCCCGGAAGAGTCGACCGTGTACGGCACGATCGATCCGAACGGCCAGCCTTCTTCCCGGAGCGACGCCGTGCAAAGTGTGCCGAATCGAGCGCGATGCAGAAGCTCATCGGCTTCGGCAACGGCCTTGGAGGTTGGGTCGACAGTCTCCTCCGAGGGGCTGTCGTTTCTAAGGAGGCTCATGTCGGACGCTCTCCGTACACTAGAGACAGCCCCAGGAGGACGCAAGCGCCCTTTTTTACCGGGCCCCTTGCAATGGTTCGGTCGAAGAGCAAGAACGAGATCGTGAGTCACAGCCGAGGTCCGGAGCGATTCTCATGATCTTCGAATCCTCAAGGCTCGCGAGGGCTCGCCGGAAAGTCGTTTGGGTCGGGCATACTCTCCTGGCTGCGACATCGATCTCCGGCTGTGAACGAAGCGTCCACCTCAGCCTGCCCGGCGAAGGACCAGCGCTCGTGGTCGTCTCGCAGGAGAGCGCTTCCGAGGCCTTCGCCTTCGATCGACAGGACGGTCGGCTGCTTCGCGTCACGACCGAGCTCGACTCGAAAATTTACTCGATCTCAATGAGTACGAGCTCGCTAGAGGACTCTGGAATATCGCCGGGTGAGGTGGCTCTAGTGCCTCCCGGCGAAGATGCGCAACCAGCCGTACCAGAGGGCGCGGACGTGTACGAAGCCAACCTCGACACCGCACGCTTCGACCGACTCTCCGAGACTCCCGAATCCTTGCGTGGGTCGTTCATCCCCGATCTCCGAGTCCGAAAGTGTCCCATTCTTCTCGAAACCGTCTTGGAGCTCGAGCCGTGGGCGCCCAAGGACGATTGGTCCAACTTCGCGGTCGCGCTCGACGAGCGACGCGCCATCGTAGGTACACGTAGCGGTATTCTCGTGGAGCTCACGCACGACACGCATCACCTCGTCACGCTGAGGGGACTGGGCGAGATCCCCACGGCCATGACGACCTTCGGCTCCGAGCTGTGGGTGGGCACGGCGAGCGGATCGGTCCACCGCGGGACCTACTCGGACGGGGACATCGACGACATTCCGTTCGAGGCGCTGCCCCGGCCGTCCGAGCTCGCGATCGATCGCTTGGGGGTGACCGTCCACGACGGGCGCTCGATGGTATTGGCCCTCGATCGCGCCCGAAAACTGTTTCTGTTCGACGGGCAGAGCTGGGCTCAAATCCACGCGTTTCCCCTCGACGACACGATCGATCGCTCCAGCGACATTTTCTCCGCGGCAAACGGTGAGTTGCTCGCGATCAGTCTCTCCGAGCCGAACATCGTCCGCCTTCGAGACGGCCAGGTAGAGCTCGAGGCACCCACGAACCCGCCCGTGTCCGGCTTCAACCGGGGGGTCTTCATTCCAGGGCACGGGAGTTACTTGTCGACGACCTTTGGGGATCTCTATTCGGACACCCGCGGCGCCTGGGTTTTTGCGATCGAGCCTTCGATGAAGACCATCAAACGGGCCCTCATCGCAGACGGAGGTGACCTGATCGCGGGAAGCAGGGCTGAGTATGAGTACTTCCTCGTCGACGAGGGTCGACGCTGCGGAAACCAGGCGTCCCGGGCAGACATCGATCCCTTTGCCTCGGTCAAGGTGGGCGAGTACTTTCTCTTTGGCGGAAGAACTTCGTCCGACGCGCCCGGGATCCTGAGATTCGTGTGGGTCACGCTCGAACGCTGATGTTCCTCGACTGCGGCTTCAGGAGCAACAGTCGTCGAGGGTGCTGGGTTCGAGACGCACTGACGTTCTTCAGCATTCGGAGTCGAAACCACAGAGGCAGCCCACGACCCGGGCCCAGTGATTTCAAGAGCGCGAACGGACCGAGGTTTCTCGAGGCGGACGTCTTGAGAGCGTGACTGAACCGATTGAATCGGGCGGACGGTGGCGCGTCGCTCTTTCCGTAGCCGATCAGCCCTCGGAGCTCTCCTCAAGGATACCCGCGCGCAGCGTTGAGCGCTCGCGCCGCCTCGACCCCATTCTCACACGAGTAGGACAGCACGACGTCGAACCCTTGCTCGAATACGTCGGTATGATTTCGGACCGTGGGAATCGACGGCGGTTTGTTCGACGAGCTCAGCGCCTTGAGCCCCGCTGGGTGTACGACGTCGCGTAACAGGTCGGAGACTTGCTGCTGATTCGCTTCTCCACTGATCTCTCGGTCGATCTCGAGCATGAAAACACGCGGATTTCGGTTCGTAACCATGTTCGTGATGTCCGCCAAGGACCGGATCCTCGCCAAATACCAGAGCCGATCCCAGCCCGGAATCGCCGCCGCGGCGGTGAGCTCGTCGATGCCCACGAGGAAATAGACGCCATCCTCCGCGCCGTGTTCGAACACGACCTCGATCGTGCGGGCCAGATCTCGAGTCTCCTTGACCTCGAGCTCGACAATGATTCGCCCTCTCGCCCACTCGAGGACTTCGTCGAGCCGCTGAAATGACTCGGTCCGGGACGGCACGAGGTGACACTGGGAGACTTCCGCGGCGGTCATCTCTTCGATCCGATCGCCGGTGCAGCCGAGCGACTCATAGATCTCGATCGGGCTCGAGTGCGCCAACACCGGGACACCATCCAGGGTGACTCGGACGTCCGTCTCGATTCCGTCGGCGCCGCACACGACCGCGGCCTCGAATGCTGGTCGTGAGTTGTAGGGGACCGAGCCGCCCCAGTCTCCTCCGTGGGAAACGACGATCGCGCGCCCGCAGGCCGGGTCCGTCCAGCACACACTCATCGATTGCCGATGAGTCCGACCCGAGTCCGACGCAGATGCGTCGGCGAACCCAATATCCGGAGAAGACTGAGCGTCTCCCGTTCCGTGATCTTGCCCCTGGGCATCGTCGAAGCCCGCGTCGGGAGTGGACGCCTCGAATGGCTCCGCGTCCGACGCCGCGTCCGACGCCGCATCCGAGGCCGCGTCGACGTCCGCATCAGAGACACCTGCGTCCTCCGGCCCGAGAGCGTCGGGCATCGCTTCGGAGTCCGCAATCTCAGCCATCGCGTCCTCGCAGTCCCCACAGCTTGGAGCTCTCTGGACGGGCTCCGAGCAAGCCGACAAGAGCACGGCACCCAGGAATAACGCCCATTTCACGCGACAAACCTACGGCAAGCGGGGCCGGCAGTCATGCGACGATCGGCCGCGGCGAGCGACCCACTCTGGGTGGGTAGTGGAGCGATGATACTCAGCTGCTGAGCTGGTACCTTCGCCTACACGTGCTCGTACTCGTGCTCGATCTGGAGATTTCGCGCAAGATGATTTCATACTCGCCAAGCGCCTCGGGACGGTCGACTTGTGTCGATGCCGAACAATCTGTCGCGACGTCGAACAGCCCGAAGCCCACGCCGCTGGGTGACAGTGATGGCTCAGATCCTGCTTCGAGCCCAGGTATGCGTCGCTTCTTCACCTCCGCGTTGTGTCTCGCCGCCTCCGCTTGCGGGTCGGAGACTTCCGTCGAGCTCAGGCTCATGGACGCCCCGCCTCCAGGCGTCACCGCGGTCGAAGTTTACGTCGCCTCCATGCAGGTCCACATCGCGGGCGAGGACGCAGATCGCAGCGATCCGAACGACTCGTCCATCGACGATGACGATCGCTGGGAATCGCTGATCGTCGACCGATCGATCGACCTCGTCGCGCACCAAGGAGAAACGGCCGCCGACGTTCTCGGTCAACTCCCGGTCCCCGAAGGTAAGGTCACGCAAATCCGCCTTCAGCTCGACACCACTCAGCCGAACACCGCCACCAAAGACGGCGTCAAGTGCGACCTCGATACTCAGAAAGTGGCGAAGAAGGGCATCAAGATCAATCACCCCTTCAAGGCTTTCCAGGTTTCGAAAGACCACAAACACGTCGTAATCGTCGACTTCGAGCTCGACAAGTCCCTGAAGTCTTCAGGCTCTTGCTTCGAGCTCGAGCCGAAGATCAAGCTGCACAAGGTCAAGCTGGACGACGCTGACGTTCAGCTCGATTGAACGTCCGACCGGGGCGCAGTGAGCCGCGCCGCAGACTCTGCGCTGGAAGTGGCTCGCTTGGAAATTGGGTCCGGGGCACGAGCCGCCCAGTTGGATCCGCACGTGCTTCATGATAGGACTCCAGGTCGACTCCGGTGCGGACTTGACGGTGATTTCGCTCAGCGCCGCCCGCAAGGCCGGGTTGCGCGTCGACCGTAACAGCCCGGTGATCATCATCTCGGGCGTCGCCGGCGAGCAGTGGGCCGTGCTGGCAAAAGCGACGATTCGCGTCGGTGACGCCAAGGAAGAGTCCGTGACCATCGCCATCGCGCCGGGCCTCGACCTCGGGAAGTCGGACGGCCTCCTCGGACTCAGTTTTCTCGAGCGATTCAAAACGACGATCGGCGGCAAAGAGGTGAAGCTCGCTCCTATCGACGAGGGCGAGAAACCTCGCTACGGCGGGCACGGCAAGAGCTGGTGGTCCCTGCGCTTCCAGAAAGTCAAAGACCGCATGGACCTGTATTCTTCGGCACTTCCGGCGGCGAAGCAGTTCGACAAGAACACCGCCTCCGAGATCGGCGTCGACCCTGAAGAATTCAAGCTCGAAGATCTGGTCAATCGGCTCAAGGCCTTCACCGCAGATGAAGTCGACGCACTCTCCAACGAGGCCGGCCGCTTCGGCGTGCCTCGAGAGTGGCGAGAGTAACGTCGCTAGAGCACCGCCCTCCGGGCTGACGCAAGGTCCGCGAAAATCGAGCCTCGCGGCACTCCGATCTCGCTGAGTTGGCTGGCGGCCCGATCGGACGCCAACCACGCCGTGCGACCCTTTCGCTTCAGAAAATCGCGAAAAACGGGGTACAAGATCGTACCCATGTTGTCGAAGTTCGACATGTCGATGATCACCGGTGAATGCGACGCAATCGAGCGCAGAGCGGAACGAAGCTCGGCCTCCGCTTGGCTCGAGAGTGATCCGAAGATTCGAACCCGCCCGGGAGTCTCCGCGAGCTTCTTCAGCGGCAGGCCGAGGTCGAGGTAGACGTGAATCTGCTCCAATCCCACTTGGACACGCTCTGCGGCGACGTGCGCCGCGGCAAAGTCGTAGAAAGCCTTGGCGTATGCGTGTCCGAGCGACCCAGGACGCGGGCTCCATGACTCGAACCGCCGAAGGGACCAACCAGGTGTCCGGAGCTCCCCGATCACCGTCATTCCGTCCAGGCCGACCTGTTTCTTCTCGCCGAAGACTCCGCGCTCGACGATCACGTCGATCGTCTGCCGGAGGGCCGCCCCAGCCTCCCGCGAACACTCCTCGAGCTCGACCCAAGGCTTCCCTGTCGACCCGGTGCTCCGGTTTCGACTGACCACGGCGACCTCACAACCCCCTCCGGGCTGCAACTCCACGTCGATGAGCATGTCCGGGTGAAACGACGGAAGCAACGCCACCCGTAGCCGCTCGGCAGCCGAATCGGGAAAGGAAGCCCCGGTGAGATCGGCGATCGAATCGATGCCCAACATGACAGAGATTAGCACACGCTCGCGAGAAACTCACTGCGAAGTCGTGAGGTTCCGCGTCCTCAACAACTCACCTCTCCGTACGCGATCCTGACGTCGGCGCTCGAATGACTTGACTTCGAGATGGGGGCCTTCGAGTCAGCTCGATCCGACGCTGGTCTACTGCTCGAGACAGCTCTCGAACGGGAATACGGTGGTCGTTTGGGGGCGACGACCCCACGCTTGGTCGAGACGGCGTCGCACCCTTGGCCGATTTGTATGTAGAGCTCATCGGCGCGAAGGCACGCGACGCCTCGCAGCCAGAAGGTCCATGGCCATGCGCGCCCCGATTCCAGAGGCCTGAATGGTGCCGTCGGGCGCGCGGTTTCTCGCCCTGAGCGTCTCGACGATGCGGCTCCGCGCGTCGACGAAGTCCCAAAGTGCGTCGAGGAGTGGCTCCAGGTCGACATCCAGCAACCACGGCGGGAGGTCTTCCTCGTTCACTTCACTCGGGCGGACCCGCCCGTACGCGAGATCGTCGAGCACGTCCTCCGGGTGCGAATCCGACTCCCTGGTGCGTCGAGTCGGGCCGTAGGACGCGGCGAGGAGCTTCACGAGCTCCGGATCGGGTTTGAAGAGCTCCTGGACTGCCGAAAGAATCACAGCGTGGAGCTCCAGCTGCTGGTAGCGTCCATATAGGACACCACCTGGCTTGACCGACCGAAATCGCTCAGGCACACCGTCGGGGGCCACCGAGGAGGTCACGATACTCATCCAATATCTCTCTCCTGCGTCGCGCGCTTGCATCATCGAGTCCAGCACGCCAGAAACGGGTGAGTTGACGAGCCTGTAAGTCCCGCCGCTCACGAGTGTCCCGTGGCGCGGGTGGGCCGGGGGTCGGCCGAGGGTCGCGGTCGGGCGCGCGACAAACTGGCGCAGGTCGGCGAGCATCGGCGCCATCGCAGCCTCGGACCAGGGCTGGCGCGCCGACGGAACCGCGAAATACGAACTCAGACTGATGGGCATCGACGCCCATCGGACCGACCGGGGGATCGGCTGTCTCGTCGGCCCGCCGAATTCGAGCACGTGAACGACGATGCCATGGTGCTCGGCGCGAAACATGACTGCTTCGAGGGTCGTCTTCCCCGGCGTGAGCAACCTCCCGGCCCCGCCAATCAACAAGATGCGCTTGTCGGCTCCTTCCTTCCACTTGAAGGCATCGATGGCTTCGTCGACGGCGTCGACGCTCACGCGTTCGGATGGAAGTCCGATGATTCTCGAGAGTGCGTGTTGAAGGCGCGGAGGAATGGCGCCAAAACCGTGGTCCACGACCAACGAGCGCTCTGTGTGGCCGAGCGCGACGTCGGCCAGCGGCGCTTGCGCACGTAAAGCGATCTCCAGCGACTCGAGCTCCACCGCGACATGGGTTTCGACGAAGCGCCGCTCCAGCCACTCGCCCTTCACCTTCCCTTCGACGAGCTCGGACGCGTAGAGAGTTGCATCTAGAATCACTGCGACTTGAAGCGCGGTCGAAGGCGCTCCGGTATCTGTGCTCAGCGCGCTCCCTGCCGTCGCAGCTTTCGTCAGCACCCCTGAATGGAGTGAGGGCGCGGAAGTCGCGCTGGATCCGAGGAGCTCACGACTGACGAGCACGCTACCCTCGACCAACTGGGACTCCTCGAGCCCGTCGTGCTTCGGGCTGGATCGAGAGACCGAGCCCGCGAACGTCGGACCCTCGAGCTCATCGGGATCTTCGGCTTCGACCCAATCACTCGTGTCGAAGTCACTCGGAGAGCGCAGGCTCGAGACGACGAAACCCACCGAGGCTGCGAGCAAAGACAGACCCAGCACCGCGAGCCCCAACGCGGCCAGGTGGTTTCGACGCGCCCGCATGAGCTCGACCCGAGGACCATCATCGGGGCACGGACGCGGGGAGGCAAGGCGCTGCGTCCGCCGAGCGCTCTTCGGAAACAGCGTGCTGCGTGGAAGAATGTCCTTGGACGGCAGACTCCGACTGGAAATTCAGGGTTCGAAGCAGGTCCCGCTGCGACACACGAGCGGCTCTGGACACGGGCCCGCGGAGCATTCGGGGCGAGCGCAGTAGCTCCCTCCGCATACGTACGGGCTCGGACAGCCGCTGGCGCAAGATCGAAGCAGACAGCGCCCCGTTCCCCCACACGTGAATCCCAGGTTGCAGTCCGAGTCGTCGGCGCAGGTCCGCACGCAGGCGCCAAAGACACACGTCAGGTCCGATCCAGAGCAATCGGAGTCCTCGCCACAGCCCAAACAGATGCCTCCGGGCGCCGACGAATTGCAGGTGAGCGCGCCCCCGCAGTCCGAGTCGGAGTCGCACTGCGTCGGTCCGAGTATGACCGCAGCCCCAGTGTCGACGCCTGACGTGTCAGTCGCGGACGCATCCGGATGAGTTGCGTCCGGAGGAGTTGCGTCCGGAGGAGTTGCGTCCGGAGGAGTTGCGTCCGGAGGAGTTGCGTC
>CAYXDO010000004.1:0-2181 GCA_964463485.1 uncultured Myxococcales bacterium | reverse complement strand
CGAGAAGGCGGAATCGAGCGGCCCAAGATCGGGCGGAGTCGAATCCACGCCTTCGGCGTCCGAAGGCGCCGCGTCCGAGCTCGCCTCGCGCGCGTCGATGAATGTCGCATCCACTTCCTGAGTCGATGAGTCCGGCGCCGACCCATCCGCCGCGGTCGCGTCGATCGCCAGGGAAGCGTCCTGCCCAAAGCTCGCGAAGCCCGCGTCTCGCTCCCCGGCCGGCGGGTCGGACGAGCAGGCCAAGACGAGTGCCACGAACGGCGCGAGCTTCCGCACGAGGGCGCTCTTCGCACAACCGCGGCGGTTTTTGAAGGTTTCACTGCGCCGGTCGCTTGAAGAACACCTTGGAAAAAAACCTGCGATTCCTGGCCACGAGTCCGTAACCAAGCTCGACTCCAAACGAGAGGGGCCAGAACGACCCGAGCCGACCGAGGATCGGCCAACCGGTCCGACTCAACACGAACAGCGAAGCTTCGCCCGCCCGAAGCACGCGACCATCGCGAGTGAGTATGTGGACAGCCTTGGCGCAAGCCGCCGCGAGCTCCGGACTCATCGGCGGGCTCGGAACCTCTTGATAAGGGATGGGTTCAAACTCATGATGGGCGTCGCCGGCCAGAATACGCTCGACCGCTCTCCGGCAGAACCCACACTCACCGTCCCAAAGCAAGAGATGACGGTCGCGCGTGTCGAGCTCGGGCGCTTTCATGGGCTCGATCTTGGAACCGCACCCAGCGCCCGTAAAGCGCCGGCTCGAAATGTCCGCTGCACATCGGCACGCGACGCGCGATACTGGGCTCGCGTGTCGACGGCGACTCACGGTGTGGTTGTTCGCGTAGAGCCTTCCTACCTTCCCCGGCAATCGAACCCGCGCGAGCGCCGGTTCGTGTTCGCGTACCGCGTGTGGATCTCCAACGAGGGTCCGACGAAGGTGCAGCTGCGACGGCGCCACTGGGTGATCACGGACGCGGTCGGCGTCGTGCGCGAGGTGCGAGGAGAAGGCGTCGTCGGAGCTCAGCCGTTGATCGAGCCGGGGGCCAGCTACGAATACACGTCGGGCTGCGTGTTGGAGACGCCCTGGGGGACGATGCACGGAAGTTACGAGCTCGAGCGACCGGGCGGATCCACGTTCGAAGCCACGATCGCGCCGTTCTTGCTCGCGCACCCTTCGGTCGATTCGTCGGCGAACTGAGAGCGGCCCTTCTGCGGCTCCTCGGTATCGTGTAAAAGCCCGCCGAATGAAGCTCTCGGTGATCTTGCTGGGTCTGCTCGTTTCGTGCGGCGAGGATACGAGCTCCGAGTTTGGCGCCTGCGGCGGCAACGTCGTCGGGAGCTGGAACATCACCGGCGCCAAGTTGTCCGCGGCGCTCGACGGCTGCCCGGTCGATGGAGCGGTGAGCGGCTTCCTCGTGTTCAATGAGAACAAACGCGTGTCCGTGAACCTCGAGGCCGCCGGATGGAAAACGCCCGGCGACGCAGCGTGCGGCCAGAAGAAGCAATACGGAGCGTTTTGGCGAACGAACGGCACGAGTGTGTGTATGGCGCTGGCCGAGTCGGACCTCGATGCCGCCTGCGCGGGAAATGCGCCCGCGGGCGACGGCTGGGCAGGGCTGGGCGAGTATTGCGTGTCCGGCTCGTCGCTCCAAATCCGAAGCTCCGACCTGTTCGGGCTTTCCGGAGAGGCGATCGTGTCCCTTGGACCGATGCCCTGATCTGGACCCCGCCTATTTCGCGCACACGGAACGGCCAGTATTCTGAGAGTTGCTGATGGCCCGAATCGGCGTGTTTCATCCGGCAGTCGGTACGTTCGGCGTCTCTCTCGGCCGCGAAGGCCTCGTCGTCGGCCGTAACGGCGGCAACGTGGATATCGAGGTGACGTGGGATTCGCTCGTGTCTCGGCGTCATGGACAGTTCTTCGAATCCGACGGGATCGTTTGGTATCGCGACCTCGGCAGCAAGAACGGAAGCTGGATCGGAGGCGAGCGCGTCAGCGACGCGCGTGTGTCCGCGGGCCAGAGCGTCGTCATCGGCGACACGTTGTTCACCGTGCTCCCCGACCTGCCGTCGTTCTCGTTCGACGACGTCACCCCTACGGGCGCCCATGTTTCCGCGATCGAGTCGGAAGACTTAGTGACTCAAGGCTTTGCGGACGAGCTCCCAGCGTCGCCGCAGTTCCTCGCCGTG
>CAYXDO010000003.1:142491-144281 GCA_964463485.1 uncultured Myxococcales bacterium | reverse complement strand
CGACGCCCGCGGCGTCGAGGGTACGCGGCGGGTCGCGGCGGATGCGGGCGCGCCCGCCGCGCTCCGCCACCGCGCGCTGCTCGCCTTGGGTGCGCGGGCGGACTCGAGCGCCGCGCCGGCGTTGCGGGCGCTCGTCGCCGACGAGACCGCCCCGGCCGAGGTGCGGACGGCCGCCATCGAGCACCTCGGGCGCCTGCGCGATCGCGCGGCCGTGCCGCTCCTCGTCGGGCGGATGGGGAACGTGCGGCAGAAGCTCGCGATCGTCCGGGCGCTCGCCGCGATCGGGGACCGGCGCGCGCTGCCGTGCCTCGAGCGCGCGGTCGTCGAGGATCCCTACGACACGGTCCGAACCGCGGCGGCGCGAGGGCTCGTTGCCTTCGCCGACCCGCGCGCTTGTGGCGCCCTGCGGCGCGCGGTCGCCGACCGCGAGCCGGTCGTCGGTGCCCTGGAGGCTCTGGTGCGGCTCGGGTGCGAGGAGGAACTGCGAGAACGCGCGCCGGAGGGCTGGCGGTGCGGCGACGAGGGTTGCGTGCCCCCCACGACGGGCGGTGTCGTCCGGGGCGCCTCCGGTCGCGGCGCCGGGCGGGCCGTCGCCTGGTGGTCGGCCGCGGGCGACGGCGGCCGGTTGGTCCTCGGCGGGCAGCCCATCCCGATCGTGGCCGGGACGCACGAGGCGGGCGTGGACCTCCCACCCGAGACCCGGAGGGTCTCGGTCGTGCTCGACCCGCCGGACCTCGCGCTGTCGATCCGGGCGCTCGTCGTGGTGCCGATCCGACCGTCCGGGCGTCGGGAGGACCTGGTACCGTAGGGCCGTGGCGCGCTTCGGCACGCTCGTCCTGCTCCTGTGCACCGCCTGCGGCGACGACGACGGCATCGGCATGTCGCTGCTCGACCAGCAGGATCTCGTGGAGAGCGAGGGTGTCGACGCCGCCGAGGTCGCGGTGTTCGTCTCGCGCGACTGCTTCTATTCGGTGACGGTCGGGGGGACGCTGCTCGCCTCGGGCCGCTGGCAGAGCGGAGAGCGCCACGTGACCCTGGGACCCGGGGTCCTGCGTCGCTGCGACAACGACGTGCGGATCCACGTGGCCGCGGCGGACGGCTCGTCGGCCTCGCTCGACCTGGCGGTCTGGTGGTGCCGCGCAGACGGCTGCATCGGCGAGTGCGCGAACGATCTGCCCGACGCCGGCCCCGACGAGCCGGACTCGGGGCCGATCGATCCGTACCCCGGACCCCTGTGCGACCCCTGCCTCGAGACGCCCGAGTGCGGGGGTCTGCCCAACCTGTGCGTGACCATCGACGGCAGCGCCCAGGGCCTGTGCGGCACGGAGTGCTTCGGACCCGAAGACTGCCCCGTGGACTTCGACTGCCTCGGCTTCTACGACGACGTCGGCAACTTCGTCACCGCGGTGTGCCTGCCGTGGCCCCCGCAGCCGGTGTGTCCTTAGGGCCGAGTCCGAGTCCGAGTCCGAGTCCGAGCCCGAGTCCGAGTCCGAGTCCGAGTCCGAGTCCGAGTCCGAGCCCGTCCGAGTCCGAGTCCGAGTCCGAGTCCGAGTCCGAGCCCCCCGAATGGTCCGGCGCTACCGCGCCGAGCTTCCTATTGCTCGCCTCCGGCTCGCGCCTCTTGTTCTTTCTCCTCGCCGATCACGCTCCGCGTCCGTTGAAGTCTCCAAGTCGCGGACGCCGCGGGCCGGAGCTCCACGTTCCTCGTGACCGCCGGGTCCGAACCGTCTCCTTCGCCATTCGCCGCCGCTGTCGTTCTCGTGTGCGGGGCTCTCTTCCCTGCTGCGCCG
>CAYXDO010000003.1:42914-142481 GCA_964463485.1 uncultured Myxococcales bacterium | reverse complement strand
TCCGAGTCCGAGTCCGAGTCCGAGTCCGAGTCCGAGTCCGAGTCCGAGTCCGAGATGTTGATAATGAGACTGCGGTTTGTCCGTGGTTCCACGTGGTTCCCGGTGAAGCAGCGGCGCCAGGCTGCCGTTCCACGTGGAACGCTTGGCCACAGTCGACGGAACTTTGGCGCACTCGACTTCGAGGTTCGCTTTCCGTGCGGGCGGATCGAGCTCAAGTCATATTCTGTCCTTGGTGAGTGAGTCGATCTGAAAGCCGAGGTGTTGGCAAGGCAACCGCGAATTGCGGTTTGTCCGCGCTCCAACAGGAGCGCGGGCTGCCGTTCCACGTGGAACGCTGGGTCACGCACGCCTCGCTAGACGCCGCCTGCGAGCAGCCGGCGCTCTGGCGCATCAACCCGACGTTCGAGGCTCGCTTTGACTGCTCCGCGACTTTGACGTCAGCAGATCGAGCCCGTCTTGGATTGGTCCATCGCCTCGGAGCTCGCTCCTCACCTCACCACGGAGATCCGCTCAAGTCTGAGCAGGCCGTCTCACGTTCGGATCACTTCCGCCGGTGCACGCAATTCGCCCAGGCCGCGCAAAGCGCGAGCTGACGCCGTTAGGGAAATCAGAGCGCGAGGTGAACAACGGAGTTCGCGGGACCAAGGCTGGGCGCCCGCGAAGTTCGGTGGTTTGGACGGGGAGCCGCCCCGCAGCTGGCGGTGGCCTCGATCGGCCACGTTCCGGAGCTGCGCCCGGTCGGCCACTGCCACGTTCCGGAGCGCCGGGCCGGCCACGCTCCGGAGCCTCGGTCGGCCACGCGCGTCATCGACGAGGGATCCGCCGGCCTGTTCGGCGCCGGGTCGGCCACGTTCCGGAGCCTCGCCGGGTCGCCGAGTCGGCCAAGTTCGGGCCCCGCCGAGTCGGCCAAGTTCGGGGCGTCGGAGGGTCCGCCAAGTTCCGGCCCCGCTGCACGTTTCTGGGCCCGCCTCGGTCGTCCAGGTCCAGACCCGCCTCGGTCGTCCACGAACGGGACGGCGGCGACGCGTGCCCCCGACCGATCGTTGCGCGAGCCGGAAGTTTTTTCGAGTTTTCGACCATCAAACACCCCCGAAAAAGAGGTGAAGGGTGAAACCAGCAAGTCGGCCGGAGGCTCGCGCTTCAGTTCTCGTCGATCCAACGATTCCGATGGGTTGAACGAGGCGCGCTCGGTTTTTCGACTCGGGCTCGAGGTCTCGTCGATGAGAGGGTCCGTCGAGAGCCGCCCGAGGAGCCAGAACGAGGGGAAGGAGTCCGCTTTTGCGAACGTCAGTCGAGCAGGGCCTCGATCGCTTCGATTTCGTCCTCGAGCGACAAGACGCCGTCCGCTGCCTCGACCATCGGCGTGGGGAGACGCGCGACGACCGCCGAAACGGTGGCGTGCGTCCCGATCTCCAAACGATACCTCATCTGAGTCAAGAGCCCGAGGACCTCCGCGATCTTCGACTCCATCGAGGACTCATGGGCTCTGGTGCTCGCTCGGAGCTCCCGGAGCTCCGCCGTCAGACTCAACACCAAGCTCGTGAGGTCCGGCGGCACCGGCGACGCCGCCGCCTCTTCCGCAGCTGCAACGCTCTTTCGCTTCTTCGCTGGAGCTAGCGTAGCTCCGGCCCCACGCCCCGGCGCTGTGCTCCTCAGGGCCTTTTTCGCGGCAGCCGCCTTGACTTTGGCGCCCTTGACTTTGGCGCCCTTGGCTTTGGCGCCCTTGGCTTTGGCGCCCTTGGCTTTGGCGCCCTTGGCTTTGGCGCCCTTGGCTTTGGCGCTGGCTGCCTTCTTGGTCGTCACGCGCTTCTTCACGAGTTCTCCCGATTGCGTCGGCCTTGGGCCAACGCCTTGACGACCTCGGCGCGATGGGCGTCCAAATAGGCGTCCACCTCCGCCTCGGCGAGGTCTAATTCGCTCAGTGTTTCCTGGTAGATGGAAGAAGCTCTGGCTTCGGTTCCGGAGCCCTCGAGGGTGAGCTTCAAACAGGCCGCTCCGAACAGTCGATCAGGGCGCGTTTTGCCCCTGGCGCTCATTCGGAGCTCGACGTGGGTGGCGTCTCCGGCGGATCCGTTCTCTCGGACGAACCCTCAAATCGTTTACCCCCTCGACGGCGGCGGCGACGACGGCCGCGGCCGCCCGCGTTGTTGCCCTGGCCCGGATCGGCATTGCGTCCCTCCGAACCTCCGACGCGCGGGCCTTCGCCGGACCTCGGCACGACGTACATCTGGCGATAGATGCCGTCGCCTTCGGAGGCCGTCTCGACGCCTTCCATGTCCTTCAGGGTCTGGTGGATCCCGCGGCGATCAGCGGGAGACATGATTTGGATCGAGATGACTTTCTTGAGAGTGCGCGCTCGCTCGCCCAGAAGGCGACCGATCGCGGCGAGCTCCGGATCGACCTCCTCGAGGGGAGCAGTCGGCGCGTTTCCTTCGGCCCTGGGCGGGCGCGGCGGACGCTGATCATGACGGCGTGGGGGACGCGGCGCGCGCTCTACGCTCGGAGTCTCGACGACGATGTGCTTTCGGTCGTCGGGGAATCGGTTGACGATCTTGTTGAGGAGAAACTGGAGCGACGGCGCGGCTGGGGGTCGGCTGCCGCCGAGAATGGAGGCGACGTCGGTGCCACCTTCGACTTCCGCGATGGTGAGGACGATCTCCTTGTGTTCGTCGCGCACGCTGACCTCGGCCTTTACGCCCATCTTTTCGACGAGCGCCCGCGCGACTTCGAGCGCCTTGGCGGCCTTCTCCGGCGCGGGGCCCACGCGGCCTCCAGCTTCCTCGTCTTCATCGGCCCGTTCGGCGGCCTTTGGTGTCTCTGCAACGACGGGTTTGGTTTCGGCCTGTTGCTTGGCCCGGATGCGAGCGGGCCGGGCGCCGAAGCCCAACAGGCCGGCGGATCCCTCGTCGATGACGCTGTAGTCGAGCTGATCCTCGCTGATCTTCAGCTCAGCGCACGCGCGCAGGACGGCTTCGCGCTCGTTTCGCCCTTCGAATTCCATGTCGATCATGAGCTTCCTCGTGTTCGGCGGCCTTGCCGAGGTTCTCGGTTAGCCTCGGCGGGGACCTAGGCGGTCGCGCCGCTTGGGGGCGTAGGTCCCGGGTTAGGCCGAATCGTTTTGTTGATAAATTGCTGCTGAAGGATGGTCAACAGACCGTTGACGAGCATGTAGAAAGCCAGGCCTGCCGGAAGCACGGCCATCATGCCGCCGAACAGGGCTGGCATGAGGTAGAGCATCATCTTCTGCTGGGCCGGATCCATGGTCGTCGGGGTCAGCTTCTGTTGCAGGAACATCTGTACGACCAGCGCGACAGCGAGAATCCAATAAGGATCTCGAGCGGTTAGGTCAGGGATCCACAAGAACGGTTGCTGGTACAGGTCGACCGACACCCACAAGGCTCGATAGAGCGCAAACCAGATGGGCATCTGCAACAGAATCGGGACGCAGCCGCTTGCCGGGTTTACTCCGTGCTCTTTGTACAGGCGCATTTGCTCCTCGGCCAGCCGCTGGCGGTCGTTGGGGAACTTGGCCTGCGCTTTTTCGAGCTCCGGCTTGATGTCGGCCATGGCCTTCATGTTCCTGCCGGCGCGCTGGTTGAGCGGGAACAGCACGAGCTTCACGAGCACGGTCAGTCCGAGGATCGCCACGCCCCACGAGCCGGTGAAGCCGTGGATGAGGCCCAAGATCTTGAGCAGGAGTTGGCACAGCAAGGACAAGTCGAGTCCGAGGATCGTGTAGTCGACCGCGGACTCGAGATCTGCGTTGGCGCGCGTGAGGAGCTCCGGTTTTTTCACGCCGAGAAACGCGGTGAGCTTGTGGCGTCGTTCTTCGCCAGGCCGAAGCTCAACGAGCGGCAGCACGAGCTTCGAAGTAGCGATCGATCCCTTGGCGGAGAGCTCACACCGAGCGTCCGCGACGTCGCGCAGCACCAAAGAGGCGAGGAAGTATTGGCGCTCGATCGCGGCCCAGCGAACGCCCTCGGAGTAAGACTCGATCTTGCCGACGAGGCTCGTCTGGAGGTTGCGGTGGACTTTGCCGTCCGCGTAGCAGCTGGCGTTGAGGTTGTCGGGCGGTGGAATGAACAGGAAGCCGCTGGCTGCGGTGGCGCCCTTTCTCTCTAGAGCCGCTTGGATCGCGAGCCGGTGCTTCTGCGGCGCCGCCGACGTGTTTTTGATGGTGATGGCGTGTTCGAGCTCGAAGCTGTCTTTGGAGACGCGCCACTCTCGTTCGATGGTGACGCCTTCATGCGTGACGTAGCGATAGACGACGCCGTCTGCTTTGGTCTCGACGATCTCGAAGGTCGCGCTGGGCGGGAGCGTGAACGTGCTGCCGTCCAACAGCGAGATGCCGGCCATTCGCCCGTCTTGCGGTTGATCGTCGAACGCGAGCTGAATGGGATCGGACGTGGGTCGGTTGCTGGCGTCGCGCTCCTTATACGAAGGGATCGTGAAGCTCGCGATGCCGCCGCCGACGTTGGTGAACGAGACGAAGAACGGGATCGCAGGCTGCTCGGGGTGAGCGACGACTTGGCCCGAGAAGTCCGTCTTCTTGGGCTCGACCGGAGCCGTCGGCGCGACCGTAGCCGTTTTCACGAACGCGACGGTCGCCGACTGCGTGGAGCCGGCGATCTGCGTGGAGCCGGCGACAGCGGGCGCTTGGACCGACGGAGCGGGCTTCGGCGGTTTTTTCGGTTGCGGGAACAGCACACCCCATCCCGCGAGCACTCCGAGGCACAGGAGCGCGGCGAGCATCAACCGTTGATTTTGCGAGGAGTCGTCCATCGGGACCTCAGGGCGGGTCGAAGCCACCGGGGTGAAGCGGGTGACAACGCATCAAACGTCGCAGTCCGCGATAACTTCCCGCGAGCGCACCATACTTGCGCACGGCTTCGATCGCGTAGGCGCTACACGTCGGGTGGAAGCGGCAGCCGCCCCCGCCGACCGCGTGCAGCAGCGGGGAGAGCGAGACTTGATAACCGCGCAGGAGCGCCATGAGCACACGCGAGGGCACGCCGGGATCCTTGTTCGGGACGATCAGCGTGTTCATGGCCGCGCCTCGGCACGCCTCGCTGCTCGTTCGATTGCGGGCAGCAGCTCGCGCACGAGAGCCTCGAAGCCTTCGCGTGCAAGAGCAGCCGCTGACGTCTTCGCGATCACGACCACATCAACACCCGGCATTTCGTTCATCCTCCGAAATGCTTCGCGAATGAGGCGCTTGAGGCGATTGCGAATCACGGCTCCACCGACACGTTTGCCGATCGAAAGTCCGAGCCGCGCCGATCCCTGATCCGCCTCGCCTTTGAGGGAGACGACGACGAAGTGACGACCTTCGATACGGATCCCTCGCCCTTGGACCCGTAGGAATTCGCGCCGGACCAGGAGCCTTCGAGACCGTTCGAAACGACCCGTGGCTTTGAGGTTCGGCTCCGGCCCTACGGCCATGGGCTATTTCTTGTAGACGGAGGGCGTCATTCGCTTGCGCCCTTTCTGGCGGCGACGTCGCAGGACTTCTGCTCCTTGCTTGGAGCTCATACGCTTCAGAAAGCCGTGCGTTCGGGCGCGGCGGATCCTCGAGGGCTGATATGTACGCTTCATGGCGTTCCTTCCGGGGGGCGTGTTGTAGCCCTTTTGGGTGAGTTCATGTCAAGCAGAAGGGCACGGCCTCTCCATTCTCGGGATGTTCGTTGCCTCCTCCGCCGGACGTGGATTAGATCGCCGCCCTCGGGTGGAAACGCCCACGACCCGCATGACGAGCGAAGACCGATACACGCGGCTCTTGGCTGGGCTCGAAGGCCGGCTGAGCTCTCACGTGTACGCGACGTGGTTTGCGCCGATGAGCTGCCTGTCCGACGAGGACGCTGGCATCGTCATCGGTGTGCAGGACTCGTTCGCGCTCAATTGGGTGAACGATCACTACCGAGACATCCTCGACGAGCTCTGGAAGAGCGTGGGATCGGGCGGGTTGGAGCTCCGGATCGCTCCGACGAAAAAAGTGGTTGCGGAGGCCGATCAGCCCACCTCGAAGCCTGCGGTCGAGGCGGCTCCGATCGTTCACGAAGGCAACGCCGCGACGCGCGACCGGCTCAACTCGAAGTATTGGTTTTCGTCGTTCGTCGTCGGGACCTCCAACCAGCTCGCGTTCTCCGCCGCTCGTTCGGTCGGCGAAGGCTCGAAGCTCTCGTTCAGCCCGTTGGTGTTGGTCGGCAAGAGCGGCCTCGGAAAGACACACCTCTTGCACGCCATCGCCCACGAGCTTCTCGAGCGGACCGAAGGCAAGCGCCCGCTCTCGGTCGTGCTCAAGACGAGCGAGGAGTTCATCACCGACGTCGTCAAAGGGATCCGTCAACAGCGAATGGACGAAGTGCGCCGCGCTTACCGCCACGCGGACGTGCTGTTGATCGACGACATCCAGCTCATCTCGGACAAGAGAGCATGTCAGGAGGAGTTCTTTCACACGTTCAACGTCCTCTACGACGCCAAGAAGAAGATCGTCGTCACCTCCGATCGACCGCCCCACGAGATCCCAGAGCTCGAAGATCGCATTCGCACGCGGTTCGCGTGGGGCCTGATCGCCGAGCTCAAGAGCCCCGACCTCGAGACACGCCTAGCGATCCTTCGAACCAAGGCCAAGGCCGAGGGCGTGCTCTTGTCCGAAGAGGTCGCTTCGCTACTGGCCCAAAAGATCAAGACGAACGTTCGGGAGCTCGAGGGGGCGCTCGTCAGGCTCTACGCGACGAGCTCGCTCACCGGCCGCGCGATGTCGATGGAGCTCGCCCGAGAGGTCCTCGCGCTCGCCGATCGCGACCGGCCGCTCACCGTCGACGAGATCGTCGAAACGGTCTCCGCTCATTTCAAAGTCGAAGTCTCCGACCTCTTGGGGGAGCAGCGAAAGAAATCGATCGCGCTGCCGCGCCAGATCTCGATGTATTTGTGCCGCAAGCACACGAAGAGCTCGTATCCGGATATCGGTCGAGCTCATGGAGGCAAGCACCACACGACGGCGATGAACGCCGAAGAACAGATCTCGCGACGACTCGACGACCCCGAAATCCGTCAACACGTAGAGGAGATCCAACGCCTCCTCGACGTCGAGTGATCGCAACACCCCTGTGGATGACGCCGTGATTTACAGATCAGAAAGCCGCGGACAACGCTGTGAAAAGTCGGTCCGAGACCGACTCGCTCGATCCGCTCACAGACGTCACGCGTCGACTCCACAGTCCGGTCGATCCCAGATCAGCACACAAAAACGAAGCGTTAGTCGGTTATCCACTTTTTCACAGGCTCTATCACCATCATCGATCTTTCGATCTTCTAGGATTCCAAGATCGGAGACACACGCGCATGAAGTTCCAGATCGGCGTTTCTGAGCTCACGAAGGCTCTCTCCCGTGTCCAAGGCATCGTCGAGAAAAAGACCACGATGCCTCACTTGGCGAACGTCCTCATCGAGGCGAGCGACGACAACCGCATCAAGGTCTCGGCAACGAACCTCGAGCTCGGGCTCGTAGGTCACTACCCCGCGGAGGTCCGAACACCCGGCTCGATTCAGCTCGCGGGCCGAGCGCTGTTCGAGATCGTGCGCTCCTTGCCGCACGCGTCGCTGACGCTCGAAAAAGCGGCCAACAACTGGGTCGAGATCGCGAGCGGCAAGGTCAGCTTCAAGGTGGTCGGATCGGCCGCTGAAGGCTTCCCTGCGCTGCCGCGTTTCGAAGAGGTGCCGTTCTTCAACATCGATCCGGCGGTCTTTCGCGAGATGATCGATCGGACGCTGTTCTCGGTCTCAACCGACGAGACTCGCTACAACCTCACGGGCGTGTACGTGGAGCCTACGGGCACAGGCCTTCGCATGGTGTCGACGGACGGCCATCGCTTGTCGCTGGTGGAGCGAGCGGTGGAGGAGAAGGTGCCGCTCAAGAAAGGCGTCATCGTCCCGCGCAAAGGCGTCATCGAGCTTCGCAAGCTGCTCGACGACGCAGGTGGGCCGGCTCGCATTGGCTTCGTCGAGAACTCCGCGGTGTTCGAGCGCGGCGAGATCGTGTTGACCACGCAGCTGCTCGAAGGTCAGTTCCCCGATTATCAACAAGTCATTCCGAGCTCCTTCTCGCGCAAGGCGTATGTCGAGCGCGAAGCGTTCCGAGAGGCCCTCAAGCGCACGTCGCTCCTCGCTTCGGACAAGTCTCAGAGCGTTCGCGTCGACTTGCGCCCTGGCGTCTTGACGTTGTCCGCCAACAATCCGGACCTCGGCGAGGCCAGCGAAGAGATCGAGGTCGAGTTCGACGGTGAGCCGCTGCGCGTGGGCTTCAACTTCCGATATCTGCTCGACGTGTTGACCGTGTTGCCCGAAGGCAAGGTCGAGCTGTCGGTGTCCGATGCGCTGTCGCCAGGTCTGTTACGGTCGGAGAAGGCGCCCGATTTTCGCGCGATCGTGATGCCGATGCGGCTCTAAGGGCTGGCGGCCTTACAACACTTGCGCGGGTACGGGTCGCATCAGGTTTGGCTCGAGCGGGACCTCCTGCAGAGTGTCGTCTTCACGCGGATCGATCTCGATGCTGTCCGCTTCAGGAGGCAGGGAGCTGTAGCCTCTGTCTCCCGTTCGGAACGTGTTCTTGTGCAGGTTGACGACCTGGTTGAGGTACCGGTCGAGGTCTCGAGTGCCGAGCGACGCGCGGGTGTGGGTCACCGAAGCGAACACCGTGCGGCCGAGCAGCGCGTAGCGGGCGTCGACCGCCCGGTCGAAGTTGGCGCGCAGCAACCGGTACAAGAGCGCGCGCTCTACGTCAGGGGACGAGTCGAGTCGATCGAAGGAAAAGATCGGCGCCAGAATGCGCACGCGCGATTCTTCGGCGAAGATGAGGACGGGGACGCCTTCGACCGACAGATGCCAGACACCAGGCCGGGGTGACCGCACCCGATCCGAGCGGTCGACCAGCACGCGGTGGATGCTGTCGAGCCCGATGCCTTGGGACTTGACCCCAGGTGTCTGTTCGAGGTAGGACCCCGCCACAGCTTGCGCGTGTCTCGGCTCCGGGACCGACGCGCACGCCGCCAACCCCGCGAACGCGAGGATTCCTCGGAGGGTGTGGTGCGTCCACTTGCGTCCGTCCATCTCTCGATCATACCGCGAAGATGCGCCTCCAGTCTGTCCGCCTCGTTGATTTTCGGAATATCACCTTAGCAGAATTCGCGTTTGTCCCAGGATGCACGGCTTTGATCGGCCCGAACGGTCAGGGTAAAACGAATATTCTCGAAGCGCTGTACGTGTTGTCTGCGTTGCGTCCGCTTCGGCCGGTGCGTCGACAGGCTTTGATTCGTCACGGAGCCGTTTCGGCGGTGATTCAGGCTTCGGTGGAGACCGAGCGGACTGGCTTGACTCACGAGCTCGAGATGGGGCTCTCGCGAAGCGCTCGCGAGCTGGCAAAGGATTGCAAGAAAGTTCCCGCCGAGGAGTTTCTTGGGAAGCTCGTGGTCGTGGCGTTCACGCCCGATGACTTGGCGTTGAGCAAAGGGGCGCCGGAGGAGCGCCGGAGGCTCCTCGATCGGGCGATCTTGAATCGACGACCGGCGTTCTTGAAGGCCGCGCTTCGCTATCACAAGGCCCACAAAGCCAGGGGACGCTTACTGGCTGAAGGGTCTGGGGATGGTCTTGTCGACGCATACGATCGAATCCTCGCGGCCGAAGGCGGAGAGATCCTCGCGGCGCGCGCGCGCTACGTGGATCAGCTCGCGCCGCGCGTCGCCTCGATCTTCGAAGCGATCGCACGCCCGGCGCCGGAGCTGACGATTCGCTATCGCTCGAGCCTCGACGAAGGGATCGACCCGGAATCTCCGAGTCGCACCGAGGGGGCGCTCTACGCGCGCTTGGTCGAGCGGCGCGGGAGGGACCGAATCATGCACACGACCTCGGTGGGTCCGCACCTGGACGAGCTCGACCTCCGATTCGATGGCGCGCCGCTAAAAGACCGGGCGTCTCAAGGTCAGCACCGGGCGCTCGTGCTGGCGCTCAAGCTCGCGGAGATCGCGCTGCTCAGCGAAGCGCTGTCCGAGCCGCCGGTCCTGCTGCTCGACGACATCTCGTCCGAGCTCGACGGGGCCCGCACCGCTCAGCTTTTCGAAGCGATGGCGGGTCTCGAGGGCCAGGTCGTGATGACGACGACCGACGCTCGTCAAGTACCTCAAATGGGTTTCTCGGAGACTCCTCGGTGTTATTCGATCTTGGGCGGGCGAGTGTCGCCTTTTTCGCACGGCGTTTGACGACGTCTGAGCCCGATTCGAGGCGATCGGAGAAACGGAGCCCTTCGCTTGACGCCCGAAAACGGCCGTTGCTAGCGTCCGCGCGCTCATGAACGGACCCGCTCCAGCCGCGGCGCAAGCGTTCGGTGGAGACGCGGCGTTCGTAGGTTTTCAGACCAGCGACTTCGACGCCTACCTGCCGAGGAAGTGGCAGTCGAAAGCCTTCACCCTCGAGCGAAGGCTCGTGAAGGACAAGCTCGGGAACCTGACCAAGGAGCTGCGCTCGCGTCTCGGCGATCAGCTTGGCGGCTTAGAGCAACACGGATCGGACGATGCTCCGAACATCCAAAACGGCAACAAGGTCGACGCGCAGGTGGTGTTCTTCACGGTCGACGCAGAGTCTCGCAAGAAGCTCGGGCTCGTGTTCGGGCACACCGACCTGCACTCGAAGTCGCTGTTCGACTTGGCCCTGCAGCATCGCCACGCGTGCCTCATCATTCGCGTGTCCGAAGGTGGCCTCGAGCTCGGCCTGGAAATCGCCGGTCCCGCCAAAGCCGACCGAAAGAACTTTGCGGCGCTCCTTCGAACCGAGGGCGGTCGCGCTTCGGTGCTCGAAGCGATCCGAAAGACGCCTTCGGAAGCTCAGCTCGGGTTCGAAGGGAGTCTGTCCTCGGCCGCAGGGCTAGAGAGCGCCGCCATCGAAGCTTGGGCTTCGGAGCTCGAAGAAGGCACCAAGAGCTTCGTCGCGCTCCGGCGAAGGGCGCGGGCCGAGGAGATCGTGTCCAAGCCCGAGGTGGTCGACGTGGTCGCGAACGATCTCGCGGCCTTCCTTCCCCTGTTCAATTGCCTGGCTTGGCGCGAAGGCAACGATCACACGCGTCTCGCGGAAGCCTTAGAGCAAGAAGCGGAGCGTCGTGATCAAGCCGAGCGAGATGCCGAGTCCGAAAGAAAAGCCGAGGCCGAAAGAAAGGTCGAGGCCGAGGCAGAAAGAAAAGCAGAGGCCGAACGCAAAGCCGAGGCAGAGAGAAAAGCAGAGGCCGAACGTCGCTCGCGACCTCCGCGACCCGACGGTCCAAGGCCTTCGGAGCCGCGCCCGGTCGATCGCCGACCCGACCGCCGGCCCGATGACCGTCGCGATCGGCGTCCTGGCGGGCCAGACAGCCGTCCCGCTCCCGAACGGCGATCCGACGCTCCCGAACGGCGATCCGACGATCGAAGGCCACCGGATCGAAAACCGTCGGATCGAAAGCCGTCGGATCGAAGACCGGATGACCGACGACCCCGGCCCGATCGGTCGGATCGTCGCAGCGATCCAGCCCCGAAAAAATCCGACGCGCCCCCCAAAGCCGGTCCACCGAAAGCCGGGCCGCCCGAGGTCGGTGATCGCGTCACGATCCTGTCAGGGCTCTTCAGCGGGCGCGTAGGTCATCTCGCCGAGGTCGACACCAAGGGTCGCGCCAAGGTCATGGTCGGGCCCGTCAGCGTGACGGTGGAAGCAAAGGATCTCGCGCGAGCCTGACCTTGCGACCGCTCAGAAGACCGCCCCGCACAGCCAACGGCGCCGGTCGAGGCATTGGATGGGTCTTCGCCACCAGCGTTCTGGCGGCTTCCGTCGGCGCAGCGCTGGCTTGGTATTACGCCGAATACACGCTGCCCAAAACGCTCCTCGACGCTGGGCACGCCCGCCTATACGCCGTGCTCGGCGCGGTCTGCGCGGTGCTGGGCCTGCGGTTGGCGTCGGTGATTCGGTCGGTGATGCGGGAATGGACACGGCCTCGGCCCCCGACAGATCCGCCAACGTGAACCCGCCCCGCGTAGGCGATAAACCGACAAAGGCGCCGATGACGGTTTTTTGACTACATCAACCGACCCCATCACACTCGGGTCGATGAGCAAACGAGAAGAGCTCTCTGCGATGAAAAAGAGACCCGCGCCTCGCGAGCGTCGTTCGAGCCAGCGGATCCGGCTCACGCTCGACGTGGCGGTGCCGGTCCTGGTGAAGGACGACGACCGGATTCAGTGGGGCATGGCCCGTAACGTGTCCGAGGGTGGGATGCTGATCGAGGTGCCCGATCCGCCGGCGATCGGACGGGAAGTCGAGATTTCGTTTCCGGGCATTCCTGGATCAGTGGACTCGCCTGAGCACGCGGTGTTGCGAGGCGAGGTGCGGCACCAGCTGAAGTGGAACTTTTCGTCAGAGACGAATCGGAGGAATCTGTCCGCGATCGGCGTGAAATTCCTTCGCGATGGCGCTCGTGTTCACCCCAGCGGTTGGGTGCACTGAGAGGTCAAGGAATACGGTCGTACCGGCCAGAAGCGACGTGGTCGCGATTCATCGCCCGGTGCTGGATGCGCGCGAGGTTCATCTCGCTCTGGATCTGGGACGCGAACTCACTCGGGACCGGGCCGCGGATGCGGATCGGCTTACCGAGCATGTGAGGCATGTAGCGCTGCCAGCCACTCGGGACGCCTGCAGCGCCCGTGTTCGTGCGAACCACCTGGTCTGCGGCTTGAGCGGCTTGCGCCTGGGTGACCTGGGTGGCCTGCCCGACCGGAGCTCCGCCGGCGACGTTCTGCTGAACCTGCACGTTGGCGAGGGTCTGACCCCGCCCGCCGGTGCCGCCCTGCTGGCCCGAGTTCGATCCGCCGCTGTTGCTGCCCTGGTCTTGCGGACCGTCCTTGCGGGCAAAGGCCGCTACACCGACCGACGTTTTTGGGTCGCCGTCCTTTGTGGCTTGCGGCTGACTTCCAACTCGTTCCTTTTCGTCCCGAGGGGTTATCTGCCGTGGGGTGATCCGTTGTGCATTAACTGGGAACGCCATCGCAGCTACTTTATCGCAGGTTCTCCGCAGAAGTTGCGAAAAGTGAGCGGCGATCGCCACTTACATAGTGGCATGATGTAGGCGCTCTGTTTGTTCCTTTGGGCAGATTCCTTCGGACACCCGTCGTCGGACCTTCGTAGCGTTGACAACCGGCGAATCGCGGCACAAAGGTTCGCACCTCGAAACGCCGACCCATGGGTCGGTCCGCGGAGACCAAGCGCTTTTTATGCCGAAAGATGATCAGATTGAGTGTGAGGGAGTGATCAAAGAAGTCCTCCCGAACGGGATGTTCAGGGTCGAGATCGCTCCTGGCCAAAACGTGCTGGCGTACGTGTCCGGCAAGATGCGGAAGTTCTTC
This sequence comes from uncultured Myxococcales bacterium, assembly GCA_964463485.1. Taxonomy (GTDB): domain Bacteria; phylum Myxococcota; class Kuafuiibacteriia; order Kuafuiibacteriales; family Kuafuiibacteriaceae; genus CAYXDO01. Next base: position 129,069 of record CAYXDO010000003.1, on the reverse strand, counting down.
ATCCGCATCGTGCTGGGAGACAAGGTCACCGTGGCCTTGTCCCCGTATGATCTGACCAAGGGACGTATCGTCTACCGAGCTCGCTAGTCTCGTGAGCTCGACAGCGCCGCCGCTAGGCGCTCGAACTCGGACAGATCGAGCGTCTCGGCGCGTCGCGACAAATCTACGCAGATATCGGCGCGCGCGATCGCTTCTTTGCTGAAGTGAGTTTTCAGAGAGTTCCTCATCATTTTTCGCCGTTGTCCGAAAGCCGCTCGGGTGGCAACTTCGAGCTGTGCGAGGGGGACGCTCGTCCTTGGGTTCGGCAGCCAGTCGATGGTGAGCACCGACGAAGTGACCTTGGGGACGGGGCGAAAACAGTGAGGCGACACATCGAAGGCCCTGGCCACGTCGGCGACCGCTCGGAACAATACGGTGAGTGAGCCGTAGTCGTCGCTGCCCACGGCGGCAACGAGTCGGTTCGCGAACTCACGCTGAACCATGACACATGTCGCACCGATCCGATCGCGTTGCCGGAGCAGCGCGAGGAGCAGCGGCGTAGTGACTGAGTAGGGAAGGTTACCCACGACGCCTGGCTTCCGCGCAGAATCGCCTGGCTTTGGCGGAGAAGTCAAAGTCAGCGCGGCGAAATCGGCGGTGGTGGCGTCACCTTCCACGAAGGAGACGTTCTGTGAGTTGGCGAAGAGCTCGCGGAGCACCGGGAGGAGTCGGGCATCGCGCTCGATCGCTACGACCGGAACGTTCTCCTCGGCAAGCGCGCGGGTGAGTGATCCGAGGCCGGGTCCGATTTCCACCAAAACTTCTGGGTTCGACCGGATGGCCGTTCGTGCGATCCGTCGGAGCACGTTCGGATCGATCAGGAAATTCTGACCCAGGGCCTTCTTCGGAGCGATTCCGTGACGTTCGAGGAGTTGGCGGACGTCGATGGGAGCGACGCCGGATGACTTCGCATCGGTCACAGGGGCCAGTGCGACCGGCAGGTGAGGTCGAGGTCGTCGCGCTCGCCGCGTCGCAGGCGTTCGAGTCCGGCGCGAGCGATCATCGCGGCGTTGTCGGTGCAGAGCTCGCGGGAGGGGAGGGACACGGCGATTCCGCGCGTTTGGCCGATTCGCGTGGCCTCCTCTCGCAGCCGTCGGTTTGCGGCGACGCCGCCGGCCAAGACCAGGCGTCTGGTGTCGCTGCGTTCGATCGCAAGGAACGCCTTGCGCAACAAGGCTTCCACGATAGCTTCCTGGAACGAGGCGCAGAAATCGGAGAGCGTCGCACCATCGAGTCGTCCACCGTGGGCCGTGATTTGGCGGAGCGCTTCGGTTTTGAGACCCGAGAACGAGTAATCGAGGGTGTCCTTCTTGGCCATCGCTGCGGGAAATCGGAAGCGCTTGCGATCGCCGGTCTGGGCTAGCCGATCGATTTCGATGCCGCCTGGATAGCCGAGGCCGAGGAGCTTGGCGGTCTTGTCGAAGGCCTCGCCCGCGGCGTCGTCTCGCGTCTGACCCAAGCGGGAGTAAGGACCGCCGAGTGCATCGACCCGAACCAGGGACGTGTGCCCACCGGAGACGATGAGCGCGACGAACGGAGGCTCCGGGGGCGTGGGTTCGAGAAACGCAGCGGCGAGGTGACCTTCCAAGTGGTTCACGCCGATGAGCGGGGCGCCGGTGGCCAAGGCGAGGCCTTTGGCGGCCTCCACACCGCACAAGAGCGATCCGATGAGGCCGGGACCCGCGGTCACGGCGATCGCGTCGAGCTCGAAGGGGGTCGTGTTTGCGCGGGCGAGCGCTTCTCGGATCACGAGGCCGACGGAGAGCACGTGATCTCGGGCCGCCATTTCCGGGACGATGCCGCCGTAGCGGGCGTGGATCTCGACCTGGGAGCGAACGACGTTGGAGCGGACGCGGCCGGCCTCGAGCACGGCGGCGGCCATCTCGTCACAGGAGGACTCGATACCCAGCACCCGCGTTGGCGTGGGGAGGCTCATGGGGCTAGGGACTCCGGCGTTTTGGAGATCATGAGGCGGGAGCTACTTCTTCTTTTCGAGATCGGCGACGAGGCGTTTGATCTCAGCGGCGCGGGGGTGTTTGGGGGCTGCGGTGAGGAAGCGTTTGAAGGCTTCGAGCGCGGCCTTTGGGTCCCCCTCTTCGAGGGCCGCGGAGCCTAGAGTCAGGAGGGCGCGGGCGTTTTTTGGATCGAGCTCGAGGGCCCACTTGGCGACGCGCCTCGCTGCGGAGAGCTCGCCGGTGGCGTAGTGAACGAAGGCGAGGCCAGCGTGGGCGTTGGCGTTACGAGGGTCGCGGCGCACGACCTCGTTGAGCTCGGCGCGAGCGGCGACGAAGTCTTCGGCGGCGAGCGCTTTTTCCGCTTTAGCGAGCGCTTTTCCGCCGCTGCCGATGGCGAGCCCGTCGGGCGTCTTGTTGGATGCGGGCTTGGCGTTGGCTTGAGCCTCTTTGAGCTGCGCGGCTTTTGCTTCGGCCTCTTTGAGCTGGGCCGCTTTGGCTTCGGCTTGTCGCGCTTTCTGCTCCTTGGCTTCGGCTTTGGCCTCGGCCTCTCTTTGCCGTGCGGCCTTTGCCTCGGCGGCTTTGGCTTCGGCCTCTCTTTGCCGCGCCGCCTTCGCCGCCGTTTCTGCGGCCTTTGCCTCAGCCTCCCTTTGCCGTGCCGCCTTCGCCTCTGCGGCTTTGGCTTCAGCGTCGGTAGCCCGCTGTGCAGCCTCGGCGGCCTTGGCTTCGGCCAAGCTGAGTTGCTCGGCCTTGGCCTCTGCGGCCTTGGCTTCTGCCGCCTTGGCTTCTGCCTCGCGAGCTACTCGAGCAGCCTCGGCGGCCTTGGCGTGAGCCTCCGAGTCTTCGGGCGTCGGCCCAGCTGCGGTGCCGGTGGCTATCTGCTCGTCGGGGCTCGTCGGCCACCCCGCCATCGCTTTTTTGTCCGGGTCCTTGGGTGCAGGCCTTGGAGGCGGCAAGGGCATAGGCACGGTCTCTTGCTTGGGCTGCAAAAAGAAGAACCACACCATGAGCAGGACCAACACGCCCATCATGCCGACGAGGACTCGGAGCTTCCGGCGAGATTCGGCGTGCGCGAAGTCGTCGACGTCCGGCGAATGCGCCGCGAGATCGGGCTTCGCGAGCGGCGGCGCGAAGCTCTTGAACGGATCGAGGACTTGAACGGGCGTGGACGGTTGCGCGGCGGGCTTGACCGGCGGGGGCGCCGACGGTCGCGGGGGCGGCGCGGAACGAGGCTCGTCGCGCGATGGCGCCGGCTCGCTCTTTCTCGTCGCGGGCCGGTTGGCCGGCGCCGCGCCGCGTGGTGGTGCGGGTTCGCTCTTTCTTGGCGGCGGAGAGCTCTTCGTCGCGGGGATGGCGCGGTGTTGCGGCGGAGCTGAGAAAGGCTGCGCCGGGGCTTCCCGGCGAATCGACGCGGGGACGCCGGTTTCTTCCAAGAATCGCGCGGGCGGGGCGATCTCGGTCGCTTCTCCGAGCGGAGACTTCTTCAGCTTCCGCGGCTCGGTCTGCTCCGCTTCGGCGGCCTGGCGAGCCGCCTCGAGCTCCCAAAGCTCGGTCGGAGCGATGTCTGGCTCGGCCACGGAGAGCGGGCGCGGAACGGCAGGCTTGTCGGGCGCGCGTGGGGCCGCGCGCATGGAAGCGGCGCGTGGCGGCTCGGCGCGCGTGGGCGCGGCCCGGGGTTCCGTCCGCGGGACCGAGACAGACTGTGCGCGGACGGGCGGTTCGAAAACCGGTCTCGTCGGCCGATCGAGCTTGGGCGCTGGAACGTCTGCGCGAGGACTGTCGAGGTCGCGAGGACTGCCGAGGTCGAGCTGGGTGCGAAGCTCCGCCGAGGTCCTCGGCAGCTCGAGCAGCGTCGGCGCCTCCGCTAGCAGGTTGGACTTCGCGGGAACGACGGCCTTGTGGATCGGCACCGCGGCCGACCGGGCGAGGTCGTCCTCGAAGCTCGGCAGCTCAGTCGAGATCGGCTCCGGGAGCGCGGTGGCCGGACGAACCCGAGACAACAGCGCCGACGGAGCTCGCGGGATCGGTACGGGTGTTCGCGTTGGGGATCCTGGAGCCTTCGAGAGCCACTGGCCCAACGTCGAAGCGGGCCGAGCTTCCTGGGAACCTTCTACGAGAAGGCTATCGTCCATGAGCCTAGCCACCGCGGTCAGAAACTCGTGATCGCGCAGGTCGGCTTCGTCCAAAGCGTCTCGGATCGTTCGGCGACCGTCGAACAGCGGCAACAGCTCGTGAATCTCGGCCGGGAGCCCCTCCATTTGGCCGGCCAACTTTCGGTAGTCGACGCGAAGCTGCGTCCCGAGCTCGGGCAGGCGCGGCCACAACCGTGCCCACTCGTCCACGCGCGCCAAGCCTTCGATGAGCAGCGACGCGATGGGTACCGGCGACTCGTGGCGACCCACCGGTCCGCTCGCAAACACATACGTCCCGTCGTCGAAGCACAGCATCCGGTAGAGGGCCTCTTCGCCGCGCCGACGACCGATCTCCGCGTCGACCATCCAGCCGTTTTCGAACCAGATTTGGCCAGGCGGATCGGCGTCGGAGACCAAGCCGCGGCTCTCTGCTGCCGTCGTGCGGACCTCGAGCACGCCGGTCTTTTGCCCGGCTTCGATGATTTGGAGCGCATCCACCAAGCCAAGACTCGCCAGCGTACCTTCGACGGCCTCGGGACCGCTGCGCCGCGCCCCGGCCTCGCCCTCGCGGTGCTCGAACATCGCGAGCGCCCGCGCCACCACCTCTCGAGCAAACAGCGGTTTGTTCAGGTAGTCCGTCGCGCCCGCCTGAATCGCTCGGATCCGCGCATCCTTGGACCGATCGTTCGAAACCACGATCACCGACACGCTCGGATCGGTCGCGCGCAGGCGCGCGAGCAAATCGAGGCCGGAGGCGTCGGGGAGCCGCGCCTCGGTGAGCACGAGCTCGGCGCGCTGCTGGCCAAAGGACGTGAGGGCAGCGTCGGCGGTGGCGCAAGAAGCCACTTCGAACCCAGCCTTTCGGAGAGCGACCTCGACGACGCGCTGGCTCTTGGCGTCCGCGTCGACGAGCAGGATGGTCTTGCCCGTCACGCGAGGATGCTTCCATGCCCCCAAAAGGAGGGTCAATCAGCTCACCGGCAGGACGGAGATATTCGCCCAAGCCAAAAAAAGCGCCGTGTTCGGGGCAAGTCCGAGCGGCGAGCGCTGATCAAATCCGGCCGCCCCGATCGAGCGAAGTCTCTCGTCGGCGCCCCTCCGTTGACTCCGAGGGCGCTCGGCGTGGTACGCAAGGAGAGCAAAACGATGGGCGGCGACGCAACCTACGTAACCGAGGTCGTCCGCGTCCGATCCGTGACGCGCCTCTCCGCGAACACCGTGACCCTCGTCGTCGATTCGGGTCCGGACAAGGGTCGGCGGGTTCGGATCGGCGAGCGCCCGCTCGTCGTGGGCACGGGCAACGACTGCGATCTCGTGTTGACCGACCGCAGCGTCTCGCGCCGCCACGCCGAGCTCCGCTTCGACGGCGCGCTGATCGTCAAAGACCTCGGCTCGACGAACGGCACCTTCTATCACGACGCGCGCGTCACCGAAGTCCAAGTCCCGATCGGCCGCGAGGTCAGTCTCGGCAAGGTCCGCGTCAAGGCGGTCCCAGAGGAACTCGAAGTGGAGGGCCGGCCGCTCGACGTCGATCGCCTCGGCCCGCTGGTCGGCTCCGACCTCCGAATGCGCGAAATCTTTTCGCTCGTGGAAGACATCGCCCAGACCGACGTGACCGTCGTCATCGAAGGAGAGACCGGCACTGGCAAGGAGCTCGTCGCCAAGGCCCTCCATCAGCGCTCGGCGCGGGCCGATCGCCCGTTCGTGGTGTTCGACTGCACCAACCAGCCCAAGGACCTCATCGAGAGCTCGTTGTTCGGGCACGTGAAGGGCGCCTTCACGGGCGCGACGTCTCCGCGATCGGGCGCCTTCGAGCGCGCGGACGGCGGAACGATCTTCTTGGACGAGCTTGGCGAGTTCGGCCTTGAGCTGCAGCCCAAGCTGCTGCGGGTGCTCGAAGCGCGCGAGGTACAAAAGGTCGGAGGCGACGGGTACGATCCGGTCGACGTCCGGGTCATCGCCGCCACCAATCGCAATCTCAAGGCGGAGGTTCGGGCGGGCCGATTTCGCGAAGATCTCTATTATCGCTTGGCGGTCGTGAAGATCGTGTTGCCGTCGCTACGAGAGCGCGCAGAAGACATTCCGCTCCTGGTGAAGCACTTCATCGAGGAAGCCGGCTCGACGTTTTCGATCGACCCCGCGTGTCTGCCGGACATCAAGGCGTATCCGTGGCCCGGCAACGTCCGTGAGCTCAAGAACGTCGTGGGTCGCGCGGCGGCGCTGTCGCGCGGGAAGGTCAACGTCGACCTCTCGCGCTTCCTTCAAGATCGAGACGACGAGCCGCCGCGCCGCTCGGTCAGCGCTACCCACGACCCTGGACTGTCGTTCAAGGAGGCCAAGGGCAAGGTGATCTCGGACTTCGAGAGCCAGTACATCCTGAGCCTGTTGCGCCAGCACGGGAACAACATCTCCTTGGCGTCGCGAGAGGCCGGCATCGACCGAAAGCACTTCAAAGACCTGATGAAGAAGTACGGGATCGACGCGAAGGACGACTCTCCGGATTGATTGCCTTCGCCCCTCCATCCGTGGTGAGAGGGCTCGTGCCGAAGATCTTTCTCTACGGCCCCGACACGCAGCTCTCGAAGCTCTCCGATCGCGTGGGGCCCGTCGAGATCGACGGGGGCGCGGTGCTCCGGCGCCATTCGCTCGTCTTCGACAAACCGAACCTGAAACGACGGGGCGAAGGCCTCCCGAACCTCGCGCCGGCCGACGACAGCCTCACGTTTGGGCTGCTCTGCGAGCTCACGCCGTCGCAGATCGAGACACTCGACGGCTACTACGGTGGCTACGAGCGGCGGGCCGTGAGCGTCGTGATCCAGCCGAAGGACATGCACGGCACGGTGAGTATGAAAGCGACGCCCGCGGAGGCCTATTTTGCTCGTCGCGTCGCCAAAAACCTGCTGCCCACCAAAGCGGTGCTCGACGCGACGATCAAAGGCGCGGAAGATCATCGGGCCCCCGGTACGTTTCTCGAGGTGCTGCACACGCAGAAGGTGATCGATGGGTGACACGGGAGAGTTGATCGTCGAATTTCGTCCTGGCACTTCCGAAGATGACGCCAGGAAGCTCGTCGAAGGCTTGGGCGCCAAGGTGCGCCGCAAGATGCGCAGCGACGCCGACAAGGTGCTGTTGCTCGTCCGCCTCGAAGGCGCGAAGAAGTCGAGCATCGAATCGTCGCCGCTCGTGAGCCGCACGGAGCCGAACGACGATTCGTACGGCGTGCGGTGAGCTCGTGAGACACGACGATTCGCGTTTCATCCGCGCGTGTCGCGGCCAGCCCGTCGATCGAGCTCCGCTCTGGCTCATGCGTCAGGCCGGGCGCTACCTGCCCGAGTACCAAGCGGTGCGCGGCAAGACGACGTTCCTCGGGCTCTGCAAGTCCCCCGAGCTCGCGGCCGAGGTCACCGTTCAGCCCATCACGCGTTTTGGTTTTGATGCCGCGATCATCTTCAGCGACATCCTCATCCCCGTCGAAGCGATGGGCATGAAGCTCGTGTTCGACGAAGGGCCTAGCCTTCCGGAGCCCGTTCGTTCGGCCGCCGACATCGATCGGCTCGTGGTGCCCGATCCGAGCGAGACGATGGGCTTCGTGATGGACGCGATTCGTCTCTTCGTGAAGGCGCTCCCGAACACGCCGCTCATCGGTTTTGCGGGCGCGCCGTTCACGCTCGCGAGCTACGCGATCGAGGGCGGCGGATCTCGCGACTTCATGAAGACCAAGCGCTTCATGTACGAGCACCCCGCCGCCTTCAGGAAGCTCGGCGAGAAGCTCGCCGACACCGTCGCGGCGCACTTGCTCGCGCAGGTCGAGGCGGGCGCGGTGGCCGTTCAGATCTTCGATTCGTGGGCCGGCAGCTTGTCGAAGGACGACTACCTGTCGTTCGCGCTTCCGTACACCCAGCAGATCATCGACCGCGTGAAGCCTTCGGGTGCGCCGGTGATCGTGTTCGCGAAGGGCGCTCACGCGAGCCTGCCGGAGCTTTCGCGCAGCGGCGCAGACGTGTTGGGGATCGACTGGACCACCCCGCTGTCGATGGCTCGGACGCTCACCGCTGATCGCGTGGTGCTGCAAGGCAACCTCGATCCGATGGTGTTGCTCGGGCCGATCGAGCGGATCGAGCGGCAGGTTCAGCTCGTGGTGAACGAAGCACGCGGCGCCAAGGGCCACGTGTTCAACCTCGGGCACGGGATTCTTCCGCCAACGCCTCCGGAGCACGTTGCGGCGTTGGTCGACGCGGTCCATCGTCTTGGTGTGGACCGCGCTCGCGCGGCGGCGACGGCATGAAAAAGAAGCTGAACGAAATCCTCGAGACCTACGGTCCGATCGCGCTCGCGACGTACCTCGTCATCTTTGCGTTGGTCCTTGTGGGATTCGCGACGGCGATCGAAATGGGTTTTTCGCCGTCGAGCGCCGCCGAGTCGACGGGGGTTTGGACGGCCGCGTACATCGCCACCAAACTCACGCAACCCCTTCGCATCGGGCTCACCCTTTTGTTGACGCCCTTCGTGGCTGCGGTCGTGCGCCGCGTGCGACCCGTCCGCACACCTACGCCTCCGACCTGATCCCGCCCTGCCGCGCCTTGCGCGAAGCGCGCGAGCCGGGTGTCTATTCGGTGCACCCATGACGCGAGAGGAGGTCGAGGGCATTTTCCGGCGGTACGGGCCGATGGTCTACCGTCGCGCTCGATCTCTCCTCGGCGACCCGGAAGAGGCCAAGGACGTGATGCAGGAAGTCTTCATCAAGGCGATGGACGAGCGAAATCGCTTCGACGGCAAGAGTCACGTCTCCACCTGGCTGTACCGAGTCACCACGAACGCCTGCCTGAATCACCTTCGAGACTCTGGGCGAAGGAAATCGTTGGCGCGTCGGGAGCTCGGGCATCGTGCCGAGGCTTCCGACCCAGGGGAGCACGGTCTGTTGGCCCGTCAGATTCTCTCCGAAGCCAACGAGCTCGAAGGCAAGGCCGCGCTTTACATTCACGTCGACGGCATGACTTACGACGAAGCTTCGGAAGTCCTGGGTGTTTCGAAGCGAACCGTCAGCAACTTACTCGAACGCTTTCGTACCTTCGCCACGCAGAAGCTTGGGGAGAGCGAGTCATGAATCCGAACTCAGCCACTCCGGAGGACGTCTTGGCTTCCCTCGGCTCGAAGAGACCCGACGGTTGTCCCAAGGACGCCGCCTTGATTGCGTTCGACGTCGGAGAAGCTCCGGGATCGGAGCGTTCGGCGATCGCAACCCACCTCGAGAGCTGCAAACACTGTCAAGCCTTCATCGCCGAGATGCACGGGAGCTTCGATTCACTGCCGCCGGCCTTTCTCACCGGGGTCGTAGGAGCCATGCACATCGCCTCCGCCCGGGAGCCTTCGACGCGCGCGAGGTCTACCCACTGGCTTGGGCTCTTCGGTCTTGCGGCGTTGGCCGCGAGCCTGTTGCTCTTCGTGAAGCCACCACAGGGCCCTTCGACGATCTCCAAAGGAGGCCTCGAGCTCGTGGTGTATCGTGACCGAGGAGGCTCCGTGATGGCGGTGTCGAGCGGTGAGTCGTTCTCAGCGGGCGATCGACTTCGGTTTTCGGTCGATCTGCCGAAGGCCGCGTTCGTCGCGATCGTCGGGGTCGAGAGCTCGGGGAGGAAGTATCCGGCGTTCCCGAGCCGCGGAGGCCTCGCTCAAAGGCTCGAAGCGGGTTCCGCGCAGCTCCTCGCCGACGCCATCGCCCTCGACGCTTCGACGGGAGAGGAGGCGCTGCATCTCATCGCCTGTGAGTCGACCTTCGAAGTCATCAGCGTCGATCCGATGAGTCCGGGTCCAGGGTGCGTCGTGCGCACCTTCGTGCTCGACAAACGCCCGAGCGTAGCGGGTGACGGAGGTCCCTGATGGCACGAGGCCTCCCGACGATCTTTGGTCTGAGTTGGCTCGCGCTGGCCGCCGAAGCTCAAGCGGCCACCCATCTCATCGCGATCGGAAACAACGTCGGTCGCAGGGACGAGCCCCGCCTTCGCTTCGCCGAGCGAGACGCCCAGGAGATCACGAATGTGCTCCGAAAGCTCGGACGAGTCTCTCCCGAGAATAGTCTGCTCCTGCTCGGCGACGACGCCGACGCGCTCCGCCGGGTGATTCTCAAGACCAACGTCAAGCTCCGCACCAGCCCGACCGCCGAAGGAGACTCACTCATTCTCTATTACTCCGGGCACGCCGACGCGACCGGACTTCACCTCGGAGACTCCACGCTCCCGTACGAGGAGCTCAAGGCGCTGGTGGAGGGCTCTCCGGCCAAGGTTCGGCTGCTCGTCGTGGACTCGTGTCACTCCGGCGGAATCACGACCATCAAGGGCGCGGTCCCTACCGAACCTTTTGCCATTCACATCGACCATCGCTTGGATGCCGAAGGCCTCGCCATCATCACCTCGAGCTCCGGCAGCGAGGACAGTCAGGAGTCCGTCGACTTGCGCGCTTCGTTTTTCACTCATCACTTCGTCACCGCGTTACGCGGAGCTGGCGACGCCGATCGAGACGGCCGAATATCACTCAACGAAGCCTACGCGTACGCCTATCGCGGGACCATTCGCTCGAGCGGTCGCACCAACAAGCTCCAACATCCCACGTACATGTTCGACCTCAAAGGAAAGGGCGATTTCTCGCTGAGCTTTCCCAAAGAGGACGGGCGTGGAACGGGGATCCTGAGTATCCCGAACGCCGGGTCCTACCTCGTCATGGACGGCACGGGCGAGGATTCCGTGGCCGCGGAGCTCGTCACCGAGTCCGAGGGAACCCAAATTTTGCTCCCGCCCGGAAAATATTTGGTCCGCCAACGGTCCGACACGAGCTACAAGGAGTATGCGATCGATCTGGAGTCCGGTGATCAGGTCGATCTCTCGAAGCTCGAGTACGCGGAGGTCACCTACGCGCGCCTCTTGCGAAAAGGCGGCGGATCGCGCGAAACCATCCACGGAATTTGTGTGATGGGAGGAGTCGGAGGGTCTGTGCTGGATGGGTATGGCGCCACGCCCAGCGTCTCCGTGGGTTATTCGCTCGACCTGCCGGCGATCACGTTGGGGCTCGAGGGTCGGTTCGGGCTCACGAACTCGGCGCAGCAGTACCAAACCGCTCGCTATGACGAGCTCGCGCTGCGGTTTCGCGCCGAGCGATTCGTGGATCTCGACTTTCTGAGTTTCTCGTTGGGGCTGCTCGTTGAAGGTGTGCGGCGGAGTCAGAGCTTCGAGACCCGGGGCGACGCGCCCGATCGCGTGGCGTTCGGGCTCGGCTTCGGCGGGATCCTCGCGCTCGAGCGGGACCTCGGTTCCGGCTTTGCGCTCCGCCTCGAGGGCGGGCCGGTGACTCACGTCCTTCCTCGGAGCGTGGTCCAAGGAGGAGCGGCAGTTCGGGACGAGCTCGTGACACCCTTTTCTTGGTGGGCCGCGCTCGGAGGTCGCTTCAACTTGTGACAAAGCTCGGCGCGCCGTTGATTTTTGCCCTCGCCGCCTGCGGGGATGGGTTGGTCGATGCGTCGTATCGGGGCGAGCCGATCCTACGGCTCAAAGGGGTCCTGACTTCGGTGGGTCCGGGCGTCGACGTGGGTGAGTCGGAACCCTTGGTTTCGGTCTTTTGGAATCGGGACCCCACGACCGAGCCGCCGACCATCGTCGAGCAGACCTCGGTGTCGACCGCGCTGCGTTTTCCGAGCGCCTTCGAGCTGCGCGTCTTCGAGCCGCCGACCGCGGACCACCTGCTCGTCACCGACGATCGGGTGGCGCTCGGAATGCTGCTGATTTACGCCGATCGAAACGCCAACGGTCACTTCGACCCGCAGAGCGACGCGATGATCGGAGGGAACGTCCGAAAGGGCCTCGTGTACGCGACGGAGCCGATCGAAGCGGCAGACTCACCGACGATGACGGCGCTCCCGCTCGGCTTCTCGCTGATCGACTTGCCGTTGGGGGGTTGCGGAGGCGGCCCGCCGCATCAAGGAGGGGGTCACGGTCGCCCGGTGCAGCACTGCTCGGCCGAAGATATTTGTCCCGAGGGCCTGACCTGCGACGGTGAGTTCGGCGTGTGCGTGCCGACCGATCGGTTCGAGGTGATGATCGGCGGAGACTTCGACGTGCGGCGCCCGGTGTGCCGCTACTAGAAAGAGTAGACGCGGTCAAGGCACTCACTGGCTGGTCATTTCGAGCTCGACGATCACACCCTCCTTGCCGACTGCAGTGATCCATCGGTCCGACTTCGCTACGGCCTTGAGCTCGAGCACGGTCTCCGCGTCGATCGTGGTCTGACACCCGCGAGTCGGTTGGGTAGCGAGCAACCCACGGCACGTGCCCGAGAGGATCAGCAGCTCGTCTTTGGCTCCGGAGTCCAACCACGTCAGAGACCGTCCTTCGAACGATCGAAAAACGCCACACTCATCGGGCCGACCGCAGTTCACGGGCACTTGGATCGAACGGCGACCGATACTCCCATCGCGTCCGATTCGCACGACGTCGGACTGGGCGACGTCGATCCCCTCACCGGCAAGCCACAAGTCACCGTCAGGTCCTGGCGCCACTCCGGTCACGACCCGAAGTGTCGATCCCGAGCTCGCGACATCGAAGGCGGTCAGGGGCCCGGACGTCGGACCCACGAGCACAACTCCGGATTTCAGCGAGATCAACACGCGGTCCCGGTCCACGGCGAGCGTCTTGCCGGGGTCTGTGCTGTCGGGGGTGGCTCGGAACTGATCCGATCCCAGCGAGCCGATCAGGACGCCTTCCGGCGAGGCGATCACGATTTGCGACCCAACGACCGCGAAGTCCCGAATCCCGCTGACCGGGACAGTCGCGGTCCTGCTCAAGCGAAAGACTTCCGAAGTGACTTCGAACTCCATCAACAAAGGGGTCTCCGTCTTGCTCCCCGAGCCCGCGACGAGGAACGTGTTCCTATCGGTCGGCTCGACGGGTCCTTCGAATTTGTCATCCTCCAGCAGGAATCGGTGCGAGTCGTCGTCGGCATACGGAACTCCGCGCCGAAACACGTAGAGAGCGTACTCGGACCGCGCCAGGATCGTGTCGTCATCGACCCGAGCGACGGCATACAGGTGCAGATACCCAGATCCGAGCTCGAAGTTGCGTTCGCGAGGGACGCCGCCCACGAGGGTCCCGCTTGGAAGCAGCGAATCGACGGTGTCGAAGGCGGTGAGGTGACCCTGATGGGTTGGGCAGTCACGGGCAGGATCGAGCGCGAGCTCGAGACCCTCGAGCGCCGTCCGGTCGGAGTCCTCTTCGAAAACATTCGCCTCCAAATCGAGGCGCCAAAACCGCGCCGTCGGCGGCACGGGAGCTCGATCGAGCTGATCACACGTGGCGCGACGCAGCGCCAAGCCCTGGGGCGTCTCCCGAATTCGCTCGAACGCGAGGTCGAAGCGAGAGAGGTCCAAGAACGCGGCCTCGTCGATTCCGAGCATCGCGATACTCGAACCCTCTCCCGTGAAGCGTACCGGGTCTTCAGTTTCCGCGGGTCCCCCATCCTCGAACCGATAAGGCCCTCGCGAGGTCGACGCCGCCAAGCCGGTCACCTCGAGCAGAAATCCTGCGAACAAGTCCACTCCTCGAGGCCACGTCACGAAGTGACTCTGGCCGCAGCCACCGAACAGGAACGTCAGCGAGAGCAACAGGAACGTCAGCGAGAGCCAGAGCCTGAGCCGCGTCCTCACTCTCCTGGTGTTACCGGAATGGCGGCTTCGAAGCCAGCGCCGACGCCCGAAGCGCATCAGCTTGATACGCTCGGGGACTCTGAGCGCCTTCCGGACCCGCCCCACTCGCCTACCGGCCAGGCGAGCACGACAAAGTCGGAGAATCGAGCTCGAAAAATGAGCCGACTTCCGCGGATCGGTGCTCCAAGTGATCGTGAAGCTCGCTGCGACTCGCCGACGACTTCGAGCCTCGTGCAAGGCCCTTCCACAGTTGATCATCACACTCTCGGTCTACACCTCGAGCGCCGCTGCCCAGGGTACGGACAGCGCCGACTGTCGAACCAACCCTCACTTGCCGCGAGCTCGGGAGCAGTATGACGAGCTGCAATTCGAAGAGGCGGCCCGGACCCTCCAGCGCGCCATCGAATACTCGAACAATTGCAGAAGCGATCTCGCGGAGATATACCGACTCAAGGCGTACGTCGACGCGGTGCTGGGAGAGCCGGAGCGCTGCCATCGGGACTTCGAGATCTTCCTGAATCTGAACCCAACCTGGACCCTCCCATCGAACCTAGCTCCGAAAATCAGGGATTGCTACGAGGATGGGCCACACCATACCCCCGAGCTTCGAATCGAGCACGAGGCGCCCAAGGACGTCCTTCCGAACACGCCCGTCTCGCTGAAAGTGAAAGTCATCGACCGCCTCCGCCTCGTCGACGAGGTCAAGGTCTACTTTCGTCGCCAAGGCGTGAAAATATTTACGGTCGCGAGCGCTCGCGCGGACGACAACGTCTCGATTGTCATTCCCGCGCTTTCGCTTCCTCCGGACCCGGAAGGGTACAAAATCGAGTACTTCGTGCGCGCGGTCGATCGTTGGGACGGAGTCTTGGCCGAGAACGGAACGACGCGCGACCCGTTGAGCTTTGCCGTGGAGGCTCAGTCCGAAGGGATCGGCTGGTGGGTATGGGCAGCAGTCGGAGTCGGCGTGTTGGGCGTGGGTTTGTCGATCTTCCTGGCGACCCGTGGCGACGAAGAGGTGACGCTTGAGGTCAACGATCGGGGTCTGGGCGGTTAGGCCCAATGCCGATCAGTACGTGGCGATGAAGAGGCAGAGACGACCGGGACCCAATGCTAACCAGAGGGATGGGTCACGACGTGCGGAGTCAGGCCGGAGCGAGGAGCCGGTCGAAATTCACAACGACGCCGACTCACCCGGAGCGAGGTCGAGCGTCCTGAACACGAAGGAGCTCGAACGGTCGCCTGGGCTCCCCGAGACGGGATCCTCGTTGCAATCCAGAATACCGCTTCCGTTTTGGTCTCCTGCGAGGATGACGTCCGGATCGGTCGACATGAACGTGATTCCGTTCGCGCACACCATCTGCGGGGAGACCGTCGCGACGCCGTACGCTCGCGGCGAATCGTTGTCGAGCGACCGGATGAGTTGCGGCACGCTCGCGACCGATGGCGTGAATGGGTACAAGAACGCGAACGAGTCGTCGGCGAAGTGACCAGGAGGCACGTCGTAGTCGAGCGAGCGATTGAAGCGGATGTTTCGGATCGTGTTCGTCGCGGATACGTTCGTGAGCCGAATGGTCTGAGTGAGATACATGTCGTCTCGACGCAGCGCCGAGTCCATTCTCACTTGCAAGTCACCCGCGTTCCAAACACTCCGCACGATCCAAGCTCGGGCCGCTGCGTCATAGGCGTAGGCGAACTGAGTCACCGTGCCGTTGATCAGATGGTTGTTGGACAGAGCAAAGCCGCCCTCGAGCGCACCCACGACGTCTTCATCCGCGCGCACGCCGTGGCCCTCACAGAGGCAGCCTGGCGAGAGCACGTCCTCTTCGAAGGCCAGAGCCGGATCGAGGCGTCCGCGGAAGCCGACGGTCCCGCCGAGGCTAGGATCGAGCGTGCCACCCACTTCAGGCGCTCCGAGATCGTCCCAACCCAGCCGCATCGCCGCAAAGGCGCTCACGTTCATGTTGGCTCCGGGATTGAGTCCGACCGCGGTGTAACTTCCATCGAGAATCACGCCGGGACCGGTCGTCAGCAAGGCGGTAAAGAGAGCGTCCGGCAGCTCGATCAGAGAGACCGCAGCGTCATACACGCTCACGAGCCCCGCATCGTCTGCGGCGTGCAAGACCGCGAACGGTCGGTTGGTCGTCGACGAGGGCACGCACACACAGCCGTCGCCGATGCTGCAGGTGAAGCCAGAGGCGCAGCCGCCTCCTGGCGGATCACAGGCCTCACCCGCCTCGAGGATTCCGTTGCCGCACAACAACGCGATGTCGCACGTACAATCGACGAGGCAAACGACTCCGCCCGCACAACCCGTTGGAGCAGCTGTCGGATCACACTCTTCTCCACCGTCGAGGGCGCCATTGCCGCACATCGCAACCGGTGCGCACGCGAGACAGTCAGGGGTGCAAGTCGTTCCGGCCGCACAGCCTGTAGGCACCGCCGTTGGATCACAGACCTCGCCAGCGAGCGGGTCGAGGACTCCGTTGCCACAGAGTGCGACGTCCACGCAGGCGCAGGCGGTGCAGACTTGCCCCGCCGCGCAGTCGGCGTCGAGCTCACACTGCTCCGGCGGCTCGAGTGTCCCATCGCCGCACACGACACAGTCCGCGTCGGGAGCTCCGTCCACGATGTCGCAGTCAGCTTGCCCGTCCGCGCGGTCCGTGCCTGCCCCGGTCGTGATGGTGTCAGGGCCGTCCCCGCCCAAGATGTCATCTTCACCATCTCCGGCGTTGATCAAATCAGCTCCCGGTCCGCCCCAGATTCGATCGGCCGACCCGGCTCCGAAGATTTGATCGTCTCCGGAATGGCCATAAAGGCGATCTCGCCCGGCCTCTCCGTACACGAAGTCATCCCCTTCGTTGCCGCCCACGACGTCGTCCC
The DNA here is from genome assembly GCA_964463485.1 of uncultured Myxococcales bacterium. GTDB lineage: Bacteria > Myxococcota > Kuafuiibacteriia > Kuafuiibacteriales > Kuafuiibacteriaceae > CAYXDO01. Next base: position 112,381 of record CAYXDO010000003.1, on the reverse strand, counting down.
CCGGGCCTCCGTACACATGGTCGTTCCCATGAAGGCCAAAGACCTCGTCGTTGCCGTCCCCGCCCCGGAGAGTATCGTTGTCGTCGCCGCCCCAAATCTTGTCGTTTCCGGCTTCGCCGTCGATGACGTCGTCACCGGCTTCGCCGTAAATCCAGTCGTTGCCTTTGCGGCCAGAGATCGTGTCGTTGCCTGCGCCCGCAAAGATGCAGTCGACACCATCCGTTCCGATGATCGTGTCATCGGTGAGTCCGCCCATGATGAGGTTCGCGCCCACCGGACAGTTGTCCGCCACCGTCAGAGAGAGACTATCGTCAGCGACTCCGAGCGAGTCTCCGCCGCAGCCCATGAGAGCGCCGGCGACCAATCCCGCGAGCGCTCCAGCCAACCACGATTTCATTCGATTCCCTTTCCCGGCGCGGACGCCCCCCGTCGCCCGCCGATTGAGGTTGTGCTGGGCTGCATCGCTGGTGCCAGACCCTTTCTCAGGAACAGGGTGAGGCCAAAGGCGAAGGAATCACGTCCCGACACCCGCTGGCGCGACGCGTGCGCAGCCTTCGAATTCGTTGGAGGGCCAACGTAGTGAGGATCCCGCTGGCACAGCGTGGCTGTCGGGGCGCCAGCAAATGGAACTCAGACGTAGCGCTTCAGGACAGCGCCGTCGACAAGGCACGTCCCGCCTCTTGAACGAACGCCGACGGGCTCGCTTCGGCCCTTCGAATCAGGACGCGCACCGGCGCCGAATCCAAGACCCGAGGATTCGGAAACTCAGCCAATGCAGCCAGGAGTGTCTCCTCGACCAACGGATCTCTGTCCTCGAGCAAAACCGGGAGTGCTTCTCGCACGAGCTCTGGATCCGTCTTGAAGAGACTTCGAATCGCCACACTCCGGACCCAGGCGCTGCGATCACTCAAGAGCGCGGACTTCATGTCTGACGGAGTCATCTCGGGCAGACCAAGGCTTGCCAATCCCTTTGCCACGCGCGCAGGCCCTGCTGGCACGGTCCCGGCGATCTCTTCGAGCAGCGGCATGAGGAGGCGCGCCTCCTCGCCATCGAGCACGTTTTCTACGACCTCGAGCGCGTTGGCTCTCTTGGTTTTTTCGGGAGACTCCAGATTCGCATGAGCCAGCCCCAACCCGCGCTTGGGGTATCGAGCCTCGAGGAGTCGGAAGGCGTGGGCCACGTGCCGATGGCGGCGCTCGTCGAGCGTGAACCGAAGCAGGTCTTCAGCGTCGAGCCTGAGCCTGACCAGAGCCTCCGCGTCTCTCTCTGCCAACGCAGAGATGTGCTTCAACGCTCTCATGAGCTCGTCGGCGGACAACCGAAGGTGCGGTCTGACCGCGACGAGCTCAGCGAGCGAATTGACCGCTGCCGAACGCGTCCCTTCGTCGCTCGCGAGCGCGGCCTCGGCGAGCGCCTTGACGGTCGCTGTGCCACCCACCCGGGACAACGCCCGCAAGAGCTCCCGCCGTACTGAAACGCCGGAGCTCGCCAGGCCAATCAAGAGCGCGCCCTCTGCGCCTGGTCCGAACCGCATCAGCGCTTGGCGACAAACGCGCGAGGTCTCCAAAGAGCCAAGAGCGTCGATCACCTTTGGCAACAGGTCGATCGCTCCGAGGTTTCCGACCGCTTCGATGGCCGCCCGACGCACGCTCACGTCGGTATCGCTGGCGAGCTTCCCGAGCGCTTCTCGATCACTCTGTTCGCTTCGATCGAGCTCCCCGAGAACCAACGCCGCGGCCCGACGCTCCGCTCCGTCCGCGCTCGAAATCATCGACGAGAGCGCTGGGGTCGCCACGACACGCCCCTCTGCCCCTCCGTGTTTGAGCAGCCCCGCCACGGTCGCCGCGCGGACGTCCAAGCTCGGGTCAGACAACAGCGCCCGACCCGCCAAGATGCCTCCCCTCGCGAGCGCCGCGTGCGCCTCCACCGCAGCGCGACGCACACGAGCGTCCTCGTCCCCAAATCGGCTCCGCGTGAGCTCCGCGTCCCGCGCGTTGCCAAACCGCGCCAAGAGTTGCATCGCGCGCAAACGCACCTCCGGCGAGCCGTGTGCGACCAACGGGCGCACGAGCCGAGCCCGATCCCGACTCACCGCAGGAATCAGCTCGAGCGCGTGAAGCACCTCTGAGTCGTCCGCGCTCGACAACGCGGCCCCCAATACACTCAGCGCACCCTCATCATCCAACGGCGCCGCCGGCTCGAGCCGCCTCGACCGCAGCGTCTCGAGCAACGAGGAAACATACCGATGTCGCATCGCCACGACCATCACGAGCCAACCCAACGCAAACACCAGATCGAGCGCCGCGAGCGACAGACTGAATGTCTCTGGACGCATCGACTGCGACATGAAGAGTATCGCAATGCCCGCCACACCAATCCCCGACGGCTTGAGCACGCCGTCGATGAAGGACTTGGCTCGGCCGCGCTGATCCGATGGAACCGGATTGTAGAGCAGTTGCATCGTCGAGTCGTTCACCGTGTACCGCAAGACGTGCTCCGAGCCCTTGGCCAGCGAAGCCGCGGTGAGTCCCGGCACGAGCGGCACCAGCAACAGACCCACACTCCCGAACGCGAGCGCCGTCGGAAGGACGAACAACGCAACCACCACGCCGTACCGCTCGAGCAATCTCGTCGTGACGAAGAACTGCACGAAACAAGAGAGCACCCCGGTGAAGCCGTAAAAGTAACCGAAGAACGACGCGAGCTCGGTGGAACGGCCCGCGAAGGCCTCACGCGCCGCGACCTTGAGCTGGTAGTCGATGAACGTCGTCGTCAACACCGTCACCAACACGATCCCCGCGATCAGCGACAGATGAGGGCTCCCCAAAAAAGGTCCACCTCTCTTCGTCATCGGACGCATCGAACGAGGGCGCGACTCGAGCTCGGCCTTCGCGTCCACCGACAGCTTTCGAACCATCCATGCCGCCAGTCCGAACAACGCGACGATGAAGAGCAGCAAGTGCTCCGAGTGCACACGCGCGGCGACCGCGCCCAACGGGAAGCCGCACACCACGTTCGAAAGCACTCCGCCGGCGCCTACGATGCCAAAGAGCCGCTTGCCCTCACGCGAGCTCATCAGATCGTTGGCGAACGTCCAGAACTGAACGATCGTCACGACTCCGACGATCTCCACGAACACGTAGAGCGCCGGGTACATGAACGGCGCCGGAAAAAACGAGAGCCCAACCCAACCGATCACCACCAGCAGACCGGACACCAAGAGCGTCGACAGGATCAGGTGATCGCGACGAAATCGGTCCGCGTAGCGCCCGTACACGAGCGAGAACGAGGCGACGCAAACCGCCACGCCGACGTACATCAGCGGAAGCCGCTCCACCGAATACTTGGAGAGAAACAGCGCGTCGCGAACCGTGCGACCGACGATGAACGCCGAGACGATCGCGAGGCTGTAAGTGAACATCAACGCGACTCGACGACCCTCGCCGGGTCGAATACGAAAAGCGTGGAGAAACGCCTTCGAGTCGGAGATCACTCGTCGTCCTCGCTCAGCAGCACGCTGTCGCGCAAGGCTTCGCGGAGCATCAAGACGTTCCGACGACGATGCTCGATCGACTCGTCTAGCTCCTTGGCGGTCTCCGGATCATTGGGATCGATGAGATACGCCCGCTTGAAGGCCTCGTGCGATTCCGCCGGACGGTCCAACCGCCGATAGACGCGACCTAGGAGCAGATTCGCTTCGGCTCGATCTTCGGTGCTCAAAGCAGATCCCGCGAGCTCGTGTTCGATCGCGTGCCGTGCAATCTCCACGGACACTCGGTTGTCCTTCTCGGACAGCGCTCGCACGTAAGCCCGCCAGACTTCGACGATGCCAGACACAGCCGCCGCCGACTCACGCGCCCGATCGAGCGCGTCGTGCGCGGATCGATAGTCGGCACCTCGCACCATCGCCCGCGCAACGCCAAGAAACCTCCGTGCACGAACCGGATCCTCCTCTCCCGAGGCGGTCGGACGCCGAAGTGCGAGTCGCGCGAAATTCTCATGACGCTCGGACACGCCACCTCCACCCTCCGCCTCGGACATGGTTCCGAGTGCGTGGATGAGCACGGCGAGCACTTCGTGTTTCTTCATCCGGACTTCCGGCGCGTCCAAGCCCTTGGGAGCGTAGCGCTCGCGGAGGTCGTGTAGGCGATCCCGGATCTCTGGCGGCTCCACTCCACCGACGCCGAGGATCTCGGCAGCGCTCTTCGTCGACCATTCGGCGAGCGCGGCCGACAGCTCGGAGAGCTCCGCGGCTACTTTGTTTGCGTCGTAGGGCTCGGGTGCGACATCTTCGATGAGGATCGCGACCGATGGCTCGCGCTCCCGCGGGGTCGCGTCCCAGGGAGACTCTGGGAGCGACAGCTCGACGGGTGCCCGTCGACGCGAGATCGAGTCTGTAATCTCCGTCGGATCGAGCACCATCTCCGCAGTGTCGACGGCTGGCCAATCCTCGAGCGGGGGCGGAGGCGGCGAGGTCGTCGGCCGATCGGCTGTAGCGGGGTCGGGCGGCGAGCTCGGTCCGCGCCGCCCCGACCCGGTGGGCTCCTCTCGAAGCTCGTCCACCATGTGTTCGATGAGCACGGAGAGTTGGCGGCCGCGGGGCGAATCCGCAGGCCCCTCGAACGAGCTGATCATCGCGCCGAGTTGCGCAAGCTCGGCCTCGCGTTCGTATTCGGCTGTCTCGATCATCCCGGCGAGCGCCGAGTCGAGATCCTCTGCCGACAACTCACCCGCGGAATAGACCGACTCGAGGCGACCCGCATCGAGCGCCTGGAGCCGCTCTGCGAGACTAGCTCCTCCAAGGCGAGGCAAGTCGCCGGTGAGAATCCCGAAGAGGTCCTCCGTGATGGTCTCACCCTCGTCCGGATCGGGTGCCATCTCCCGAACGCTATCCAAGTTCCCGATCGCAATCCAGCGCACGGACTTGCGTGAGGTCGCAAATGACGGCTTGATGAGGCGAATGCACGAGCGAGCTCCACTGCTCGTTCCCGGCGAGGTCGTCGCTCAACGGTTTCGGGTCACCGCCGCACTGCGAGAGGGCGGCATGGCGGAGATCTATGAGGCCACCGACGAAAGCTCCGGAAAACGCGTCGCCCTCAAGGTGCTCAAGGCTGAGAGCGTCGTAGACCCCGAGGCGCTCAAGCGCTTCGAGCGCGAATTCAACGTGCTGCTCGGACTGCGACACCCCAACCTCGTTCGTGCTTACGGACGCGGGCGAAGCAAGAATGGACACCTCCTCTTGATCCTCGAATGGCTCACGGGCATGGACCTCGCTGACCTCCTCGAGCTCCGCAACCGCCTCCCTGCCGTCGAAGCCTGCAGCATCGCGCGCGGCGTGGCTCGAGGCCTCGCCGGTCTCCACAGCGTCAACGTCGTCCACCGCGACGTCAAACCCGAGAATATCTTCCTCGGCCACGGCTCCGACCCTGCTGGTGTCAGGCTCCTCGACCTCGGCTTCGCAAAGCTCCTCGGCGCCGCCGCCAGAACACTCACCGCTGACGGCATGATGGTCGGCACCGTGCCGTACATGGCCCCAGAACAAGCCAAGAGCGAAATCGACGGCCGCGCCGATTTGTACTCACTCGCCGTCGTGCTGTTCGAGTGTGTGGTCGGCCAGGTTCCCTACGCGACCGAAACGCCCCGCCAACGCATCATGAGGCTCGCTACCTCACGCACCCCACCCCCGGTAGCCAAGCTCGCCCCTAACATGGATCCCAAACTCGCAAAGATGCTCGAACGAGCCCTCGAGCCGGACCCCGACAAGCGATACCAAACCGCCGCGGAGCTCGAACAGGCGATCGAAGAGGTCGAGAGGCAACTCTCCGCTCAAAGCTGAGCACGCGGGGCCTGCTCCTTCATGAAGCAGTCAATTATCGCACTTGGTTGATTGACGTCCTGAGGGCCGAAGCCCGTCACGAGGCTAGTGCCTCGGATCCCTCGGCCCGTCGACCTGGGCTACCTCGACGCCGTGCTCGAGCAGATACGAGACCCCGTTTTCGCCCGCGTACCCGCCCTTCACGATGATCACTTTCACGATGCCGGCGTGGTGAATCAGCTTGGCGCACAATACACAGGGCTCGCCGGTGATCAGGAGCCAGGCGCCGCGAGTGGCCACGCCACTCGCCGCGGCGTTGCAAATGACATTCATTTCCGCGTGGTGGCAGCCGATCTCCATTCGCGTGCCGGACTGGATCCCGAGCGTATCTCGAAGACAGACATCGCCGCCGCAGAGCTCACCGCCGCCCCGCGGGCCGCCGTTGTAGCCGTCCATCAAGATCACGTTGCGGGTGGGGTCCAGCAGCAGCGCGCCGAACTTCCGACGCGTGCAGTTGCTCGCCTTGGCCAGCGCGAGGCACTGCTCGATGCGGATCCGAATGTGCTTTTCTTTCACTGCGTTTCCTACTGTTCGTAGCGCTTCCAGATGATTTCGCCGAGATCTCTGTACGCGCGCAAGGCGTCGCGCTCTGCGATGCGCCGCGCTTCGGATTCGTCGATGGCCATCAGCCGAGCGGCCGGTCCGCGGTGCCAGGGTAGGCCCAAGCCCCCGACAGGCTGGCGCGGTTCGTCCAGGCGTAAGGCACGTAGCCTTGGTCGTTGCGAATGATGCCCGGGACGCCGCGAGAGAGAGCAAGACCTCCCAGCGCGCGCGGAGCAGGCCGGTCGATAGGATTCGAGCCGAGCTCGAAGGAGTCGCCGGGAAGCAGAGCGGACGCGCCGCCCGGAACGGCGACGTCGTTCGAGATGGGTACGAGGAGAGCGGGCCCGACGCGAAGACTCACGGGAGCTAAGACCTTACTGAAAACGAGGCGAGAGAGCCATCGTCCATTTCCGGAAGGCGTCCGCTCAAAATGAGCTGCAACGCTGAGTAAGGCGCCGTAAGGAAATGACTTGCCGCATTCCCATTCTTTCCACGGATGCACCAAGGGCCCGTATCCTACTGCCCCAAGGCGACGCTAGCGATCCTCCAGGGCCATCGGAGGCCAGCTCGATCCGTAATTCTTTGACGGGCCCGAAGGAGCCTGGATCGTCGCAGATCCAAAGTCCGGCACGCCCGATCGCCCGATCGCCCGGTCGCCCGGTCGCCCGGTCTGACGGCGCTTGACTCGATGCGCCTGCGACTCGGAAAATTGCGTATGGCTTCCGCCCCACTTCGAGCTCCAATCGAGCTCGAACAACGACCTCGGCCAACGCGCGGCGAGCCTCCGCGGCTGGAGCGTCGACCCCACGAGCCGCCTCCGTGCGAGATCGACATTCCCTACTACGACCCGGAGCTCGACGTGCCTACCTCCTCCACTCACAACGCCGCCGTTCTCGACCTTCGAAATAAGCTCGAACCGATCGCCAAGAAACTCGGGTTGGAGCTGATGTCGGACGAAGCCATTTGGTACCTCGACCCCGACACGGACGAGCAGAAGAGTCTCTACCCCGACCTTGCGTTCGTCAAATCGCGGGACTCGGTCACCGCTGAAGACGCGCTGTTGGTCATAGAGATCGTCAGCACTCACGAGCGTCGAAAGGAGCGGAAAGACACGATTCGCCAGAGAGTCACCAACGAGGCCAACAAGGTCCCAGAGTTCGGTCTCTACTTCCCCGACGTCGACGACCAGCGTGTCCTCGATTTGTTCCAGTTCGACAGAACCACTGGGCTCGCGATGCCGGCGCGTGCTGTAAATGGTCGGTTCATTTCTACGAGCGTTCGCGGCCTCGAGTTCCAAGTCCTGCCCAAGAGTGAGTGGAAAGACGGCGTCAAGATCGACGTGTACTTCGAGGGGAAGCGGTGCCTATCCGCGGACGAAGAGCGCCAGCGCGCCAATCAGGAAGCCCAGCGCGCCAATCAGGAAGCCCAGCGCGCCAATCAGGAAGCCCAGCGCGCCGATCAGGAAGCCCAGCGCGCCGATCAGGAAGGCTCGCGGGCCGCTCGCTTGGCGGCTCGCCTTCGGGCCTTGGGCATCGATCCGGAAGACGAGTGATGCCCGGGCGACTCCGTGGCACTTCTCGCAGTGCACGCAAGACGTCCGTCCGGGTTGGCTCCGCTGAAGCAGGCCAGACTCCGATGCGCGTGTGTGCGACCCTGCTCAAAAACGGGCTTGGAGCACCAAACCGAGGGCGAGTCGCAGCGGGTCGTCGAAGATCGTCGTGACTTCTCCTCGTTCGTTGTCTTGCGCGAGCCTCGGTTGATTGTCGTTGATCTCGAGCCGCGACTCGAACGCGAGCACCATCGTCTTCGAAAGATACATGGGGACCTTGAACATCACGCCGATGATGGGTGTGGCTCCCTTCCCTGGGGGCAGCACCACTCTCGACGTCCCGTCGTTGATGATTTGCACTCGCGCCTCCCCGGTTTGCGCGCCGCCAACGCCCGAGGCGCCTCCCTGATCCGCCAGCACCGCGCTCTCATAAGTTGCGGGCATCTTCACGCCGATGGTGAGACCTGGCTGCAGGTGAAGAGAGTCTACGTAATACTCGGCCCCGATGCCTGCGAAGAACTCGGGCGTCGTCGTCGCCAAGCTCGAGATGGCTTGGAAAGGCACGAAGCCTGGCACGTTGAACAAGATGAAGTCGGCGGACTGAAAAAAGCCCTCGAGGCGTAGCCTCAAATAATCGAGCTGCAGGGAGCCCACGAGCCCTGCGGCGAGCGCGCTGACGAGCTTCTCGGAGCCGAATTGTTCGGGGTCTTCGAGGTTCTGAAAGATGGCGTTCACTTCGACCGAGGCGCTGTATCCAGTCACGACCTTCCACGGTTTGAACGAGTAGTCGTCAGGGTAGCGCGGGTCGTTTCGGTAGAGCGCGAGGTCCGCGCTCTGCGGCGGAGGAATGCCGTCGTACACGGACACTCGCGCCGAAGCGCCATAACCGAGGATGGCCTCCCCTTCGAGCCCAGGCCGCTCCTGAGTCCCTTTCTGAAAGAGTCCGCCGTTTGCTTCGAGCACGAGGCGCTTGGCGAGATTGACACCTCCGCCGGCCAGGACACCCATGTTGGGCACGAGCTCCCCGGCTTCGTTTCCGGGCTGCCGCGAGAGCAGCAAGGCCGACTTCAAACCCAGAAACGCATACCCCGCATCGTTGGCCGCCCGGTATCTCAACCTCACCCCAGGCACCGCACCCTCGGTCAACGAGCTCGCCTGGAGCTTGCCCGGGAAGATCGCCGTGCCACCCCACGAGATGAGGTACGTGTACCCGAGCCGAAATCGATCCGAGGACAACGGCCAGGCCGTCACATCCACTGAGTCGACGGCCTTCTCGTCCCCTTTTTGAAGCTTGGCGATCACACGCAGGTAGGTTCCAGAGTCCGAATATCGGAGCTCTCCATTGTTGGAGTTGGCCAAGAGCAACGCGGCGAGCGCGGCCTCTGTCTCCATCCGCTCGAAGAACGCGTCGGACTTCTTGTAGAGTACGAGGTGCGCCAGAGACTCATACCCCGAGAACCTCGTATTCACGTTCTCGACGAACAGGTTGAAATTGGGGTCGACGCCGATCCGAGTACCCGAGGTCGTGGTCGCTCGTTCACCCGGGCCCGCGAAGATGTTCACGTTCGACAGCGCGAAGGTCACTCGGTTGTCCACGAAGTCGGTGAAGGTGAAGAAGTCGTCGGCCAACACCTCCGCGACCTCCGGCTCGGGCGGCGTCGCCTTCTCGGTTGGCGGCGGCGTCTCCGGCTTTGCGACTTCCTCCATGAGCTCCTCCGAAGAATCCGGATTCTCCTCGGCCTCTTCCCCTAAAACGGGCAACGGCGCCGCCACCAATAAACCAACCAAAAGCTTGGAAATCGTCATGAAATGAGCTCTCCCTACCGAAAGCGCGAACGAAGTTGGTCCTCCAACTTCGTTCACCCGCGCAGCCTCGCTCGAGGCGAACAAGAAACGCCAAACTTCCGCGCCGACTCCGCTCGATTCGACCCAGCTGGAGTCATGTTCGCGTCCCGCGCGACCACGAGACCTCATGGCGAGACACACCATGTGCAATCGCTCTGGTCTCGAGGCTCGATGATCCAGATCGGCTCCGAACGATCGTCGAAAGCCACTTGCCGCAAGTTGCCGGTGACCGTCTGACCGATGGCCCGGTCGGAGATCTTCCGCGGATTGAAGAACGGAATGTTCTCCCGCGTGATGAGTTGGAACGTGCGCTGCTTGCGGCCCGTGTTGATGGTGACCGGCCACTGGCCGTAACGCTCGAGATTGTCCGCTTCCGAAGAGCCGGGCGGCACGGGATTCGTCTTCTCGACGCGAGCGGAAACACGCGCACCCTCCAGCCGCTCCATCGCGAAATCACAATCCAACAGCACCGGAATGTTCGGGTCGACGTTCGCCTCGAAGCAGGCCTGGCCCCGATCCATCAGGCTCGGAAAGACCAAGGCGACCTTGTTGTGCAGATCCGCGGCGGCCGGCGTCGGGTACGGACTCTCCTCGAAGATCACCTCCCACTCAGGAAAGTTCATCTCGGTCAACCCGTTGAACTCGGACATGGGACCCGAGAGATTGCGGATCCGATCGCCCGCCAAGAGCTCGCGGCTGCCGAGATCCTCGGACTCGTCGCCGCGTGGGTTCGTCGTCGGTCTTCCGAAAGTGAATACGAAGAGGTGATTGAACTCGGGCGCCCTCGCGAGATCCTCGGCCGAGCAGTCGGCGTCGGGCGGCGCGCCCGCTTTGCCGAGCTCCGGGCAGACGTCCGTCACGTAGAACCCATCGATGCGCACCGCCGTGACCACGAGCTTTCCGTGGCGAATTTCGATGAAATTCTCCTCGAACGGAGACGAAATCATACTCTCGGACCGACTCACGTCCGCCAGAGTCGGCTCCACGAGGTGAATGGGGCCGGCCACGCCGGTGCTGAACGTGGGCTTCTTTCGCACGCACACGCCGGACGAAGTATCCGTCCCCGAATCATCATAAACCTGAGCGTCCTCGGCGCAAAAATAGCCCTCGGGGCACTCGTCGGTCGTCGCGCAGCCCGTCGTGCAGTACGCGAGGCCTCGCGCATCGTCGCCCACCACGGGCTTCGTATTGACACAGGCGAGGTTGAACGGCGCGCAGACGTTCTCCGTGTCGAAACCGCACTGGGCATTCATCCCGAGCGGCAAATCGGCTCCGAGGCGCGGCGGTACGTCGTCGAGCACCCACAGAAAGGTGTCGCCAAAGGCGGAGCGGAACGACACGTCCTGCGGACCGTCGGTGACTCCGTCCTTGAACTCGATCCGCTGAAACGCACTCTCGACGCTCCCTGGAACGACCTTGACCGTGGCAAGGCCGTTGAAAGTCTCCAGGAGCTCGCCCTTCTCATCGATCGCCCGCGCCGTGAACCCACCAGGCCGATCGTCTCGCGGCCGAAGCCTCAAGACCGTGCTCCCCGAAGCGTCCCGCTCGTAGGTCGGGCATCCCGATAAATCGACGGCGACCGTGGGGGTGCCCGGCAGGATGCAGCGACGCTCGGGCGTGCCCACTGGATCGAGGATCTGGACCTCGAAGCTCGACAGCGCCCGCTCCAAGCTCACGACTTCTTCACATGCGGCCGCGACCACGACGAGCCCTATCCACACCAACGACCTCATTGGACGATCCTCTTGATGCGGCCCGTGAGCGGTGGATCCACACAGTTCGGAACCATGCAGTAGTAGTCCGCGATGGTGGCTCCGTCCTCGGCGCGGGTGCAGCAGTGGACCTGGCCGTCGCAGTGCGAGACCGGCGCGTTGTCACAAGAGCCGTCCTGCACCGACTCGATCTTCTCCGCGACCGCGGCGATCTCTGCGCAATCGTCGTTCGGATCGGGGCTCGGATCCCGGAAGTCGTACGGGATGCAGTAGTACCGAATCTCCGTCTCCGTCTCGACGCAGTCCACGAGCATGCCCGAGGGCGCGCTGCAGCCCGTCGGGAGCTCGGAGCATGTCCGGGGGCCGAGACTCTTGTCGTAACTCACCCAGGGCCGGACTTGCGGCGGCAGCGGCTCTACCATGAAAGGGCTCCCGCAGACCCGTCCGGGGCCACCCTCGGCCTGCCCCGAGCGCATGTAGTCGATGAGCGCATCTCGCAGCGACAGCTTGGTCTCGACCTTCGTCGTGTTTCGTCGAAGCACCTCGAAGCCCGACCCGCCGCGCCCGATGAAGTCGTTCACCGCGGCCTTGTAACTCTCCGTAGGATTCAGCGGCGCCTCCTGAATCAAGATGTCCTCCGCAGGGCTCCGATAACACTTGTTCAACACACACTGCGCCGCGCTCTTGCTCGCGTCTGCCGCCCAGTCTGCGCAGTCGTCGGCCACCGAACACTCCGGCGCGCGTTCGTTCCTCAACGCCTGAGCACAATTCATAACGAAGCTGACTCCGGAAATTTGCGCCTGAGTTTGACATCCTCGCCCGGCCGATCGCTCGGTCACGAAGTCGAAGAGCTCCTGCACTTCCAAGCCCGAGAGGAACATGGTCGTGAGCGAGTTCTCGAACGGAAAGATGTTGAACATCTCCTCGATCGACACGAGCCCCTCCTCCATGTTGGTCCTGATACCGAGAGAGTTGGTCATGGAGAACTGCGCCTCGACCCGGTTGCGAAGCCGCATGCTGTCCGCGACCAGATTTCCGAGCGGAGAGTCTTCCCCCGAGAGCCCGAAACGACTGATCCGCGCCGTCGCAAAAGCGAAGGACTTGTTCAAGTCTTCGTTCTGGTACAAGCCGATCACGTAAGGATCCAAGAGCTCCACCGTGGCCGCATCGATCGGTGCAGGGACGGACCCACAGTCGCGTCGCGCCTCCCTGCATGCGGTCGTACAAGCGTCGCCCTTCTGCCGGCACTCGTCGGCGAGCTGGCACACTTGCCTTTGCTGTGCGGCCCCGAACAGGTTCAAGCACGCCGTCAGCGCTCCCACCGCGTCCACGCCTTCTTCTTCCTCGCTCGTCGGGACGTTGCCATCGGGACACACCACCACCTCGGTCGACGTCTTCTTGGGAATTCGGTTGGTGATCGGGATGATCGAATACGTATGGGACACGAGCTCCGCGCCATGTGGATACTCAGCAGGGTCGAAGTCCCTCGGCGGCACCCGGACGACGGCGTCGAAACGGCCGAAGAACTTGGCAAACGCCCCCGAATGCACCAGCGGAACCTTCCGGCCGATCGGATCGGTGAGCACCTTGGGCGGATTCAGCACGATGTGCAAATGCCCGCCGAAGATCGCATCGATGCCGACGATCCCAGGGACGAACACGCGGTACTGCCCGTCTGGCTCCTCGGCTACGAGCTGCCAACATGGGTTTCGATGAGTTGGATCGTCGGCGACACAGTCGGGAACCGAGTCTCGCGGGACGATTCGCTCGTAGCCATTCACCATCTCCACGTCTTCGCCGAGGTTGAGCTCGGATCGATTCGTGAGCCCCTGGTGCGAGACCACGAAGACCAGGTCGACCTGCGGCTCGAGGATGTTCACCCACGTCCTGAGAACCTCGACGGGTTCGAGCGGCGTGATGCCGAGCGAGTTGCCGCCGTCCTTGAGCGACGTCATCGACGAAGTGTTCCCCATGCCGATGATCGCCACGCGTAGCCCGTTCAGATTCCTGATTTCGTACGGTCTGACCAGCCCGCCCAAGTTGTTTCCGTTCGGGTCGTTCGGCGAGGACCAAAGGTAGTTGGCCGCGAGCAAGGGATAGACACCTTGCCCGAACAACCCATACTGCTCGGCCAAATTTCGCGCGCCGAGGTCGAACTCGTGATTCCCGACGACGACTCCGTCCGGTTTGAACGAGGCCATGATCTTCGTCTCCACTTCACCGCGGAAGGAGTTGAAGATCGGCGCACCCTGAAAGCAGTCGCCTGAGTCGAGGTGCATCACACGTCCCGCACGCGCTCGCTCCCGCTTGAGCAAGTAAGACATTCGGGCCGCGCCCCCGAAGGGCTGAAACTCGGCGCATAGGCCGAGCCCTCGATCGATGAGTCCAGGCGTAGCCTCGTACGGCAGGAGCCTGCTGTGAATATCGGATGTGTGCAGCACCGTCAGGTGGATGTCTTGGCCCGATAGCGACGGGTTCTCCGTCCTTTTCAGGCAACCCGCGGTCGTGCCCAACACCAGCACGGCAAGGGACCACACACACGACGAGGAACCGAGACGATCGGTGGGGGCGGGATGGAGGTGCATCGATGGGTCAGTCGGCTCGGACGAGGTCGTCGTTGCCGCGGGGATTCAGCTGGAAATCTCCGAACGAGTAGTCGAGCACACCCGTGATCGAAGAGAATCGGTCGCCCGCGTGTCGCTGGTCGTTCGGCCGCGGCGGCGTCGGGGCCGTGCAGCCGCACAGGCCGGTCGGATCGCCTTGTTCGTCGATACAGACGATCTCGTTCGGCCGAATGTCGCCGTTGTAGTCGTAGTCCCAGGACGTACCGATCATGACGTCACCGGTGACGATCCAGTTGCCGTGGTCCCGGTCGCTGTCGTCCGTCGTGCAAGGTGTCTCGACCGAGACGTTCTCGATCTTCACGAGCACGCCTTCGTAGGGTTGAGTCTCGATGGCGCTCCTGCGCGCGATGTCGGCCGGGGTCACCGTGATAGGTGTGGGTGTCATCGTGTCCGCACCATTTCTGGTGATGGTCGGATACTGGATCTGCATGCCGTCTCGATAGTTGATGACCTCACCTTCGACGTCCACATACTCACCGACCGCAGGCGGAGTGACTTGGTTCTTGTTGTACACGACCTTGATGGCCGAGTAGCGGCCGTCGGTCACCGATGGGTCCTGAACGTAGACGCTGCGGAGGTTGGAGGACACGTACCCCGCGGAGGCGGTGACGAGCACCCGCGTCAGCTTGGCCTGGGCGCACTTGCCGACGACCTGGCTGCCGGTCGGGTTGGTGCACATCTCCGCCGGACGCCCAGGGGACGCCGGGTCTTGAATGTCCTTGAGTGAGCTCACGACCGCCGCCTGATTTTTCGGGACGACGTCGCCCGCCGCTCTAGGCGTGAGTAGATACTCACCGGAGTCGAAGGGGCTCGTGCCGATCTGAAGGATCCCTGCGATGCTCGAAAATTGCTCTCCGACCTGGGGACGCCGGTAGGCGTAGAACTCATCGTCGATGATGAGGCTCGAGTCGATCTTGAAAGCGCCGAAGATCTCGTTCGACCCGATCTTCACGGTCGTCTCGGTGACGCTGACTTCGCGCACCACCACGAAGCTCCCTTCGTACGCCGCGGAGTCGGGGCCGCCGGTGGCGATTCGGTCGGCGCTGTCGATCTCGATGGCGACGGGCGCAACCGTTTGGCCGGTCGCTTCGACGCGGATGGCGCTGACCTGCTTCTGCTTGACCGCAGCCTCCATCGGGAACTCTGCGTACGTGCCTTCGATGTTGACGACCGCGCCGACGGACGGGACGGCGCCGGCGAGCGACGCGGGGTTGTAGACCACCGCGATGCCCGAGTAGCGCCCGCTGAGCGCTTCGCTCACGCTCGGGTCGAAGACGTAAAAGCCGGCAAGATTTGCCGAGACAGCGGCCGTCGGCGTGGTCACGACGACCCCCGACAACGTCACCGGCTCGTCGACGTTCGGATGGAGCTCGGCGCTGGCGACCTTGAGCGAGCAAACGTTGAGCGCAGAGCCAGGGCACTGCGCGTTGTTGCCGTTGTTGTTGTTGTTGCTGCCGTTGTTGTTGTTCCCGTTCGGGCCATTGTCCGACCGGCACGCGACGGTCGAGCTGAGCGCAGCACAAACAAGCAGGGACCAGACCTTCATCGTCATTCCTCCGACGTCTCGCCCGATGGTATTTGCGGACTTCTCTGTCAATCAACGAGTTGAGGAGTCCGGCAGGCGACCGAGTCCCATACCGCGGAGACCCGCGGCTCGGTCCCTTCCTGCTCCGTCAAGTGACGCTGCGCGTTCGGCCTCGCATACGCTAGGCTCTCCGGGCCTTGACGCTCATGGTCTTGCTCGCGCTTGTCGCTCAGATCGATTTGCCCGGAACGAGCTCGGTGAGCGTCGCGTTTTCGCCGGCCTCGGTCTGCGCAGAGTGTCACGCAACGTTCGACCCCCAAGGATCTCCCCACGACACTTGGATGGGCAGCGCGATGGCTCATGCGGCCAGAGATCCATGGTTTCGGGCGGCCGTGGTGGTGGCGGAACGAGATCACCCCGGCATCGGCGACCTCTGCTTTCGTTGCCACACGCCGGAGGCTTGGCTCGAAGGTCGCTGCCTTCCGAGCGACGGGAGCCGGTTGCTCCCCACCGACACCGGGATCGGCTGCTCCGGCTGCCATCGCATGGACCCCAACCCCTACGTGCGCAACGCACAGTACGTCGTCGTCGACGAGGCGAGGGTTCGCGGACCTTACTCCGTCACCCCCGCACCGCACGCGACCCAAGCCTCCACGTGGGTGTCCGATTCGGCCTTCTGCGGGACGTGTCACGACCTCGTGAACCCGCTCGTGCCACGCAAGAGCCAGGATGGCACCGTGACCGCGATGCCGTTTCCGGAGCAAACGACTTACTCGGAGTGGCTCGCGAGTGATTTTGTGAGCGAAGGCCGCACTTGTCAGGCCTGCCACATGCCCGAAGAACCCGGGCAGAACGCCCTGGCTGGGCCCCAACGGCGCGAGCGCTCCGTCCACGCCTTCGCTGGAGGCAACCTCTTTCTCCTCGACAGCGTCGCGTTGCTCTTCCCGGAGCTCGACATCCAAAATCAGCTCCAGAACGGGAGCCTCCGGATTCGCCAGATGATGGCCTCCGCGGCCCATCTCGAGCTCATCGACCCCCCCGCGTCGGCGCGAAAAGGTGAGTTGCTCGCGCTGACGCTTCGCGTCGTCAACGACTCGGGGCACAAGCTCCCGACCGGCTATCCGCAGGGCCGACGTGTCTTTCTCTCGGCAAGGTCACAGGCCCTCGGCTTCGACCGGGGCTCCTACGATCCCCTCACCGATGAGCTCGTGGATCCCTTGGCAGTTTATGAGGTCGTCCACGGTCGACACGGCGTAGGTCCGACCCATCACCTCGCGCTCAACGATCTCGTCATCTCCGACTCCCGCATCCCTCCGCGCGGCTTCGTCGCCACCGCCACGACCGCCCCCGTGGGCAAGGAGTTCCTAGAGTTACAAGGAGGTAAGCTCGCTCACTACGACGACGTCGAGCTCGCCGTCGAGGTCCCGTGTGATGCAACCGAAGACATCGATCTCGAGTTCGGCCTACACTACCAATCGATACACACCGCCGTTGTCGACGAGCTCCTGGACGACACAGTCGGTACTCCCGAGGCCGAGACTCTCGGGTTGGCGTTCGCGACCTTCGAACAGGAGCCCCTGCCGATCGCGTCGCTGCGGATCCGAATCCCGCTCGATCCTCTAGCGTGCGCTCTCCCCGACGCCGGAGTGCCTCCCCGGCCGGACGCGGGGCATTCGGACGCAAGCTCAGCCGACGCCGGAGAAGCTCTCCTCGAAGACCAAGGCTGCGGTTGTCGCTCTACGTCGAGGTCCACGTCGAAGTCGCAACCCACGGAAGTCGCATGGGTGCTACTGCTCGCCCTTCGCCTCCGAAAGAGGGCGTTCCGCATCGGTCGCTGATCCGAGGGCCATGGCGCAACCCGTTTTCGCGTGCCACAGTTCGGCGCACGAAATCTTCGGGGGCTCGAACGAGTGAACGAATGTCGATGAAGCGTGTCTTTGGCGGAACCTGGCCGCTCGTCCTACTCCTCGCAGCGGTCGCGTGTGAAGACGAACCAGAGCTTCCTCCTCTCGAGATCGTGACCAAGGCCCTCCCCGACGTCGCGCTCGGCGCCGCGTATGACCAAAAGATCGAGATCCGCGGAGGGACGACTCCGTATGCGTTTCAGATCAAGGCGGGCTCCCTCCCGGACGGTCTCTCGCTGGCCTCCGCCACCGGCCAAATCACCGGCCTCGCGGGATCTCCAGGCGCACATGGCTTCACGATCGAGGTCCGCGCGGCGGGCGGGCTCTCTACGTCTGCACAGCTCTCGATCTACGTGACACCCGATCCGCTCGTCGTCGAGACGGCCGTGCTCGCGGAGGCGCAGGAGACGATCACCTACGAGCACACGCTGGTCGCGCGGGGCGGCCTCCTGCCTTACGTTTGGTCGACCTCGAGCGGCGCCTGGCCCCCTGGCCTCGTACTCTCAGACGACGGGCGAATATCGGGAGCGCCTACTGCGGTGGGCGTTTTCGCGCTCACCGTCCGCGTGACCGACGCTGAAGCCAAGACCGCCGAACGTACGCTCAGCCTGGTCGTCCGATCACTCGACCCGATGATTCGAACCTCCTCCGTTCCGGATGCGCGCTTTGGCCACGGGATGCGCGTCGAGCTCGAAGCCGAAGGCGGCCGACCGCCTTACTCATGGTCGAAGACCGGGGCGCTCCCCACCGGCGTGTCCCTGGATGCCGATGGTGTCTTGTCCGGCGTACCCATCACGTCGGGTGACTTTCCGTTCGTCGTCAAAGTCACCGACTCGGGAGCTCGAACCGACGAAGCCATGCTCACTTTGCACGTCAAACCGCCGCTCCTCTTGGTCACCACCCGCATTCCCCAGGTGCTCGCCAACCGTTTGTTCGAGTTCCAGCTGGAAGCGTCCGGCGGGCAGCCCCCGTACCAATGGCGCGTGATTTCAGGGCAGCTCCAGGCCGGGCTGTCGCTCGAGTCGTCTGGGTCCCTGCACGGAACGGTCGCCACCGGCTCCCGAACCACCGTCACCATCGCCGTCGTCGACGCGCTCGGAGATCAAAAAGCGGCCTCGTTCGCGGTAGAGGTCAACGATCGCTACACTTACTCCGTCAATCCACTGCTCATGTTCCCGGCGAGCTGCTCGGCCACCGTCAGCGCCTCGTTCGCTTCGGTGACCATCCCTGTGACTGACTCCCTGCAGATCGATGACCTCGACGTGGAGGTCGATCTCGACTACACCGACCCGACCGCTCCCTCGAACAACCGAAACAAGAACCTCAAGCTCGTGCTGATCGCGCCCAACGGCCAGCGTGCGGTCCTATGCGGCGGCGCGGCGGGTCTACGACAAGAACCCGGTTGCCGCGGCTCGAACGGCATTCATACGAGCTACGACGATCTCACCAACCCGTTCACCCCACTTCGCGTGTTCAAAGGTATGAACCCCCAAGGAGACTGGACCTTGCTCGCGATCATTCCGCGCGGTGAGTTCGGAGCCGACGCCTGCCGCCAATCCGGCACGATCAATTCGGTGAGCCTCGAGATCCGCGAGGACGCCCAGACGTCACCTTATGTGAGAGTGACGGGATATGACACCAACGAGCTCATCATCGATCCGTACGTTCGCGTGCGCTTTTACGACTCCGTTCCCGAGCGAGAGATCTTCCTCAGCGCGACGATGTACGACGTGGGTCAAAACGGTCGGCGCGAGGGCGGCGGCGGAGATGACGTCCCTGACCCATCCCACGTATTCACCTGGAGTTACGACGGGTCCAGCAGCGTGGCGATCACGGTGTCTCCTGACGGGCACGTCGAAGGTGGCGCGCCGGATCGAACCTGCCTCTTGCTCGACACGCGTCGCTGCGGCACGGGCGAAGGGGAGGTCGTCGCCGATGACGGTCAGGGCACCGAGGTGCGCCGTCGTGTGCTCGTCGTGCCCCCCGACTGGAACCCGCTCTCGCGGGTCTTTTGAGGCAACTCATGGAAGGCGTCCTGGTCGCTCCACCGTTGCCCGTTCGAGACCGCCTCACGATTCGACCGTTTCACGCGTTCGAGGAGGGAGGGCGGAAGCTCCTCTTCGTCGTCGAGAACGCGGCGTTCGTGGAAGCGGACGAGGCCTCGTTCATGCTCGCAGAGCTCCTGACTGGGCGCGACGTGACGAGCCGCTCGGCCCTCCTCTCGGAGCTCACCCAGCGATGCTCGGCCGCCGACGCCGAAGCCGCCGTGCTCGGGCTCGAGCAGCTCGAGATCTTGGTGCCCAAAGAGATCCCGCGAAGCCCGCCCGCGCCGGACCTCCACCTCACACCGCTGGCGTCGCTGGTCCTTCACGTGGCGCATGACTGCAACCTCCGCTGCGGCTACTGCTACGCCGACTTCGGGCGCTACGGCCAGAGCTTTGGCCTCATGCGCGAAGATCTCGCGATCGCCCACGTGGCCAAATTCTTCGATCAGCTCGGCTCCACCGAAAAAATCCATCTGACGTTTTTCGGCGGCGAGCCCCTCATGAACGTCCCTGTCGTGTCGGCCGCACACTCGTATGCGAAGAGCCGCGCCGCCACAGAGGGACGGAAGATCTCCTTCGGGCTGACCACCAACGGAACTCTGCTCACCAAAGAGCTCGCCGACTGGTTCGCGCGGGAAGAAATCACCATCACCGTCAGCATCGACGGGCCGCCCGACGTGAACGATCGGCTGCGCGTCATGTCGGACGGGCAGGGGAGCTACTCCGAGATCGTGTCGCGCGTGCGTGAGTCGGGCGTTCGGGCGATCGCTCGAGTCACGCTGACCCATCAGTCCACCGACGTCGCTCGAATCGTCCGTCACCTCGTCGAAGCCGGCTTCGTCGAAGTCGGCGTATCGCCGGTCGCGACGGGTCGCAAACGCTTCGACCTCGATGGCGAAGACCTGAAGTTGGTGCTCAAAGGATTTCGCGAGCTCGCCGAAGACTTCGTGTCGTGGGCCGAGAAAGGCCGGCTGTTCCCCTTCTCAAACGTGAAGAAGCTGATGGAGCAGATCGCCGCCGGGCAACCGCGTCCGACGCCCTGTGGAGCGGGCACCGCGCTCGTGGCGGCGGACGACAAGGGCGATTGGTACGCCTGTCACCGCTTGGTGGGCCAAGAGGCCTTTCGTATTGGCAATGCCTCGCTTGGTACCGACGGGCCGCGTCGCTTCGGGCTCGTACAGCGGCTCGACCCGCGCGGTCGAGAGCCCTGCGGAACGTGTTGGGCGCGCTATCTCTGCGGCGGAGGCTGCCACCACATCGCATGGCTCCACGCCGGAGAGGGCGAGGCCCCTTGGGCCATCGGAGAATTCTTCTGTGACTTCTTGCGCGACTGGTACAAGCTTGGCCTCTCCACTTATGCCGACCTCGTCGAACGCGCACCTGGCCTGCTCGTCCACCTCCGCGGCAGTCGCACCGCGTGCAGCCAACCGAGCGGCTTGTAGGAGAGCGGCTTGTAGGAGACGATGATGAAACCGTTGAACGCCAAGGCCGAGAGCCTCATTTCGAAGCCCCCGGACGATGTTCGGCCCTACACCTTCGGTGACTGCTGCCCCGGATTCCTTCCCGGCTGGGAAGTCGGACAAAGCAACAGCTCGGACCCTTGCCCCTGGCAGTCGGACCTTCCGGCCTGCCATCCTTGCTACTGGAGCGCACAAATCCCAGACGAGACCACCTATCCCGACTGGATGAATAGCTGCGCGAACATGAGTAACGATTGGAGCGCCTTGTGTACCGTTCCCGACGTCTGATCTCTCTCGCGCTTCTCGCCCTCGTCGCTTGTAAGTCCAAAGACGAACGTCAAGGCGAGGCAACCAGCGCTAAGGCCTTGGCGCCCAAGGCGACCGACCGGATCGTCGACGTGCCCCGTGACCTCGTCTACGCCGCGTCGTCTCACCTTCGTGTCGTCGATGCCGCGCTAGGACAAGTCGTCGCCGGGATCGATCTCAACAAGGCCATCAAGTGGATCGAGTTCGATCGCGACGGCAAACGAGCCTACCTGGCCGCGAGCGACGGCGTGCGAGAGGTCGACGTCGAAAAAACCGAAGTCATCGCTCGACTCACCGAACACCCGGCGCGCCATGTGATCGTGTCTCCGGACGGCAAGAAACTCTTCGTGCTCGAAAATACGATCAAAGTCTCCGACGATCAGAAGACCCGCGTGCCGGAACCTTTTCACCTCCTCACGATCGATCTTGCGACTCGGAAGCTCGAAAAGGACGAGCTCATCGGAGATCGAATTTTTCGCGCCATTCCCGCGACCGCGCCGGGCCGCCATCACCTCGCGATCACCGAATCCGGCCGATTGAGACTCGGTAGGAGCCCCGAGCCCTTTGGCTCAGGGGTCGATCTCGATCCGCTGAGCGGGCTTGGCGGCGACGGCGGCGTACGGCACTTCGTGGCGCTGGATTCGAACCTCACCAAAGTCTATGTCCCCATCGAAGGGACGCCCTCGCGGATCTTCGAGGTCGACCTCGAGACGGGTCGCTCGCGTGTACTCTCACTCGAGCGGTCGCTCCATCTTCGTGGCCTCGCGCTCGGACCGGGTCAGCAGCTCGTCGTGGATTGCACGGCGGAGCTTCTCTTGGTCGACATTCCCTCCGGCAAAGTCACCGGCTCCGTTGCCATCGAAGGAACGCACAACGGCCTCGCTGTCGCTCCAGATGGCAAACGTGCTTATCTGGCGCGCACCATCGACGGCGATGGCGGCGGCGTGACCGTCGTGGCCTTGGATCCCTTGAGGGTCCAGGGAAAGATCCATTTGGACGACATCTCCCCGTGGGCGATCGCCGTCCGTCCTCGCGCGGCCTTTGCCTGGCGATGACGATGCGATGACGATGCGACTCCGTTGGATCGTCATACTCAGCGTCCCCGCCTCCGCGTGGGCCGAGGAGCCCGGCGCGCCGAAACCGGCCGAGACCGCCACCAGCACCCAGACGCTACCCATCGAGCAGGCCAAGCCACTTTTGCCGAACTTCGTCAGCCGCGACGAGGCGTGGGCTAGCTATGACGCCGCCTTCGACGCTCTGGCGTCCGGCGACCGAGCGCTCGCGATCGCGACCCTACGAGAGGTCGGAGCCCTGTTTCCGGGGCACCCGGCGGCGACGCGTGCGGCGGACCTCCTCGCCCGAATGAGCGGAATGCGCGCGCCCGCCCTCGTCCGCCCGCCGGCACCCTCGCTCCACTTGGGTGAGAGCCTGCGCAACGAAGAGTACAGCGACCTCGCGCGGGCCGAGTTGATCTCGTTTCAAACGAGCGCAGGGATCCTCGCCGGCGCAGAGATTTGTGTCCTCGCTCAGTGTGACGACACGCGGGCCGTCATCGCCCTCCTGCTCCTCGGCGCTGGCGCGGGTGTCACCGTTTCGACACTCGCGACGAGCGACGGGATCACTCCCGGGCACGCGACCGCGATCGACACCGGTACTCTCTGGGGAGCCTGGAATGGACTCGCCAGCGCGGTCGTGTTGGATGTGGACGACGAGCAACAAGGCGTAGGCCTGATCCTCCTCGGGCAGCTCGTCGGCACCGCCGTCGGTCACGTCGCCTTCGAAGTCCTCGAACCCTCGGCGGGCGATGTCTCGCTCTCGACCTCGGTCGGCATGTGGGCCGGTGTGATGGTCGCGTTCGCACACGGGATCGCCGAATTCGACGCGGACCCACAACTCCTGATGGGGACCCTCCTCCTCGCGAGCGACGTCGGACTCATCGGCGGCGCGTTTCTGAGTGAACTCCTACCCATGAGCCGCGGTCGAGCCCTACTCATCGACGCGAGCGGCTTGCTCGGGACACTCACCGGCGTGGGCGTCGATCTGTTGATTCAGGGGGAAGACGCGGAGCCGCAGCCGCTCTTTGCGCTCGGGTTGGCTGGGATGGTCGCGGGCCTCGGCCTTGGAGCTTACTTGTCGCGAGAGTGGGACCTCGAGGAGGCCCCCGACGTTCAACTTTCGGCCCTCCCCCTTCGGGACGGCGCCGGCTTCGGCCTCTCGGGGGCTTGGTAGTCAGTCTGTTCTCGTGAAGCCCGAGCTCTTCTCTCTCGACTTCGAGGCACTCAGCCGCCGACTCGGCGGAACCGGTCGCGCTCGCGACGTGAAGACGCGCCTCCGGCAGGGCGTCGATCCGTTCGTAGATCTCACCCACCGTGCCCGCGAACGGCTCACAGCAGGGGCAGAGCGGACCGTGCTCGACCCCGTTCGGCAGCTCTCGAGCCCGGACGGCACCACGAAGCTGCTCCTCCGGCTCGCCGATGGGCGGGCCTTGGAGACGGTCCTGATACCCTCCGCCGAGCGAACCACGCTGTGCGTCTCGACTCAGGTGGGTTGCGTCCGCGGCTGTGTATTTTGTCGCACTGGTACGATGGGCCTCGAACGCAACCTGAGCTCGGCCGAGATCGTGGGTCAGCTGTTCTTGGCCATTCGCCTCGCCAAGCAGCTTGGCGTCGCTCCCCCCTCCAACGTAGTCTTCATGGGTATGGGGGAGCCTCTCGACAACGCCGATGCCGTGGAAGCCGCGATTCTGGAAATGACCGATCACCGAAGCTTCGCGATCGCACCACGGAGACTCACCGTTTCGACCGTGGGTCCGTCTCCGAAGGCGATCTCGAAAGTCGCGAATTGGCCGGCATCCCTCGCGTGGTCCCTCCACTCGGCCAATGACGAAGTGCGTCGTCGTCTGGTTCCGACCGCCCGCTTCTCCGTGGCGGCGCTGCGCGACGCCTTCGTCG
This sequence comes from uncultured Myxococcales bacterium, assembly GCA_964463485.1. Lineage (GTDB taxonomy): Bacteria > Myxococcota > Kuafuiibacteriia > Kuafuiibacteriales > Kuafuiibacteriaceae > CAYXDO01. The sequence goes on along the minus strand of CAYXDO010000003.1, from coordinate 88,041 downwards.
AGGCGCTCGCCAAGAAGGGCCGTGGCCTCTTCGTCGAGCTCACCCTGATCGATGGCGTGAACGACCACGAAGGCGCCGCCGAGGAAGTCATCGAGCTGTTCGGGCCATTGTCTCCCAAACCGCGCATCAACCTGCTACCCATGAACCCGAGCGAGAGCGACCTCGTGGGAAGCTCTTCGAGCGCTGTTTCGACCTTCGCGACGCGCCTGATCGAGGCTGGCTTTTTCACGATGGTGCGGCGGGCGCGAGGTCAGTCGACCAACTCCGCTTGTGGTCAACTGGCTACTCAGCGGGAGTGAGCTCGAGGAGTCCCCGATCAAAACGAGGCCTCGAGGTTCTGGATGTCGTCGTAATTCGTGGGAGCTTCCTTGGTCGCGGCCGGTTGCTCTCTGGTGCGGCGCAGTAAGTCGGAGGGATATTCCAGAGTAAATCCGATCCGCCAGGTCTGTTTTTGGTGGGGCTGGACTTGCGCGGTCCACCGCACGACCCCGTTCGCATCCGGCACGGCGCGGTTCGGGACTTCGACGTCGTCGATCTCGATGTCCTCGAGCTGCGCGACCGGCACCCGATCGGTGAGTTGGAGGGTCGCGGCTTTGTCGCCCAAGTTCTCCACGGTGACGACGAACGACACCGTAAGCTCGGTGCGGCTTCGGCCGCGCTCGATTCTGCTTTGGCTTCGATCGAGCGTGCGCTCGACCTTCAGGCTGTCGAAGACGCCGAGGAACGCCGAAAAAGACTCGCCTGGCGCCACGAACGGGAGCTCGCTCGTACCCACGAAGGCTCCGTCCTCGAACAGCGAGAACCGACCCGGCAGAATGGGTTGAGCTCCGCGGTTGACGAGCTCCGCGGTGCGAACCACGTTCAGACTGACCTCGGGAACGGCCACCAGGCGGACCTTCGCGGCAAACTCACTCTGGCCGATCGAGATCCGCACCGGCTTACCGTCCGTGCGGATCGGCCGCGAGGCTTTTGCGGTGAAGTGAGCGGTGGTCCCTCGTTGGGCGAGGCGTGCGAAGCTCTCCGCGACTCGCGTCTGGATCGTCTGCTGGCTGGCGATGTTGCTTTGCCAGTCGACGTCGTGTTGGGCGACGATCTGCTGCTGGCTCACATAACTCTGTTTGGCTCGCTCGAAGGACTCTCCGACTCGGGACAGCACGTCACCGAGCCCGCCGCCCGCCTCACCCAACAACAGCGCTTGGGCGCGAGGAATACCGAGGATCTCTCCGGGTCGCTGAGTAGAGAATGAAACGAGCGCTCCGGTCCAATCCTCGCCGGTGGTCTGCGACACCGAAGCATATTGGGTCAAAGCCACGGTCTGACCTCCGCCGGTGACTCTCAGGTCGCCGACCGGCTCCCAAGTGGCTCCCGGGGTCAAATAGACGAGCGAGATCGTCGCGGGCCCGTCCCCCTGCAGGTCGACCAACACCGAGCTCTGGCGGAGCTGGGCCCGAATCGCGAGCTCGTCGCGGGCATGAGTATGTTTGACCAACTCAGGAGTCAGGTCTCGCCGCTTGGACGCTACCTCCCGGAGAAGCCTTCGATCCTTGCGCAGGCTCTCGGTCACGAACTCCAGAGTCTCTCCGAGGGTCTTGACCTGGATGTCCCGAGTCGCCAGCTCCTTGGGGAGCTTGTCGATCGTGAATCCGCGGAGGGACTCGAGGCGCCCGATCTCGTCCGAGAGGACCTTCTCCTCGTCTTCGAGCGCGGCGAGCTTCTCCTCGACCTCGCGAACGCTCGCCTCGGCCTTCCGGACCGATTCTTCCGGAGACTCGAGCAGGAACGACGTCTCCACGCTCAAGTCCAAGATGCGCCCCTTCGACGAAGGATCGAGCGTGGCTCGTACCGACTCCGCATCGATCCAGCCAGGGAGCCCCACGATCGTGAACCGCTTGACCTCGGGCGGCAGACTCACCCGACCCGTGCGGGTGACTTGGGCGCGATCGGCATAGACCGTCACGGCGGCGATCGTGGTGTCGATCCGGTCGGCGGCGCGGGCCGAAGCTGCACAGAGGAGGCAGAGTAGCGTCCCGCCGCTCGCGAGCCGGCGCACGGAAACCAGGGTGCTCTTGGGTCCGACGTCTATCTCGTCTTTCATGGACGAAATAACAAGGCGACGGAGCGACGGAGGCAACCCTCACTCGTCAATTTGTTGTAAAATCTAGAGCAGAGCGGACGTCACGCCTCTGCCTGCGATTCCATCTTCAGCTTGATGATCACTGGGTCGTGGTCCGAGTCCTCGATGGGCGCGAACACACTCTGGTGCAAAATTTCTACCTCGGCCCGGCCTGCCAGGCTCGGGCTCCCCACAGGCGGCTGAAGGATCTGGAGGGTCCCGCGGTAGTTGTAATCGAACCTTCGATCTTCGGGGACGAGCTGACTCAGATCGAGAAAGCCGCCCGCGCTCAACTTGTCGACGGTGGGCGAGGCGCCCCAATCGTTCAAGTCTCCGATCATCAGCACATCCGTCTTCGGCGTCGAGGCGAGCTGTCCGTCGATCCATTGGCGAATCGCCGTCGCTTGGGCTGCTCGTTGGTCACCCTTGCCGATGACCGGCGCGTCGACGTCACTCGTCCAAGACGAAGAGCCCTTCCTGGAAGCGAGGTGATTGTTGACGACCAAAATCTCGCGGTCTCCGAAAGTGAATCTCGCGGCCAGTGACTTCCGGGAGTTGTCGAAGGCGGAATTGCCGTCGCCGATTCGCGCGACGCTGTCCGACTTCAGCGAGACTCGGTCCGTCCGGTACAGATATCCACAACGGATGTTACCGCCGGGTTGACCACCGTCGGCGCCGCCGATCGGCGCGATGTCGACCCATTTGTAGGTTGGACCTCCGGCGCGTTTGATCTCCTCGATCAACATTTCGTAGGTCTTGGACGCATCGACCACTCCGGACGCGGTGGGACCGTCGTTGTCTTGGATCTCCTGCAGCCCGATGATATCGGGGCTCTTGAGCGACTTGGCAATGCGTTCGCCGAGCAACCGCGCTCGCTCACCCTCGCCTGGATGCAGATTGAGCGCATTGACGCTGGCGATCGTCACCGAGCTCTCGTCTCCGACCAGCTTGGTGACGGGCGATTTTCGGATTGGAGCCGCGGAGAGACTGGGTGCCTTGGACAGCTCGATTTGAAACGAGCCAGAGCGATACGTGACTACACCTTCGATGTCGGATATTTTGGCTCCGACCGAAGTGGGTGTGAGTCCGCCGACGTGCTCGCGGATCTTGAGGCCGATGGCCTGATGATTCCACTTTCCGGGGGGCATGACGACGCCCCCTTCGGTGCTCCGCCGAGCGCCTTCGATTTGCCAGGAATCAGGGAGCACGACGAGGTCGCCGAACCGGTTGCTCGGACTCACCGCGGTTCCCGCCGCGACTTTGACGCGTTGTCCGAGGAGCTTCCGCCAGTATTCGGTGGCTTGTTTCGGGTCGGCCGGCGGCATCGTCGATGGGTCCGCGCCGATCTCAACGGCCTTTGGCATGCTGCCTGGGTCTCGACCGGTGCGTCGAACCTTGGCTTCGGCGAGCTCGACGACGCTTCGTTCGAAGACGGCGTCGGCGTTCCTTCGCTCCCGAACTTTGGCGGTGACTTCGACCAAGTCACCGGGCGTCACGTCGTGCGATCGGGCCCGGACCATGAGTCCGCCGGCCTGAGCCGGATTCTTGGCTCCGATCGGTTGCAGGAAAAAACCCACGCCGTTGACCGCGGTGACGACGCCGCGTGTGGTGACCCTCTGCCCGACCAGCGCAGACTCGAAGCCATCGCCGCGGACTTGCTCGAGCCCCAGCGCGCCCGCTTGGGGCGCTTGTTCGACTCTCCGAGCCTTCTCGACCCGGGGCAGCTCGACGCGGACGCGTGCGGCAAAGGGATCGACCTCCGAAATCGTCGCCTGAATTTCGGACGCCACGGCCAAGGTGGTACGTCCGTCCGCGGACACCGCGCCGAGCCCTCCGCGCTCCAACCGAAACGGTCCCCCCGGAAGGTCACCAAAGGGGATCGACGCCTCGACGTCGAGGGTCGGGAAGTACAAGTCGACGCCAAATGGGCTCAGACTCACCACCTCCGCACCGAGCGTCTTGCCTTGGTGCGGCGCGAGCGCGGACACGGCAATGTGCTTCTGGACCTCGCGTTCGACCTTCCGCTGGCGGTCTTCGGCGCGAATCGCCTGGTCGACCATCACGGCGAGCTCGATGCTCGACGGGTGTGACTTCCCGTCACGCACCGCACGAACCGATGCGTGGTTGAAGGCGTCGCGGCACCGTCTCATCGGCGCCGTGCTCTGAACGTATTCGGCCAGCTTGAGCCCGTGGTGAGTACCAAGCTCGGCCGCCACCTGCGCGCGCGGCATGGCCTTGAGTACGATCCGCCGGAGCGCCCGTCCCCTGGGCGTTTTGGTGTCCAACCTCTTCAGCACGTCGGCCGCGGACTCGTTGGGAGCCCACTTCTCCCCGAGCTGCCGCGCTTGGTCGCGCGCACGCGTCAGCCGCCGGACGTCGGGCTCGTCGTGCCGGCGATGAAACGCCGGCGCTTGATTCTCGATCAAATACCGTCCGATGAGTGCGTTCGCGGTGATCGAGATCTGTGCATTCGCTTCTTCGATCCAGAGATGACCGCGGTGCTCCACGCCGAGCTTCTTCGTGCTCGGATCGATCTTGGCCCACTTCTCCCCTGAGTCGGAGGTGAACATGCCACGCTTCTCGGCGGCCTTCAGCAGCCTGTCCCCCACGATTCGAAGTCGGTCGATCCCATCGGCATATTTTTCGTCGCCGACTCGCTGCCCATCGATGTGCTTCTGCGCCTCGGGATAGTTGCCATTCCTCGAGTTGATGACGATCCCGTCGATGAACGTCGGCGCGCTCACGCCGCCAGAGGGGTCGATGGTCATCTTGATGACGAAAGCGGGGCGCTTCTCGCCCTGGTTCATCGAACAAAGTCCCTCGGAGAGGTCCCGCGGAAGGACTGGAAAATCGAAGCTCGGCAGGTAGGTCGTGGTCTGAACCCGCTTCGCGCGTTCCGCGAGCGCGGAGCTCGGGCCCGCGAGCTCGAGGAAGTAACTGAGATCGGCGATGGCGTAGTAGACGTCGAACGCGCCCGCCTGCTCGGGATTGGGTTCGACACACATCGCCTGGTCGAAGTCTTTGGAGTAGGGATTGTCGATGCTGAAGAAATACTTCTGGCTCAGATCCGTGTAGCCTTGAATTTTGGTCGGATCGAACTTGGCCTTGATGCGTTCGATGTCGGCCATGACTTTCTTCGAGAAAGTTGCCTCGACACCGCTGCGTACCGCCAGCTCGGTGAACGTGCGCCTCCACGGATCGTCGTCGGCGACGACCTCGCGGAGCTCACCGCGTCGCCTGGAGCTGAGTCCGTCCTCGACTTGGACGAGCACGGTCTTGCCGACGAGCTCCGCATGCGGCTCGTCGAGGGGCACGGACTTCAAGGGTGACTTGGGGTCGCTGCTGACGACGACAGAGCGACCCTCCCTGAGCTCGACCCTCCCGACGAAGCTCCGGACGGCGTCGGTACCGGCGTCGAGGAGATATCGTTGACCTTCTCTCTTGAGCGCGATCGCGCCCCCTTCAGGCACTCCTTCGACGTCGCGCGGATCGAGCGAAATCCGGGACCCTTCTTTCGTCACGATTCGCGCGATCGGTTTGCCGTCCTCGAAAGCTCGCTCGAGCCTTCCGCTGAGGGTCTCGGAGACCGGGCCGGACTCGGATCGAATACTCACGAACGTCTTGGTCGCCGAAGGGGAGGCCTTCTCGACGGCAGCAGCAACCATCGCCTGGGCGTCGCTCGGGCCGCGCGGGCGCACCGAGGCGGCGCGAGCGGCCTCGAAGGCTGGTGTCGAGCTCGCCAAAGGCGCAGCCTTCGCGACTGGCTTGACGGAGTGTGTGCTTTCGATCCGGGGGCTGGCACTCGGGGGTTTGGGACCGGTTCTCACGACAGCCTCCTTCTGCGGTTCTCGATCAGCTGAAGGAGATCTTCGGCGGTCCGACTGAGCTGTGGGCTCTCGCTCTCCGTGACGAGCCAAACGAGGAGGGCTTCGCTCTCTTCGAAGCGGGCGATCGACATCAAAAGCCGAGCGAGCTCCAAGGTCGCGCCTTCGTCGTGTCCAAGCTCCATGGCCGTCCGATAAGCGCGCTCCGCATCCTCGAGCTCACCGCGCTCCTCGGCGAGGTGCCCGATCAGCCGCCATGTGGTCGAAAGGTTCGGATCGACGATCAACGCACCGGAGAGGATTGCGTCCGCATCATCGAATCGCTCCTCGCCGATGGCTTCCTCCGCGCCTCGCAAGAGGGCACCGATGTCGATTCGACGGCTCGGATCGAGCTCTGCGTGCAACCGAGATAGTTTTTCGCGATCCTGGATCACGGCGCGGAGTATTACACGGAACGCCCGCCAACGCGGCAAAATATCGGCCCGCCGGATCTTGCCAGGCCGCTGATTTTCTCTCCAGGCAGCTCGGTGAAGAAGCCTCCGAAACTCATGCCCCGCCGATTCGAGGCACGCACGCCTCGACCGCGCGAGCCCCCGAAGACACCACAGCGACGATCGCGTCTGCGGCGGCTTGACCCACTCGTCGGACCAAGGTCTGTTGAAGCGGTGATCGCGGTCCAAAGGCGGCTCCTGTTGGTCTCGAGCCTCGCCGCTTGCGCCGATCCTGCCCCTGGCTCGCGCGCTCTCGACGCCGACCCTGCCGATGCCACCGCTTCTTCCCGGTTCCCCGACACGATCGTTGCGGAGCCCGACAGGGGCGAGCCTGACGCCGATCCGACCGACAACCGGAGCTACGACGCCACCCCACCCGACGCCACCCCGCCCGACGCCACCCCGCCCGACGCCACCCCGCCCGACGCCACCCCGCCCGACGCCACCCTGCCCGACGGGCCTGTCGATGCTGACGTTCCGGACGGGGAGGCTGTCATTACGCCGACCCCCGACGCACGGGTCGACGACGCCGGGCCCCCGACCAACACGCTCGACATCCAGGGCTTTGCGGCCCTGGCGCGAGGAGGAAATCAGCCCAACTCCCAACTCATCGAAGTCACCTCCCTCTCCGACGACGGCCCTGGCTCCCTTCGCGAAGCGCTTCGCACCCAAGGCATGCCGACCGTCATCACCTTTGCCGTCGAAGGTGCCATCGAGCTCGGCTCCGCGCTCCTGGTTCCGTCCAACCTCACCCTCGACGGTCGAGGCCGAAACGTGGTGCTCCAGCACAAGGGTCTCGTGATCGCGGGCCAACGGGACGTGATCGTCACCGGGCTCACCTTCTCGAACGTCGGCCCGGCCGGCGAGGACGCGATCCAGATTCGCGACGAGATGACGATTCCGAGCGAGCTCGTCGCGGTGGACCACTCGACGTTCACGTACTCAGGAGACCGTGGCAGCGCCGATTCGACTGACGAGGCTATCAGCGTCGTGCTCGGGTCCCGCAACGTGACCGTGCAGTGGTGTCGCTTCGAGAACGTCGAGAAAGTCATGCTCTTTGGAAACGGGGACGTCGACGCGTTGGTGGACGGGTCCATCACCGTCACCGTTCACCATAACTGGTTCTTGCAGACGGGCCGCCGACACCCCCGCGCCCGCCACGGGCGCTTCGACGTCTTCAACAACTACCTCGATCACTGGCGTCGATTCTCCGACGCGGCCGTGGAGCTCCACGGCCGCAGAACTCACGGCATCTGGTGCCACGACGGCTGTGAGATGATCGTAGAGGGCAACATCTTCGAACGCTCGCCCCACCCGAACGACCAAGGGATCGGCGTGCAGTGGCCAAATCAGGCGTCTCGCTGCGCGCCCGACCCTCTCAACGCGATCACCAACGGAGAGTTCGCCGGGACGATCGAAGACCGCGGCGCCTGGATTCCGCCCGAGAATACGTCGCCGCTCGAACAAAATGTCGGTTGCGACCCGCTTCGAACGGTCTTTGCTCGTCCTTACCCGGCGACCGTCGACACGGCAGACCAAGCTCTGCGGGATCGAATTCGAGCCCTGGCCGGGGATTGGTGATCGATGAGGTGAGCTTGCCGCACCCATCTCCCGCTTGGCTCCTCGTCTTGTGGCTGAGCCTGCCGGGGCTCGTCGTCCTCGGCCGGGAGCTCTCCATTCGCGCCACGACTTCGATGAGCTGCGGACGAGCGCTCTCGCCGGCGCTGGTCACCTCCTGCTGGCTGGTCCTCGTGCACTTTGCAGGCAACCTCACCCATTCGTTTTTTGCCGCGATCATACTCGCGGCCGCAATTCTTTCGGCGATGGGTTTGGTTCTCGCTCGTCGGCCGCTCCCGCGTCGACCGACGCTCTTCGGGTGGCTCGTGCCTCCGACCGAGGAATGGTCGGGAATGGGAGCGGCAGCCGTCTTTTCGCTTGGGTTGATGATTGTCTTTCATGGTCGGTGGTCCCCGGACGAGCTGCTCGTCACCGGGGAGTTGGCGACCGTATCTCAACTCGTCGGAGGCTCGTATCCACCGGTCCACCTCGTATTCCCGAGTTTTGTCTTACCGAGGGCGCATGGGTTCGACGTCCTCGCCGCCACTCTCTCGATCCCGCTCCGCCTCGAAGCCCCGAGCGCCCTGTGGCTCACGAAGCTCTTGATCGGCTTCTACCTCGGCTGGCTCGCGTTCAAGCTCGCATCAAAGATGAGCTCGCCGCGCGCGGGTGTTCTCGTCCTCCTCCTGTTGTTCGCATCCAGACTACCCATCCCCTGTTCAACGGCGACCGGAGTATTGCGTTGGACGGGCGAGTGCCCCGGACCGGGCAACGTGCTCGGGCCTCCGCTCGTCGCTCACCTCGTCGAGCCGGGCGTCGGGCTCGGGCTCGGACTCTCCTTCGCTTTACTCCTCCTCGTCGCGGAAGAGCCCACCGCGGCGACGCCGCTGCTGAGCGGACTCTTGCTGGTGTCTTCCGCCCTCGCTAACCGGGTCTCGTTCTTCGTCGTCGGCACCTCGGTGGTCGTCGCCTCGCTCATGGGAGGCCGAAAGCGCCTGGCTGTCTTCGCTGGCCTCGCCATCGGCGTCACCGCGCTCATGGTCGACCTGCGACAGCCGGATGGCTCGCTCAGTATCGGGCTGCGTGCGATGAGGTTGGACTCACTCTCTGCCACCACCACCTGGTTCGCCGCCGGCCTCGGGCCGCTCCTCTTGCTCGGGTTGCTCGGAGCCGCTCGAGGCGGAAGCTCTCGTGAGCGCACTGTCCTCGGATTCATGGCCGCTCTCGGGTTCATACTCACCAATCACCTCGACCTGCCCGACCCACATCACGTCGAGCACGCGACGGCCATGGCCGCCAGCTCGCTAGCTCTCCTCGCGGCGCCCCTTCTCTCCTCCTTGGGGCGGCGAGCGGCGCTCATCGTCGTCTGCTTCGTGACGAGCGGAGGGCTCATGTTCGCGGCCGGTCGTTTTGCGACACGATCGGAAGGGCCGAGACCCGTCGAGCTCGAAGCCGACGACCTCCTGGCACTCATTTGGCTCCGTCGGGAGACTCACCCGGTCGATCTCGTCTTTCGCAGTCAACCTTCCAGCCTCGGATACGCACAGTGGGGAGGGATCGCGACGGCGTGGATGGAGCGGCAGTCGGTCGGTCGTTTTCGATTCCCCGCTGATCGGCTTCGCACCCGATCGGACTTGGCGTCCACCATGCCTCTTGCGCCGAGCTCCTATGTCGCGGAAGGGGTCCGCTTCGTCGTCATCGGACCGGAGCCCTTTGGGCCGGGAGCTCCCCACCTTCGAGCTTGGATGCAGGCCGGCAAAGCGACCGAGCGGGGGAGGTTCGGTCCGCTGCTGATTTTGGAGCTCACGAAGTGAGCGCCTTGTTACCCTCGAGCTCGGCGATGAGTTCTCCGCCATGCACGAACCCAACAGAGCGCAGACAGCGCCGGATCGCTTTGCTTTCGCCCCTGTTGAAAGCGATTATACCGTGGCTCGCTTTGCGGTCGCCAGTCTCGTACTCGCTCGTCGCGCTCTGCTGCGCCTGCGTCTCCGCAGAGGGGAGCTTCGATCATCCTGTCGCGATGAAGTCGCTCCTGGTCGCGCGAGGACGGCAAACCGGACTGGCCATCGAAGCCATCGATTTGACGGAATCACCGCGCGCCTTTTTCGAGTCCGAGTCCGAGACCGAGGTGGAGCTCCTCTACTCCCGGTCTGACCTCGCTTCACTCCTTCTGTACCCCGGTGCGCTCGCTCGCGCGCCTGACGGCCAGCCTTCCCGTCCGTTGCCGCCTATGGAGCTCGTCTTCGGCGTCGAGGGTTCGGAAAGGGTACCGAAAGTCGCTCCGAGCGAAGCCGTTCGGACCTTTCGAGTGGCCGGGGACGCCTTCGATGAGTGTGGGCGTCGAGGCCGTTGTATCGACGGCCCGTCGTGCGTGAGTGAATGCTTCGACGGTGTGATCGCGCCTTCGCCGCCCGAGGCTCCCGAGCTCCCGGCGCCCCCGGATTTCTCGATGGGGTGTCCTGCGGGGTGGACCCCCGAGCCGGGTCGGGCTTGTCTGCCACCGACCGTGAATGACTGCGCGGAGGGTGAGTTTGCGTTCGTCGGTGGCTGCGCAAGACCGGCGGATCCGTGCGGGATCGAACCATTCGGTCGAGTGCCGACGGTCGATGTCCGTTTCGTAGACGCGAGCGCCTCGCCCGGCGGAGACGGAAGTCGGGCGACTCCGTTCGAGAGCCTCGAGCGTGCCCTCCTCGAGACGCCCGACGGCTTCACCCTCGCCGTCGGCCGATGGGTCGCCAACGAGCCGGTGACGATTTCGCGTCCCATCACGATCCTCGGCGCATGCCCCGAAGCAACCCGCTTCGGCTCCATGACCTTCGCCGCCAATGCCACCGTCGCCCGCGCTTCTGTCGACACACTCAGCGTTCAAAGTGGACATGCCCGAATCGCCGACTCGGTGCTCGGACGAACGAGAAGCTCTCACGACGAGTACGACGTCTTGGTTCGCGGCGACCTCGACCTCGCCCACTCGGCTGTCAAAGGGAGCGGAATCGACGTGAGCTTCGGGAGCTTGACGATCTCGGACGTCGCGATCTCCGAGGTCCCCGGAATCGCCCTGTCGCTGGCCTACTCAGATGTCCAGATCGAAGGCTTACGCGCGCGAAACACCGGCGGAGCCGTCACCTTCGATTCCACCGTCCTCGTCTCGGAGTTGGTTCTCGAGGGGACCTATGTGGACAGGACCCTCCCTCACTCCTCCGACGTCAATCGGTGTGGGTTTTGCGCGATTTCCTCGACCGTTGCCATGAGGTTCGCAGTGTTGGACGGCGACCCAACCATCGACATCGTGCTGGCCGCCTACTATTCCAAATTGGATCTCGAAAGTGTCCACGTCGCTTCCGAGAATCGAAACGCGATCTCGTTCGGCACCGGCGCTCGAGGATCGGTCAGGAAGGTGAGCGCGGTCGGTGGATCGGCGATGAGTATGGTCGAATCGAGCGTGTTGCTCGAGGACGGCGCGTTCGAGGGAACGGTCGGAATCGAGCTCCATCGAGGCGCCGACTTGCTCGGTGCCCGAGTTCGAGCGCAGGCGACCCATATTGGGGTCGCGGCCGCAGACCCGAGCTCGACGCGCCCAACCCGACTCGAGCTGACCGACGCCGACCTCCTGGCGAGCTCCCCGACCGTTGGCTACGCCTTGTTTGCTGGCTCGCGCTCTGCGCTCGCGCCGGTCAGCGTGCTCGCGCGCCGCGTCCACGTCACCGCGCCCATTCAGGTGGATGGGCCGAACGCGTCGCTGGTGCTCGAAGACTGGACCTCCGAACGGTCTGAGCGTCCTCACGCGGTGACTTCGCACGCCAGCGCACGAATCACCCGAGCTCGGATCAGCGATTCGGGACGGGAGGCTTTGGCGACCGTCGAAGCGCAACTCGACGCGTCTGATCTGGCCATTTCGCGCAACTCGAGCGCGGACGAGTGCTGGCCGGCCATCGAGATCACCGCTCGGTCGACGGCAACTCTCGAGCGCCTGCGGATCGAAGACTCGAGGGGTACGTCGATTCGGGCTCGCGGAAATCAGCTCGGGCCCGCAGAATCTGGAGCCCGCGTCGTGCTGAGAGACGTCGATATCGTCGGTGGATTAGGCCGCGCCGTCGAAATTACGAACTTCGCCACCGCCGACCTAGAGCGCGTGAGGGCGATAGGTCTCCACGGCCAGGGCCTCGCGTCTGGTCGTTACTCGAACCTATCCGTGGTCGATGCCGAGATCAGCGGCGGATCCGCTCAGCCGACTTGTCTCGGCGAGGCGTCGCGAAGCGGCCTCCTTTTGACGTCATCGCAGCTCGCCACGGTGAAGCGGTTTCTCATCACAGGTGACTTCGACTCTGCCGTGCGGCTGGCTCCCGGAGCAATCGCGACGCTCGAGGAAGGCCGGATCGACGGTCCCGAGGTCGGACTGCTCATCGAGGGTACGGCCACGAACCCCGATCAGACGCTCCTCGGGGTCGAGATCGTGAATACGACGAACGCGGTCCGCCGCGAGTGAGTGGGGCGAGACGATCGAGCTCTGCGCCCCGTCCGACCCGTTCCCGTTCGCGTTCCCGTTCGGCCGGTCTGGGCTGATCGGCATTCGGACCGGATCTCGGCTCACAATCAACGGACTTCGAAATGGATCGGTGCACTCGTCACCTCGCCCGAGCTCACTTCTATTCGATGCCGACCAGCCGCCAGCTGCCACTCCACCGAATACGGATAACCGACCTCAGCGACCAAGACACCGTCCACCCACCAACTCACCGACTCGGGAGCCGACTCGACGAGGGCGCCGAGCTCGATCGCCTGGGTCTCGGCCGGATATCCCGGCTCGACGACGAACGTCTCTCCCGATCGCGGTCGATCCACCATGAGGCCGCCTACCGCAGTATGGGCCCTCGGACAAAGTGGGGAGTATCGCGTGGGTGGAGTGTTGCCTGACGCAGCCTGCCAGGCCGCGAATTTGGGCGGCAACACCTCGAACACTCGCTTCGATACGTGCTCGGCCGCGCAAGACTCACCTGCGAGCAGGCCATTCCTCAGATCGATCCGAAGAGCTCGGTGAAAGGGGCAGGCCTCGTCGCTGACTTGAGCCCTCCGGGTCACGATCGATCGACGCAGCGGGCACCCTTCTCCCGCCTGATGTCCGGACGCCGCGCAGACCTCGACTTGCTCGAGCCCGTCGATTTTGGGGAGGGGCCCGGGCTTCAATCGCCTCCGCGTCGTCTCGACCATTTGCCGAAAGAGAGGTCCCGCCCCGGTTACACCGGCCAAGTGATCCATCGGCCTCCCGCCGAAATCGCCGACCCAGACCCCGATCGCTACTTTGTCGGTAAATCCGATCGTCCAGCCGTCGCGAAAGTCCGAGCTGGTCCCAGTTTTGAGTGCGACCTCTCCGTCGAAGCCGAGCACGCTGTTTCGTCCGAAGGCGAGGGTCCTCAAGCGTTCGTCGGACAAGACGTGAGTCACGAGCGCGGCGGTGGTGGGCGAGACCACCTGCGTCGGTGCGACCGTGCTCTCTGCATCGAGCACGCGTGCCGCACAGGAGACGCCGCCCCGTGCCAGCGCCGCATAGGCTTCGGTGAGCTCGAGGAGCGTGACCTCGCCATTTCCCAGCGTGAGTCCCAATCCATAGTGGGCGGCGGGCTCCGTGAGTGAAGTAAATCCGAACCGGCGCAGGCCCGCGAGCAGAACTTCCGCGCCCACGAATCCCGCCGCCCTGATGGCCGGGACGTTGAGACTTCGGGCCAAGGCTTCTGCGACCGTCAGTGGGCCGTTGAACGCGCCGTCGAAATTCTTCGGCGCGAAGGTTGGCCCGTCGACCTCCCCGTACCGGGTCGGAATGTCCGCCACCACGGTCACCGGTGAGTAGCCCTTTTCGATGGCCAAGGCATACGTGAAGGGCTTGAGCGTCGAGCCAGGTTGCCGAAGTGCGATCGCGCCATTCACCGCGCCCTCGCGCTCCGAGTAACCCGCCGATCCGGCCATCGCGAGGACCTCGCAGCTCCTGTGGTCGATCAGCACGACCGCCGCGTGGGTGAGTCCGTGGGCGCGCAGCGTCGCCACGTGCTCGGCCACGAGCGCTTCGACCTCGCTCTCTAGGTCGAGGTCCATGGTCGTGTGCAACACGCCCCCGTTCGCGCCGAGTCCCTTGCCCCGCTCAATCGCCAGCTCGGTGAAATGCATTCCGACGCCCTCGGTGTGCTCGGCCGAAAGCGCGAGCGGCTCGCGCTTGGCTCGAGCCACATCCTCGGCGCTCGCCCTCCCGGTGACTTCGAGGCGCTCCAAAACGGTCTGCCGCCTTCGGAGCGCCTTCTCGGGGGCTACTCTCGGATTGAGCTCGCTCGGGGCCTTCGGCAACCCGGCCAACAACGCGGCCTCCGCCAGACTCAGATTCCGCGAGGACTTCCCGAAATACCGCCGGCTCGCCGCCTCGACTCCCACTGCACCAGCTCCGTAAGGAGCCCTGTTGAGATATTGTTCGAGGATCTGCGCCTTACTCATCCTCCGTTCGATCCGCAGAGCCTCGACCGTCTCGTCGAGCTTGGCGCTCAGGCTCCTCCGGTGACGAGCATGTACGAGCTTGGCGAGCTGCATGGTGATCGTCGAGGCTCCAGAGACAACCCGCCGGGCCCCGATCGCTTGGACGAGCGCTCGAGCCACCGCGCGACCATCGACGCCGTGGTGATCGAAGAATCGCGCATCCTCGACGGCGATCGTCGCATCGATCATCAGCGGGGACATCTCGGGCAGCGACACGTACTCACGCCGGGCCCCAGTGGCAGACACCGACTCGCGCAGCAGCCGCCCGTCGCGGGCCTCGATACGAAGAGAGTCCAGCCCAGGAGCATAGTCCTCAGCACGCAGCTCTCCCTGAAATACCCACTGAACCGCGCCGACCACCAAGGCGCTCCCGACGAGCGACCCGAGGAGGAGCGCTCGACCGAGCGAAGCCCAACCCTCGCGCCTCATGTCAGCGAACCTCCACGAAGTCGGCGACGGTGCCTGCGGACGTCGACTCCTGATACATCTCCTCGACCTTGGCGGCCGGGCGAAGGAAGCGACCCTTGGTCGTGGCGCGGGCCACATAGACCCACCGATATCTTCCGGCCGGTAGAGCGTCCGCGAAGAAGGCGACCCGTGCGTCCCGCACCTCGGAGTGCGACAATCGCGTGAGTCCGTTCGTCACCTCCGGAGTCACTTCGCCGAGACTTACTTTCTCCGTCGTGTCGAGCGCCGCATTCAGCGCCTCGAAGCCCGCCGGGAGCGGATCGGCCACGGCGACGTAGTTGTGACTCTGATCGGTCTCTACGTCCAGCGTGACTCGAAGGAGCGATCCGAGCGCGATGACTTCGTCGGTCGGCGCGCCATCGAGCGTGGTGACGGTCCTGCTCACGGTGAACCCATTGCTCCAGGGCCTTCTGTTTTCGGGGCTCTCGAGCGACACCTCGTAGGCCACGCGAGCGGTCACGTTGACCGGCGCCTTGGACTCACTCGCCACGTGAAGCCGATGGGTTCGAGCCACGTCGGCAGCTGCGAGCATGGCTTCGTCGACGTCGAGCCGCACGGTCCGGTTGGCTCGTGGGCCCGGCTTTGGCGTCGGCAGAGCCCGCCCATCGAGCGCGAGCGATAGGCTTGGCGCAGATCCCACCGACGTCGGCGCGGTCATCTTGGCGACGGCCATGATGCCGAAGACATTTTCCTGCGTATTTCCCCAGATCCCATACCCGTTCTTCCGCTTGAGCAGACCGTGCAGGAGCTTCGCGCTACCCTCGTTCTGGTTGCTTCCGGCAAAAGCCAACAGCGCGGTGGCGTGACTGCGCAGGGGTGAATCGAAGGAGTACCCGCCCTTTCGCGCGAGCTCGTAGAAAGCCTCTTCCTTGGTCTCGGTGGCCTTCTTTCGAATCTCAGCCAACACCTCCGGCATCAGCGACTGATCTCCGGCCGACTCCTGAAGGGCCACCGCGAGAAATCCGAGGCCAAAGGGAGTGAGTTTGCCGCGCTCCCGCCAGAGCGTCGAAATCCACGCCGGCTGAGGCCGGCCCAGACGCCCTAGCGTCATCACGAAGAGCGCGCGAGTGTCGCCGTCGGCGATGGCTCCGTGCGGAATTTGCTCCGTCACCGCTCCGCGAGCCAGTGTCGTCTCGAGGAAGTCCGCCATCTTCGAGAGTTTCTCGTTCGGGACGTCGTAGCCGCGTTTCTTGGCCTCGATGAGCGCGGTCAAGCCAAACGCCGTGGCGAACGCGTGGGGCTCCGAACCGCCCGGCCAATAACTCAGGCCACCCGCGGTCGTCTGAAAGGACAGAATCCGCTCTACACCCGCCTTCGAGAACTTCTCGAGCTCGCTGGCGTCGACCGTCACACCCATCTCCGGCAGCAGGTCTTTCAACATGACCAGCGGATAGGCTGTGCTCGTCGTTTGTTCGATGCAGCCGTTCGGGTACTGCATGAGATACTGAACGGAGTCCTTGAGCTCCGACAAGGAAGTCGACGAAGCCAGGATTTCCAGCTTGCTCGTCCCGGGAACCCGGCCGGCGGGCAAGGACAGCTCGATCGACTCCGCACCGCTCACGGCCTTGCTGATGACGAGCTTGCGCTCGCCGCCGGTCTCGAGAATGGGCACGGTCGATTCCACCGCGTCTCGGTGAGTGCCGAGCGCCGCGGCGAAACGAACCTTGGCCTGACCTCGACCTGTCACGACCACCGGAAGCTCGAACGAGGCAGACCCGTTGGCCAGGAGGTTCGTCCGCTGATCGAGGCGAGCCCGTCCCTTGAGTGAGTTGTCCGGCCTGCTGGGCTCCCGCTTGTCGAGCTCGAGACCTTCGAGCTCGAACTTGCCGTCCACGACGCCGCCTTCGCCCGTACCATCGAAGACGCGCGCCTCGAGCCGGAAAGTATCCCCGGCTCGCAGGAAGCGTGGGAGGACGGGCTGCGCCATCAGCGCCTTTCGAACGACGATCTTGGACTCTGCCGACCCGGCGCTTCCGGCGCCGTCATAAGCGACCACCATGATTCGGTAAGTCGTGAGATTGTCCGGGAGCTCGAAGCTCACTGTCCCGTTGCCCTTGGTGTCCAAGGGAACGTCTGGGTTCCAGTAGGCCGTGCTCTTCATGAGCTTTCTCAGCTCGTCCGGCATGGACGACAACGCAAACCCATCGCCGCCGTCCCCGCTCGGGAACACCTGCTCGCGTCGCTCCCGCCGCGCAAACGGCAGATCGAGCCGAGTCTCCGCCGTGCGAGTGCCGAGGCCCCTGCGCGGATGGAGTTGCGATACGGGCTCCGGTGTCGAAAATCGAGTCATCGCCAACACGGCCTCGTCCACCACCGCCACCGTCGCGCGCGCCTTGCGCTTCGCTCCCGTGGAGATCTGAAGGATGAGCGTCTCACCCGGCCCCGCGGAAGGTCGGTCTGGCTTTGCGGCCACCGGCAGCGTGAGTGAAGGATCGTCGACCTGGAGCTGAGCGTAGCCCATTCGGAACGCCGGCGAGCCGGTCTCGAACCCCGTCGCGTCGACCTCTCCGTGGGTTCGGCCTCGGAGCACCACGAGCGAGGCGAACACGTTGGGAGCATACGCCGCCGTGATCGGGACCTCGATGATGGGCGTATCACCCGAAATCCGGGTGAGTCGGTGAGTCAGTACTTTGTCGCGCTCGACGGTGACCAAGACGGTCGCATCGGCGAACGGCGCCTTCACCACGAGCCGAGCGACGTCTCCAACCGAATATCGGGGTCGGTCGGCGATGACTTCGATCCGCTCATGATCGAACCGAGGCCACGCGACCATTCCGTCCCCGCCCACAGTGAGTCCGTACGCGCTCCCGCTCTCCCGTCCCCTCGCGTCCCGCGCGCTCGCGCGGACCTCGTAGACGCCAGGACTTTGGACGGAGAGCTCACAGGACGCTACTCCAGCGGCGTTCGTCGTGACCGCACACGACTCGACCGGCACCGAGACCGCGTGGCTCGAAATCTCCGAGCCGGCGCTCCCGGTCGCCCGCACCGCCGAGTGATGATCGATGCGCACGAGCCGTACGTCGGCCGAGCTCACCACGGGCTCGCCCTTCTGATTGACGGTAGCCACGGTCACCTCGATCGGCTCAGAAAGAGCGTATACGGCCCTCCGCGGCATCGCGAGCCCAACGTACACGTCCGCGCCATGCACCGTGCGACTCACCCTCCCGGCCCAAGTCTGCCGATCGAGGTCAGTCACGCTGGCATCGACCGTGTAGCGATAGGGGCGCCCAGGCGCCTCGAGCTGGAGCTCGACCCTCCGAGATCCGTCCGAGCCGAGCCGGCCGTCCCCGCTCGCGACCAAGGTGGGCGCGCCGCCCCGACCGAAGACGAATCGCTCGAACCCATTGGGCGCGAACACCGCGGGCTCACGGGAGATCTGCCATTTCACCGGACGGTCGCCAAGCGCGCCTCCGAAGAGGTAGCTCGCCTTGACTGTGGCGGCGGCGGGTCCCTCGACTACCGCCTCGGGCAGGTCGACGACGACTCGAAAGGTCGGCACTCGATACTCCTCCACTCGGAACGTTCGGCGAGCCGTTCGTCCCTCCGCGGTGACTTCTATCTCGTACTCGCCCGTGGGCGCTGATTTGGAGATCGACAGAGACGAGTGCGCTGCGCCGAACCCATCCGTCGCCAGCTCCCTGTCTTCCAAGCTCTGACCGCGACTGTCTCTGATCGACAATCGAACTCTCTCCAGCTCAGGCCGCCGGCCATCGGGTCGAGCGATGACTTTGAGCTCCACACTCTCTCCTGGTCGATACACCCCGCGATCCGTGAATACCGCGGCCTCCAAGACGGGTACGTCACCCGGGAGCCCGAAGTGCCACGGACTTGAGAGCTCGGCTTCCGACAGCCGCGTCACGATCGAGTCATCGCCTGATCGCACGACACCGAAGAGCTCACCGAGCGAGTCAGCCGGGAGCTCCAGGTCGAATCGCGCTACCCCGTCCGAGAGGGTCTTTTTATCGCCGACGAGCGCCTGACCGCTCGCGTCCAAGAGCTCGATCGTCGCTCCGCGAACTGGCTTTGCGTCGGACAGGCGAGTCACGAACACGAGCCCCCCGCGAGGAGAGATCTTCGTCGTTACGCCGAGCCCCGAAGACTGCGCGAGCATCGAGGCGGATAGTGGGGAGCCGGCCTCCGAACCCGTACCCTTGCCTTGGACCCGCACGCAAAGCTGACTTCGTCGCTTGGAGCCGAGGTCGATCGGGATCTCGAAGAGGACGGCTTCGTTGGCCGCGGCAGCAACTCGGACTCGGGGGAGCTTGATACTCTCGCTCGAGAGGGTCGCGCAGTCTGCCTGGCCCTGACGCAGCGCGGAGATGAAGCTGGCCGGATCGAGGAGGAACACCTCCGGGCTCAGCTCCGAGATGTTGGTGAGTCGAAGACCGACCCGAGCTCGGCCGCGCTCGAGCGCGACGGGCTCGGTTGGAACCACCAGTCGAGGGGGCAAGTCTCGAGCGCGGACTCGCATTTCGAGGCCGCCCGCCGAGTTCCCGAGGATGTCCTCCAGTCCCGAGCCGAGGCGAACGCGATGGACCGTCCCTGGCTCGAAGGCGAGTGCGACAAAATGGTCGGCTCCGTAAGTGGAGATCGAAATCCGAGCGGGAGGCGGATCGATCTCGAGGGCTTGTCGAAAGGCCGCCGAGCGGACCGGGGCGGCGAAGCTGAATCGAAGCCGCGAGTCCGACGGAACCAGCCAAGGCGAAGTTTGAAACAGGCCCTCCGAGTCTTCGCTGATCGAGGGAGGCCTGACCTCCGAGACCGTCAATTCCAGACTCTCGCTTCTCTCTTCGTCTCGGACACTCGGTACGCGAAGGCTGATGACTTGCCCGGGGCTCGGCAATGTTCCAAATCGAACGGCGATCACATGATCGAGCGGCACACTCTCGTCGGTGACTCTCGAGACGTCCTCTGGCCGGAACACACGAATCGGGAGAGCGGCGCCGCCGGAGTCTGCGGCCCAGAATCTCGCTCGCAGGCTTCGCGTGAGCTCGACCGGCTGATCGTACAGCAGATACACGGGCCCGCGCCCAACCCGCCGAGTGCGGTCGTCGAGCACGTCCACCAGCCGGGGCTTGCCGACAGTGACCGGCCAGGCCGCGGTCTTGGCGGCAGCGACGAAATAGGGGACCTGGGTCTCGCCAGAGAAGGACGCCGCGTCGACCTCCACGCGAATGACTTGGCCTGGGGCGAAGGAGCCTCGTTTGGGGACGATTTGGAGCTCGGAAACCGAGTTCCAGCGAAGCTCGTGAGGACCGTCGCCAAACACCCGGACGCCGAGCGCCTCGAAGCTCGGCATCTTGCCGAGCTCGCCCATCGGTTGGTCGAATCGAACCGAGAGAGTGCAGCCTGCGTCCTCACACGATCCGAGCTGAGCCGTGGGCGCGACCGGCGTCGCGGGCTGACTCCGAGTTGCAGCGAGGACTACGTCTTCCTTCACCCGGACCCGACGGAACCGGAGCGAAGTGGGGTCGTCCGTTCTCGTCTCGTGCCCCACAGCCTCCCGGTTCTCATCCCCTTCGGCCGGAGCGCCGCAGCCATAGGCAAGGAGAGTTGTCAGAGCGATGCGCGAGTTCATGGCACCCTCATCGGCAAGCGGCGTGCCGAGCCCCCCTGCGACCAGATGTGACTCACGTGGCTTCTCCACCACGGAGTCGTGTGGTCGGATGGACTCTCCTCGGACGGCGTCTCGGAGCTCGCACTCCGTCGTTCTCGCCGGTTCGCGGCCCGGCGTGTTTACGGGGTCGTCCCGAGTGCAAACTACCCAGTTTTTGTGCCGCAGACTACTGAATGCGATGCTCGACTCGAATATTTAGTGTGACAACTTGCTGCGCTCGATAACCCACATAGGGCGAAGCGAACCCGAACGAAATCTCTGCGGCGCGTGACCTGCGACGTGCGGTTTTCGCGCTTGGCTTGCCCGTCCCAGGCGAGGACTCACCTCACGAGGTGAGTCCTCGGCTTCAGAAGAAAGTGCCGGCCGCCCCCGTCGTTCCCGGATTCCCACCGTTGGGCGCGCTCCCGCCAGGGCCGCCCGCGCCGCCAACGTAGACTGGGTTCGTCACCACCGGGAGCCCTGCGCCGGTGTGATAAACGCACCAGGAAACGCCGCCGCCGCCGCCACCCCCGCTTCCTCCGCGGCCACCGTCCCCGCCGTTTCCGCCTGGGCCTCCTCCGCCTCCGTCCTCGCCAGAGAGTTTCTGGCCCCCAACCCCGCCTCGGCCGCCATGTCCGCCGGTCCCCCCGCCAAGCCCGTCCCCTCCGCGCCCTCCGGTCCCCGCCCGGATCTCGGTGGCGACGATCTGAGGGCTCGAGTCCCGCACGTAGATACCGAAGCTCCCGCCTCCACCCGAACCTCCAAGGCCGCCCGTGCCGCCGCATCCTGCTGCGCCGCCGCCCCCTCCTCCTGCTCCACGATCCGGGTCGCATAACGCTTCCTCGACGAGGCAGAACAAGAGCGAGATGGGACACTCATCGGCACCGCCGCCGCCGCCGCCGCCGCCGCCCCCGCCTCCTCCGGGGCCTCCGATTCCGCCGTTGCCTCCGTTCGAGCCCCGCCAAACACCGCCCACCACCGTCCCCGAGCCATTCCCGCCCGCACCATGAGTACCTGTCGGGCCGGTCGCGCCGTCGGACCCTCGGTCTCCATCTCCACCGCCTTGGAGCCCGCACTCACACCCGTTTGCCGTGCACACTTCGGCTCCCGTGCCGCCGATCCCGCCCAGACCGTTGAGTACGCCCGTAATCCTCTGTCCGGTCGCCCCGTCATCATTGTCCCAGCCGCCTTGTCCGCCCGTGCCGCCGATCGCCACGCATGAGTCGTTGGTGCCGCCCTCGCCGCCGATTCCACCCTCGAAGCCATCTTCGGCGCGCGCTCCATCGAGCCCGTCGAACCCATCTCGCCCGACTCCGCCCGCGCTTCCAGGTGAGCCGGGAGCCCCGTTGCCCGCTCGAATCAGGCAGTTTCTCACCTGCAACCCAGACGAGCCGTTCTTGATTTCGAGCCCGATCGAGCTCTCGCTTGCGCTGACGCCATCCCCCGATCGCACCTCGAAGCGGTCGAAGAGGGTCGTCGAGGCAATTCCGTCCGCGATCACACCGACCGAGCTCGCGCTGAGCACCGCGGTGACGTTCCCCGCGTCTCGGCGCCAGCCCGCGGACCAGTCATACCCACCATAGATGGAGACACCATCCACCAGGCTCAGCGGGCCTGCATAGTTGCCGCGGGACACGAACACCTGTCGGCGTGTCGCTGTGCTCGCGTTGATCCCATTCTGAATCGTCGCATACGGCGCCAGCGCGGTACCCTGACCCGTCGCGTCGTTGCCAAAAGGCGGCGGCGCCACGAAGACTCCCTTTGCTGGGTCGCCGTCCATTCCGTCACAGTTGCGATCGACCATGAAATCATCGGGGTCGTCATCAGCGCCTGCGAACACACACGCATACTCACAGCCCGGCGCGCTCGGATCCAAGTCCCAAAAATTCGCGTTGCACGTGTATCTGCACACGCCGGACCCATCGGCCGCTCCCGTGGCGTTCGGGAGCGTCCCGCACGCCTGGGCGGTTCCCGCCAGCGGCGTCGCGAGCACGCCTCCCGGTAAGTCCAAGTCGTTCGTCCGAAGCTCGAGCGAACCCGCGTCGGTGCCGATCGAAGAGGGAGAGTATCGAAGGGTGAGTCGAACACTCTGGCCCGAAGCAACGGAGAAAGGAACACTCGGTCCCGACGCGATCGTAAACGAGCCCCGCGTGTCACCCGAAATCGACGCGCCGGTGACGACGAGCGGTCCGATCCCAAAATTGTACAGACTCACGTCCATACTGACGGACTGACCGAGGTATAAAGTCGGTCGATTCGGGTTCGTCGGCGCATCATTGAAGCTGTAAGGACCAGACGGGACCATCTGGGCCGATGGGTCGACTCCGGTGCCGATCACCCAGAGTCGCACGACCGGGCGCGCAGGATCGTTGCTCACGAGCTCGAAGGCTCCATCGCGCGGGATCGGAGAGTTGGGCGAGAACGTGAGCTCGAAGCTTTGAGTAGCCCCTGGAGCCATCGGGGCCAAGGAAGCCGCGCCGCTCGCGAAGTCCGTCGAGGTCGTCGCTGAACGAGTGATCGAGGAAACGCGGAGGTCTGACCCCCCCGTGTTCCGAACCACGAACGTGGCGGAAACCGACGAGCGGACGTGAGTCGGGCCGAGGTCGATTCCGGTCGGCGAGAGCGTCAGCACGGGCGCCGCCCCCGCTGTTCCGGTGACTTGTACCCGCCGCTCGGGCATCACCCCGTCGCTCGACCGAACCAGCAGCGTCCCCGTGCTCGGCCCGGTCACGACCGGGTCGAAGAGCACCGTGAAGGTGAGCGCCGCGCTCGTCGAGAGCGACATGGGCAAAGGCGGCACGTCCCGAAGTGAGTACGCTCCAGGCACCTCCAGGCTAACCTCGGTGACCGAAAGCGCCGCCGCCCCTTGATTCGAGATAGTCACGGTCTGGCTCTTCGGAAATCCGACGTAGGCCTCCCCGAGCTCGATGGGATCCGGCGCGATATCCATCTCCGCCGTGGTGACTTCTGCTCGCAGGACCACCATTCGCGCGGACGAGTCACGGCCAGCGTCGTTCGAGACCAATACCAGCCGCTCCTCCACCCGACCTGGCGCGGAACCGACGAAGGTGATGGTCGCCGTCACCACGTCCACGAGCTGGCCCTCTTGAGTGCGACAAATGCCCTGCCCCGAGTCACACGTCGATCCGCCCGGACAGTTCGCGTCGGTCGCGCATAAGCTCGCGAACTGGTTCAAGTAGGCTGGCAGGGATCGATCCACCGAGAGCTCGAAGTGAGTGCTCGCGATCGGATCGGTGCGGAGCTCCTCCAACTCGAGGATCGAACCGTCGATCACCGAGTCGACGTTCTTGATGAAGACAGCGCGTGCTTCGCGGACGCCAGCGCGAACCGTCCCGAAGTCCAGCACCGTCACCTCTCCCGTCGCCGTCCGCGGATCCGTCCCGACGAAGAGCGTCGGCACACCCTTGTATTCCGAAAAAAGCTGAACGAGGACACGCGCGCGCTCTCCGTTGGTGATGATTTCGAGCGTGGCGTCGTCGGCCGTGGCGTCGACCGCCGTGTGAGTCACTCGCAGCGCGGACTCGTCTCCCGGAGCCAATACCAGCTCGACCTCGCCGCTTGGCTCCACGGACACCTCTGGATGGTCGACGTGAATGGAACGAATCTCGAGCGGGACGTTCCCGACACTTCGCAACGTCAGCGTTCGCGAAGTGGACGCGCCGATCCGCGATCCGCCGAAACTCACTCGATAGGGCTCGTTACATCCGTCCGGTGTGCAAATTTCCAGGCCTGCGCGCTCCACGGGCGTTGCGTCTGCGCGAGGATCACCGCCGTCGGACGGGCCGGGCTGACAGACCCCCGCGACACACGAGAACCCAGGCGAACAAGGGTCGCTGGCGCTGCAAGTGAGTGTCGCGCCGGAGTCTGGCGCGGATGGCGCGTTGCCCGAGGGCGCAGGCTCGTCGGAGCACGACAAAAACCAACACGAAAGGATTGCGACGGAGCCACGAAGGGGACGGGACATTGCTCTATGATTTCCACTTCGGGGGGAAACGGGCAAGAGGCGACTGCCGAAGAACCTCGAAAGAGCTCGGTCCGCAGGCCCCTGGGACCGCAGGCACTGACGGACCCGGCCCCAGCACCCCTGGGACCGCAGGCCTCTTGCCTGCGGCTACCTGGCACGGCCCAAGACGCACCCCTGGGACCGCAGGCATCTTGCCTGCGGCTACGTGACCCAGGGACCGCAGGCACGGACACCGCATCTTGCCCGCGGCTATCGACCAGGTCACCATGGCTAGGTGCGACGAGCTCAGAATGGCCCGACCCTCCTCGAGATGTTGACCGTCATAGCCATCGTGACGGTAGGAGTGAGTCTCTGCTTCTGGAGCACGGTGTCGTGCGGCCGGGGTTGCAATGCCGAGCCGGGCTGGCTGTCGTACTTCCTTCTCGGGGCGGTCGTCGTGGGCGTCCCCTGGTGGGTCGTCGTAAAGATCCAGTCGCTCGCAGTATGGTCCTTTGGCCTCTCGATGCCCGGCGATCACGCGGACACGCCGGAGGCCGAGCGCACTTGGCCCCTTCGCAGCGCTCGTGAATTAGCGAACCGGCGGGCCGTTCGACAGGCGCTCAAGGCCACCGGCGCCAGGCGCGAACGCGGATCCTTGTCGCTCGTCGGTGACGGCGCTTTTAGCCTGTCAGCGCGTCGCGGGGAGCTTTCTTCGGCCAGAGTGGAATGAGTGCGTATGAGTGCTCCCACGGTAGGTCCGTGCCAGGTAGCCGCAGGCAAGATGCCTGCGGTCCCAGGGGTCCGTGTCAGATCGGTACCTATGCCTCGGCGCTCGCGTCGCGGTCGCGGAGCCGGTACCCTACGCCGGGCTCCGTCACCAGGCGCTTGGGCCGCGCAGGGTCCTGTTCGATCTTTTTCCTGAGCTCGGCCATGTGTACGCGCACGTAGTGACTTTGCCCGGTGTACGACGGACCCCAGACCTCCTTCAGGATCTGTCGATGAGTAAGAACTTTGCCGGCGTGCTTGGCCAGGAGCACGAGCAACTTGTATTCGATGGGCGTCAGGTGGATCTCGACGCCGTCGATCTTCACCTCCCGCCGTGCCAAATCCAAGTGGAGCCCACTCACCTCGATGACGGGCTCCGAGGCGCCACCGGCCGCGGCGCTCGCGTGGCGGAGCGCGACCCGCATCCGTGCGACGAGCTCATTCACTCCGAAGGGTTTGGTGAGATAGTCGTCGGCGCCCGCATCGAGCGCCGCGACCTTGTCGTTTTCGCGGCCGCGTGCCGATACGATGATGATCGGTACCCTCGACCACTCCCTGATTTGCCGGGTGAGATCGATACCGTCTCCGTCCGGCAGCCCGAGGTCGAGCAAGATCAACTCGGGATTGTGACTGGTCGCAAGCAGCAGGGCTTCGGAGGTGGTCTGGGCCTCGACGAGTCGGTACCCGCGAGCGGACAGTGACGCCCGAATGAATCGACGCATCTCGGGCTCGTCTTCCACCAGCAACACCAAGGGTTCGAGGCCACTCATCACTCCACCTCCGACGTGGGTACCGTTGGCGGGTGGCCGACGATCGGAAGGGAGACTCGGAAGAGCGAGCCTCCCTCCGATCGATTTTCGGCGTGAATTTCACCGGCGTGGGCGGTCAGAATTCCGCGGCAAATCGGTAGACCGAGTCCGACCCCGGAGACACCAACGTGAGTGCCGCGAAAAAACTTCTCGAATACCTTCTCTTCCAGTCCCGGGGGGAGGCCCGGCCCGTGGTCGGTGACTTCCACGATCACGGTCTGGTCCTTCGTCTTCGCTTTGACCTCGATAGGGGAGTGCGGTGGTGTGTACTTTGCCGCATTCTCGAACAGATTCACGAAGACTTGCTCGAAGAGCACCGGATCCACGGAGATGAGGGGGAGGTCGGTGGGAATGTCGACGGCGACCGATCTATCGCCGAGCTTCGGTTCGAGGCGAGTCAGCGCGGAGCTGACGAGCTCTTCGAGCGGGACCCACTCGCGGTTGATTCGGATGTCTCCCGCGTCGAGCCGAGTCATGTCGAGGAGGTTTGCGACGAGGCGCTCCAGTCGTTCGGCTTCGTCGCAAATCGACAGGAGGAGCTCGTGCTGAGTCTCTGGAGGCAATTTGGAATCGTCCACCAAGGACGTCGCCGCGCCTGTGATGGCGGCGAGCGGAGTTCGCAGGTCGTGCGAGACGGCCGAGAGTAACGAGCTGCGAAGCTCCTCCGTGCGGGCGCGATCCGCCGCCGTCCGCGCCTCGGCCGAAAGTCGCATGCGCTCCATCGCGAAGGCCGCCTGGCGGCACAACGCGTCCAGCAAGTCTCGCTGCTCCGAGCTGAGCGGCTTCTTTCGGTGGGGCTCGATGGCGATCACGCCAACGGTCTCGATGCCCACTCGAATGGGGGCGGACACGGTCGCCGAACCGGGCAGAGTATCGGTGCCAAGCCCGGCCCCGCGCCCATGCTCCTGAACCCACTCCGCCACTGCAATCTCCTTGGACTCGAGCTCCGGGCCGGGCGGCCTGGATGCGAGCACCAAGAGCCTCCGGTTCGAGTCTCGAGCCAGCAAGAATGCGCGAGCAGAGAGCGTCTCGGATGCGTGCCGGGACACGATGTCCGCGATCTCGCGCGTGTCCGCCGCGCTTCCGAGCTCACGGCTCAGCGCGAACAAGGTCTTCGTGCGCTCCTCACGAGCCCGCGCGTCGACCTGCTCCCGCTTGAGTCGCACCGTCAACTCACTCACCACCAACCCCACACCGAACATCATGGCGAACGTCAGCAAATACCGAATGTCCGAGACCGCCATCGTGAAATAGGGAGGCACGAAGAAGAAATCAAAGGCAGCGACACCCAGCGCGGCGCCCACCATGGATGGACCTCGTCCGAGCCGCATCGCGATCAACATGACCGTGAGGAGATAGAACATCTCCACGTCCGGGACGTGAAAAACGGAGGTCATGACCCACGAAATGCCGGTCGCCACCGCCACGAACAGAGCGGCGTACCCGTACCCTTCGAGGTCGAGGTCGAGCTCTCCGCCGTTCTTCTTCGACCGCTTGAGACTCGCGCCCTCCAAGCCGCTGGTCACGTGGACTTCGATGTCCCCACTTCCACGTACGACCTCGTCGAGCAGAGACCCCACGATTCGGTCCAGGAGGCGGGAGTGAGTTGGCTTGCCGATCACCATGCGAGTGACGTTGGTCTTCCTCGCGTGCGAGAGCAGAGTCTCGGAGACGCGCAGGCCGCTGAGTCGCGTGACTGTGCCCCCCAACGTCTCCGCGAGAGTGAGATGGGTCTCGAGCCGGTTTCGCTCGTCTTCGCTCAGTCCACCGAGCGATGGTGACTCGACGTAAGCCGCCGTCCACGGACACCGAAGCCCTGCGGCCATCCTCGCGGTCGCCCGAATCAGTCGCTCGGAGGTCGGCGACGGACCGACCGCGACCAAAATGCGCTCCCCGAGCTGCCAGGTCTCCGTGACCCCGTGCTCCTCCCGGTACTCCTGCACGTCTTCGTCGACGTGCTGAGCGGTTCGGCGCAGCGCGAGCTCACGGAGCGCCAAAAGATTTCCGCGCTGAAAGAAATGCTGCGAGGCCCGCTGGGCTTGATCTGGTAGGTAGACCTTACCTTCCTTGAGACGCTGGAGAAGGACCTCTGGGGCGATGTCCACGAGCTCGATGTCGTCTGCCCTATCCAGGATCGAGTCGGGGACCGTCTCCCGCACGATCACATGCGTGGCTTGGGCGACGACGTCGACGAGGCTCTCGACATGCTGCACGTTCACCGTGGTGAGTACGTCGATCCCAGCGTCGAGGAGCTCGAGGATGTCTTGCCACCGCTTCGGGTGCCGCGCCCCTGCGACGTTCGTGTGCGCCAGCTCGTCGACGAGCAAGACCTTGGGCTTGCGCGCCAACGCGGCGTCCAGGTCGAAGTCGTAGAGCACGTGGCCGCGATACTCGATGCGTCTTCGCGGGAGAACGTCGAGACCTTCGATGAGCTCCTGGGTTTCCGGCCGGCGATGAGTCTCCACGAGACCGACGACGACGTCGATCTTCTGCGCAGCGAGCTCGTGCGCCGCCTGCAGCATTCGGAAAGTCTTCCCCACTCCGGGTGCGAAGCCGAAGAATATTTTGAGCTTACCCTCGCGCGCACGGGCCTCGTCCGCTTTGACCCGCCGAAGCAACGCGTCAGGGTCGGGCCGATTCGACTCCTCGTTCACGCAGCCGCCGAGCAACTCATCGACTCGGACCTCCGTCGAGGGCAAGGTTGAGCAACAGCACGTTGACCCGAGCATTTCCGAGGACGCCGAACGTCCGCCCCTCCGTGTGTTTCGCCATCACCCATCGAACCTCCGCCTCACTCATACCACGAGCCCGAGCGACTCGGCCCACCTGCGTGTCTGCCGCGGCAACCGAGATGTGCGGATCGAGGCCGCTTCCGGAGGTCGTAACGAGATCCACCGGTATGGAGCTCGCCACGCCATCCGCTGCCGCCACCGCCTTCGCCCGCGTGCCGACCGCCTCGAGCAGCGCTGGGTTGCACGGTCCGAGATTGGATCCCGCGGAGGCCGCCGCATCATAACCCACCGGACCGGCCGCAGAAGGACGACTCCGAAAATACTTCGCGTCGTCGAACGGCTGGCCAATCAGCCGCGAACCCACCACCCCATCCCCTCGCCGAATTAGACTCCCGTTGGCCTCGCTCGGAAACGCGACCTGGGCAATGGCGGTGATGAGCGCAGGGTACAAGGCGCCGAGCGAGACCGTGAAGGCCACGAGCAAGGTCAGCGCAGGTCGAATCAAGCTCAACATGGTTCTCTCCTCAGTTCAGCCTAGTCCCCGTCTCATCTCAAGCCACGCCTATCGCCGCAAGCATGACATCGATGAGCTTGATGAAGGGAAACGGAGCAATCACTCCGCCGAACCCAAAGACCAACACGTTCCGCGCCAAAAGCGCCGGTGCAGGTGCCGGCCGGACTTTGATCCCTTTGAGCGCCAAGGGTATCAGGGCGACGATGATCAACGCATTGAAGATGACCGCGGACAGCACCGCCGTGGTCGGAGAGGTCAGCCGCATCAGGTCGAGCGCGCCGAGCGCGGGGTACGTGCTCGCGAACGCAGCCGGAATGATCGCGAAGTACTTGGCGACGTCGTTGGCGATGCTGAACGTCGTCAGCGCGCCGCGCGTCATCAGCATCTGTTTTCCGATCTCGACGATCGCCAACAGCTTGGTGGGGTTCGAGTCCAAATCGACCATGTTGCCGGCTTCCTTGGCGGCCTGAGTGCCGGTGTTCATGGCGACGGCGACGTCGGCTTGAGCCAGCGCGGGCGCATCGTTCGTCCCGTCACCGGTCATGGCTACGAGGTGCCCCTTTTGCTGGTACTCACGAATCATCTCGAGCTTTGCCTCGGGGGTCGCTTCGGCGAGGAAGTCATCGACGCCTGCCTCTGCGGCGATCGCAGCGGCAGTGACCGAGTTGTCACCCGTAATCATGACCGTGCGAATGCCGATGGTGCGCATCTCCTCGAAGCGCTCCCGAATCCCTCCTTTGACCACGTCCTTGAGCTCGATGATGCCGAGCACCTTGGCTCCGTCCGCGACGAGGAGCGGGGTGGATCCTCGCCGAGCGACCTCGTCGAGCGTGCTCACGATGTCTTTGGGCACACGCGCGCCCCTGGCTTCCACGAAGCGCGTGATGGCGTCGGCCGCACCTTTGCGAATCTGCCTCCCATCGACATCGACACCGCTCATCCGAGTCTCCGCGGTGAAAGGCACGAACGTGAGCCCATGAGTATCGCGACCGCGGAGCCCGAAGCGCTCCTTGGCCAACACCACGATGCTGCGTCCCTCCGGCGTCTCGTCTGCGAGCGAGGCCAATTGTGCTGCGTCGGCGAGCGCCTTGTCGTCCACCGACGGCGCGGCAAAGAGCTTCGTCGCCTGCCTGTTTCCAAGGGTGATGGTGCCCGTCTTGTCGAGCAGCAACACGTCTACGTCCCCCGCCGCCTCCACGGCGCGACCAGATGTCGCAATCACGTTGGCGCGGATCATCCGATCCATGCCGGCGATTCCGATCGCCGACAAGAGCCCGCCGATGGTCGTCGGAATCAGACACACCAACAACGCCACCAGCACCGTGAGACTGACCGGCGTACCCTGACCGGAGGCCTTCACCGCATACTCGGAGTATGGAAGGAGGGTCACGGTCGCCAGCAAGAACACGATGGTGAGCCCCGCCAGAAGAATGTCGAGCGCGATCTCATTCGGCGTTTTCTGACGCTTGGCCCCTTCCACCATCGAGATCATCCGATCGAGGAAAGTCTCGCCCGGGTTCGTGGTGATTCGTATCATCAGCCAGTCCGAGAGGACGCGCGTGCCGCCGGTGACCGCGCTTCGATCTCCACCGCTCTCCCGAATGACCGGCGCGCTCTCGCCGGTAATCGCACTCTCGTCGACCGACGCCACACCTTCGATGATTTCACCGTCGCTCGGGATCAACTCGCCGGCCTTCACCAAGACGATGTCGTCTTTGCGCAGCTTCGCCGACGGTACCTCCTCGGACTTCGACTCCCGCTCGGGCATGGCGAGTCGACGCGCCATGACGTCTTTGCGCGCTTTGCGTAACGTCTCCGCCTGCGCTTTTCCGCGACCCTCCGCCACCGCCTCGGCGAAATTGGCGAACAGCACGGTGAACCATAACCAGGCCGAAACCGCCAGCGTGAACGCCGGAGGCACGTCACTGCGACCGGTGACCAGCGAGTGGAGGAACAAGACGAACGTGAACGCGCTCCCGACCTCCACCACGAACATGACTGGATTTCGGATCATCCGCCGCGGACTCAGCTTCGACACCGAGTCCAACATGGCGCTTCGAACGATCTTCGAATCGAAAAGAGGGCTTTTTTCCAGCGGTGTACTCATGACTCAACCTCGGAAAGCCGAGAGATGCTCGACGATCGGTCCGAGACCAAGAGCTGGGATGAAAGTGAGCGCGCCGACCAGCATGATCGTGCCTACGACCATCGCGATGAAAAGGGGCGTATGAGTTGGCAGAGTGCCTGCGCTCGGCGGAACGATCTTCTTGTTGGCCAAGGACCCGGCGAGGGCCAAGATGGGAATGATGACCCAATAGCGCCCGATCAACATGCAAATGCCGATGGCCGTGGCGTAGAAAGTCCCGCTCGCGGTGAGTCCGCCGAAGGCCGACCCGTTGTTGTTCGCACCCGAGGAAAAGGCATAGAGAATCTCGCTGAAGCCATGGATTCCTGGGTTACCGAGCGCCGCCGTGCCGGCCGTCGTCGAGCACGCGATCGCGGTGCCGATCAGCACGGCAGAGGCCGGCAGCAGAATGACGAGCGATGCCATCTTCATTTCGAAGGACTCGATGCGTTTGCCGAGATACTCTGGCGTGCGCCCAACCATGAGCCCCGCGATGAACACCGCCACGATGACATAGGCGAGCATTCCATAGAGCCCCGAACCGACCCCGCCGAAGATGATTTCACCGAGCTGGATGAAAAATAGGGGCACCAAACCTCCGAGCGGGGTGAAACTGTCGTGCATCGCATTGACCGACCCGTTCGACGCAGCCGTGGTGGCCGATGCCCAGATCGCACTTTCGGCCACCGAGAATCGGACTTCTTTGCCTTCCATGTTTCCACCGAGGGCGTCGACGCCCAACGCCGAGAGCAGCGGGTTGCCGGCTTCCTCCATCCGAACCGTCAGCATCGTGAGAGGAACGAAGATGGCGAGCATCGCCAGCAACAGCGTGCGACCTTGGCGACCGTCGTTGAGCATCCGGCCAAAGGTGAAGCACTGCGCGGCTGGGATGAGGAGGATGGCGATGACTTGGAGAAAATTCGAGAGAGGCGTGGGATTCTCGAATGGATGGGCCGAGTTGACGTTGAAGAACCCGCCGCCGTTGGTGCCGAGCTGTTTGATGGCGATCTGGGACGCGGCCGGTCCGACCGCGAGGATCTGGGAGTCGATGAGTTTGCCGTCGGCGCCGACGGCCGCGTCGACGAGCTGACTCGTGACGTAAGGACCGAAGGTCTGCACGACACCCTGCGACACCAGCATCACCGCCAAGACGGCGGAGAGCGGAAGGAGCACGAAGACCGTGCTGCGGATGAGATCGACCCAGAAGGAACCGATCGTCGGGACGCTCGCGCGCTTGAAGCTTCGGATCACCGCAGCCATCACCGCGAGACCGGTCCCCGCGGACACGAAGTTCTGTACGGTCAGACCCATCAGCTGTGTGAAGTAGCTGACGGTCGTTTCTCCGGCGTACGTTTGCCAGTTGGTGTTCGTGGCAAAGCTTACGGCGGTGTTGAAGGCTACGTCGGGGCCCACCGCGGGGAGCCCGGCGGGGTTGAGAGGCAGAAGGGCCTGAGCCCGGGCGATCAGATAGACCAGGACGAGCCCGCCCGCATTGAACAAGAGGAGCCCGGTCGCATATCGGGTCCAAGTCATTTCTTCGTCCGCGCGAGCGCCTGCGAAGCGAAGCAGGAGGCGCTCGACGGGGCCGAAGATACGGCGAGCGAGCTTGGCCTCGCCGCTGTAGACGCGGGCCATGTACGCCCCGAGCGGCACGGCGAGCACCAACAGGGCGATGAGGTACAGGGTGAGTTGCAGAGTTCCGGTGGGGCTCACGACAGTTTCTCCGGAAAGAGCAAGGCGAAGAAGAGGTAACCGAGCAGGGCGGCGGCCAACGCCGCGCCGATGATTTGGAGCGATTCCACCGCCTCACCTCCGGGCGCAAAGGCCCACGAATCCCCAGCAGAGAAGAAGGAAGCTCACCGTGATGCCCAGATAAAAAGCGTCCATGTCAACGACCTCGAGGCTCGAGGGAGCTTCGCGCGCCGCCCAAACCAACGCCGTCAAGGTCGAGCGAGGGGTCGTAAAGAAATCATCAGGATCCGGGCCGCCAAGCTCGAGGCCGCGGAAAAGCGCTTGCCGAATACCGCACATTTGTCTAGATGAACGCCGTGGGTCACGACCACATCGAGGTCCGCCACGCGCGGCAGCACAACCTAAAGAACGTCGACGTCCGCATCCCTCGCGACAAGCTCGTCGTCATCACCGGCGTCTCCGGTTCAGGAAAGAGCTCCCTGGCGTTCGATACCATCTACGCCGAAGGCCAGCGACGTTATGTGGAGTCCCTGTCCGCTTACGCACGCCAGTTCCTGGAGCTTATGAGTAAGCCGGACGTCGACTCGATCGAAGGGTTGTCTCCGGCCATCGCCATCGAGCAGAAGACCACGTCCAAAAATCCTCGCTCCACGGTGGGTACGGTCACCGAGATCTATGACTACCTGCGCTTGCTCTATGCACGAGTGGGTCATTTGTTCTGCCCCGTGTGCGAGACCGAGGTCACCAGCCAGTCTCCTCAACAAATCGTCGACCGACTCATGTCGTCTCCCGAGGGCACCAAAGTGGTGGTGCTCG
Organism: uncultured Myxococcales bacterium; assembly: GCA_964463485.1. Classification (GTDB taxonomy): domain Bacteria; phylum Myxococcota; class Kuafuiibacteriia; order Kuafuiibacteriales; family Kuafuiibacteriaceae; genus CAYXDO01. The sequence goes on along the minus strand of CAYXDO010000003.1, from coordinate 54,062 downwards.
CCCCCGCGGTGCGCGGCCGCAAGGGTGAGTACAAAAAGATGCTCGACGATTTTCGAGCCCAAGGGTTCGTGAGGGTTCGGATCGACGGTGTCGTGCGACTCCTCGAAGAAGCGATCGACATCGACAAGAAACGAAAACACGACATCGACGTGGTGGTCGATCGAATCGCCGTCAGCGTCATGGACCGCCAACGTATTTCGGACTCGGTGGAGCTTGCGCTCCGAGTGGGGGAGGGGCTCGTTCGCCTCGAGTACCCTTCTGAAAAGCGAGAAGAGCTGATTTCCGAGAGGCTCGCATGCCCGGAGCACGGTCCCGTCTTGGCCGAGCTCGAGCCGCGGGTGTTCTCGTTCAACAGCCCGCACGGCGCGTGCCCCGAGTGTACGGGTCTCGGCGAGATCGCTCGGTTCGACCCAGATTTGGTGATTCCGGATCCGGCCAAGTCCCTCGCCGATGGCGCGATCGCGCCGTGGGCCACCAAAGCGGTTTGGTACGGCCCGGTGCTCGAGGGTCTCTGCAAGACCTTCAAACAATCGGCGAAGAAGCCCTGGAAGGAGCTGCCGGAGTCCTTTCGAAACGTCGTGCTCTACGGGTCGGGCGAAACCGAAGTTCGTGTCACCTACAAAGGCGAAGATAGCCATTATTCGTTTTCCAAGTCCTTCGAAGGTGTCATCCGCAACCTCGAGCGACGAATGACGGAGTCTTCGAGCGAGAAGCAGCGAGAGGCGCTCCTCGAATACCAGAGAAATCAGGTCTGCTCCTCCTGCGAGGGCACGAGGCTCAAGAAGGAAGCCCGATTCGTTCGCATCAATCGCCGTGCGATCCACGAGGTCGGCCGGATGTCGATCAAAGAAGCCTCCGCTCACTTCGGCTCGTTGACCTTCGACGCGCGAGAGACCGCGATCGCCGCTCGCATCTTGAAGGAAATCCGAGAGCGCCTCGGATTCCTGGTCTCCGTAGGACTCGACTACCTGAGCCTCGATCGCGCCGCTGCGACCCTCTCCGGCGGGGAAGGGCAACGAATTCGACTAGCAACTCAGATCGGCTCCTCACTGGTCGGCGTTCTCTATGTACTCGACGAGCCTTCGATCGGCCTTCACCAGCGAGACAACGATCGCCTCAACGACACGCTGGTGCGATTGAGAGACCTCGGCAACACGGTCCTCGTGGTGGAGCACGACGAAGACACCATTCGGAGAGCCGACTGGGTTCTCGACATGGGACCCGGAGCCGGTCGGCATGGAGGGGCGGTGGTCGCCGAGGGTCCGCCGACCTTGATCGCCGATCACGCCAAGTCGCTGACAGGAGCCTATTTGCGGGGCGAGAAGTTCGTGCCGGTCCCACAAAAGCGGCGAAAGCCAAAGAAAGAATCTCTCGCGATTCGCGGTGCGACGGGCAACAACCTCAAGTCCGTCGACGTCCGAATTCCGTTGGGAGTCTTCACCTGCGTCACGGGTGTGTCAGGGAGCGGAAAATCGACCCTCGTCAACGACACTCTCTTTCGGGCGTTGGCCAGAACGCTCAACGGGGCCAAGGAGCTTCCGGCTTCACACGACCAAATCGGAGGCATCGATGCCCTCGACAAAGTCATCGACATCGATCAGTCGCCCATCGGACGGACGCCGCGCTCGAACCCCGCAACCTACACCGGACTCTTCGGCGACATTCGCGATCTCTTCGCGAGCCTCGAGGCGGCCAAAGTCCGTGGGTACGGTCCGGGTCGCTTCAGCTTCAACGTCAAGGGCGGCCGCTGCGAAGCTTGCGAGGGCGGCGGCATCATCAAGATCGAGATGCACTTCCTCCCCGACGTCTTCGTGACTTGTGAAGTCTGCGGAGGGCGCCGGTACAATCGAGAGACGCTCGACGTTCACTACAAGGGCAAGTCGATCGCCGACGTGCTCGACATGACCGTGAGCGATGCCCTCGAGCTCCTGGGGGCCATTCCAAGCGCTCGCAGAAAACTCTCTACGCTCGAAGAAGTGGGCCTCGGCTACATTCACCTCGGTCAACAGGCCACGACCCTCTCGGGCGGAGAAGCCCAGCGCGTGAAGCTCGCCAAGGAGCTCTCGCGGCGTGCCACCGGCCGGACTCTGTACGTGCTCGATGAGCCTACCACTGGCCTTCATTTCGACGACGTCGCCAAGCTCCTCTCGGTGCTCCACCAGCTCGTCGATCAAGGCAACTCGGTCGTGGTCATCGAACACAACCTCGATGTCATCAAGACGGCCGATTGGATCATCGATCTGGGTCCGGAAGGCGGTGCGGGCGGCGGCCGGATCGTGGCGGAAGGCACCCCGGAGCAGGTCGCGGTCAACCCGGCAAGTCACACCGGCCGTTATCTCGCGACGTCGATCGAGCGAACACCTTCGGCCGAACGGGAACGAGGAAATCAGCCGCCACAACCCAGGCCCGAAAGCCGAGCCTGAGTTGACGGCGTGGTGGCTCTACTTGGCCCAGACCTTCTGCCAGCGACCCATCTGATTCATCATCGCCTCGCCCGTGAACGCCTTGGTCACGCCCATGTCCTGCATCGAGTGCATGGCCTCGGTGATGATTTGAATGAACACCTCGCCCCCTTCGAGCGCGGTGAGTTGCGAGTACGAGCCCTTCACCATGGTGAAGCCATTGAGATCACCGCCGTGGGCCTGGATGAGATAGTGCTCGAAGCCCTGAATCCGTCCTGCGCCCTGCTCCTGCATGAGGAACATCTGCCACTTTCCAAACGTCTCGTTCGCGGCGGCTTCTCGACCCGGCATCGCTCGGTTCCATCCGACCATCAGTGCGTTGTACATCGTCTCTCTCCTTGGCTTTTGACACCGGAACATCCCGGTGAGCGCGGGGAACCTAGGGAAGAATTCCACCAAGGATCAAGCGAAATCCGACGCGAGCTTACGATCCTATATGACCGGTGAAGAGCCCGCTGCAGCGCCGCTCCTTCGGCGTCCGGGCCCAGCGACAGACCCAAAAACACTGGCCGATGACAAGGACTTGAGTCAAATCCCGGCTGCCGTCCCCGCATGTTCTCCGCACGTTGCTTCACCCCATGGCATTTTTTGTGTTGATTTACCGAACAGATGTTCGATATTTCGGTCCATATGGTTGGCGAGCCAGAATCAGGGTTAGATCCGCCTGAGGGCTCGGAGCCGGCGGAGCCGGCGGAGCCGTTGGAGGAGGGTGACGGCCGGAAGTCGCGGAGGGCGCGGCAGGTCAAGCGGCAGCGCCGAGACATCGTGGATGCGGCCGCGCGGGCGTTTTTGGGAGCTGGGTACGCGGCCACGACCATGCGTGCGATCGCCCAAGAGGCCGGTTTCACGGCGTCGTCGCTCTACTCGTACTTCGAGAGTAAGGAGGCGATTTTTGCGGCGCTGATGGAGCGAGTCGCGGAGGACGTGTTACTCACCTTCGCCGAGCCCTTGCCAAAGAGTATGGCTTTTGCTCAGAGCCTCGAGTTGTTGTTGCTGCGGCAGCTCGCCTTGGTCGAGCAGAATCACGACCTGTTTGCGGTCATGTGTAGTCAAGGTGTGTTCGAGGCCAAGCACACGACCGACATGCGCCGGGGGGCGACGAAGTATATCGACGGGTTGGCCGCCTGGATCGGGGCGCACGCGGGCGACGAGCTGAAGGGCGTTACCGTCGAGGAAGCGGCTTATTTTCTCTGGGGAATTCAGCAGGCGTTGTTCTTTCGGTGGCTTCGACATCCCGAGCAAAAGCTCCGGGACACCGTGCCGCTGGCGTTGAGACTGTTCCTGCAGGGCGTTTCGTGAGGGTTTGAGTGAGATGAGTCCGAGAGGGAGGGTGCCGATCGCACCCGTGAGTGCTGGTCGCTGGCGTGTCGTTTCTGGTCTTTCGGCCGGAGTCCTGGCGCTGGGTGTGAGTACCTCGACATGGGCGGACGTTCCGACGCCCAAGCGGATGACGTTGACCGAGGCAATCGATGCGTCGCTCGTGTCGTCGCCCGTGGTTAAAATCGCTGCCGCCGGAATTTCCGCCCAAGAGTCCAAAGTGTCGGCGACTCGCGCGCTGCTGTTTCCACGGTTGAGGGTCGAGGGGAACGTATTCGTCTGGAACGATAAGTTACCACTTTCGCTCGGACCTCAAGCTGCTCAACCTGCGCAACCTGCGCAATCGTCGACGATCTCGGCCCCCGCGGCCCCGGTCGCGGGGGCCGAGGAGCAAGTCATCCGCGAACAAGTGACTGCCAGCCTTTCGATCACGGCAGTCGAACCCATTACCGGACTCTACGCGATCACGCGCCTGATTGCGCTGGAGGAAGCGGGCCTCGACGCAGGAATCGCCGATCAAGAAACCGCCCGCCTCGACACCGCGCAGAGAGTCGCCCAAGCCTATTTCGGCCTTCTCAGCGCCCGCGCGCTCACCGAGGTGGCGGAAAAGAGTCTGAGTCAGGTCGAAGCGCAGCACGCCCGCGCCCGTGTTTTGGAGTCGGCAGGCGTGCTCGGCAGAGTCGACCTGCTGCGGCTCGATTCGGTCCGGGAGTCGGTGAAGCAAGGTCTGCTGCTCGCGAGGATGGGCAGAGATCTGGCCAGTCGCGGACTCGTGCTCGCGATAGGCGCTCCGCTCGACCAGGTGCTGGAGCCGGTCGACGATTTTCCTGACCCACCGCCCTCGTTCGAGCTTCCGGAGTCAGGGGTGCGTGAGTTGGCGGAGCACCGATCCGAGTTGGTGGCGGCGAGGGCTCGGTTGGAGCAGGCTCGCGGCGGCACGGATGTCGCCAAAGCCGCGCTCTTCCCCAGCATCGTAGCGATCGCATCCTATCAGCACACCGAGGGGCAGAGCAGCATATTCACCCCGGCAGACACCTTTTTCGGCGGAGCCACCTTGACTTGGGACGTCTTCGAGTGGGGCCGGACCATGCACACCATCGACGAGGCCGGTGAGCGGGCGCGCCAGGCCGAGCTCGGTGTGAGTGCGCTCGAGAACCAGATCCGCTTCGACGTCGAGCGCAGGCTCCTCGAAGCCAAGACCGCCTCCGACACTCTGTCCGCAGCTCGCGCCGGCCTCGTCGCCGCCGAAGAAGCGCATCGCATCCAGTCCGTGCGATTCGAGCAAGGTGCAGCGACGACGACCGACGTCATCGACGCGGAGACCGATCTGGCCCGAGCGCGCAGCCAAAGCGCGACCGCGCGGTACAACTACTATCTTTCCCTCGCCAACGCCGCCCGAGCTCTCGGCCGGCTACCTGAAGTGACTTCCAAGGAGATCCGGCCATGAAACGAGTGTTACTCATTCTACCCATGGGACTCACCTTGGCCTGCGGCAACGGGGCCGTCGAGCTCCCCCCGGCCCATGGCGCAGGCGCCCCTCCTCTTCCGACCCTCCCGAAGCTCGCGAGCGATGTCGCAGTCACCACCTCGGAAGGCCGAACGACCGGCACGACCTATCCAAAGGAGGTCGCCGAGATCGGACCGAAGATCTCGGGGATCATCACGAAGCTGGAAGTAAGAGAAGGGCAACGAGTCAAGAAGGGAGAGGTGCTGTTTCGGCAAGACGACGCGGACGCGAGGCTGCGCCTCTCGCAGGCCGAGGTCGGGCTCGAGGCGGCCAAGATCCAACTCAAAGCGATGCAGGTCGAGCTCGATCGCAACAAGACCCTCCTCGAGCAGGGTGCGATTCAGCGGGCGCAGTGGGATCAGCTCGAGCCGCGCTTCGAGGGAGCCAAGATCGGTGTCCAACAGGCCGAGGTCGGCATCGAAATATCCAAAAAATATCTCGACGACGCGATCGTGAGGAGTCCCATTTCCGGGGTCATCACTTCGAAGATCAAGAACGAAGGGGAGATGGTGACCACGATGCCGCCCACCGTCGTCGTCGTGGTGCAAGATCAGTCGACGCTGGAGCTCCGATTTCGCATGCCCGAGCGAGCGCTCGTGACGGTGAAGTCGGGTGATCGGGTGAGCGCTCGCTTCGACGCCTTGGGGCTCGCGCGCGAAGCTCGGGTCGTTCGGCTCGCGCCCGTCGTCGATGCTCGGACGCGTACCATCGAGCTCACCGCGGAGCTTCCGAACGCCGATGGCGCGCTTCGGCCCGGCTTGCTCGCCCAAGTCGAGGTGCTCTCCGAGGGTCCGGTCGAGTCGCCATGAAGCTCGCTGATATCTCCATCAAACGACCGGTGTTCGCGCTGATGCTGATCGCGGCCTTGGTCGTGTTCGGCGTCCAGAGTTATCCGAAAATCGGCGTCGACCTGTTTCCCAACGTCGAGTTTCCCATCGTCACGGTGACCGTTCTCTATCCGGGAGCCGACCCTGCTTCGATGGAGTCGAAGGTGGCCGACCCGCTCGAGGAAGCGCTCAACACCATGAGCGGCATCAAAATTCTGCGCTCGGTGAACCTCGAGAGTGTCACCCAAATCATCGTGCAGTTCGAGCTCGAGGTGAATGGAGACTTGGCGATTCAGGACGTGCGAGACCGAGTCTCCGCGACGATGACACGACTTCCTGCCGACATCGAGCCTCCGGTGATCCAACGGTTCGATGTCGGCTCGGTCCCGGTCATGTCGTTGGCGATTTCGGGAGACTTGCCTCCGCGCGAGCTGACGAAGTTCGCCGAGGACGTCGTCAAGGAGCGAATCCAGCGACTCAAAGGTGTCGGAGCGGCAGATCTGGTGGGCGGACGAGGCCGGGAGATTCACGTGCTCGTCGATCCGGCCAAGCTCTCGGGTCTCGGACTCACCGCGCAGGACGTCGCGGGAGCGCTTGCCGCTCAAAACATCGAGGTGCCCGCCGGCCGAATCGAAGAAGGCCAGCGCGAGCTCGCGGTGAAGACCAAGGGGGAGGTGCGGACCACGGCGGAGCTCGCAGACATCCTCATCACCGGAGTCGGGGGGGCGCGCATTCGAATCGGAGACGTAGCGACGGTGGAAGACGGCACGGAGGAGGCGCGCTCGTATGCCTCGATGGACGGTAAGTCCGCGGTGGCGTTGGTCGTTAGAAAGCAGTCCGGATCGAATACGGTGGCGGTGGCCCACGCGGTCGAGAAGGAGCTCGAAGCGATGGCTTCGACGCTCGCCGACAGGGGCGTGCGTGTCGACATTCCAACCAATCTGGCGCCGTTCATCGAACATTCCATCGAGGACGTGCAGTTCGATCTCTGGTTTGGCGCCTTGCTCGCGGTCGTCGTCATCATGCTGTTCCTCGGAGACGCGCGCGCCACGTTCATCAGCGCGCTCGCCATTCCGACGTCGGTGATTGCGACTTTTGCGTTCATTGAGGTCATGGGCTTCACGTTCAACAACATGACCATGCTCGCGCTCTCACTCTCGATCGGAATTCTCGTCGACGACGCCATCGTCGTCATCGAGAACATCCACCGGCATCTCGAGCTAGGAAAGCCGCCGCTCGTCGCCGCTGCCGACGCCACCCGCGAAATCGGGCTCGCCGTGCTCGCGACGACGTTCTCGATCGTCGCGGTGTTCGTCCCCGTCGCGATCATGAAAGGGATCGTGGGCCGGTTCTTCTTCCAATTCGGGCTCACGGTGAGCTTCGCCGTGCTCGTGTCGCTCCTCGTGTCGTTCACACTCACACCGATGATGTCTTCGCGTTTGCTCCAGGGAACGAGCCACAAAGGCGGAGGCGGGGTCATCGACCGAGTCCTGAGTAGCTTTGATCGCGCCTACAAATTCGCCCTCGGGTGGGCGCTCGATCACGTCTATGCAACCCTGGCGATCGCGACGCTCGCGATGTTTTCGTCCATTGGGCTCGTGAGCCAGGTGAAGACGGAATTCATTCCCAACGAAGATCGCTCCCAGTTCTCGGTTCGAGTCGAGCTCCCGACGGGCACCTCCCTCGCGACCACTCGAAGCTTCGTGGAGACCGTGGCCGACGATCTGCGCGCGCATACTCCCGGCGCGAGCGGCACCTTCGTGACGATCGGCGCCGGCGCGCAGGGGCAGGTGAACGTCGGCGAGGTCATGGTGTTGTTGAAGAGTCGGAAGGAAAGGCCCTGGCACCAGTTCGACCTCATGGCTTGGTCGCGAAAGCGCTACGAGTCCGTAAAGGACGCACTCATCACCGTGAATCAAGTCGATGCCGTCGGCGGCGGCGCGGGATTCAAATCACAACCCATCCAATTCAACATCCGCGGCAAGAACATGGAGGAGCTCAGCAAGGCCGCCGACGCCTTGCTCGGGGAGCTTCGTAAGACCAAAGGCTTCGTCGATCTCGACCTCAGCTTTCGCGGCGGCAAGCCCGAGATCGCCGTCGAGATCGACCGCGACCGGGCTGCCGAGCTCGGTGTCCCCGTCGCCTCCATCGCCATGACGCTGCGGTCCTTCGTGGCGGGAGACAAAATCAGCGAGCTCAAGGACGGGCTCGACCTGTACGACGTGACCATGCGGCTACCGGACCAGGAGAAGAACGCGCTCCTCGGCCTTGGGAACCTTCACGTCCGATCGACTCAAGGGCAGCTCGTTCCGCTGTCCAACGTCGTCAAGCTGGTTCGCGGCGAAGGACCAAGTCAGATCGAACGTCAGGCTCGCCAACGGCAAATCACGGTTTATGCCGGCCTCGAGGGCATCGCGCTCGGCGAAGCCAAAGCCATGGTCGATGAAATGTCCGGACGCGTGGTCCCAAAGTCCCTGACCAGTGACTATGCCGGCATGGCCGACATCATGACCGAGTCGTTCGGCTACATGGGTCTCGCGCTGATTTTGGCGGTCATTCTCGTGTACATGATTCTGGCTGCGCAGTTCGACAGCGTCGTCCACCCGTTCACGATCATGTTGTCCCTTCCTTTGTCGGTGATCGGCGCCTTCGGAGGGCTGTTCTTGACGAGGATGACGCTCAACATTTTCTCCATGATCGGAGTCATCATGTTGATGGGTCTGGTGACGAAGAACGCCATTCTCCTCATCGACTTCACCAACCAGTTGAGGGAGCGCGGAATGTCGGTTCGGGAGGCGCTGCTCGAGGCGGGCCCCATTCGTTTGCGCCCGATCCTCATGACCACGTTCGCCATGATTTTTGGCATGTTTCCGGTCGCGTTGGCCCTCGGCGAAGGCGGCGAGGTGCGCGCACCCATGGCGGTGACCGTCATTGGAGGACTCTTGACCTCGACGGCGCTCACCTTGGTCGTTGTGCCGGTCGTGTACGTTCTGTTCGACCGGTTCACGACGAGCGGCCCGATCAAATACGTGGCCAGAAAGATCTTCTCCTCCTGATCCTCTCCTCCTGATCCTCTCGTCCTGATCTTCTCGTCCTGACCCCGCTCCCGAGTGGACAGCCGGCGCGCGGCCGACCAGGATGGCTCCATGATCGTCTCCGCCCGCCTCGATCTCGGCAGAGATCTGTTCGAGGAGATCGCGCGCCTGAAGCGCGTGAAGAACGCGGTCTTGCTCGCTCATTATTACCAAGATCCGGACATTCAAGACGTCGCCGACTTCATCGGAGACTCGCTGCAGCTCGCCCAGGAGGCCGCGAAGACCAAGGCCGACGTCATCGTGTTCGCGGGCGTCCACTTCATGGCGGAAACCGCGAAGATCCTGAACCCGGACAAGCAAGTGATCGTGCCCGACTTGAACGCAGGCTGCTCTCTCGCCGATGGCTGCCCACCGGACGCTTTCGCCGCTTTCAAGGCGCGACACCCGGGTCATTTCGTCGTGACTTATGTGAATTGCTCGGCAGGCGTGAAGGCTCTCTCGGACGTCATCGTGACTTCGTCCAACGCCAAGAAGATCGTCGAGCGGATCCCGAAGGACCAACCCATCCTCTTCGCTCCGGACCAACACCTCGGGCGCTATCTAGAGCGAGAGACGGGACGGAAGATGGTCTTGTGGCCCGGGAGCTGTCAGGTGCACGAGCTCTTCAGCTACAAGAAGATCGTGCAACTCATGACTCGGTTCCCGGAGGCGGAAGTCATCGCCCACCCGGAGTGCGAGAGCTCGGTCCTGGGCCTGGCCAAGTTCATCGGATCGACCCGCGCGTTGCTCGAGTACGCGGTTCGCTCCCCGGTCAAGTCGTTCATCGTCGCGACCGAGCCCGGGATCATTCATCAGATGGAGAAGCACACGCTCGGCTCGGGGAAGTCGTTCATCGCCGCCCCACCGGACAGCGCCTGCGCGTGCAACGAGTGTCCCCACATGAAGCTGAACACGCTCGAGAAGCTCTACCTGGCCATGCGGCTCGGAGCGCCTGAGGTAAATGTTCGTCCGGATTTGGCTGAACAGGCTTTAGTGCCCATTCGGAGGATGCTCGAGTGGAGCTGACGGGCGGGTCGAGCTCGATTTCTTCGGACCCCAACGCTCCAACAACGGTCGGATTTTCCGGACTGTTTTCCGAGCTGTTCTCCGGACGGGTTTGGGTATTTCGGGCTCGCCCGCTTTTTTTTCATCACCTTCATGGATGCTCGGGACCTACCTTCGACCCCAAAGTGGTCGCGAAGGAGCGGACGTGAGCAAGATGGTGAAATGGACGCAGTTATCGGCAGCTGTCGCACTTTCGGTGGTCTGGGCGTGCGGAGATTCGCCCCGCACCGTTCGAGGTGAGTTGAGCTCGAGCGAGTTTGCGCTGGCAGGCGCGCACGTCGTCGCCACGAGCCCCGATGGGAGGACTTATCGAGCTCCCGTGGAGGGCTCTGGGGTGTTTCGAATCGCGCTCCCTCACTCGTCGACCTACGTTCTGCGCTTCGCCAAGGAGACGGCCAATCCAACCGTCTTCGACACGTTCGCGGTCCTCGTTCATCCAAGAGCAGACGGGTCACGCACGCCGTCGCTGCGTCTGGACGCGGCGGATGTCGCGCTCGATCTCGGGATCGTGAAGAAGCGAGGTCGCGTGGGCACCGTGGCCGGGGCGCTTACCGCCGATGACGACGAAGATTCCGACGGAGACGACGATGGCGATTCCGATGGAAGCGAGGACTCGGACGTGGACTCCGACGAGGCGGCACTCTCCGCCACGGCCGAAGACGCGAACGCCCTGGCCTGTGATCTCTCGGGTGGCTCCGATGTCACCGAGGTCGAGTCGACCGCGGCCGGCCTCACCGCGGTGACCAGCGCGGATGCGCCTGACGCTTCGGACTGCGAGGTCGACACCTCCACCGATTCTGACAGCGACTCCGACGGAGACTCTGACGGTGACTCTGACGCAGACGGTGACTCTGACGCAGACGGTGACTCTGACGCAGACGGTGACTCTGACGCAG
>CAYXDO010000003.1:21862-42814 GCA_964463485.1 uncultured Myxococcales bacterium | reverse complement strand
ACGGTGATTCTGATGCAGACGGTGACTCTGAGGACTCCGACGACGTCGACGGCGATTCAGACTCGGACAGCGACTCAGACTCCGACGGAGGCTGGCAGGGCCCGAACGCCTGTCGTCCTACCGACCCGATGGAAGCCAGCTGCGATGCACGACCTCGAGATCAGGACCCAGCTCCGAGCGACGGGACGACGCCCGCGGATCCGAATGCGACCCCATCGGATCCAACCGGCTCGACCTGTAGCGGACTTTGTTTCTGAGGATTGAGTGATCGCGGAGCCTGGAAAGGAAGCCGAGGCCCGGTCCGGGCTCCGCGATTTTGCTCCTCAGGTCAGCCTGGGGCTGGCTTTTCTGTCGCTTGGCCTTCTCGCTCTAAGCCCCCGCCGATATGCAGCCCTCGCGCAGGAGGACGGCCCGATCGAGTGGGCCACGTTCTTCGCGTTCGGCATCGCCGCGGTGTTCGGGGGGCTGGCGCTCTTTCGAAGCAAGTCTCGACCTTGGCTGGTCCGACTGGCGCTTGGCGGACTCTCCGCCTTTTGCGTCTTCGTAGCGGGTGAGGAGCTCTCTTGGGGCCAGCGAGTTTTTGGATTTCGCCCGCCGGACGTGTTTTTGGAGCACAACTTTCAGCAGGAGGCGAACCTCCACAACTTCCTCAAGAAGATCCTGGACACGCGGTGGGTTGTCGCATTCATCGCGATTGTCTACGGCGGAGTCCTTCCGTGGTTGAGCGGCGACCGTTTTCGCTGGCTGGACGGAGTGCGACCCTCTCGCCGGTGGGTTCCGTGGTTCTTGGTGATCGGTGCGGCGGAGGTCTTCTATCCCTTCGATTTGATCGGAGAGTCGGCGGAGCTCTGTCTGGGGCTCGTCTTTTTGGCTGACCTCTCCGAGCGACTGAGCCCGTCCTGGCCGAAGGTCGTGGCGGGCCACGCTGCCGCAGTATTCTTGGGAGTGATCACGACTCCGCTGCTCGATGGGGTCATCGAAGGTCGGGGGCAAGCGCTCGTTCCCTTGGCGCAGAAGGAGCTCGAGGCATTGGCGGTGGATATCGCCTCGAACGTCAAGTCGAAGCTCGAGAAGAAGCGCGAAGTTCACAAGCGCGTCTTCACCGCGCGCCGCTCGGGTTACTTTCGGATTCCGAAGGGCGGTGCCTTCTTCGCCTTGCCGGTAGACGAGGACGCGCGGGCCCGGCGACGTTTTTACCTCGATCCTTGGCAACAGCCGTACTGGATCTACATTCTGAAGGACGACGCGGAGTCGAGGCGATTCGTGTACTCATTCGGGCCGAATCGGCGTCGCGACCTCGACCCTCCTTCGACTCAGGCATCGGGGGACGATCTCATGGTCGAGATTCGGTGATTTGCGGGGCCCTCGAGGGGAGCTTCAAGGCCTGGGTTCAGATCACGTTGGGGTGGATCTGAAGGTACTCGGTCGACGTGTGCTGAGTCGCCATGAATACGTTGATGCCGGAGGTGAACATCGAGACTTCGAAACGCCGTGAAGCTCTTCGGCCGGATACGGGTCAAACTCATGCTCAGCTCTGGAGCCGCCACGAGCGGCGTCTCGCTCATACCCGAATCGCAGCCGAGCTCGAACCGAGAGGATCGAAGCGGCCCAGCGGATAGAAACGCGCGACGCGTCGCGGAAGACGGATTCACTCGCTATGATGCGTCGGTGGATGTTCTCGCCGCGTTGAAGGAGGAGCTCATGCAATTGAAGCGAGCGTCGGAGTTTTCGTCGCGAGTCGATGCGGAGCTCGAAGCGGCGCTCTTGGCTCGGCAATCTCTCGAGGACGCTCTCGATCGATCGTTGCCGCTTCTTGGGGAAGTGGGAGCGATCGCGGTGGTGCTCAACACGTACGACGAGTCCTTGGCGCTCCGGGATTTCGTCTGGCCGAAAGGGGTCGCCGCCGCCACCATCACCGGCGCGCCCGACGTGTTTCGGCATCGGCTGGACGTAGCCGGCCAAGAATTTGGCTCGCTCTTTGCGCAATTCAGTCCCGAGGCTCCCAACCCGGCGGCCTTGTTGGCCGCATTCGCCGAGCAGCTCGACGACTTCCTCGCCGCGATCGCCATGGCTCGCCGAAAATTCCAGGTGCAGCAGGCGGTCTCGGAGGCCTTGAAGGACCCCATTCTCGACGACGGTCTCAGCCTCGCGATTCGGATCTTGGCAGACAACGTGAGCTTCGACTCCCTCATCTTGGTTTACCGGCATGAGGAAGATCTTCGCGGCGTGACGCTCGGGTACAAGGTCGCCAAGGGCGCGACCGTCGTCCATGACTCCCAACGGCCGGTCGATCGCGACGTGGACGCGTTCATTCGGGAGCACGCCAAGGCGTTCATTGCGGGAGGAGCAAGTCAGCTCTTGGAGCGTTTCGGGAGCACGTTCGTTCAGGAGGAGGCGCTCATCAACGGCGTGCGAACCGAGCGGTTGATTGGTCGCCTCGTCGTTGGGCGAACCTCCGGCAAGTTCTCCACACACGATCGAGATCTCCTCGACGTGTTCGCAGACTACGTGCGCTTGCGGGTCGCTGACTTCAACCGGGAGTGGAAGCGGCTGTCGACCTTCTTTCGCTCGGACGACGCCAAGAGGCTCTTGCACGAGCCCAACTACGTCGAACGATTCTTGAAACCGAGGGTCGAAGAGATCGCCATCCTCTACACGGACATCACCGCGTTCACACGGCTGGCCGAGGAGGTGTTGGTGGAGCCCGCGCGAATCGGCGCCTTCGTGGACACGTGGAGCAAACGGAGCGTGGAGATCTTGTGGGAGTGCGGGGGCGTGTTCGACAAGATGGTGGGCGACTGCATCATTGGCCTGTTCGGTCCTCCGTTTTTCGAAATCGCGCGCGTGGAAGCGTGTCGTCGGGCCGCCGAGGCCGTGCATCAGATTCGCGCGTACACAGCGACGCTCTCTTTCGATCCTTCGTTCCCCGAGCTTCACGGCAAGGAGACCCTCGCGGTCTCTTCCGGCCTCAATTTCTGCCCTGTCGCGGTGGGATTGTTCGGGCCAGGCGAGGACTACACTGCCTTCGGCTCAGGCATGAACAACACGGCGCGCCTGCAGGGTCAGGCCAAACGCGGAGAGATCTTGGCGATGGACGCCTTCGTCGAGGCGCTTGGAGATTCGAGCCGATTTGGGCCCGAACGAAACGCCGCAGTGAAAAACGTGGCCAAGCCCCTCGTGTTTCGCGAGCTGTTTTGAATGTCTTCACGCGCCTCTCGCAGGAAGGGCCCGACGAGTTTCGCCGAGCTGTCGTCGGTCGAGTCTTTCCTCGGACCCGAGCTGTTGCGAGCGATTCGGGACGGAGCCGAACGAGTCGTGATCGAAGATCTTCCCAACTCTCTCGAGCTCGAGGCTCGAGAGAGGCTTCGGTTCCGATACGGCCAGGCGGTCCGGGCGCGGACCCGCGAGCTCGAGGCGCTCGGATTCGAGCGGTTCGCCGATCATCGCGCCTCCGCGCTGAAGGTGACCCGACTCCGCTCGATGATTCATCCACGGACGCACGTCTTCGCGACGATCTACGATCAGGACGGTACGCCCGTTGGGCTCAGCGCGTTGCTCGAAGACGGCACGAGATTGTCGGTTACGACGGTGCCGAGGCGAACACATTTGGCGGAGCCGCTCCATCACGAGACACATTGGATCGTGGGGCTCGACCCGGCCGCGCTCTTGTCGCGATTCTTTGAGCTCAAAATGAATCGTCCGATCAAGCCCCTTCGCGCGAAGGACTACGTCGGCGAGTGTCAGCGGGCGTGGATCGAGCGGGTGAGCTTTCTCAAGGAGCGCGCTTTTGCGCCGTCGCTGTTGGGTGCGCGAACGAAGCGACCCAAGAAGCGAGCTCGTGGCTCGGCATGAGCCCGGCGCGTTGGCTGACCGGCTGACCTCCCTGAAAGACGACGAAGTTGGGAATGGCGCGCACACCGTAGCGAGCGGCCAACGCTCCGTTTCGTTCGGTGTCGACCTTCAGGACGATGGCTCGACCGGCGAGGGACTCGGCCGCCCTTGCTACTTCGGGCGCCGCCATCTTGCATGGGCCACACCACTCGGCCCAGAAGTCGACCAACACCGGGGCCTCCGAAGCTCGAACGATCTGGTCGAAGAGACCAGCGTCGACCTCGAGCGGGACACCGATCGCGGGGATCATTGTGCCGCACGCCCCGCAGCGTGCCGACGTTTCGAGCCGGCCGGGCTTCAAACGGTTCTGCTTGCCGCAGCTAGGGCAACGTTGGAGGACGGAGCTCGAGGCGATCTCGGCTGACATGCCGAGCCCAAGCGCACCGAAGTGGAAGGGTCAAACGTCTCGGTCAAAGGAGCGCAAAGGTGGACATGAACGCAGATCGATGGGCTTTCACTTCGAAGTATTTGTCGGACGTGTTTGGGCGGGAGCCTCCCGCGTTCGCGAGGATTCGCGAGAACGCAGTCGCGGCGGGACTTCCTCCCATTGCTATTTCTGCTGACGTGGGTCGCTTGCTCACGCTCTTGGCGTCGACGACCCGCGGGCTTCGCGGCCTCGAGATCGGGACGCTCGGCGGTTACTCGGCGGCGTGGATTGCCAAAGGCATGCGGCCGGGAAGCCAGCTCCTGAGTCTCGAGCTCGAGACTGCTCACGCAGAGGTGGCTCGAAAGTCGCTCACGGAAGCGGGCATGGACAACGTCGAGGTTCGCGTCGCGGACGCGCGTCTCGAGCTCTCGAAGCTCGCGTTCGCAAAGGAGAGCCTCGACGTGGTGTTCATCGACGCCGACAAGGAGAGTTACGTGGCCTACTTCGACGCGGTCAAAGACTGGATCGCGCCAGGCGGGTTGTTGATGGCAGACAACGTCATGGGTGCACGGGCTTGGTGGATCGACATGATCGAGCACCCCGCGAGAAGGGCCGTCGATGAGTTCAACCGACGGGTCGTCGCCGACGAACGGTTTGAGGTCATAGCGGTTCCGATCCGCGAAGGCGTGTTGGTGGCGCGGCGGAAGGATGCGTGAGCTCAGCTTCGGATCTTCTTTCGTATCGTCGCGAGCCGATCGGCCTCTTTGACGATCACGCCCAGGCCTTGGAGCGGCGCGATCAGGGTGTTGTCGAAGGCGGAGAGTGTCTCCCGGGCCCCGACCCACCCACAGTAGATCGAGCCGATCGAGTCGACGTCACCGCCGCGAGTGAACAACTCGGCGAGCCCTCTTAGCGGGTCTTTGGGGTACCGCACGAACAAGAAAACAGCGGCGCCTACGGTGTCGAAGACGAGGCCGCTCGTCGGACCCAAATCTCCCGCGGAGAGTGCGGCCCCGTGGGCCCGCGAGAGCACCGCGCGCCAGGTCGAAGGGTCTTTGGTCGAGGTTTCGTGAAGCGCGCGATCGAGCGCGTCCACGTCGAGCTCCAACCTGAGGAGAGCTCGCGTGTACAGGAGCGCCACGAGCTCGGCTGCAGCGATGGCTTCCGGGTGCGTGTGGGTCGACGAAGAGATTCGTCGAACAGCGTCGAGCATTTTTTGGCTCTGACCGAGCGCGACGGCGAGGGGTGCCACGCGAATGGCCGCTCCGTTTCCGAGGCTCTTCGGATCGGGAGAAGGTGAATTTCGCGCCAAGGCTCGTGCCGCATGGAGGGTAGCGCGACCGGCTCCGATGGCTCGCGGAATCCAATCCGAAAGCTCGCGTTCGAATCGTTCGACCGACACAGAGCCGTCGTTCGCGATCGAGCGAGCAACGATCAGGGAGAGCTGTGTATCGTCCGAGATGGTACCGGGCTTGCGCATGAAGCGAAGGCGTCCTGGGCGGTGTTTGGGCGCCTCACCGAAGCGCAGTCGACAAAGCCAGGGCGGCAAGCTCTCGCGGAAGAAGCCGAGCGCGTCGCCGAGCGCGGCACCGACCAACGCGCCGCGCGCGCGCTCCGCGAAGGCGTCGGAGGTCGGTGCGAGGGGCCAACCACCAAAGGGCAAGTCGACGTAGCTCAGCCGCTGACGTCGAACGTGGGCCCAGGCTCTTTGGAGGAGGACCGCCAGAGACGTCGCGCCGACGCCCATCGCGAGCAAGCTCGGGTCCAATGGTCCAGTCTCTCCGCGCCCCTGCTTCAGTGCAAGTCACCACGCCGGCCTGCAAGGGCGAACAGCGTGAACATCTGCTGCATGAGTGTCGTGTCGCGGGGGCTCAGATCCATCTTCGCGATCAGCTCCTCGAGTCTGGGCTCGAACCCCTCGCGCGAGGTGCGTGTATAGAAGCCGGAGGCGTCGAGCGCATCGCGCCAAGCCGACAACATGGCCGTCCTCGCGTCGCACGAAGCCCGGCGCTCTCCGCGATCGGTCCTGGCCGCTTCGAACAAGAGGGTGAGTGAGGATGCGACCGCGCTCGCGAGGTTGAAGCTCTCCACGGGTCCAGGCGTGTGGAGCCGATAGACCCGGTGACATTTGGCCACGTCGGACCGCGATAGCCCCGTTCGTTCGTTTCCAAACACGAAGGCAAGACGCTCCTCTTCTAGAGGGAGTAGCAACTTCGCGCGTTCCAGATCGAGCGGCGGTCCGTCGAGGGCCGAGGCGATTTTCGAGGAAGTGGCGACCGAGAGTGCGACATCCGCGAGCGCGTCCTCGAGGTGTGAGTAGCGTTGGGCAGAGTCCAGCAGCGCCTGGCAAGGATGCGCCATGCGAAAGGCTTCGGAGTCGAGGACTTCGTGAGCGATCCGCACGAGCCGCAACGTGGCTCCGAAGTTTCCGCAGAGACGGGCTACGCTTCCGAGATTCGTCGAGCCCTCCGTCTCGACCAGGACCACGACGACCCTTGGCATTCAGAAGGTGCAGCTATTCTGCTTGGCCTCCCGGCAGGCCTTTCTCGCGTCACTCATTCGATTGCGCTCGGCCTCGCAGAGCGTGAAGTCCTGCTTGTCATCCTCCGACCTCAACCACTCGGTGCACTCTGCGGCGGAGCGGCAGTCGTTGTAGGCATCGATGAAGTCCGCGGCCTCGCGGCACTTGTCGTCGTCGCAGGACGTGTAAGGAATGAGATCGGCCTCCTCCGCAGCGGCGCATACCTCCACGTAGTTGTCCGTCGCGCAGTTGCGACAGGCGTCCAGGCCGGAGAGGCACTCCTTTCGCTGGGCGCACGCGGCCCGCGAAGAGTCACATCCGAAAATGGACGCGCTCGCGAGAGCCAGGAGCGCGAGTCGGCTAACCGCGGCGAGCGAAGCGAGCCTACTTTGGCTAATCCAGCCCTTCATGATTCGGTCATAAACACACATTTGGCTTCCGTGCGAGGTGGAATCAGCCGCCGAGCGTACGGGCGAGGGCCTTGGCGAAGCTCCGAACCACCGTGTGCCTGGCCGCGCGCTTGTCGTTCGCCGGCACGATCGTCCAAGGAGCGATGTCGGTGCTCGTTCTGGCCACCATCTCATCGACGGCCTCTTCATAGGCAGGGCGCTTCTCGCGATTGCGCCAGTCCTCGTCGGTGATCTTGTACTGTTTGTAGGTGATCGCTTCGCGATCTTTGAACCGCCGTAGTTGCTCGTCCGCGCTGATGTGAAGCCACAGCTTCACGAGCACGATGCCGTGGCTCGCCATTTGTTCTTCGAACTCGTTGATCTCGGCGTACGAACGACTCCACTCGGAGGGCTTGGCAAAGCCTTCCACGCGCTCCACGAGCACGCGGCCGTACCAAGAGCGATCGAAGATGGTGACCATTCCGGCGCGCGGGAGGTGTCGCCAGAATCGCCACAAATAGTGATGTGCCCGCTCTTCCTGAGTCGGCGCGGCGATGGGGACCACACGAAAGAGCCGAGGGTCGACGGCTTGGGTGACGTGGCGAATCGCGCCACCTTTGCCCGCGGCGTCCCAGCCTTCGAACACGAGGACCGAAGAGATCTTGTTTCGGTAGGCTCGCCACGTCAGGTCCGCGATCCTGGCGTGGACCTTCTTCGTCTTCTTCACGAACTCCGCGCGGGGGATCGTCACGCTGACGTCGATCGCGTCGAGGATGTTCTGCGGGCCTTCGACCGCGGCCACGTGCTCCGGGCTCGTGACTACGGGAGCCATCGTTTCGGCGGGCGGCCCCGACAATCGCTCTTCGATCGCGTTCGCGATCGTCGTCGTGACCGTCATGTCGC
This sequence comes from uncultured Myxococcales bacterium, assembly GCA_964463485.1. GTDB lineage: Bacteria > Myxococcota > Kuafuiibacteriia > Kuafuiibacteriales > Kuafuiibacteriaceae > CAYXDO01. Next base: position 34,743 of record CAYXDO010000003.1, on the reverse strand, counting down.
GGTAACGGTCGTCTTCCGCTTCCACGAGGATCCAGGGGGCATGCGATCCGTCCGTCATTCGAATCGACCGAGCGGAGATCGTCTTGAAAGTCTCGAACAGCCGGTGGTGACGCCAATCCGTCGCCGTGACCAGCGACCTCGTTCGCTTGTCCTTCTCGAGAGCCACGATCCGCTTCTTCTGACTCTTGGCGCTCACGTGGAGCCAGAATTTCAAGATCAGCGTGCCTCCTGCTGCGAGCATCCGTTCGAAGGCCTCGATACGGCGTAGCTCCTCGTCGAGCTCAGGCTGCTCGATCTCTTCGTACGCCCTGCGCACGATGGGCTCGGTGTACCAAGACCCGAGCAGCACCGCGATTCGCCCATTCGGCGGCAGCACCCTCCAAAACCGCCAAAAGCGAGGCCGCTCGACCTCCTCGTCGCTCGGGGTCGAAAATCCGAACGTGTCGATACCGCGCGGATCGAGCCACTCGTTGAGCCTATGAACGAGCTCCGACTTCCCTGCGCCATCGACGCCGCTGACGATGATGACGACCGAAAAGGGCGCAGTTCGAAGCCGCTGCTGCACATCGAGCAGCTTCATGCGGACTTCCGGCTCCCGGGCCGCGAATTCTTCTTTGAGGATCTTGTTGCCGAGCTCGACCGCCTCGAACATCGAGACGATCCATCAGGAGATCGGACCGAAGCGCAAGTGCCTAGAGGTCGCGACGCCCGTCAGATCGCGCTCGGCCCGCGCTCCCCGGTCCGAATGCGTACACACTCCTCGAGCGTCGTGACGAAGATTTTTCCATCCCCGACGTCCCCTCCGTTCTCCGTGCGGGCTCCTTCGATGATCGCGCCGACCGCGGCCTCCACGTATTTGTCATTCACCGCGATGGTGATGCGAGTCTTGGCGACCATCCTTGGCAACACGACCTGCCCTCGGAAGTACTCGATCTCTCCATGTTGACGACCATGGCCTTGTACTGGATCGACCGTCATGCGGTAGTTGTCGTCTTCGTCGAGTACGCGTTGCAGCGCGGTTTGCACCGCCTCTAGGCGTTCCGGACGAATGATGGCGACGATGAGTTTCATGGTGACTCCAATCAGGCGACGTCGAGGTGATAGCCACGCTCGCCGTGAAGCGCGATGTCGAGCCCATCGCGCTCTTCTTGGTCGGTCGCACGCAGCCCGATCGTCTTCTTGACGAAGAGCGCGATCAACGTCGTACCCACGCCTGCAAACACGATGGCGACGGCCACGCCGAGCGCCTGCTTACCAAGCTGCGACACGCCGCCAGCGACGGGTGTGAAGACCAAGATACCCGTCAACAACGCTCCGACGATGCCGCCGACGCCATGCACCCCAAACGCGTCGAGCGTGTCGTCGTACCCGAGCTTGGTCTTCATTTGCACGGCATAAAAACACGCCAGGCTCGCCAAGGCTCCAATCAACAGCGCGCTCTTGGGCGTCACATGGCCCGCCGCCGGCGTGATGCCAACGAGGCCCGCGACGATTCCGGACGCCATCCCTACGGTGGTCGGCTTGCCGTGTTTGGCCCACTCGATCGCCATCCACGTCAGCGCCGCGGTCGCCGCCGCCGCTTGTGTCGTCGTGAACGCCAGCCCAGCGATCGCGCCCGCGACGGGGTTCTCTACGGCCACAGCCGATCCCGCGTTGAAGCCGAACCATCCAAACCACAACAAGCCGGCCCCCGTCAGCGTCAGAGTCAGATTGTTCGGCAGAACGGCGTGCCCACCGCCCGCCCGAAAGTCCCGACGCGCTCCAACCAAAAGCGCCAAGACCAAGGCCGAGACCCCTGCCGAGATGTGCACGACCGTTCCCCCGGCGAAGTCGAGCACTCCGCGCTCGAACAACCAACCGCCCGGTGCCCATACCCAGTGGGCCAGCGGGCAGTAAATGAACGTCGACCACAAAACCAAGAAGAGCACATACGCCCGCAGGCTCATCCGTTCTGCGATCGCACCGGAGATGAGCGCGGGCGTGATGATCGCGAACTTCCCTTGAAACATCACGAACACCAACTCCGGGACCCCTTTGTCTCCGAACAGCTTGGTGTGGTCGATTCCGGATAGCGCCAACATGTTCTGATCGAACCCGATGAAGCCGCCGATGCTGGTGCCAAACGAAAGGCAATAACCAACCACGACCCATTGAACCCCGATCACCGCCATCGCCACGTAGCTGTGCATCATGGTCGTCAGCACACTCTTCGTGCGGACCATCCCTCCGTAAAAAAGCGCGAGACCCGGCACCATGAGCAGCACGAGCGCCGAGCTCGCGAGCATCCAGGCGGTGCTGCCGGAATCGATTCGCGGGACCGGTTCGGAGATCAACGACATCAAGCTCGACACGCCGCGCCTTCTGCCATCATCGATCGCGCTGGCCAAGATCGACCGTCGTCCCCGGTGTTTCGCGAGGGTCCTGCCGAGTCGCTCGCATCGAACGTCGGCCTCCACTCATCCGGACTCACAGAGTCACTCGGGCCTTCGCAATGAGCTTCTTCAGGAGCGTTCGGGCGGCCTCCGCCAGGGCGCTCTCGTTCTCTTCACAAGCCAAGCTGGCCGCGGCGACGATGCGCTCGTCCTTCGGATCCTTCAGGTGCAGGTCGATCACGAGCTTGCCGGACAAGTGCGCGAGCATCCCGAACAGCTCGAGCGCGTCGTTTGGATCGATCGCGTCGCAGAGGGGCTTGAGCTCCGCGGCTTCCGACTCGAACGCGTCTTCGAGGGCCTGGTTCAGCGAGGCCGCGAGCGGACGCAAACGCGTGCTCGCCGAGAGCTGCCCAAGGCGGATCGGGTTCCGCGAAAGCGACGCGTTTCGGCTCTTGATTCGGCCCAAAAAGCTCCGCTTCGGGGTCTCGGGGCGAGCTTCGAACGCGGGTGCCCCGCTGACCGGGACCTTTTGCGTGGCGCCCATCAACGCCGCCTGCTCCGGCCGAGTCCTTTCACAAGCGGCGCGCACGGCGATCGGGAGGCCTTGGGTCGGAACCGCGGAAAGCCCGCTTACGCGGCGCGGCGGCGGTTGCGGGATTGGGGGCGCGACCAGCCGTTTCGCGGATGAACCCGAGCGCTGGCGCGGCGCGATCCCACCGATCACCACGCGCTCTGTCACCGCGCCAGTCGTCGCAAAAAAAGGATATCCCTCGCGTCGTGCAATGACGTTCATACAGCCTCCAAATTTTCCAAATCGATTCGCGGTGTTGATAGCCACCGCGGTTGATTGAAGACATTGTCGGTAGGGCGAGGTCAGTTGTCCGGTGACGATGTGAGGAAATTGGGAACTAGGTTACAAAACACGTCCTGCCCAAGGGAGGGCCGCCGATCGGGATCAGCTGTTCTAGGTGTTTTTACCGAGGCGCTTCGGCGAGCCGAAGCCCGGCGTCGGAGTGTCCTGGCGACGCTGAGGTGCTACGGGGCCGTTCGTGACCCGCGTCTACGTCATCCGTTCGGGGATTCGGATCTCTCCGTTCGGAGACCTCGCGAAAGACCTCCCCGTCGGCGGCGTAGCGTTATCGGCCTGGCAAGACTCGGTTTTTGGCCGCGTCGGGCTCACGCGGGTCGACGTGGACGATTGGACCGCCATCCCCACCGACCAGCCGTGCCTTGTGACTTACGATCACGTTTTTTTCACACGCCGCGTACTCAGAGACTTTCTGAGGAAATGGGAAAAGGCGGGCCGAGCAGCGTCTCGTGCAGCGCTCCCGAAGGACGCGCTCGCGGTAAGTGGGTTTCGTGATCTTCAGGATTTCGACGAGGACGATTTCCGAGCGCTGTTCGACGTCTTCGGAGTGCCGGCAGGCCAACCTATTCTTTCACGGGAGGCGATGACTGCCGCGGCCCGACCCATCGAAGTGGTTTATCGGGATATTCGCATCGACGTACCCATGCCGAAGCGGATGATGGGTATCGAAGAATGGAAGCACCCGATCACGACTTCGGTGATCATTCACGTGCGGCATTGGCTGCCGCTGCTTCATGCGAACCTCCTCTCGATACAGGTACGATGGGTCGACGAGGTCCTCACACACCCGCTGTGGTCGGCGTGGGTTCTCTTTCGATCTCTGATTCCTCGCCGGGGGCGACTGATCTGGAGAGTAGCCGCCCGGGCCAATCGGATCGGGAAGAACGTCGACATTCATCCCACTGCCCATGTCGAGGCGTCATTCGTCGGTGAAGGCACCACGATTGGGCCTGGCGCCATCGTTCGGGCCGCGATCATCGGCAAGAATGTCACGATCGAGCCTCGGGTGGACCTATTCGCGTCCGTGATCGGAGACGGTGGGTTCGTGTCGAAGCACTCGATCGTGTACGGGTGCGCGGCGATGGAGCAGGCAGACGTGTGCATGAAGGGCATGCAGATGTGCCTCGTGGGTCGCCGCGCCGCACTCACCGCGCGCGCGACTCCGGTGGACCTTCCGCCGCCGGGCAAGCGGCACCGGGTAAGGGATGGGTCCGAGCTTCGGGAGGTGTCGCTCCCGCTGCTTGGGAGCTGTTATGGGCACGACAGTTTCGTGGGGGCCGACGTCTTCGTGGGGGCCGCGCGGGTCATTCCCAACGGAGTGAGAATCGCGCCGCGAGCGGACCGTATTCTTACGAAAATCGCGGATGATTTGGAGCCCGGACAGACCTACGTCGTCATCGACGGTGAAGCGAGAAGACCCTGACGCAGAGTCGGCCCGACCTCCCTTCGAAGGTTTGCGCTTTACTCTTGGGTCGCGAAGAGGTCTAGGATGGAGCGATGCGCCTCCCGGCGTGCGGACTTTACCGAACGAGTGTCTCGATTGGGTCGATCCCACCCGAGCGGCTCGTGTTCTTCCATAATCACGGCAATCCGGGACCCGGCGTGTACCTTCCAGAGAGTTGGTCGCAGAACCGAGCCGTGTTCTCCGAGCGCGGCGTGACTCTGGACGACGAGACCCTTGCAGCAACCCTCGAGCCGCTCCTCGACGAAGGGCTCTATGTGGTCGAGGAGACGTTCACTTGCTGCGACGAGCGCTGTGTAACCTACGAAAAGGACCAGCTCGTCCAACTCGGCTATGACCAAAAGGCCCAACCCATTCTGTTTCGGCCGACCTGGACCCGCCGCGGGCTATCGATCCCTGAAATTGGCCAGCCCACGGAGCTCGGGCGCCTCGATGGGTTGCGCGCCGTGTTCGTCGACGAGGCCGAAGACGACGCCGACCCCGAGCTCCTGCACTGAGTACGGCTCTGGCGGCCCAGGCCAGGACGGAGCTGTGCCTCAGTTCTTGTTGTCGAATTCGATCCCTTTTTTCACTTCTTCGATGGCCGAGCCGACCAACCCGATGGCCTTTGCTCGGTGGCCGCCCTTGTCGGCGCTCGCTTTCTCGAGCTGTTCCTTGGCCTGCTCGAGGTTCCGCAACGCCGCCCGCATGAACGGCTGCTTGTCGGCCAAGGCCTGTCCAGACACTGCACCGACGGCGAGACAGAGGGCACCTACGAGGAGAGTCTTCTTCATGCCTCCTCTTCGCCTAGAACCGAGCCGAGTGCAAGTCCGGGCCTCACATCCCGAGCTTGGCCCTGATTTGAGCCATGTACTTCTGCGCGATGGCTTCCTTCTCCTCGGGCGTTCGAGCCACGACCAACACGTCTTCGTGAGCTTCGAAAACGTCGTCGGGAAGGCCTTCGAGAAATCGCGACCGCGTCCGCGATTCGAGCCGACCGTACTTCGACCGAGCGCGGGCCCAAGTCATCACGAGCTCCTTCTTGGCCCGCGTGATGGCCACGTAAGCCAGACGCCGCTCTTCGTCGATCTCACCATCCCCGCCGACGGTGCGAGCGTGCGGGAGTAGGTCTTCTTCGACGCCGACGATGATCACGTGTTCCCACTCGAGCCCCTTGGCGGCGTGAATCGTCGACAGCACGACCTGGTCGTCGCGCTCTCCTCGCTTCTTCTCCGGGTCCTGCTCCCTGGCTCCGAGCGCCAAGTCAGCCAGGAAGCTCCCGAGTGTGAGATCTTCGTGACCCAGCAGGTCATCTTCCTCGTCGGTCTCCGAGTCGGCGTCGACCTTCTTTCGCTGGGTCTCCCAACGCTCGACGAGCCGAATGATGCCGCGGACGTTGTCGATGCGACGGCTGGCCACGTGCGCGCTGTCGCTCGAAGTCAGCAGAGCGTCCTCGAGCTTCACCGCTTCGATCAGCTTCTTGGCCACGGTGCTGGGCTTGCGCTTTCCGAGGAGCTTTCTGTGCTCGGCGAGCATGTGAAGGAACTCGGCGATGGCGTCCGCGGCCTTTGCGCTGACGACGTCGACCTCATGGGCCCGTTCGAGCGTCTCGCGAAAATGCTCCCCGCGCTCCCGCGCGTAACCGTCGATTTTCTCGATGGTCGAGTCTCCGATTCCGCGGGTGGGGTAGTTGATGATTCTTCGAAGAGACTGCTCGTCGTCTGGGTTGTCGAGCACTCTCAGATACGCGACCGCGTCCTTGATTTCCTTCTTGTCGAGGAGGTCCATCCCGCCGACCACTCGATACGGAATCCCACGCGCCCGCAGCGCGACCTCGATCGCGCGCGACTGCACGTTGGATCGAAACAACACCGCGATCTCGGAGGCGACCACGCCGCGATCCTGCAGCTCGGTGATTCGATCGGCGATGAGCTCGGCCTCCGCGTCCTCGTCCGGGACGGAGACGACGCGCACGGGTTCACCTGGCCCGGCCATGGGTCGAAGCGTCTTTTGGTGCCGCGTCAAGGATTGGGCGATTACGCGATTCGCAAGCTCCAGGATGTTGCCAGTGGATCGATAATTCGATTCGAGTCGAACGATCTTTGCCCCAGGGAAATCCTGTTCAAACCTGAGAATATTGCCGACGTCCGCGCCGCGAAAGCCATAAATCGATTGATCGTCGTCTCCGACCACACACAGATTGTGAGTTTCGCCCGCGAGGAGCGCCAGGAGCTGAAACTGCGCCCCGTTCGTGTCCTGGTACTCGTCCACCATCAAGTAGCGCCACCGCGCTCGGAGCCGACTGAGGGTCTCGGGATGAGTTTCGAGGAGGATCTGAGTCTTGAGGAGGAGGTCGTCGAAGTCGACGACGTTCTGGGCCCGCAGGCTGTCTTCGTACCGAGAGTAAGCTTCGATCGTGGCGACGACATATTCCTCGTCGGTCAGCTCTTCGGGGATGCTCCCGCCGATGGCGCCGCCGCCGTCGCGAAAGCGGGCGGCGTCGAGGCCAGCGTTCTTGGCCCTGGACACGATCTGGAGGATTCGTTGGGCATCGAATTTTCGGTCGTCGATGCGTAGGTCGCGCAGTATGCGACGTAGCGTTCCGAGCTGCTCGGCCGAGTCTTGAATTCCAAAACCTTTTCGGAGCCCGACTTTGTCCGCGTTCTCGCGAATCAACTTGGCGCCGAGGGCGTGGAACGTGGAGAGCGTCGCGCCGCGCAGGCTCGCTCCCACCAACGCCCGTGCGCGCTCTTTCATCTCGTGGGCCGCCTTGTTGGTGAAGGTGACGCAGAGGATCTGGCGGGGATGGACACCTCCCTGAATCAAGTAAGCCAACCGAAAGGTCACGACCCTCGTCTTGCCGCTGCCCGCGCCGGCCAAGACGAGCAGCGGCCCCTCGGTGCTGAGCACCGCCTCGGCCTGCTCGGAATTGAGCGATCGAAGGTCGAGCATCGGTCAGCGCTCGCGGAACGCGAGCTCGGCTGGGCGCTCGTTTTCGATCGCCGCGATGATGAAGCTCCCCTGAGTTTTCATCCTGGGGTTGCCCACGACCATGACCCATGAGTACGTCGAAGCCATGTCGATCTTACTCTCAGCGAGCGCTCGTGTCGGCGATTTCGATGGGAATTCCGAGCTCGTCGCGCAGTCGCGGCAAGAGCTCCTTGGCGACGGCCTGGTAGAACACACTCAGCAAGGCCGGGGGCGACAACAAACCCATCCGCTCGAGCGCGAGCTCCTCGGACTTCGGCGCTCGCTCGGAGCTCGGGCCGCCGAGTCGACGTTCGAATCGACGAATGTCCTCTGCCGTTCGCACGGAGAGTCGCCGGCGATCTTCGTCCTTCCACTTGGGCACGAACACCTTTGCGGTCTCGAAGCCGAACGCGCCGTGGAACGCTTCGTCTCGATGAATCTCGGAGAGCGCCCACTTCGCCACGTCGAGCTCGGCGGCCTCGAGGGCCTGACGAAACACATGAGCCGAGAGATGCTCGAATACACAGAAGAAGCCCACGAGCCCACCCATGAGCTCGAACTCGACGTCCTTCTCCAGCGCCCCTTCGACGCCCACCGGAACCGGAGGCGCCGCGAGTCGCAGGACGGTGGGATGGCCGCCGTACATCTCCACCATCTGCGCGGCGACGTCGACATGCCGAATCTCGTCTTCCACGACTCGCCCAAACGCGCCGATGATGTCGAGCGGCGCGCCAAAACGAGACAGCCCCGCCGTCATCCACGCCGAAATGACGATCGACTCATGCTCGGTTTCGACCAAACTCTGCCAACCGCTCACCGCCCTTTGGAGCAGAGTCGGGTCGACTCCCCGTGCATCGAAGGCGGGCGCCGGATCGGCATCTCCTTGGCGCTGAACGCGCTGGCGATGCACGACTTTGAGCCGCGTGGCTTCTCGCTCGATGGGAAATCGGCGAGCGTCGACGGCAGAGCCGGAGTCTTTGGTGCCGCGATCGGTCACTCCTTCGTCTTTGCACGACATACTCGCCTTTGCACCTGACAATCGATCGACGAGGCGCTCAGTACACGTCCGATCGTCGAGGCGCTTAGAACCACAGAGGACGCGGAGAGAAGCCACAGAGGACACAAAGGAGTGCTCATTCCATCATCTGTGATCTGTAGGCTTCGGCTCGGCGCTCTCTGTGGTTTCTCTGGTGGCCACGGATCTCTACTCAGCTGGCGCCGCCGTCGATCCGAATGATTTGCCCGGTTGTGTAGCCCGAAGCAGGGCCCACGAGGTAGGCGACCGCTTCGGCCACTTCCTCTTTCGAACCCGCGCGGCGCATCGGGACACTGGCCACCGCGCGCGCCTTGATCTCCGGGGAAAGCTTCGAAAACGCGCCGGCCTCGATGAAACCCGGGTTCACGACGTTCGCAGTGATACCTTGTTTGGCGTACTCCTTCGCGATGGTCTTGGCGAGTCCCACGAGACCCGACTTGGCCACCGAGTAGGCCACTCGCCCCGGCTCACCCCTCATCGCGAGGGAACCGATCAACACGATTCGGCCGTGTCCGCGCTCCATCATGAGTGGCAAGACAGCTCGGCAGACCGTGAAGGCGCCGATCAAGTTCGTGCCGAGGTCCTCGACGAAGTCTTCGACGGCGAGCTCGTGGGTCTTCTTGGGCGGTCTTCCGGACCGGAAAGCCGAGTGGACCAACACATCGAGCCGTCCTTTGGCGCGCAAGGTGTTTCCGAGATTTTCGACGGCCGTCGGATCGGAGATGTCGACCTTGACGAGGGTGACTTCATGAGATCCGAGGGCGCTGACGGTCTGCTCCGCAGCGGCTTCGTCTGCGTGATACGCGAGCACGAGCTCGAACTCGTCGGCGAGCCTTTCGGCGACCGCACGTCCGAGGCCACGCGTACCGCCGGTGATCAGCGCGATGGGTCGATCGGGCACGGTCCTACGTCTACTCCGATCGTGCTCGTCTCGTCCAAAGACGCGCAGCCTGGCTCGCGGGGAAAATTTGGATTCGGCACGAGGGCTCCGGTAAAGCTGGACCATGATTTTTCGCAGGACCGCAGCGGCCGCATCGTGGCTGTGGGCGGCGACGGCGCAGGCGAGTCCAGCGCGGGTGTTCATCATGGACACAGTTCATGGTGAGTGCCTCATGGCCGGAGAAGAGCATGTGCACCACTCCGTCTGCCAGGACGTGGAAGAGACGGTGTTTCGAGTGGAGCCGAGCGGGCCTGGAACGTTCAGCCTCGTGAGCGCGGCGGCGGGCACGGCCCTCGAGCCCCGCGGCGAGCTCCTCGTCCTGAACCAGAAACACGACAGCCCCGACCAGATTTGGCGGTCGACTTCGAGCCGCGAGGGGAGCATCGAGCTCGTTCACGTCGCCAGCGATCGACGGTTGGCCGTCAACCGCACGTATGATGGCCTCGTTCGTTTGGAGCGTAAGGGCGCCAAGGACGTGATGCGGTGGGTCTTGCGGCCGGCCGATGCGGGCCCCCGGGTACGTTTGAACGCGGGCGCCTCGCTCTCTTCGGCGGGTGAGTATCTCGTCTCCGAACAGAAGACTTATTTTGCGGCCGCCGAAGGCGCCGAGCTGGTCGTGCGCAAGGGTTCGGGCCCGATGGAGCGCGGGCCCATCGTCTACTCCTCCAAGGGATCGGCGCCTGCGCCGAAGCGGGCGGATCCGCGCGGGTCGACCCATCTCTGGCTCGATCCCTCCGGATCGCTTAAGCTGTTCGAGGGTGCCGTGCCGGGCCTCGAGGCGCCGCCGATCCAACTTTGGACCTCACCGCCACCCCAGTACGCGGGTCGTTTCGAGCTCGTGCTCGAGTCGACGGGGCGCTTGGCGGTACAAGACGCGGCGGATGGAAGGCCGGTCTGGCGCAGCCCTCCGCCCAACGGACGTTTGATGCGATTACGCCTCGACGCGGTGGTCACGTGCGCGCCGAGCGATGGCTCGGCTGTTTGCACGGTGGGCAGTCTTCACGAGGCCAAGGAGCAAGGCCGGTCTTTCCTCGGCGCCGACGCGCGGGGACGTCCTTCGCTCGCCAACGACGCGGCGCCCTTGTGGATCGACGCGGTGACGCGCCAGGACGGTGGCGCGGCGTCTTTCCGAATGTTCTTGCCCGATGGGCGCGCGATCGTCGTCGGCGCTGCGGGAGTGGGGCAGGTGGGTCGAGACGAAGACGCGACTCGATTTACGATCCAATCGAGCGGCCGGGACATGATGCTGAGCGCCGACGTGGGCGGCGTGACCAAGCCATGCGGGGCGCTGCGAGCGCGTGCTACCGGGAGCGGCGCGTCGACCCCGGCTCTTCGGGGCGCCGCGCTCGCGAGGGCCAATGACGACGCCTCAGCGCTCGTGTGCGACGTTGGCCTCGACTTTGCCGCAGGAACCTCGGTGATCGCGGGGCTGGAAGTCGACGGCGTGCGATGCTTAGAGCCTGTAAGTTGTTTCTTTCCGACCCCGCCGACGTCCCGGCGCGCGAGCCGGTAGATCGATCGAGCGCGGTTGACCCGGGCGCTCCTGCGTGATTCGAGAGCTGGGATCGGAATGTCGCTCCGAGCCGTGTCGTGCCTCCTCTTGTTCTTTGGTCTTCAGCCGGGGTGCTCTCTGCTCAAGCCAAAAGGGCAACCGCAAGAAGAGCAGCGAAAGAGCCCAAGCGGAGGCGGAGGCATCGAGCTGCGCGACGACGACTGCAAAGCCGACCTCCCCGCGCTCTTGCCGCTCTACGGCATGGACCCTGTCGACAGGGACCTCCTCTACGAGATCTCGAGGACTCGAGTCGTCGCCGTTCGCCTCGTCGTCGACGCGTGCCACGTTCGCATAAAGCCGCTCGACCGTTGCTCGCTCGACGCGGCTTACCGTCCGATCGTCGCGACCTCCCACCACGCCAGCGCGGCGTCCGACGGGCGGGCGTTGTTTCGACAATCACCGCTCGGCGCGCCCGCGTTCGCCGCGCGCCTCGACGACGAACAAGCCGTGTTGGTTCGAGCCCGAGAGTCAGGCCGATTGTCCGTGCCCGCCGATGCATCGATCCGACGAGGTGACTTCGCTGATGGAGACTGCGCCCGTGCAACCCACGTCGTTCGTGCGTTGCACGTGGGGTTCATGTCGGTCGACGTCGGTCCTCGAGAGGCCCTCTCGAACGCCGCCAGCTCCTTCCGCCAGGGCGGATCCATCCGAATCGATGCCACCAACCTCGAGCTCGACGGAAAGTGGGATGCCTGCGATCAATCGGAATCTCGAAAAGCCATCGCGCCGGGATGTGATCGGCCCGTAGCGGTCGAGCTCGCTGCGCTCGAGTCGTTCACCGACGAGGCGGCCACTTCCAAGATGGCTACTCAGCGGATGATTACCATTCCGGGTGGCGTCTTCTTTCGTGGGGCCAAGTCGGGTGTCGCGGACGCTCCTGGCCGAAAGCTCGACGTACCCACTTTTCAGATCGATCGGTTCGAAACCACCGCGGGTGAGTACGGCGCGTGTGTCCGAGTCGGTGCTTGCACCGCGGCGGGAAGCGGCGCTCATTGCACCGGAGGCGTGCTTGGGAAGGAGAAACATCCGATCAACTGCATCAACTGGCTCCAGGCCAATGCTTACTGCCAGTTCGCAGGCAAGCGACTCCCGAGCGAGACCGAGTGGGAAAAGGCCGCGCGCGGAGCCGACGGCCGAACTCACCCGTGGGGTGAGACTTGGCCACCGCCCAGAGGCTCGGCCAACCTCGGGGACGTCCGTGCTCATGACCTACATCCCCACTGGAGATTCATCGAAGGGTACGACGATGGTCACGCCGGCACCTCCCCCGTCGATGCCTTCGATAAGGCGATTACGCCCTACGGCGTGAGCGGCACGATCGGCAACGTGCTCGAGTGGACCGCCGACTTCTATGATCCGAAGGTGTACGGAGCGACCTCCGGGGCCACGAGGGTGTTGCGCGGGGCCTCGTTTGGGGACAGCGAGAAGGAGCACGCGGCGACGTACCGGCGCGTGGCGTATCGGCCCGCAGAGTGGAGCATGCACTTCGGAGTGCGCTGCGCCCGCACCGGAGACTCGACTCAGCCAGGCTCGCGAGCCGCCGACGAGCTCCCGCCCGGTGAGTCGCCGACTCGCTGACGTCGGCAAGGAGCCCACGAGCTATCTGCGGGTTCGAGTCGCGGGATTTACGAGGGTGAGTTTGCGGGAGTGAGTTTGCGGGAGTGAGTTTGCGGGAGTGAGTTTGCGGGAGTGAGTTTGCGGG
>CAYXDO010000003.1:0-21762 GCA_964463485.1 uncultured Myxococcales bacterium | reverse complement strand
AGTGAGTTTGCGAAAGCTCGCTCTCGCTCAGCGGCAATCTTCCGGATTCACACATCCTTCCCAGCAGACCCCGTTGTGTGAAGGCGTGTGGGTCATCGGGCAGAAGGGCGGTGGCAAGCTGCAGGCCGGGGGTGACATCGGATCGCAGATTCCGGTGCGTCCTTCGACGCATTTCTGAAACACCATCCCACCGTTGGCGCTCGGTCCGTAGACGGGGTGGCACTCGACCGCGTCGGAGGCGCACTGGGTCTCGCTTAGGAATTCACACGCGAACGCACAGGGGACGCAACCGGGGATCGGGTCGTTTGGACCGGCGCACGCTTGAAAGACGAGCTCCCCGGTCGTGCAGTCTTGGCATGAGTAAGGTTGGCAAAGGGGAGATTTTTCGAGACAGGTCGCTTCATCGAAGACGTCACGACACGTGCCTGCGCAAGGCCCGCATGGCGGCGCTTGTTCGTTCTCACCCAGACAGCCCTGGAATACCGACTCGTTTCCGCATGGGTTGCAGTAGGTGGGTCGACAGCCAGGCTCCACCTCGCAACTCTGCTCATCGAGCCCACCGCACCGTACACAGCCTGGGCATCCAGGCGGCGGATCGTTCGGACCCAGACAGGCGCGAAAGACCGGAAATCCGCCGCCGCAGGCGTCGCAGACGAAGGGCCGGCACTCCGCGGATCCCTCGCACTCTCGTTGGCCGAGCTGGGAGCAACAGCTCGGACACTCGGGCGGAGCTTCATCATCCCCATAACAGAGGTCCACACGCTCGCCATCGCAGCTCTGGCAAGTCGCGAGTCGACACTCGGGATGATGAGCGCAACCGATGGGACCGAGCTCCCGACAAACCGAGCTCGATCCGTCGACAGCTTGGCCGCCGTCCGCCGCGCCGCTCGCGTCTGCTCGGCCGGAGTCCGTGGGGGCAGCGTCCGTGGGGCCAGAGTCCCTCGTCGATGTCTCGAGCTGTTCTCTCAGCGAAAGCTGGCAGCCGCCGAGGAGCAAACCGAGCAAACCGAGCGACAGGATCGTGTGCCTCATCTCGGCATCGTATCATGCTCGAGCGCTCCGCTGGTCCGCGCCGCTGGTCCGCTTGCGTGCTGAGGCACCAACCGGTACGCCTGGAGAATGCGCGCCGCGTTAGGGCTCTGTCTCCTCTTCGCGTGCGCGGACACGCAACGTCACGTCGCTCGGTCGTCCGTTCATGTCGAGACCAACCCGCCCGGCGCGTACGTGGCCATGTCGGACTCAGCGGGAACGCGGACCCTCGGAAGGTCGCCCATCGATGTCGAGCTCTCCTATACGACGGAGACTTGGGAAGCCACGTCCGGGATTTGGTGGACTCCCGGAATTTCGGGCGCGCTGACTTTGCTCGGAACTGGCCTCGCGTTGGCTTCCGATAGCAACACGGCGGGAATGGTCGCTGGGCTCTCGCTCGCAGGTCTGGCGGGCTCCGTGTTTCTCATCTCGTTTCCCATCGCGCTCGTGCTGACGGCTTCGGATTCGACGGTGATCTCTCAGGGCTATGACCTTGGTCCTCCCACGTTCGAGGCTAGTCTGCCGGGCTATTCCACTGCGACCGCAGTGCTCTCCTCTGCTGAGCCGCCGCCCTCACAACCCATTCACCTCGGTCTTCATCCGATCGACGTCGGAGTCCCCGGCGGGCAGGTGTTGGGCGGGCTCGGAATCATCGGTCGCGAGCCCGCTCGCGGCCTCGGAACCCTCGGCGCTGGTGAGCGGCCGGTCATCGCAGTTTTCGAGATCCATGACCCGAGCCTCGACAGCAGGCTCGCCCGCGAGCTCACGCAGTATTTGGGCGCTCGCCTCGCCGAGCACGGCCGATTTCGCGTCGTTCCTGACGCCGATCTGAGAGTGCGACTTTCCGAGGACAAGTCACGAACCTACGACCCTTGCATCGACGACCGGTGCCAGATCGAGATCGGCAAAGCCGTCGCGGCGTCGAGATCTCTTTCTACGCGTGTGCTGCGGGTAGGAACGACCTGCACGGTCTCGAGCACTCTATTCGATCTCAAGACCGAGGCCGCCGAGACCGCCGCGTCGGTGCGCACCGCGTGTACGCAGGAAGGCCTTCTGGACGGGCTCGACCAGGTCGCGGCGAAACTCTCTGCGAAGTGAACGCCGAGACTCCGGCCACGGCCGAGGGTTCACGCGACTCGGCGCTCGATGCCTTCTCAGGTAAGGGAGGTCGTGCCCGGTACCAACCGTCGTGTCACGGTCGTCGGGCTCGTGCTCGTGTCCTTCATGGCCGCCCTCGAGGCTACCGTGGTCGGAACCGCGATGCCTTCTGTCGTCGCCGATCTCGGTGACATCGCCCTCTACGGCTGGGTGGGTGCCAGTTATCTGCTCGCCTCCACCGTGACCATCCCCATCTACGGTAAGCTCGCCGACATTTACGGCCGCAAGCCCGTGCTGCTCTTCGGGATCGCGCTCTTCCTGCTCGGCTCCCTGGCCAGCGGCGCTGCCGGATCGATTCACATGCTGATCGTGGCCCGCACGATTCAGGGGCTCGGAGCTGGTTCGACGCTGCCGATTTCGATGACCATCGTCGGAGATCTCTTCGCTCTGGAGGAGCGGGCGAAGGTGCAGGGCGCGTTTGGGTCGGTCTGGGGTGCAGCCGGCATTGCCGGGCCGATCTTGGCCGGCCTCATCGTCGATGTCGCTTCGTGGCGCTGGACTTTCTGGATCAACGTGCCGTTCGGGCTCACGTCGATACTCATTCTCACCCGCGGTTATCGAGAGACTCCGACGCATGGCCGGCCTTCCATCGACTGGGCGGGTGCCGCGTTATTGGCCACCGGTGCCCTGTGCGTGCTCCTCGCCGCCGAAGGGACGCGTCCCTGGGTGACGGGTGTGTTCGGGATGACGCTTCTTGGGGCGCTCTCGTGGGTCGAGCGGAGGGTGAAGGAGCCCGTCATCCCGCTGGCGCTCTTGGCTCGACGCTCCGTCTTCGTCTCGTCGTTGTCGAGCGCGGCGCTCGGAGTGATCATGATGGGCACCCTGATGTTCGTGCCACTGTACGTTCAGGGTGTGCTCGGAGGATCTCCGACCGAGGGAGGCTCTGCGATCGCCCCGATGCTCGTGGGTTGGCCCATCGCCGCGGCCGTGATTACCAGAGTCATCGTGCGGGTTGGCTTCGCCAAGCCCGTACTCATCGGCGCGGTTTTGTGCGCGGGACCTCTGTCGGGTTTGGTTTACGCCTTGAGTCATGGGTCCAGCCTGTGGACCCTTCGCGCCCTGGCTTTCGCTACCGGGCTCGGGATGGGTTCCACGAACACGGCCATCCTGCTCGCGGTGCAGTCGGGGGTGGAGCGGGCGGAGCGGGGCGTGGCCACGGCGAGTGTCATGTTCGCCCGCTCGATGGGTGGGGCCATGGGTACGGGACTCATGGGAGCGCTCTTCGCGCAAAAGCTCGGAGAGAGCTTGCCGTCCGCGTCGGTCACCGCGCTCCTCGGACCTGAGCGGGATGTGATTTTGAAGACGGTAGCCGGGATTCAGGAGGCGCTGTCCCATGCGCTGCTCCCTGTCTTCGTCGCCATCGCTGGGGTGAGTATCGTGAATCTCGTCGTCGTCGGTTTCTACCCACGGAAGTCCACGGCGTGATCTTCGAGGTCATTCGATGAGTGAAGCGAGGTCGAGAGTTGCCAGAGGAAAATCTGGCTGCTCGGCTTTGACCGCGAGGAGCTCTTTCTTCGCGGCGGCCTCGTCCTTCTGGTCTGCCGCATCCAGCGCTCGGGATACGCGAAGCGCTGTCTTCATCTCGAGCCGCTTGCCTCTCGGCCGAGCTCTTTGCGGCTCCGCGCTCTTGATCTCCGAGGAGCCCTCGAGCTCGTTTCGCAAGCGGAGACTCAGTTTCTGCTCGAGCTCGAGAAACGAGTCCGGCATCGCCGATGCGCCGGTCGAAAAAATCACCTTCCCCGTCTCGACCTCCACCACTCGACTGTCCACGCGCAGCGAGCCGGCGAAGTCGAAGTAACTCCCGAGCACCAGGTATCGAGCGCCCAGCAGCTTGCCCAGCCTCGCCCGAGTCGAAGTATCCATCGGGATCGTGCGTTGGAGCTTCATCTCGCTCATGAGGCTCTCCAGCTTCGATCGCTCCACTACTTGATAACGATTGCTGCCGGCCAAGTCGGAGATCAACATTTGAGTGAGACCCTTCTGCAGGATCGAGAGCTCCTCCGACTTTCCTTCATAGTCGAAGTACAAGACGGCAACCGTGGGAGGCGTCGGAGCGACCGCGAGCAAACTCAGGACCCAGAGGAGCATGTGGCATCGTAGTTCATTTCCCCGCGGCGGGAAACGGCGAGTAAGTCCGTCTGTACTTGGCGACCAAGACAAGTCGCATCGCGCGCGCTCAGTCGTCGTGGGCCACCCTGAGCACGCGCAAGCCCGGACCGACCAAGAGTACGTCGCCCTGATGACTTGCGGCCGCGGTCAACGGCGCAGGGAAACGCAGCCGTAAAGATGAACCCAAGAACTGGAACGATCCATCGGCCTCGGAAGTCGTCACAATGGCGAGCGCACTCGGCTCGCCGAGAATCGCGAAGGGCGCGCCGGACGTAAAAGCGAGCGCCGGCAACGGATGTCTCAGGTCTTCATTCTTCAGCGCCGCGAGCCCCAGAGGGCCCGCCCGGATCTCCCACAAACGGCCTCGCTCAGCCGTGGCTCGGGTGCGCCCCTCGGCCCCGACGAGAACTCGACTTGGACTTACGACTCGCACCACCGTGAGCGCTGGCGGCTTCCCGTCACCGTCGGAGAGCCCACCCGTGAGGTCCTCACTGAACATCCGCTCCGCGAAGGGAGCGCTCCCGAAGGCCGTCACTCGCGCAACCACCCCGGAGCATCCCACCGCCCAGGCGACGCCATCGCGTGCTTCGACCGCCCTCCACGTCTGAAGTGGCGGATCACCAAAAGGGCCTCCGACCGAAGAGAGTCGATCGGGACATAAGACTGCTGGCTCCGGTCGACCCTCCGATTCGGAAGTAGCCGAGTCGTCCCAGATGAGTTCAACTGGACGAAGGATCTCGTGGTCAAGCACCCAAATTCCCCAGTTATCGGCGAGGATGACGAACACTCCCGGCGCGACCTCGGCGATGTCGATGCCCCGGAGACCCGCAACAGAACCCACTTCGACAACGGCATCGGTTCGTTGGTGCCGGAGCCAACCGCGAACGGAGGTCGCCGTTCGCGTGAAACCGACGAGCCACACCGAGCCGTCGGTCGAGTCGGTCACCGCTCCCGTGATGACGTCGGCTGAGTCAGCGAGGCCCGTGACCGGGGGTTGGATTTCGAAATTCCATGACCCATCGACTCGTTTGACTTCGAACGTCCCCGGCGGGTCGTTGAAATAGCCCGCGAATCCGGCGTCCGTGGCGATCAAGGCGCCTGGCCGTCCCGCAAGCTCTCGAGGGCCGTAAACGGGCTGAAGTCCGGTGGGACCGCTCTGAAGGATGACCCCCGCCGCATCTTTGGCGAGGATTCGATCCACGGTGAGTGAGCGGACCCACTCGAAATAGTGCGTTGCCCCGAGTATATCCCCAAGCTGGCGGGGCTCTTGGTTCAAGCGATCTGCGTCGAGCTCGATCGAGGTCGTGCCGAGAGTCATTCGCAGTCTCCGAGGGGACCCCGGGACGGACCAAAAGTCGCCGCATACTGTCCTCGGGTACGCGAAGCGCTCGACGAACTCAGGTCCCGGATGGCCCTCGCCACCCATGTCGCGGGTGATTGTGGCGGTCAGAATGCGGCTGCCAAGGCCATCACCTTCGGCGCAAACGAACACCTGTTGTCCAACCGCACCGAGCGATTCGAGCTCGAACCCCTCGACGGCGGGCTCTCTCGACCCCCACGCCCACCCGTTCGCGCCCGGAGCGCCAAAGCCCAGCCGCGTGCCGCCGACCACGGCTACTGTGCCATCTTCGAGGACAACGGCTTCGGTGAGTCGCTCTCCGCCACCGGTCCACTCGACATCCGCTTGTCCAGAGAGAATAGGGGTGCAGGTCAGCGAGGCACTCAGGACGCAAAGACTCGCCCAAGGGTCCACGACACTTCGGCCGCCGGCGACTACGAGCACTTCGGAACCAGCGGGCGCGCCCAGCCGAGCGACTTGGGCTTCCGCTGCGTAAACGAGGTCCCGAGGCAGATCGCTGTCGGCTAGGTTGGTCTCGAGGCGATGAGACTCGAAAGAACCAGCGTCGAATTGGTAGAACTCGGCCCGAGGCCCGTCTCGGGCTTCCGCGCGGCTTCCGACGATGAACCTCCCGTCGCGGAGGCCGACGGCGAGCTGAGTTGGGCCGACGAAGGGCGCTCGAGCTTCGATACGCTCGCCGCTCGGCCCCACGCGCAAGGCGAGCTTCTCGCTGAAGAGGCCAATCGTCCCGTCGGCCGTCTGCGCCACGACCTCGATCGGCCAGGGATCCGTTTTTGGATAGAGGACCTCGAATCGGCTCGATCTCGGGGGTGTCGGGACCACCTCGTCGCGATTCGCACACTCCCCGGGCCAGTCCATCCGGATCTGACTTCGAAGAGCCTCGGCCTCCACGTCTTCTCCCGGGCGAACCTCGACCAGCTTGGTGTTTCCGGGTTGGCTCACGAACACCCGTGCGAAAGCGGGGAGCGCGCAACTATCTCCCGGGAAGACGACCTGAGGCGCGCGCCGGGATGCCGCGGTACACGTGTCGCAGGTCGAGCGAGCGCCGGACCTTCTGGCCGAACGCGCTACCAAACCCGAGAGCTCGGCGTCCGAGACAGACGCACCGTCGGGTCCTACGAAATCCGAAGTGGAAAATCCGAAAATCACCAACTCAGTGTTGCCCTCGAGAACGGCCGGGATGGAGGGCGCGCGGAGCGCCACGGTGACCGGGCTCCCTTCGATGGCCAAAGCGACGACGAATAGGTCGAGCTCCGAAGCTTCATCACCCAGCGTGAGCCCTCGTCCCTCCGCGCATGCGACCGAGACCAGAGCGACCGAGGCCAAGAAGGAGCGGGCGGTCGACTCATTCGTGTGAGTCGCGGCGCTCATGGGTGCATCGACTCGACGGGACAACGTTCACGAGCCGCCGCGATGCCGAGCTCCTTGGCTTTGCAGTACGCATCTTTCGCTTCCGGTCCTCGACCCATCCGCGTGCGGAGGTCACCCATGAGTAGGTAGGCCGACCCCCGGTTGGGATCGATCGCGAGCAGGCGCTCGAGGTCGGCGCCGGCTTTGGCGTCGTCGCTGATTCTGAGAAAGGCGAGAGCGCGCGCTTCGAGGGCGCCGGCGTGGGTCGCGTCGCGTTTCAGCACCTCTTCGAGCGCACCGATCGCCCGTGTCCACGCGCTGGCTTCGAGCCAAACGAGGGCAAGGTTCATGCGAGGCGCAACCCAGTCTGGGGCGAGACTCACGGCCTTACTCAGCGCGGCCTCGGCCTCAGTTGCTTCCTTCTTCATGAGCAGCGCGGTCCCGAGCGCGTGATGGGCGCTCGCCATGGACGGACACAACTCGATCGCGCGCCGTGCGACCGCTTCGGCCCTCAGGTCTCCCACTTGCAGGAGAGCCTTTGCCAAGAGCGCCAACTCTTCGGCCGAGTCCGATTGCCGACTCAACAGACTCAGCGCCCGCGCGTCCTCTTCGCGGCGCTTTCCGGGCCGTCCGCCAGCCAAGAGCTTTGCGGCCAAGAAGGCCGACTTCAACCCTGAGCTCGCTCGGCACTCGACAGGCGGGATCGGCTCGGCCTCGGAGAGATAGACCGCGTCGAGGCTCGCCTGGGTGACTTCGTCTTCGCGAGCTCGCCTCCAAGAATACCCAGCCGCGAGCAGTCCGACCACGACGGGGACCGCGACGGAGGCGCTCACGAGGAGCGCCCGACGGCTCCTCCTTTGGGGCGGCTTCGCTGCGCTCGGATTGGTTTCCAAATATTTTTGGCGATACCACGCGAGGATCACCAGCAGCGCGTGCAGAGTCGCCTCGGCCTCCGCAGCACCGACCACGAGACCCTCCTGAAACAAGTTGTCGGCCTGGTCGTGCGCGCTCACGTTCCCCCACGCCTGAATGGTCCGGAGGTGGACCGCGACGTGCGTTGGAAGCAAGCTCGGCTGTCCAACCTGGTAGAGCTTGGTCAGGAGCTGATCGAGAGTCAGCTTGCCGGGGGTCTCCTTTCTTTCGTCGACCACGATCGCGCGCAGCAGGCCCTCCGCGACGAGGCGCGCATTCTGCAGGACACCCTTGAAGTCATCACGCTCGGCCCGGTCCGAGATCGCTCGAAGATCGGGCTCCATGCGCCCAAAGCCAGCAGTGGCGTCGCGAAGCCTCGCGACGAGCTCGACCAGCGCAGGTGTCATGGAGACCTTTGGGAGCACATCGGAGCGTAGTTTTTTCGGTACCCGGCCTCTGACGACGCCGCACCGCCGGCCAGAAGATACCGCTTCATGAATTGGTCGAAGATCTCGCAATCCTCATGTGAGGCCCCAAAGAGCGCCGCGTGAGAGTACAAATACTCCCAAAAGTGCGACATCGAGCTCCGGCCTTTGCAGGCCTCTTCGATCTCTTTTACGAGGCCGAAGACCACCCCAATGCCTTCGCGGCGGGACCGCCACCACCACATCGTGTCCATCGATTTTCGGACCTCCATGTCCTCACACGCTTCGAGACCCTTGGGATAGATTTCGAGCATGTCGACCGAGTGGTCGTATTCGATGCCGAGCTGACGCTGAATGGTGCGCTCGATGTTGGCGTACCTCTGGTTCGTGGGATACCGATCGAGGATCTCTTGCCATTTCTCGACTGCTTGCTTCTTTCCCCGTCGAAGCAGCAGCGCCTCGGCATGGGTGTCGAGGGCGGAGATCGCCATGTGCTCGAGGTAGGGCTGCGTCGATCTGCCCGCCTCGGCCTGCTTCCAAGCGTCCTCGAAGAGTCCAAATCCGATCGGCTCGAACGTCGGATCGAGATCGGCGAGGGTGGGTCCGACGATCTTCGTGTCGTCCGAGCCATCGTCCATGCGGCCGAGCAGGAGGAAGTCGGCGGTGTCGGTGGTGAGTCGCACCGCGTCGAACCAAGGTGAGTCCGTGAATCCACCGGCTCTGGCGAGCTTCTCGTCTTCCGTCGAGAATCGGAGGCTCGTGTCGACCCAAGACACGCCGTTTGGGAGAGTCTGCGTGTGTTTCTGTACGTAGGCCCGCCCGTCGGCCAGGAGGGCCATACTCTGCTCATAATAACGGGTGAGGCCCGCCTTCGCCTCGGCTTCGCGACCGCGACGAATCAGGCCGCGGGGCGCGAGCAGGGGTCGGATCCGGCGGGCCTCTGCCCAGCGCAGAAGGTTTCGGTAGGCGAGCCGAGTCTTCCAACGCTCTCTTTCGGAAGCGGAGGAGGTGGTCACGAAGCGCTGGGCTTTGGCCACGATCTCCGCGGCGCTGGTGTCGATGACGTTCGATCGCTTCAACCGGGAGACTTCCAACCGAGACCGGAGCTCACTCAGCGCGGTCCGAGCCAACACGAAAGTGGGTGACTTCTTCACCACCGCGGAGAGCTTTTTCTCGGCCGCGTCCAGATCACCTCGCTCACGCGAATCGATCCCTTTTGCATACTCGAGAAGGGTCCCCACGTCGTCCGGCCCCTTGGGGCGCCAGGACTTCGACAGCTTTACCTCGAGCCCCGCGACGAACTTCTTCACGAGCTGCTCCTCGAGTGAAAACAGCGAGGTCTTCGGTCCGACGACCTTGTCGGCCACGATGATCTTCGAAGTCGCGATCTCGACGAGCCGAATGTCGAGGCGAAGCTCCGGCGCCAACGCCGCGATCGCTCCGAGCAGCACGTATTTGGCCCCGACTCCCTTGCCGACGGAGACTGCGGTCTTCGGATCGAAATATTTGCCCTTCTGCAGCGCCAGCTCACCCAGTACGGAATCCAACTTCGCTCGCTCGACGAGCTCGATGCCCGAGACGGCCGATAGGTCCGTGACCATCATGTCGGCGAGGCCCCGGCCGAGCACGTCGAGCTCCGGGTCCTTGGTGTGATTGTCGAAGTCGAGGACCGCTACGACGAGCGCCGATCCGGCCACGGAAGGCCCTGCCAGCGCGGTCGTTCCGAGGCAAGCCAACGCCGCGAGATACTCATGGCCTCTAAAAGTCGACATCACCCGACTCCGCTTTAGCCCATTGGGGCCTCCGAGAGAAGCCTCCTGTACTCATCCGTAGAGCAAAGGGAGCCGCCGAACAGGCTCCGGCTCGAACGGATCCTCGCCGGGGTCGGTGAGAAACTCTCCGATCCCGAGCTCGTCGAGCGTCTTTCGCGCGTGGGCGAGGAGGACGGCGTCCTTGACTCGTTCGTTGAACGTCTCGACTGCGCCTCGAAACAGCTCCCGACTTCGTGCTTCGAAGGACTCGCTCGACTTCTTCGACGGGCAACGAGTCCCCCAAACCACTCGGCGGCGTTGGGCGAGCAGTGAGTACGGGAATCGTTCACACGAAAGAGGCCACGCCGGGTAGAGGGTGCACTTCAAGTCCTTTCCGAGCGCCGCGCAGATCCGCGCGTCACCGGTCTGCCGCAGAACCGGGAGCGTCCGAAAGAGCTCGGACTCGGTGAGCTCCCGGAGGCTCGGTCGCGCCGAAAGCAGCGCTGCCGCAAAACGCGGTTTCTTCTTCGTGATCAACTCGGTCCGACCGACGTCGATGAGTCGCGCGATGTCCGAGAGCCGCAGCGAGACCACGTTCTCCATGCCCGCACAGCACAAATCGTCGCAGGCCTCACAATCGGGGATCGTACCGAGGGGCACCGCGTTGACCACCTCGCGTGGCGCGAGCAGGTCGAGATCGTAGCTCGCCCGAAGGCTCAGCTCGGTGAGCGCGCTCTTCGAAAGGAGGCGCCGCCAAGACGACGCAAGACTTGCCCAGAGCCGCTCGAGCTCCGCGCTGGTCATGCCTTCCGAGGATTCCACCGGGTGCTCAAGGATGAAGTGCAGACCCGCTCGTTGTCAGCTTCAATCGCCTGACGGTTTCGGACACATGACCCATCGACGGACCGCCCAGCAAGGCCCAGATTCTCGCCGTGTCGATCGGAGCGCTCCGACTGTTTGTCGTGTGGGTGATGTCGGGGATGCTCGACGGCTGCGACGGATCGAAGGGCGAGCCGAAGTATTTTACGACGACCGCGGAGCAGGGCAAGATCGTCGGAAAAGTCACGGCGACAGGAACTCTCTCCGCGCTGGTCACCGTGCAGGTCGGAAGCCAAGTCTCGGGCCGCCTGAAGGAAATCAGCGTCGACTTCAACTCCGAGGTGAAGCGCGGGCAAGTCATCGCTCGGCTCGATCCGCAGCTCTTCGAGGCCACGCTCGATCAAGCCCGCGCGAGCTTCATGGCAGCCAAGGCGGAGCTCGATGTGGCGGAGATTCGCGCGCTCGAGGCGGAGCGTCAGGCGCGGCGGGCCAAGGAGCTCGCGGAAAAGAAGCTCGTGTCGGAGGCCGACCTCGACACCGCGGAGGCGACCGCAGCTTCTGCGCGGGCCCAGGTCGAGGCTCAAAAAGGCCGCTTGGAGCTCTCCAAGGCCTCCCTCAAACAGGCCGAGGTCAACCTTGGGTACACCACCATCACCTCTCCGATCGACGGCATGGTCGTCTCGCGAAACGTCGACATCGGCCAGACCGTGGCGGCGTCGTTCCAGGCCCCGACCCTCTTCGTGATCGCCGAGGACTTGCGAAAAATGCAGGTCAACACGAGCGTCGCCGAGGCCGACATCGGCAAGCTGAGCCCCGGGATGCGCGCCGAGTTTCGCGTGGATGCTTATCCGACGAAGAAGTTCGAGGGTAAAGTGCGACAAATTAGAAACTCACCCCAGACGGTTCAAAATGTCGTCACCTACGACGCGGTCATCGACGTCCAGAACCCCGAGCTCGAGCTCAAGCCCGGAATGACCGCGAACGTGACCTTCGTTTATGCAGAGAGGGACGACGTCGTGAAGGTCCCTAACGCCGCGCTCCGATTTCGACCGCCCCAGGCTCTGTTGGCCCGAGGTGACGGCGGAGCGCCCAACAACGCCAGGGACAAGGCTGACGGGCGCCGGACCGTCTATCGCCTCGCGAACGGAAACCTCGAGCCCGTCGTCGTGAAGACCGGACTCTCCGACGGTACCAACACCGAGCTCGTCGAAGGACCGATCAAGGCCGGCGACGTGCTCGTCTCCGAAGTCACCATGCCCGCCGAGCCCGGCAGCCGCGGCATGGGTTCGGGAACCTTGCGCCGATCGTTCTGAGACACCCATGAGCGCCGAAGCCCTGATTCGTCTCGAAGACGTCATCAAGATCTACAAGATGGGTGATGTCGCAGTTCCCGCGCTCGGAGGTGTGTCCCTGGGGATCGAGCCGGGCGAAATGTTGGCGGTCATGGGCCCGTCTGGGTCTGGGAAATCGACCCTCATGAACGTGCTCGGATGTCTCGATCGCCCGAGCTCCGGTAAATACTTTCTCCGCGGAGACGACGTCTCCGCGCTCGGGCGTCCACAGCTCGCCCGTGTTCGTAATCGATCCATTGGCTTCGTGTTCCAGACCTTCAATTTGCTAGCGCGAACGACCGCGCTCGAAAACGTGGAGCTTCCGCTGATGTATCGTGGCGTCGGGGCAAAGGAGCGGCGGCTGCGCGCCGAGCAGGCCCTCGAGAGAGTAGGGCTCGGAGACAGGCTGCGACATCACCCGAACCAAATGTCAGGAGGTCAACAACAGCGCGTCGCCATCGCCCGCGCCTTGGTTGCTTCTCCCGAGCTCATCCTCGCAGACGAACCAACCGGAAATCTCGACACGAAGACCAGCCTCGAGATCATGGCGCTGTTCCAGGAGCTGTGGCGTGATCGAATTACGGTCGTGTTGGTGACTCACGAACACGACATCGCCGCGTTCGCCGAGCGCATCCTCTTCATGCGAGACGGCCGCCTCGAATCCGACACTCGGCAGATCGCCCGCGACGCGGACCTCGAGCGACCGTCATGAGGCTCTGGCAGACGTTCCGGGTCGCGGTGCGGGCGCTGTTGTTGAACAAGCTGCGCTCTTTTCTCACGGTGCTGGGTGTGATCATCGGGGTGGGAGCGGTCATCGCCATGGTGGCCATCGGCGAGGGCGCCAAGGCCATGGTCGAGCAGACCTTCGCCTCGATGGGGTCGAATCTTCTGATCGTGGTGCCCGGCTCGTCCAGCCGCGGGGGAGCGTTCGGGGGTTTTGGGTCGATGCCTTCGTTGACCTGGGACGACCTCGCCGCCGTGCGCACCGAGTTGTCGTCTGTGCGGGGGGCGGCCGCGGTATTGCGCAGCGGCGCTCAAGTGGCGAGTGAGGATCAGAACTGGACGACCCAAATCATCGGAACATCGCCTGACTATCTCGAGATTCGAAATTGGCCGGTATCGAGCGGCTCGGTCATGACGATCTCGGACGTCGAAGGGGGTAACAAGGTCGCTCTCCTCGGGGAGACCGTGGTGGAGAAGATCTTCGGCGTGAGCTCGGATCCGGTGGGGCAGCTCGTCCGGATACGCAACATTCCGTTCGAAGTCATAGGAGTGCTCGAGAGGAAGGGCCAGAGCCCGATGGGACAGGACTACGACGACGTGGTGATCGTTCCGGAGACGACGTTTCAGGCGCGTATTCAGGGAGGTCTTCAGAAATACGTGACGGGCGTCTTCTTCGTGAGCGCACCCTCCGCGGAGGCCGCATCGAAGACGGTGTCGGACGTCTCGAATCTGCTTCGGGATCGTCATCGGATCGCGGCGGGCGCCGACGATGATTTTGGGGTTCGCAACATGAGTGAGATGGCGGCTGCGGAGCAGCAAGGGACGAGCACGCTGACGACGTTGCTCGCGGCGATTGCCGCCGTATCGCTGGTCGTGGGGGGAATCGGGATCATGAACATCATGCTGGTGAGTGTGACCGAGAGGACGCGAGAGATCGGCCTTCGCATGGCGATCGGGGCGACTCCGCGGAACGTGCTCGCGCAGTTCTTGGTGGAGGCGTTGACACTGTCTTTGGCCGGTGGTTTGGCGGGCGTGGGCCTCGGAGTATGGTTGGCGGGCCGCTTGGCGACCGAGTTTGGGTGGCCGATGTTGATTCGACCCGACATCGTCGCGCTGGCGCTCGGCTTCAGCGCGTTCGTCGGTGTGGCCTTTGGCTCGTATCCTGCGTGGAAGGCATCCAGGCTCGAGCCGATCGAGGCGCTGAGGTACGAATGAGCTTGATGTTGAGCTTGGCGCTCTCGAGCGCAGGGCCCGCGCAAGTCTTGACGCTCGGTGAGGCGCTCGAGCTCGCGATCGCGTCGCACCCGGAGCTCTCCGTCGCGGAGGCCAGACTCTCGGCTTTCGCGGCGCGGGCAGACGAAGCTCGCGCGCCTCGCCTCCCGCGACTCTCAGCGTCGATGGGTTACGAACGCAGCACTTCGAACGTCGCGGCTCGGGCGGGCTCCGTGCTGAGCTCGCTGGCGGCCTCCGGAACGTCTAGCTTCGATACTTCCGACTATTTTTCGTTCGGACTCTCGGCCCGCCAGTTGGTCTACGATTTCGGTGCGACCTCGGGTCGAGTTGCGAGCGCTGATTCCAACCTCGAGCTCGCCCGGGCCAACGCCAAGACGAGCCGGCTCGACGTAGAGCTCTCGGTTCGAACGGCGTATCATGCCGCGCGCGCGGCCAAGGCGCTCGTGAGGGTGGCCGAGCAGACGTTGGAAAATGAAGTCGGACACACGGACCGGGCGAGGGCTCTGGTCGAGATCGGAGCGCGTCCGGAGATCGACCTCGTGGAGGCCCTCTCCGCCCAGGCAGATCGGAGGGTCGAGCTCGTGAAGCGAAGAGGTGAGGCCGAGACCGCGATGGCGAGGCTCGTCTTTGCCATCGGCGCCGAGCTCGAGTCGATCGACGTCATCGAAGAACCGATCCAAAGGCTCGAAGGAGAAGGGAGCTCTGCGAAGGTCTTGACCGAGCAGTCTCTGAGCGTGCGCCCCGAGGTCGTGGCTCTAGAGCAGAAGCGGACCGCGCTGCTCGGGAGTCTTTCGGCCGCTCAGGCCGGCTACGGGCCGAGCCTCTCGTTGTCCGCGTCGTTCTCCGAGTCCGGCGCCGCGCTCGACTCGCTCGCCTGGAATGCTGGGGCTGGGCTCGACGTAACCTGGTCCCTCTTCGAGGGAGGCGCCACCACCGCCGAAGAGCGCGCGCTTCGGCATGAGCTCGCGAGCGCGGACGCCGAGCTCGTCTTGCTGTCCCAACGAATTCGGCTCGAGATCGAGGAGGCGTTGGTGAGTGTGCGGTCATCGTCCGCGGCCCTGAGCGCGCATCAGGAGGCCAGGACGCTCGCGGAAGAGCGCCTGCGCCTGGCTGAGGGTCGATACGCCGCAGGTGCGGGCAGCTCCCTCGAGCTCGGCGATGCAACTCTCCGGCTCGCCACCACCCTCGCGGACGGCGTGCGGCTCCAAAACGAGCTCGCGACCGCTCGCGCCAAGCTCCTGCGAGCGCTGGGCCGCTCGCAGTGATTTCCTTTGCGCTCCTCGTCCTGACTCAGGTCGGGAGCTCCACGCTCGCGATGAGCCTCGACGACGTGTTGGCCCGCGCCGATCAGGTCGCTGGGGAGGTCGTCCGTGCTGAGTTCGAGGTCGTGTCCGCTCGGACGGACCAAGATCGGGCTTGGGCCGCCATACGGCCGTCCGTGACGCTGAGTTTGGACGCAAGAGAGTATTTTTTTGGAAATCCGATTCGCGAGGCTCGATGGGAAGAATGTGAGCCGCAGCCGGCGTGTCGTGATGACCAAATTCCTTGGCGCGACAAACGGTGGAGCTACGGGCCATTCCGGGACTACCGCTTCGATGAAGCGAGCCATCCCGTTTTTGCGCTGAGTTTGGGCTTGCGCCAACTCCTCTTCGACGGTGGCCGATTCTGGTCCCAGATACTCCGAGCGGGCTCTTGGAAGACGCTTCGTGACCACCTCCTCCAAGCGGCGCGCAACAACGTGCGCCTGGAGGCCCTTCGGCGATTCTACGCCGTAGCGCGGGCCGAGGCGGGGTTGGCGGTCGCGGAGGTTCGGCTCAAGCTCGCCGAAGCGAATCGCGCGCGCTCCGAAAAGACGGGCCGAGATCTGGCGCTCGCCGAACGCGACGCGGCGGCCGATGCGGTTCAGCGGGCCCGCGCGCGTTACCAAGTCGGCGTGGCCCGCCGGGCCCTGGCGACGTTCATCGCGCTCGACCCGGACGTGCCCCTCGCGCTGAACCTGCCTCGCTCTTCGAGCACCGCGATGGCGGCTCGAGGTCTCGATGGTGACGTCAAGAGGCTCGTGGAAGAAGCGCTCACGCGCCGGCCAGAAATCCTCGCAAGCCGTGCGAACGTCGAGTACTACGTGAACAATCTCGACATGGAGCAGGCCGCGCACTGGCCGACGTTCGCCTTGACCCTGAATTACGCCCGAACGAGCCGTCGACCCGATCGAGTGATTTCCGACCCAACCGAAAATTACACCGCGAACGCGGGGATCTCGATGTCGTTCGGCGCCTACGCGGGCGGGGATGTCAACGCACGCGTCGAGCGAGCCGAGCTCGACGTGGCAAGGGCTCGCCGCGCGCACGAGGATCTGGAACGCGACCTTCGCTCCGAAGTCATCGATCGAGCCCAGCGCGTCGAGCTGCTCCGAACCGTCCTCAGGCTCGCGCAGGTCGAGGCTGACGCGGCCGAGGCCGCGATGGAGCTCGCGCAGTCGAGTTACGCGGAGGGTCGCTCGAGCGCCATGGAGGAGCGCGATGCGGAGGTGCGCTGGATCGAAGCTCGGCGATCGGTGATCGAAGCGCGGTTCGATTTGCAGATCGGACACGCCGAGCTGGAGCGCGCGGTGGGAAGATGAGGGTGATGCGGTCTGCCCGACACGAGCAAGGAGCCCTCGATCACGAACTGAGCACCGAGCCGTGGTCTCTTCCGTGGCTGGGTCGCGTGGCGTTCGTCGCGGCCTCGATCGCGTCGCTGAGTTGTTCCGAAGCCCTACCCTCGTCGCAGGACGCGGCCACGGATTCGGGGTTCGATGCGGGCACCCAGGAGGCTGACGCCGAGCCGCGTCCAGATGCGCTGGCGAACGATGCTGCGCCGACAGACTTCGGGCCGACGGACTTCGGGCCGACCGACGTCGGGCCGACCGGAGCCGACGCGAGCAGCGAAGAAGATGCCACCACGATCGACGCGGGGCAGCAACTCATCGAGGCGTCGCGGAGTCTCGTTTGGACTCAGCCGGAGCTCCTGGACGACCCCACTTTCGTCTCGTTGGGAACCGTCATGGCGGCGATTTCGGACGACGGACACGGTGGGCGTCTGCTGGACTGGACCTTGCGGCGGTTCAACCAGACGTCTCACAGCGAACGCGCGGGCCCCGCGCTCTTGGCAGAGGCGCTCGCCGAGGGGCTCGGCGCGGACCCTTCGACTTGGTCGCTCGAGTCGGCGCCGTTCAAAGTCACCGCGATCCACAATCGGATCGACCTGGCGCGAAACGGTCACTGCGGCGAGCTTCGTGTCTCGTTGGCCTGTACCCATCCGCTGTACTCGCCTTTTCACATGATTTTCCTGTTCCGGATGCTCCCCGAGGCCGGGGACGCGACGTGCGGAGGGCTCGCGCGAAGGTGGGTGCGACTTTCGGGTCTCTCGGATATCGAGCTCGCACCCGCGGCTCGAGCGCTGCTCGAAGAGCATATCAACCCGAAGCGTGTCCTGCTCTTGGAGACGGTCGAGTTTACGGTCGCGCCCTGGGAGTGGCGGCAATGGGTGAGGACGCCGAACCCCGATTCGAGCTCAAAAGCGGTGCTCCCGAACGTCTTCGAGAACCCACCCCTCTTTCAGACCGTCGACACGGAGGGACTCAACGTGCAGGGCTCGCGACGGGACTCTTTTCTGCGCTGGCTCGAAGCGAACGCAGACGGTGTGGACGCTCGGAGAGTGGAGATCCCGGAGGTCTTTCGTCCGCGGTCGGCGCGAGCGCCGGTCGGGGTGTTGCGGCAGCCGCTGAGCCTCGAGGGTTTGGATCCGGCCATTTTGGCGAGTCGCCCGCGGCTTCGACAGAATCTGGAGATCGTCGGCTGTCCGGTCTGCCATACCGCCGACGCCGAGTTCGTCCAAACGACGGCCCAGCGGACCTTCTCGCGGTTCTACGAGAAGGAGCTCGTCGCTCGAGCGGCGGCGCTCGAAGCTCTGAGTCGCGACGAGCCGCCCGACTCACCGTTTGGGCCGCTCCAGCCGGACCCAGTCTTGCCTCCGTGAAGCGGTCGCGCTGGGCTCTACCATCGTGCCTGGAGCTTGACGTGAAAACTCAGCCTCAAAGGTGAGTCGACGACGGTCCCCGGATCCTGCGAGAGGCGTGGCTGGTTTGGGTCGTGGACGACTCTGGATTCGGCCGACAGCGAGACGGCCTCGGAGAATGCGAACGGGACCTCGAACATTCCGGCGAAGACGGGCCGGGCGTCGATGCCCACCGGGAGCACGATCCGGTCGGTGCCGTTCACCAAGACTTGGACTCTCGCGCCTTCGTCGATCGAGCTCGTGAGCGTGGCCGGAAACAAGATGCCGAGCCGGAGCGCAGGTCGAAGCGCGAGTCTCGTCACGTCATACTCGAGCTTCGCGAAGTGGGGCTACGACTCTTATACTGAGCAGTACGTGTTTGGTTACAAACTCCATCTCCTCACCACGACCCACGATCACCAAGATCTCCCACTACACGTATCCGTCGACACCGCTAACGCTCCCGAGGTGGTCACCGCACCCGCCGATGTCGTCCGACTCGTCAAACTCCTCCGTGCTCATCTACCCAAGGCACGTGTGCGACTCATGATTCCCGACAGAGCCTACGACGCCGGGCCTCTCTACTCGTTCCTCCGACGACTGCACATCCAAGCGGTCATCCCCATGCGTGAGGACTCGTACGCCCCAGCCGACGCCAACGAGTGTCCTCGGGCCTCGCTCTGCGAGCCCAATCGAAAATAGGACCATGCCTTCGCCTTCGCTTTGAAGACGATCCTCGTCGAAACGTCCCCATTCTACGGGGCGCCGACGAATTCACGAAGGCCTACGCCAAGCGGACGAGCACGGAGCGATTCAACTACCTTCTCAAAGGGAAGGGCACCGTGGCCGCCGGAGCCTTCAGACGCCAGCACATTCTCCACGTCTTCTCGATCGGCGTCGCCATCGAGCTCCACGCGCGAGCCTGGGTTCGTGCTCTGACCAAGCCCGAAGCCATCAAGACCTTCGAGGATCTCATGCGAACGCTCGCTGAGCTCGGTGAGCGCCTGAAACCGACGCCAACTCAGCGGGCAGCGTAATCCGCAACGCGCTGCCGGTCTCCACTCCCCAAGGCCCAGATCCGTCCAGAGTCGCCCGGCCACAGCCAAACCACACTCGATTCACCTCTGTTGTCGCAGTCATCGCGCTTGCTTCGCCGCAAAGTCGACCGAGGAGACCGGTCACGCCCGCCCGAGTTATGGCTTATACCTATCAGTCGTGATGACTTCCGGATCGGAAGCGGCCCCACTACGCCGACACGCGATCAGATTGTCCGGGTCCGGAGCCGCCAGCACCCGGTGGCCTGCGTGCCCCGCTGCTGGTGGGCATGGAAAACACCACCAAATCCCCGGAATCGCTTCGGCCTGCGGGTCCTCGGCCATCAGGGCAGGGTTGCTTCGCCGCGGATAGCGGGAGCTTCACGAATGAAAGCAATGAGTTGCTGCATTTCAGGCTCGTTTCGCAGCTCGACAGCGGACTGCGATCGCAGTCTCGGCATGAGAATTCCCCAGCGATCGTCGCCGAAATGGCGGCGTCCCAATTCCCGAAGCATCTCCCGCGGCCGATAGAGCCCCTCGCGAAGGTCGTCCTCCGAAGGCGGAGTTCCCAGGGCCAAGGACAAGGCTGTGGGCTGACGGAAGAGCAAGACCTGAAGAGCCGGGACCACCTGCACGAGGCAATGCATTTCGGCCAATTCATGTGGAAGCAGTGACTTGATGAAGCGCTTCTGCTCGTCGACGCGCCGCGAATCGAAGGTGTCGGCGTCCACAACCAGCGCGACGGGACTCCTTCGACGCATGAGCGCAGATCGTGCGAGTGATTCGGCCGACGACTTACCTCCCGCCGGTTGGATCTTGAGCCCCAAGGGCCGCTCGGCGTCGAGCACCCAATAGAGTAGCTCGGCATCCTGCGTTCCCTCGGTCACGATGAGTGGGGTCATGCGTCCATCACCTCCAAGATGTTGTAGTCGGGCGCTCCTCGCTCGACCGCGTACTTCATCTTCATCAGAAGCCCGTCAACAAGTCGATCTTCCTCGAAGGCCCGCTTCAACTCTAGGCCTTCCCAGAGCAAAATTGTTTGCGGGAAGGTGTAGCGCGCGAGCGTTTTCGCTGGAGCGGTGAATCCGCTTCTTGAGAACAAACAAGCGATTGCGAGAGCCGGGCGCCTGAGCAACCTGCTCTGGAGTTTTGCGATGGGCTCGAAATCCACAGCGGAGTCGTAGTCCTTGGCTTCTACGATCGCGTGAATCGCCCCGACGTACAGCGCACCGTCCACCTGCTCGATGATTTGCCCGTCCTGATTTACGTAGTAGGGCCAGGTCACCTCGGCCCCTGAGTCTCTGAATGCCCGGAGAATGAAGTACTCGAGAAGTCGGCCGGGTGGCCATCCGGGAACTTCGATCCCTGCACTCAGCGGTGTCAATAATGCCGCAAAATCGGTTGATGAGTAGGCTAGGATGCGAGCGCGATCCTCTTCGGAGCTCATTGGACTCGATCACAGTCGTTCTTCCCGCACGGGCCGTCAAGCGTGCGCACAGATAAGCACTTTCCCCAGAAGCAGTTCGAGTCATCGCGTCGATCGCGTACGTGCGGCGCAGGAGGTCGGCCCACTACGTAGAGGTAGGTAGGCGTCCCGCGAGAGGATTCTGTCGACGTCGATCCGCCGAGAGAGTGAGCTCGGGTTCGGTCTCCGTGGCTTCGGCGAGCGCCTGAAATGGCACGAAGCCGGGGACGGCGAAGAGAATGAAGCCAGCCGTGCGCAAGAAGCCGTAAAAGGTGAAGCTGAACTCGTCGATTTTCAGGTTGCCGCTGAGGCCTACGCCGATCCCAGGGAGTGGCTTTGTTCTCCCGAAACGTTCAGCCTCCTCGAGGCTCTGAGTCTGGTAGACGCCCTCCAGCGATACGAAATAGCCGGATCCCGGTTCATACGGGCAGCGCCGTGCCGTCCAGCCAGGGTCATCCAGTTGGTTTCGACGAACGCGATCGCTTTCTGGTCACTCATGCGTCCACGGCCTCGATGTCGGCCTGAGCGAACCCACCCACGAAGTCTGGAAACATCCACGGAGTCGATTTCGGGGAGAGTGCCTTCATCCAATTCGTTCGAAGGGCGTCGATCCAATGGCGGACCTGCAAGCCTAGTCTCCCGGGCGTTGGGGACCCGATTCCGGCTTGCTTGAAGAGGTCCGATGTCTCCGAGGGACCCTTCCGCCCATATTGTCGGACCGAACCAGGTCCCCAGCCGCTCTGAACCAACCCGAGCGTCTGCTCGGGTGAAATAATGAGCCCCGTGCGCAGCCGAAGACTTCGAAGCTGGACCTCGAGATCCAGAATGGCTTGGTCGCTGATCGCCTCGAGCTCAGGATGGATGGCAACAAGAACGCTCAAGCCAGTTAGTTGTGGGATGAACGGCCGCAAGCGTCTCCATGCCTCGATTGTCGACCGCGATGGCGAAGACCGCAAGGGAGGTCGAGAGCACCCAGGGGTTCCGCACGCTGATTTCGCTGCCGAAAATCGGCCCGCGACCCGGTCCCG
>CAYXDO010000002.1:40449-162914 GCA_964463485.1 uncultured Myxococcales bacterium | reverse complement strand
CAACGCGTCGCACACCGATCGATCGCCGCAAGTCCGCGTTCTATCTATTCTTTTTGCGAACAACTTCCCCGCAGCGCACTGAGATCCAGGCCCGGCTGCACCCGATTCAGTTCAACCTCCGGATGAACCACGGAGAGCACAGAGAAGGACGGAGGGCACGAAGGACTCTTCTCGAAAATCCTCTGTGCTCTCTGCGTTCCTGCTCTGTGTCGTCTGTGGTTTGCCCGGCGCCCAGCGATGATCGTCGACATATCGCGCAACTTGGTCGTGCACGCCCCTGAAGTCTCCGGTCTGCGCGGCCGAGGGTGAGTTGGTTCCCTTGCGCTGCGCGTCGCCGCCTATGGTTTCTCCGTCTGGACTTGCCACCTGGCCGCCGCGCCGCAAGTGGATTACCATCGACCCCATGCGCTCGCTCCTCGCCGTCGGACTCGGCTACCTCGTCTTGTGCGGCCATACCTTGTGGTCGCACCGCGCCCCGCCTCCGCCGGTTCCCCAGCGCGCGAGCTCCAGCCCAGCGCGCTGCGCCACGCCAGGCCTTGGATCTCCCGAGGCCCGCAAGTGGTTCTGTGATGTCAAACCGAACTGCAACTCTCTGGAAGTCACCGCCCGCGTTCAGCAGCAACCCCCGCCCGCCGGTTGGGACGGCGCCGGCTACGCGGCCGCGTGTTTTGCGCTCGCTGGGCGGATCGACGATGCGCGTGCCCGCCTCGGGGCGTCCGATCGAGCTCCACAGTCGAGCCAAATCCTCTTCGAGATCAGTCACCCGGTCGCAGACCGCGGAGACGACCTGTCGTCAGGCCCAATGATGGATCTCGTGCTCGAATTTTGGCCCGAGAACTTCCAGGCCATGTACCACGCCGGCATGTCGGCCTACGGCCAGAAGGACTTCGTCAAAGCCAAAGCTCAGCTCGAGCGCTTCCGGGAGATGTACAAGAACGAGGATTTTTTCGGCCAGAACGCCAAGCGGGCTCTCGAGCGGATGGGTCAGGGCCTCGGCCCCGAGAGCCCCAACCCTGGGGCGCACTGATCGGATGAGTGAATCGGAGGGAACCGACCCGACTCACGAGATCCTCGGCGACCGCTTCGTCATCAAGGGCGAGTTGGGGCGAGGCGGATTCTCCATCGTCTACGAAGCCGAAGACACCAAGCTCGGGCAGCTCGTCGCGCTGAAGGTCCTCGTGCCTCCGCCCGTCGCTGCGGCGGTCGCGCTCGAACGACTTCGGCGAGAAGTCCGGGCGATTCGATCGCTGAGCCACCCGAACATCGTCACCGTGTACGACCTCGTGGAGGCCAAGGACCGCGCCTTCGTAGTCATGGAACGGATCGCCGGCCTCGATCTGGCCGCGCTCGTAGCCAAGCGTGGAGCGCTCGTCGCCGACGAGGTAGCGCGCCTCGGCGCCGAGATCGCTCGAGCGCTGACCGTGGCCCATCGCGCCGGAACTCTCCATCGCGACGTGAAGCCGCAAAACGTACTCATCGAGCTCTCGGAGTCGGGTGCTCTCGGTCGGGCTCGTCTGGTCGACTTCGGGTCCGCTCGGCTCGAAGGGGAGGCGAGCCTGACGCGCACCGGCGGTTTCGTCGGAACGCTCGACTACGCTGCGCCGGAAGTCCTTGCAGGAGAACGCGGAGACGCGCGAAGTGACGTCTACGGCCTCGGCATGACCCTGTTCTTCGCGCTCGCGGGGAAGCTTCCGCTCCGCGCCTCGCCGCACCTGCCGCCTCCGCCGAGCCCGGAGGGGCACAGTGTTCGCAAGTTGGACTCGGGCGTGCCTGGTTGGCTCGACGAGGTCATTTCTCGGGCCACTCGCGAAGACCGCCGCGCTCGCTTCCCGACCACCGAGGCGTTCGCGGAGGCCCTCGCCGAAAAAAAGATCAACCTACCCGCCCGTGAGTTGCGCGCCCCCTTCTGCCTCCTCTGCGGTCGCGCCGAACCCACCCGCTCCGGAATCTGCCGTCGCTGCGAGGGCGCGCCGCGAGCTAACGACGGCTTCATCTTCATCCGCGCCTCCTCCGAGTCGGAACCGAGCGTTCGCGCGAAGCTCGCCGCCCTGCTCGGCCTGCCCCTCTGCGAGCTGGAGGAAGTTGCTGTGGGTCGTCGAGCACTCTGTGCTTCGGGCGTGAGCGCCGATCGAGTCGTCCGTCGACTCTTGGACGCCGGCATTCGGTCGACGTCCGTTTCGGAGCTGGGCGCGGTGACTCTCCTTCCCCCGAGCTTGCGCTGGGTGAGCGCTGCCGTCGCTGGTGTAGGGCTACTCACTGCCATCACTACGGGAAGTCTTCTGGGAGTAGCCGGACCGCCGCTCGCCCTGACACTGCTCGGGCTCGCGGTGCGCTCCGCTTCTCGGCCTCTCGTCGTGCCAAAGGGTCGATCGAGCCCCTTGTCCCCGAAGCTAGAAGCCCGCCTCGACGCGGCGACCCAGAGCCTCGACTCGGAGCTCGCCCGCAACCTCCTCCTCGATGCCGCCGAGCTCGGTCGCAACGCGCTCGAGCCCGGCTCCGAAAAATCCGACCCGGCCTACGCTGCTCAGATTGTCGCACTCATCGAAGGGGCCCTCTCGGGCGCTACCCAGCTCGCCCGCCTCGACAAGACCGCGGCCCTCGTCGAGCGACGAAAGGACCGAGCTCTGGCCGAACCCATCGAGCGCGCCCAGCGAGCGAGGGACGCGCTGACTCAGGCGCTGCTCGAAGTGATCGGCAATCTGTCCAAAGCCGCGGCGCTCGGGCCCATCGAAGCTCGACTCATGCTCGAAGACCTGCAGGTCCGCAACCAAGCCCTCGCCGACGAAATCGCAGCCAGAGAAGAGGCCCTGAAGGAGCTCTCCGCGCTCACGAGCTAACTCAACCCAGAGTCCCTTCGATCTCGCTCCACATCGCCGCGGTCCGCGCCTGAATCGCCGGCAACGCGGCCCGAAGCCGCGCCCCCCAAACGGCTCGAACGCCCGCATCGCAGAGGCTCCCCACACGATCGATCAGCTCGTCCGGCTTCGACGCGTCTCGCACCAACAGCTCGGTCGCGTCGAAGTCCTTCGCGATCCCGGGATATTTGTGAGACCAACCCACCACCACGCATGGGACACCCTGACCGAGAGCGTTGATGGCGCCGTGGAGCCGAGAGCTCACCGCAAAAGCCGCCTGGCTTACGACTCCTTTGATTTCGCGCGAATCCTCGACGTCCACGATTTCCACGTCGAAACCACACACCCGCCGGATCTCCTCCGCGAGCTTCAAGTCACTTCGCTTCTGGTGAATCAAGAGAAAGGGCTCCGTACCCTTGACCTTCGCCTCTCGAATCGCCCGCGCGAACGAGAATACGTAAGTCTCACTCACCGCGCGGTCCGTCTTGTCGACCATCCGCTTGTTCGGGACGAAACACGCGCGACCGGCCAGCCGCAGCGCGGTCTCGGTTAGCCTCGGCGTGACTCGGTGAGTGTAATCGGGCGCGACCTTCACGTGGCTGTGCGCCGCTCCGATCGAGCGCAGATGCTCGAAGGAGATCTCATCGCGTGCGAAGACGAGATCCGCGAGCTCGACGATCCGCCTGACATCTGTCCCGATCTGGGAGTCCTTGAACGGACCAAAGGTCTTCGGCAGCAGCACGATCTTCTTTCGGCGCTCGCGTTGGGCCTTGAACCACTTTCTCATCCGCTTCGGCCGCCGCCGACCCCAGTCGTCTCCGTAGCTGAATCCGGTGATTTCGAGGACTGCCCGAACGTCGCACTCTCGCACGAGCCTCGGCGGCAGCAACCGAGCCGGGAGAAGGCTCGCGATCGGTCCGATCGCGTCGGCGAGCCGACCCTCCTTGGCGCTCTGCGCGTGAAGCACCCATGAGAACCCGAGCTGATAGTGGGTCTTCAAGTCCTCCGGGACCGCCCCCCGGAGCCAGATCGGTACGGCGACATCCCAGTCGGGCCGCACTTCATTCACAAACTCCTTGGCGGCGATCGCCATCAGCTCGTCACCCTTGTTTTGGAAGCTCACGCTCGCGAGCTCGACCACCGTCGACACTTCGACTGGACCGTCGACACTCGCGAGGCGGCAGTCAACCCTGATTCGCTGCGCGAACGTCCAGAAGCTCGTGACGCAGAATAAACCACAGAGGGCATAGCGGCAGGACACAGAGGGAGGTCGTGAGAGCAGACAGAAGGGGCTTGTCAGCTACTCACCCGTTTGGGGAGATGACTGCTCGGTATTCATCCCGGTATCGATCCCGTCACTGCCTCGAGTCGTCGCGCGAGCTCTTCGAGGCGAAGCTCCGCGTGGCCTCCTGGGGACACTCTGGCGCTCAAGCTGCCCTCGGCGGCTCGGTCCTCCCACCGGTCCGGGTCTGCAGCGACACGGTAGGCCTCCCGAAACGGCAGGCCCTGCCGCGATAGCTCGATCGCGAGATCCGTGGCGAACATCGAGGGCTCGATGGCGGCGGCCATCCGTTCAGGTACCCAGCTCAGTTGTCCGAGCAGGTCGGAGAGGAGATTCAGCGCGGTGAGCCCGCGGTTCATCCCGCGAATGAGAGCGCCCTTGGTGAGTTGGAGATCCCGGTGATAGCCGGAGGGGAGCGAGAGTGCCTGCTCGATTTCGAATTTCGAGCTCGCGACGACGGGGTGCGTCGCCCTCAGGAGCTCGACGACGTCGGGGTTTCGTTTGTTGGGCATCAGGGAGCTGCCCGTCACGTATTTTTGGGGAAGTGCGACAAATCCCAGCTCACTCATCGTGAAGATCGAGAGGTCCCAGGCAAGGCGCCGCAGATCGAGCGTCGCTGAACCAAGCGCCTCGAGCGCGGCGAGCTCGAACTTCCCGCGGCTGAGCTGAGCATAAATGGGAGACAACTGGAGTCTTTCGAAGCCCAAATCGGAGGTCGAGAAATCGCGATCGAGGGGTAGGTTGACGCCGTACCCAGCCGCGGTTCCGAGCGGGTTCGCGTCGATCCAACGCCCCGTCTCGGTGGCCCGTCGCGCATCGTCAATGAACGCCTCCGCGTAGGCCGCCCACCACATTCGGGTCGACGAGACCATCGCGCGCTGCAGGTGAGTGTAGCCCGGCATCGGGAAGTCGTCGGTCCGAGCGCGCGCCAAGCAGACGCTCGCGATTCGTACACACGCGCCGTGCAACTCCAGCGTTCGGGCACGAAGCCACAGTCGAATCGCCACCAACACCTGGTCGTTGCGGCTGCGTCCCGTGTGGACCTTGCGCCCGACGTCGGCCAGCCGCTCGGTGAGTCGGGCCTCGATGGCAGAGTGCCCGTCTTCATATCGATCGTCGAGCTGGAAGGCGCCGCGGGAGAAATCCTCGCCTAGAGCCTCGAGCTCTGCGACGAGCGCCGTGGACTCGTCGGTGGTCAAGGCTCCGATTCGGGCGAGTCCCTGAACATGAGTGATCGACGCCCGAACGTCGAAGAGAAAGAGCTCTCGGTCCAGGATGACATCGTCGCTCGCCAAGAACGCCTGAATTCTTTCGTCGAGCTCCACGCCCGATTTCTGCCACAACAGGGAGCTCACGAGTCGAGGCCCGGAATGCCCAGCGTGTCCTCGAGGCCGAGGGCGAGGTTGAGATTCTGAATCGCCTGAGTGGCCGCGCCCTTCAAGAGATTGTCGAGCGCCGAGACGATCACCAGACGCCGCCCGTCCGACGAAAGAGTGAAACCGCCCACCTCCGCGTGGTGTCGACCAGCCACGCGACTCATCCACGGCGGATCTGTCCTCACGCGAACGAGCGGAGCCGAAGCGTAGGCCGCCTCGAATCTCTCGACGAGAGCGTCACGGGTGACGGGCGACTTCAGGTGAGCGTTAGTGGTGACACCCAAGCCTCGAAAGTGAGAGGCGACGTGGGGCATGAGCTCGACGGGGTGCCGAAGGAACCGAGTCGACTCCCGCTCGTGAATGTGGCCAATGAGTGAGTACGGGAGCAAGTTGTCGCGCAGCTTGTCGGGGTCGTTCTTGTCGGAGGGTGAAGCTCCTGCTCCGGACCAGCCGGAGACGCCAAAGCACTGAGCTGGGCCGTCGAGGAGGTCCACGACCGGCGCCAGCGCGAGCTGCATCGCGGTGGCGTAGCAGCCTGGGTTCGCGATCCGCTTCGCTCTCCGAAGGACGTCCTTTTGCCCGAGCTCAGGCAACCCATACGCCCAGTCGTCGACGAAGCGATGGTCCGCGGAGACGTCGACGATGATCTCGTTGCGATCGATCGCGGCGACGAAGGGCTCGGAGTGACCGTTCGGGAGCGCAAGGATGATGGCGTCGGCCGGGTGTCGCGCACACTCGTCGGGTCCGAAGTCCACGTAAGTCAGGTCACCTTCGTAGCCAGCCTCGTGTTCGTCCAAGCGCCGATTCGCGCGCTCCCGAGAGGACACGAACGCGAGCTCGACTTCTGGATGGCCCGCGATCAAGCGAATGAGCTCGCTCCCTACGAATCCGCGCGCACCAACGATCCCGACGGTCCTAGGCATGGGAGGCCTCCTTACTCGGTTTGAGCGTCGCGGGTCGACTGCGACAATGCTCCACCGCCATCTGGATCTGCTCGAACTCGCGTAAACCGTACCAGTAGACGTTCCACTTCTCGCCCTTCACGCAGCCGCCCGCTTCCTCGAAGTAGAACTCATTCACCGGATTGTCGGGCCGCGATCTCCAGAAGAGCCGGTCCACCTCCGACCGCATGACCTTCCAGATCGCCCGCCCGAGCCCCTCCCCCTGCGCCCCGTCGGCAACCGCGAACTTGTCGAGGTGAGGGACGCCTTCCTCGAGGGTGAGGATGAGCGCCGCCCGATAATGCTCCGAGACATACAGCCGGTAGAGCTTCGTTCGCTCGAAATAATCCCTCGTCAGCTTGCGTCCGAAGCCTGACTCGATGAGTGCGACCAGTCGGGGGAGGTCGACGTCCGACCAGCCCGACGCACGAAGAATCTTCTCGCCGCGCCGAACGAGCGTTCCGGAGCCGCGATGAGTGAAGAGCTCCTTGGCGAGCTCGTCGGGGCGCGTGATCGATACGGATGAGGACGGCGGCAACGTCATCAGGAGATCGTGGATTTGTTCGATCTTCAGCTTCATGCCGGAATGCAGCCACGGCTGCTCGCGAAGCTCTTCGTACTCGGTGCTGAGATTTATCGAGTCGATGAGGCGGTCGGCCGGATCGAGCAGGCCGCCGGTGCTCGTCAGAAACACGATCTTGTAAGGCTGCAGCGTCTTGATGAGTTGGTTGGCGGCCCAATCCGCGTTGACGTTGAGGATCTGGCCTCCGCTGGTCTCACCGATGGAGGCGACGACGGGGATCGATCCAACCTTGATGGAGGCAAAAATGCCATCGGTGTCGACGCGGACGACCCGCCCCACCAACCCATACTTATCGCGATCGAGGACTTCCGCCTCGAACACACCGGACTGGATCGACGTGGCCCGAACTTCCTCGGCCTGAAGGGCCTCGACGAGCCGAAGGTTCTCCTGCCGCATCACTCTTCTGACGAGCGCGAGGATGGTCGGGTCGGTGAATCGCAGCCCGTCGATGCTGCGTTTTTCGATCCCCGCGTTGCGCATCTCGACGTCGAGCTGCGGGCCGGCGCCGTGGATGACGATGGGCGTGAGGCCCACTTGCTGAAGGAAGGCGAGCGACGAGACCAACGCGTCGAGGTCGTCGCGCAAGATCGCCCCGCCGACCTTGACGACCGCGAACCGAGCCTGATCGAGCTGAGAGAAGCGACTCAGGTACTGCTGAATTTCTTTGGTGCTGGCCATGTTGGACAGCAGACGAACGATGGTCGGGCGAAGATCGGTGGCGGGCATGGTCAACTGAGGAGTCGTCTGTAGAGAGACGCGGCGGCGTCGAGTTGATCGAGGGAGACCCACTCGTCGGCGGAGTGAGCGCGCTGAATGTCTCCGGGCCCGAACACGAGCGTAGTGAGTCCGGCGGCCGAGAACAGGGCTCCTTCGGTCCAGAAATCGACCGCACGACCGAG
Source organism: uncultured Myxococcales bacterium (assembly GCA_964463485.1). Taxonomy (GTDB): domain Bacteria; phylum Myxococcota; class Kuafuiibacteriia; order Kuafuiibacteriales; family Kuafuiibacteriaceae; genus CAYXDO01. The sequence continues at coordinate 154,978 of CAYXDO010000002.1, read as the reverse complement.
CGGCAAGCCGAGCGCATTCGCGAGCGCTTCGGCGTCCTCGCGACGAGATGCGCTGTCCTCGGACTTCGCCGGCAGCGGGGACCCGCGAAAAGTCTCCTCGTAGATCTCCAAGGCCTCGCTCGGAACGAGAGCGCGAAGCCGAGTATGGAGCTCGTCGATGCTCTGAGAAGGGAGGGGACGAAAGCCGAAACGGACCTCGGCTTCGGGGGCGATGACGTTGGCTTTGACGCCGCCCTCGACCTTTCCGATGTTGAATCGGAGCCCCCGCAGCTCGCCGAACTCGAGATCACTCATTTGGTCCACGAGCTCGAGGGCCCGCGCGCCCCAGCGCATCGCGTGATGGAGCGCGTTGTGACTCATCGCGTCGGACCCGGACGCGTGTCCCGCGCGTCCACGGAACTTCAGTCTCGCCGAACAAATTCCGCGGTGGGTCGTGATCGCAAGCCCGCCGGTAGGTTCGGCGACGATGGCCTCTTCGAACCCATGAGACGTCGCGAGAAAAGCCGAGACGCACCGCGGATCGTTGGCTTCCTCGTCGGTCGTGAAGAGCAGGGCGGCGTCGCCTCGGGTCGTTTGGGCAGCGGCGAGCAGCGCTGCGGCGGCGCCTTTGATGTCACAAACGCCGAGGCCGATGGCCCGGCCGTCGTCGAGTCGCAGCACGAGCGGGTCGCTGGTCCAGTGAGGGGAGCTAGGGACGGTGTCGAGGTGGACGTTGAAGAGGCGCCTGGGGGAGCCTCGGATCGCCAGCAGCGAGACCGCTCCAGCGCCATGATCGACGAGCCTCGACTCGAAGCCCGGAAGCATTTCCCGGAGATAGTCGAAAATTCCTCCGGCGCCGATGTTGCGCGGCGGGTTCTGCGTATCGAAGCTCACGAGGGCTCCGAGGTGTCGAAGAGTGGCCTCGCGCAACTCATTCACCTCGATTGACTTGGGCCCACAGGGTCGAGCTCATGCCGTAGAGTCGAATGAAGCCCTCGGCCTCGGTCACGCCCCAATCTGCGGATTGGGCATAAGTCGCGCCTTTGGCGCTGAGGATGTGCTCGGACCGAACCGCGACCGCGTCGACTTGGCCACCTCGGGTCACGAGGTCGACCTCGCCGGTGACTTTCCTCTGACTCGAGGCGAGGTACGCTTCGAGGTCAGTCTTGAGCGGGTCTCCAAAAAAACCTTCGTACACGAGCTCGATCCACTTCCGCGCGACCTCGGGCTTGAAGCGGTTCTGGTGTTTGGTGAGCACGGCCTCTTCGAGCGCACGGTGGGCGGCCATCAACGCGGTGAGTCCCGGCGCTTCGAACACGATGCGGCCCTTCAGCCCGATCGTGGTGTCTCCCGTGTAAATACCTCGCCCCACGCCGTAGCGAGCGAGCTCCGCGTTCAGTCGGGCGAGAAGCTCGGCGCCGGCCATGGGCCTTCCGTCGAGCGTCAGACACTCACCCTCCACAAAGCCGAGAGTGATCGAGAGCGGCTCGAGCGGCCACTCCTCTCGCGGCGCGCACCAACCCTTCGCACCTTCCCCCGGCGCCTCGAAGCGGTCGATCTCCGCGCCCGACATGGTCACGCCGAGCAAGTTCTCGTTGATCGTGTAAGTCTTCTGCTTGGCCCGCACCGAAAAGCCGCGCTCCTCGAGATACCTCTGCTCGTAGGCTCGAACCGCCGGATGCTGCTTCTGAATCTCACGGATCGGTGCCACGATCCGAAAGTCACCAGCGGCCTTGACGGCGAGGTCGAAGCGGACTTGGTCATTACCCATGCCGGTGCAGCCGTGGGCGAAGGCGCGCGTGCCCAGCTCACGCGCGCGCGCCAACGAAGCCTCGACGATGAGATACCGATCCGACACGAGCAGCGGGTAGCGCCCTTGGTACCCTTCCCCGCACCACACGAAGGGCCTGACGAACCCTCTCCAAAGGGCGGGTCCGCCGTCGACGGTGCGATGAGTTGCCACGCCGAGCTCCGCGGCACGTGCTTCGACGTACGCCCGCTCTTCGGCGTCTACGCCCCCAGTGTCGACGAAGACGGTGTGCACGTCGAGGCCGCGCTCCTTCAGATAGGGGACGCAGAAGCTGGTGTCGAGTCCGCCGGAAAAGGCGAGGACGATGTCTCTGTCACTCATGAACGCTCCAAATCAGGGTCGAACGAGGCGAGCCATGATGGCTTTTTGCACGTGAAGCCGATTCTCCGCTTCCTGGATGGCGAGGCACCGAGGTGAGTCCATCACCGCGTCGGTGGCTTTGACGTTCCTGCGAAGGGGCAGACAGTGGCTGAATACGGCGTCGTTGGTGAGGGCCATCTTTCCCGAGTCGACGATGAAATGGCGGTGGGCGTCCCGGATCGGTTTTTCGGCTTCCCACCGTCCGAAGTACGGGATCGCACCCCAACTCTTGGCGTACACGACGTCGGCGCCCTGATACGCACTCTTGGTGTCATGGGAGATCTCGAGCGAGCCGCCGCTCTCGGCGACGTTTTTCTGGGCCCAGCTCAAATACCGCTCGTCCAACAGATACTCGGGAGTGGGGCACAAGAGCGTGACGCTCATGCCGAGCCGAGTGGCGATCGTGAGCGCCGAGTTGGCGACCGCCGTGTTCAGCGGCTTCGGATGGTAAGTCCAAGTCAGGACGTATTTCTTGCCCCGGAGATCGTTCGTCCCAAAGTGCTCCCGAAGCGCCATCGCGTGGGCGAGCTCCTGGCAGGGATGAGTAATGGTCTCGAGGTTGATGACGGGCACGGGAGAGTGCTCGGCAAACCCGTTCAACACGCGGTCTTCCCGATCGAGCGACCAGTCCTTGAATTTCGGAAACGCGCGCACCCCGATCAAGTCCACGTAGCGGCCGAGCACCCGAGCGACCTCGGAGATGTGCTCCTCGGGCTCGGCGTCCATGACGACGCCTCGATCGAACTCGATCGGCCAGGCGTCGCGGCCCGGGGAGAGTACGACCGCACGTCCCCCGAGCTGAAAGGCGCCGATCTCGAAGCTCGTGCGAGTGCGCAACGAGTTGTTGAAAAACATCAAGGCGATGGACTTGCCGCTGAGCTCCTGACCGAGCTTCGCCTTCTTGAACGCCGCGGCGCGAGCGAGCAGGCCATCCAACTCGGCCATGGACCAGTCCTGGGTATTGAGAAAGTCCTTCATGGGCTTGGCGTTCGCGGGGCTATAGAACGAAACGACGCGCTGTGTCGAGGGACGAGCTTCCGTGAGTAGAATCCTTGTCGTGCGGACCATGAGGGACCGCGCGGACCAATGGGTTGGGCTTCAACGATCGGGATCGTGCCTCCTGTGCCCGGGACTTCGCTAGGGGCATCTATGGGACGTCTTTCGCCTTCGAACGTCCACGAGCAGGGCGCTGGGCTGCGTTTTTCGCTCGCTCGACAGCGGCGAGGATGCGTTCGAGCGTCGGCAAGGCAGATGGCAGGTCGCGCCGAATCAGCGCTTCTACATGCGCCGGCTGCGCGACTCCTTCGAGAAAGAGTAGAACGACCTCTCCGAAGTCGAGCGGTCGACGAGGGTCGCCTGCCGCGTCGACCTTCATGGCTGCGAGGTGATCTGCAGGCATCACGCGGACGGCCCGACGCCGCACCTTGTGCTTCAGCGCTTCGTCCATGCCTTCGAACTCGAAGCCGTACTCAGCGACGATGAGATCGACCTTGGCGCCAGTCGATCGGTGAACGAGTCGAGTCACGAGCTCGACCTCGGTTGGTTCGAAGTCGTCCTTCGACTCGTCCATCACTCTGGCCGCCTGCTCCAGAGAGCGGACCAAGAAATCCGCGTCGTCGGTGGTTCGGGGAGTGAGATATACGTTGCGTGCGAGCGCCCCGACGACCACGAGCTCCACACCAGCCCGCTCGCTGGCCCTGACGACGTCGCTGAACGCCCGAGTCATTCCCGGAGATCGGACAGCCATTGGGTTGTCGTCGCACAACGCCAAACTGTACGCGAGCCCGCTCGCCATCTCCCCACCCTACTCGGCCCCCAGCGCGCCTGCCAAGCCTCAATCCAGGCAGAGGGCTCCAGGCCGCATCCTCTGCGGACTCGCTCCAAATGAACTCTTCGACGACGTCGCTTTCCGTGCGCACAGGACTGGCGTCGCCTTTGCAGGAAACGAACGCCATGTCGGAAACGAGGTCGGTTCGTCCTCTGCTCGACTTCGCCGCCGTGCTCGAGATGCTCGCGGGAGCGACGATCCTGCTCTCGAGCGCTTCGGCGCTGGCGCAGATCCTCGTGCTGCCGCGTCGCGCCGGTCAGAGCAGGGTGAGAACCTACGACGCCGCGTGGTCTACCATCGACCTCGAGTTTCCCGATCTCGCGGCCGGCTCGACGCTCGCGGTCGGTTCCTCGACCGTCGCCGGCGGGGTGCGGCTCTTCTTTTCGGAGAGCGGTGAAGCCATCGCTCGCCGAGCGGCGCAGGTGATCGACGACCAATATCGCGAGCTCGCGGATGAGTTCGATCATGAACCCTCGAGACGGTTTCCATACGTGCTGTATGGGTCGTATCGTGAGTTTGCGGAGACGAACTTGTTTCCGATCCAGGAGGGCATTTTGGGTATCACGAGCCCGCGAGATCTCCTCCTCACGCTGCCGTACATGGGGGACAACCGACTCTTCGCCCGAGTGTCGCGACACGAGCTGACCCATCAGTTCACGATTCAGAAGGTCCGGGACGTCGCCAGGGCGCACGACGCGGGCACGCCGCTCGAGGAGCTGCCGCTCTGGTTCATCGAAGGGTTGGCGGAGTACTATGGAGCTGGAGAGTTGGAGGACGAGACGCTCGTCCACACGCGGGACTTGGTCGTCAATCCGATGGCCAAGGAGGGGTACGTCATGCTCGAGTTCTTCGACGATCGACCTGGGAGCGGGTTGTGGTCTTACGAGCTCGGGCACGTGCGATGTGTGTTCCTCGAGGAGGTCTTTGGCAAAGGTACTCTTCAGTCGATCTTGAACGAGTCGCCACGCCTGGTCGACGAGCTCGACGGAGGGCGGGTGCTCGACTTCGATGAGTTGGTAGAGCGCGTGACCAAGCAGTCTCGCGCCTCGATCGAGGCGAAGTTCGCTGCCTGGCTCAAACGCAGGACCTTCGCCGAGTTCCTGTCGGCTACTCAGACACTCGTACCGGCGAAAATCCCGGTGGGTGACGAGATCGTGGTGTCGATGTCCAGCTTTGGGGACACGCTGCTACTTCTCACCGTCGACCCAAACGATGGGCTCAGCGAGCTCCGAATGCTCGACCATCGAAGCCCAAATGACTCCGTCGTCGTGGCCCGCGACGGCGAACCTGGCTCCGAGTCGCTGCACGCGCCCATGGGGGGTGGGTTCGGCATGAGCGGCGATCGGATCGCCTTCGTGGCGGAGACCGAGGGCGCGGACGTGCTTTGGATCGTTCCGTATACTCACTCCGCGACGACCACTGTCGAAGGAACGGTCGAGGTGGAGCTGGAGCTCGGGTCGCGGTGGTCGGTGTCGCTCAGATCGGCGGGCATCGTGTCGATCTTCTCTCCGGCGTTCTCTCCGGATGGCACTCGTCTAGCGCTGGTGGGGCTGAGTGAGTTTGGGGAGCGAGACCTCTATGTGCTCGAGCTCGACGAGGTCGAGCCGAGGCTCCGGCGGCTGACTCACGACCCTCACGCCGAGCGCGGAGTCTCTTGGGGTTCGGCCGGCATCGTCTTCACCTCCGATCGAACCGAGCATGGTCGCTTCAACCCATTCATCGTTCGAACGGGGAGCGCCGCGATCGAGCGCCTGGCTTTCGAGAGTCGAGACTTCGGGCGGCCCTACGCGACGAGCGACGGGCGGATCTTGGTGACGGCTCACGAAGCCGGCCGAGCTCAAATTCATTCGGTCGAGCCCAGTCGCACGGTTCGGCTGACGGACGTCGACACCGGACTGTACGACCTGGGTCCGGGACCTGACGGGGCGGTTTGGGCGCTGTTGTACCACTCCGGCCGCCAGCGGCCCGTGTTGGTCCCGAAGTCCGAGTTGGTCGAGCGGGGTGTGCGAACCTCGACGCCGACGGAAGCAACTCGTAGACCCATCCCCGAGCGCTCGATCGCCGCAGCCATCGCTTACGATCCCTGGAAGATCGGCTATTGGCGACCCGATGCGCTCTTTGCGGCCGTGGGGGGCGGGGCTGGCGGCTTCTACGGGCAGGTCTACCTTTCCGCGAGCGACTTGTTGCGGGATCATCAGGTCATACTCAGCGTAAATGTGTCCGGCAGCTTCGATCTCACCGAGGGATTCTTGATTTATCTGAACGAGGCGAAGCGGACGGTGTGGGGCGTGGGACCGTTTCAGTGGCTTCGGTACAGGTACGACCGTCAACCCGACGAGTCGTTCTTGGCCGTTCGAGGCGAGCGATTCTTCGGCGTACGCGGGCTCGTTCACCATCCGCTCTCCCGCTTCTTTCACCTCGCCGCCGAGCTTCAGGGCGGTGGCGCGGTGGAGGCGCCGACCTCGGTGTCCACCGAGTCAGGGGTTCTGACCGATACCCTCCTGGACGATACCGTTCGAGCGCAAGGGGAGGTCACGCTTCGAGCTGGCTACAACACGCTCCGATACTATCCCTTCACGGGCCCCGTGGACGGAACGTCGTTGGTGCTCGAGTCATCGCTCGGACTCAGGCCCGCCACCTCGGACCTGTACGCCCTCTTCAGGTTCGACGGAGAACGATATCAGTCGATCGGTGGCGGGCGAGTGAACGCGTTCGGGCGGTTGGCCGCGGGCGGCTCGATCGGGTCGGGGGCGACGCCCTCGTTTCTCTTGGCCAGTCAGTACACGATGAGGGGGGTGAGCTTCGACGACCCCGGCGCGCTCCTGGGCCGATTCTTTCTCTACTCGACGATCGAGCTTCAGCTCCCGTTGAACGACATCGTGCGGACGGCTTTCTTTCCGGACATCGAAGGGATCGCGGCCATCGACTTCGGCGGTGTGGCCGACGAGGTCGAGAGTCTATGGGACCGCCGCATCCTCGACGCCGTGGTGGGTTTGAATCTCGGCTTCGGACCCATCGCGTTTCGCATTCACTTCGCCTGGCCGCTCGACATCGGAGCTCCGCTGCCAGGGGACGGCTCGATGGTGACGAATCTGAGCTTGGCCTGGATATATCTCTGAGCCTCGGCCACATCTCTCGAAAATCCGAGAAGTCGAGCTCGAATTCGCGAGTTAGCCCAGCACTTCGAGCATGGCTCGCCCAAACGCGGGGAGGTCCTTGGGAATCCTGGCGCTCACGAGGTTATCGTCGATCACCGCGGGCGCGTCGACCCACTCGGCCCCAGCGTTCGTCACGTCGTCCCGAATTCCGACGGTCGAGGTGAGTCGCCTGCCTCTCAGAATCCCCGCCGAGATCAGAATCCAGGGCCCGTGACAGATCGTGGCGACCATCTTCTTCGATCGATCGACCTGACGCACGAGCTCCAGGACCTTTGGATCTCGCCGGAGCTTGTCGGGAGCCCAACCGCCCGGCGCCACGATTCCGGCGAGCGTGTCGGCCGGAAAGTCATCGACGGTTCCGTCGACCGGGCACGGATACCCATGCTTGCCGCGGTAGCTCGTTTCGCCGAGGCCCACGAGCTTGACGTCGAAGCCAGCCTCCTCGAGCCTCAGCTTGGGATACCAAACTTCGAGATCTTCGTACTCAGGACCAACGAGCACTGCAACGCGGCGCGACATGTCGGCAGCCTATCGCGATTCGATTTCTTTGCAACCCCGCGGTTGCTGCCCTCGCTGACCTCTCGAGCTCAACCGTCTGCGCCTTGCACCGATTTTCTGAGTCGCTCCAGCGCCTCCCGGGCGGACTCCGAGCCGTCACCCGCCGTCGCAGGCAGGATCTTCTCCCACTCCTCGCGCTCGCGATTCTCGAGCCAGGCCATCTGCCCCTCGAAGTGCCATTCGACGAGCCGTTCGTAGAGAGCCTGAGTTGGGGCACGGCTGCCTTTGGCCGTCCCGTCGCCGCGAGCCATGACCAGAAAACCGCTCGGATTGGTCGGGTCCGCCTCGAGGTCGATGCGAATGTAGCGGGCCTTCGGGTGAGCCTCGACGGGTACGAGCTCGAGCGACTCGACCTTGTCGCGAGGAATCTCCAGAGCGCCGTGCTCGAGGCGAATCGTGATTCGGTCCGGGTCGAGGGTCAGAAATCCGGCGTTGTCATCGGTATCGACACGACCCGAGGCGGACAAGGTCTTCTTGTCGTTGGTCTCGAGTCGACTCACCCCGACGAACTCACCCTGAGCGCCGAGCCTCCTCCTCAAGTCTTCGAGTAGTCTCTGATTGTACGAGCGGGAGACCGACCGGACCGTCCACATCCCGGCGAGGCTGGCGCCGGCCGCCGCGGCAACCGCTCCGATCGGGCCGAACAGGGCGAAGCCGAACACCGCCATCGCAGGTGGACCCAAGGTCAGTCCGCCCAGCACCGTGGGACCCACGCGCTTGAGCGCGTCCAGATAGGTTCCGAATGCGGAGTCACCGAAGGGGGCCGGCACCAACGCGCGAAGCGGAGGCTCCAGCGCCGAGGGCGTGTGCGGCACCGTAGCGACCGCCGAAGGCTTGGGCGGCCAATCCGGCTCCGCGTGAACCTCTCGCGGCGCAAGCTCGGACGGAGCGGCCGAGGCCGCCTCCGGGGACCGGGGCTCGAGGCTCCGTGCTGGGTCGAGGGCCTCGGGGGCCTTCGGCGCGTCCACGTATCCATCTTGGATCAAGCTCGCGAGGTCGCCAAGGGAAACTGGGGCCTGGCGCGCCGCCGTTTGGGGCAACCCGGAGGCGCCGCCTTCGTCGCCGCCCTCGCTCATGCGGTCCATCGAGCTGCGTTCGTCCGATTTTCGGACGTAGGCTCCGATTTTCGGATGTCGCATCCGAATTTCGGAGATCGTGAGTACGAACCCGAGACTCTCAGCCCCCGAGCTCGACGAGCTGAGTGGCTCAGCTCTTGCTGTACCCGCCGCGATGCGACTCCGGGCTCTCTGGCTGACTCTGCTGTGCTCGTGCGACCTCACAGTGCCGCCGGAGTCGGTCCGGCCGGAGTCAGTCCCGCCGGGGTCAGTCCCGCCGGGGTCGGTCCGGCCGGAGTCGATCGCTGAGTTGGTCGACGTGTCCCCGCGAGAGCCTCCATCAGCCGAAGTGATTCCAGGTTCCGACGAGCTCGATCTCGGACGAGGTACTCTCTGGCGAGCGAGCCCTTGTTGCTCGGTCGGGCATCCTTGTGACGTTCGCGAGTTATTGCTACGCGACGACGGCTCCTATCACTATCGCGCGCTTCATCAAGAACGCTTCGCCGACGCTCGGAGCCCAGTTTTTTCGGGCTGTGAGGACGGGACCACGCGCACCGCCGATGAGTTCCTCGTGCTCTTCGGATGTGACGACTTGGCTCGCGTGGCTGGTCCGGCCAGGATCGTCGACGGTCGGTTGCGCTTCGGGGGCTTCGAGTGGCAACCGGTGACTTCCTTCGTTCTGCGCTGCGAGCTCTCGCTGTGCTCGTCGCCTACGGGCACCTGAAGATGGGCGCCGGCGGCGCGAAGCTGTAGCCGTCGTCGAGAGTGACTTGGTCGAGCTCCACGAGCGCCGCTTCGAGCGCGGCCTGAATCTCTTCAAAGGTTTGATCCAACTTGTTCGCGGTATCCCACGTCGCCGCGCACAGGAATTTCTGGACGCCGCAGATGTCGACGTGCTCGCAGCCCGGCCACAGCGGGGCAGCCCCCTCGAAGCTCAGGTCACCGAACAAGCTCTCACCGCCGACCATGACTAGCCGAACGTCTCGCGGCGTCGCGTTGACGATGGCGTCGTAGGGTCGACTGGGGTCTCCCGCGAAGACCGCGAGGTCTGCACGCATGCCCACCGCGATGCGGCCCAGTTGATCGTCGAGGCCAAGGACCGCGGCGGCGTTGATGGTCGACATCACGATGAGATCCTGAGCGCTGAGTTGGTCTCCCCAAACCGAGTCGTCCCAGCCGTTGGCAAACCTCAGCTCGTCGAGCATGTTCTGAGACCCACCCATCGACCAGTCCGGCGCGAGACTCACCGTCACCCCGGCAGACAAGGCCGAAGGGATATCGGTGGTCGTCCCGTACAACGCCACGTTGGAGGCCGGCGACCACGTCAGCTTCATGCCGGCCGCGGCCATCGCGTCGAACTGGGCCGAGGTGAAGGCGGTTCCATGGGTGATCGTCGTCTTGGCGTCATAGAGGCAGCCGGGGTCAGTGCTCGCCGAGCCCAGCTGATCCCATTCGCGCAGCGCGCTCGCGTCGATGCCTTCTCCCGCGTGAACCAAGTAGGCCCGCGTGTCTCCGTCGGCGAAGTTCGCGCAGACGCCGTCGGCCGACGAGCGTGACGGCGGAAATGTCGCACTCGTCTGAATACGGTCCTGGCCGAGCCCGTTCTGCGGAGAGTCGACGGACCGTGCGAGCGACGCAAAACACGCCGCCGACGTGCCCGGCAGGCCCACGATGGAGGTCGTGCCCGCGATCAGCCCCTTGAGCTCACCCCATTTGTTCAGCTCGCACTTGAGATCACCCTCTCCGTCGTATTTCGCCGGGCACCAAGCCGGCTTCCCTTGGGAGGCGTCCTCGAGGCATTGTTTGACGTCCAACATCGCGGCGTAGCGTTCCTCGGAAGGCCACATGTCGTGATTCGTGTAGCTACGCGAGGGGAGCCAGTCTTCGTCGTCGAAGATGTCGAACAAAATATGATTGTGAGTATCGATGAGTCCGGGCGCGATCACGCCCTCGGTATCGAACACGGTGGCGCCCGCGGCCTCGGCCGACGACGAGCAGCTCGTGCCAGCGCCGGCGCACACGATGAACGCGCCTTGGGTCATCACTTCGCCTTCGTAGACCTCGTCGGGTGTCACCACCGTTCCCTTCAGGAGGACACGGCCGCCGGGCTCGAAGCCGCCGTCCGGACCGGTCGCATCGGGGCTCGCGGCGTCGCGCACACCCGCATCTACGCGGGGACTGACAGTGCCGAGGTCTGGCCGGTCCGAGCCGTCTCGACAGCTCAGCAAGAGCAATCCCGTCCAGCAGAGCCACGATCGCACGGAGACATCGTACCAGGAAGGCGCGAGGGCGGGCGCCATTCGACGGCAAGATGGCATCCTGCCGCCGTCTTGAAAGACCTCAGGCCGGCGGCCGCAGCGTCCGCTCGATCTTTTCGACGAACTCATCGATGGCCGAAAAGCTGGCCGGGAGCTCGATCGACGCGACCGGCTCGGGAAGGTCGAGCGCAAAGCGCGAAAGGAGGTACGGCCGGATCATGAGAACGGCGAGCTGGGTATCCATGGCTTCGGCGATGGCAGGCCAGTGACCTTGGCCCTGGGCTTCGAGCTTGCCCGCCGTGAGCATGGCGACGTCGGTGTCTCGTCCGAGCTCCCGTCGGGCCTCGGCAAAGACTTCCTCTCGAAAGAAGTATCCGCAGAGGTTGGGTTCGGCGGCGACGCGCGCGAGCTCTCGGCGTTCGCCGTCGGAGATACGCACGAGATCCCAGCCGAGCTTCGTCCCTTCTCGCTCGAAGGGTTCCTCGACGAAGCCTCCCACTCGGAACCCTCGAGCCGTGAGTTGCTCGGCCACTCGCGTCGCGATCGCGCTGCGTCCGTCCGCGCGTTCGCCCACAATCAACGCCCATCGCGCCACCATGGCCGGGCGCTACTGCAAACGACTCGCCAAACGCAATCGGACGAAACGCGAACGAACTGCGTCGCGAATTGCGCATGACTTGCGTCCCGAGCCCGCGGAGAGCGGCCCTGCGACGGGTCCTGCGACGGGTCCTGCGTTTGCACGCGCTCAGCCTGTGCAAACCGCGGGGCCATTCGTCGAGCGTCCTCACGATCCTCCGAAGAATTTGCCCGGGCGCCGATGGCTTTCGGCCCTCGGCAGCCTCGCCGTCGTCGCAAGCTGCCGAGTGGCCACGTACCCCTCGAGCTTCGAGTATCTCGATCATGGCGCTGGAATACGCTCCAAAATGGAACACATTGCACACGAGGTCCGCGCCCTCGACGTGGCCTTTGCAACCCAACCCACCGATCGAAAGGAAGTCATCGCCCGGCTTCGTGCGCTAGAAGGGCTGGCCGCGGAGCTCTCCCGAGGAGGGCTGGCGACGAACCACCCCGAGCTCGACCGAAACCTGCCGGCCTTCCAGGAGCAACTCACCGCGGCGAGGGTTGCGGCAGAAGCGGACCCCCCAAATGACTTCCTGGCCGGGAGTGTTTCGGGGCTCTGCCGATATTGTCACCGCTGAGGTTGCAACCCTCGGTCGAATCAGCGACTCAGACCGCTCGCTCACAGCGGCATGCGATCGGATCGCACCGCTCGTTCGCCGCACACCCACCGCAATCGGCTGGGCACGCGCAAGCGCAGTTGTTGGTCGGATCGCACACCTGGCGATTCTGACAATTGGCGTTACAACCCACCGGGCACTCACAACCACAAGTGCCTTGATTGCAGACGGTCCCGTCGCCACAGGCGTCGCCGCAGTTTGCCGGGCACTCGCAGCCGCAACCATTGGCAAAGTTGCACCGCTGATTGCCCGGGCAAGCTTGATCACAGGACGGATCGCAGCCGCATGCACACGTGGACGTGTTGCAGACGGAGCCTCCAGCGCACCCACCGCAGTCGCTCGGGCACTCACAGGCACACGATCCCTGGTTGCAGCCGAGCGGAGCTTGACCCGCGCAGGCGCCTCCGCAGTCCGAGCCGCACTCACATTGGCAGGTCGTGCGATTGCAGACTTGGCCCGCGGCGCACCCGCCGCAATCGGCCTGGCACTCACACACGCCGGTGTCGATGTTACACGTCTGGCCGGGACCACACTGGCCGTTGCAGTCAGGAGGCGTCACGCACTCGCAGTTTGCGTCGCAGACTTGCGTCGCCAGGCAGTTGGCGTTGCAGACTCCGGTGTCGCAGACACAGGTCAAGAGTTGTCCGTCGCAGACCTGTCCGGGCGGGCAAGCTCCGCCGCACGTATCTGCCGGCGGCAACCAAACTCGGTAGCTGATCGTGACTCGGTCGCCCTGCTGCGGGCGGGCCGTTCCACGGAAATACACGGCGTTGTTGACCGCGTCGTAGTCGAAGCCATTCTGTTTGTCGCGAGCGATCTCAGTGGTGACGCCGCCCCGCGTGACTCCTACTTTGATCGACTGGCTGATCGGATTGCCGGTCAGCGTGAATTGCGAGGCCGCGCCTGCGACCGCATCCACGATGGCCTGCAAGTTCGCGGTCGGATCGGCCTGACACGGTGAGTAGAACGACCCGCCGGTCGCCGCCACGACTTCGGTGTAGCCACGTCCGGGCTCGTTGCGACCGCTGGCGGCGCACGCAAAGTGACCGGTGTTGCAGGCGCTGATCGGATTCGGGTCGAAGATCTGTCCGAACGCGATACCTCCCTCGCCGCGAATGCGGTCGATATACGGCTGAACGACGCTGTTGATACAAGCCTGCTGAGTCGCGTTGGGTACCAGGTTGCAGACCGCGTCGTTGTAAACGCCAGAGACGGCGGTGTAGAGGTCGCCGATCCCGGTGTTACATGGCGGCTCGTAACCGGCGCAGGAAGCGCTCACACCCTGGGTCAGCTCCTGAGCAAACTCATCCGAGATATAGAAAGCCACCAGCGTGGCGTCTCCTCGGAGCTTGCGGGCGTTCGCGGGCGCACCGATCGCCGTTCGCGGCAAGGCTTTTTGAACCGCTTCGTCCATCGCCGACAGTCCAAACTCACAACCGTCACCGCCTGAGTTGTCGGAGAGCGCGGCTTGGAAAGATCCCAGGTTGGTCGTGAATCCTGTCCCGTACAGGTCACCGCCGTTGCCGGCTCCTTGCACGAAGCGATTTTCGGGGTGTCGCACCACACCCATCCGGAAATCGACGCCGTTGTTCGAGAGGGCGTTGAAGACCGCCGTAGCCGCCGCCGAGATCGGGCCGCGATCGTCGTCGGTGGAAGCGGAGATGTCGGACATCCAGATGATGTCGGCGACAGAGCGGCCATCGGCGACGAAGGAGTTGCACGCCTTACCACGAAGGGCGCCACGGCGAGCGAGCGCAGACCCGTTGGTGAGGTCGAGGGCCTTGAGGCCCTTGGGATCGGCTGCGTTGTCGAAGATCGCACGCGGAACACCGGCGGCGACGACCAACAGTCGATCGGGTCGAACGAGGACCTCCACGCCGAAGGTCCACTGCGTAGAGGCTGCGCCGGTGTTCGTCGGCAGCCCCTGAATTTGAGCGGCGGCCAGCCCAGTCGTTGCTCGGAGCAACGCGTTTCGAAGCTGAGCGGCATTTTGGGCTGCGGTGGTGTCGACGTCGACGATCCAAGAGACCGCGGCGCTGAACCCATCGTGGCTCGTGATCTCGCGAGCCGAATTGCGAGTGGCGACGCTGAATCCCTCGGCGGGACCGCGGCTGGCAAGCCGACCCTGCAACGCGGCTTGCTGGACGTTGGCGCTTTGCACACCGCCAAACACCGGCATCTCGACCACGAAAGCGGCCAGCTGATTTGCTCCGTCATCGAGCCCGGAAGCGAACACCGTCGGATCGGAGACGGTGGCGACGGTAAACACGGCCGAAGGCTCCGAGGCGATCGTGTAATTGCCCTGGCCTGCCGGGGGCTCGTTGAAGTTGGTCGGGCGAAGATTCGCGTCCGCACAGATCGAATTCAGGCTCGTTCGTACGTCGGCAGGCGGGTCGTTGGGATTGAGCGGATCGAACCCGCCGGCGCGCTCGTCGCCGTCGCTCACGGTGTCTCCGTCGCTGTCGGCGGCGGTCGCGTCGGTCTCTCCGGCGTCGCGGGCTCCGTTGTGGTTGGCGTCTTCGACGCCGTCCGGAATACCGTCTCCGTCGCTGTCGCTTCGGGTGGGATTCGTTCGGCCGCTGGTGATTTCGACGGAGTCGGTGAGTCCATCGCCGTCGCTGTCAGGCAACAGCGGGCTCGTTCCGCCGGTGAGCTCCTGGCCGTCGCTCAGCCCGTCGCCGTCGGTGTCCGAAGATCGTGGGTCGACCTCGAAGACTTGGCGTACTCCGTCGTGGTTGGTGTCCTCGTCTCCGTCGACCAACCCATCGCCGTCGCTGTCGGCGAGCGTAGGATTGGTCTCGCCGCCGTCGACCTGCCCGTTGTGATTTCGGTCCTCGATGCCGTCGGAGACGCCGTCGTTGTCGCTGTCTCGATTGGCTGGGTTGGTTTCGCCGGTGTCGACGCTGCCGTTGCGATTGAGATCCTCGGCGCCGTCGGCGATGCCGTCGCCGTCGCTGTCACGAAGGTTCGGATCACTCTCGCCCGGATCGACGAACCCATTGTGATTTCGATCTTCGGCGCCGTCCCAAATTCCGTCGGCGTCGGTGTCGGGGTTGGTTGGGTTGGTTCTGGAGGCTGGATGAGTATCGGTGGGAACCGTCGCGCAGGCGCTCCCGGGAACGGGCGCAGTCACTCCATTTTCGATTCCGTCGGGAATTCCGTCATTGTCGGAGTCGGCGTTTGCGGTCGATGACTTCTGACCGTTGGGGTAGAGCGTGGCAAACTCATACGCATCGGACAACCCATCGCAGTCGGTGTCTTGGGTGGGGTTGTTCGGATTGAACGGGTCGGTTTGGCCGACGTCGACGGCCACGGCGTCTGGGTTGCCTTGAGTGGTTGCGTCGGGTCCGAGCACGCCCGTATCGGTCGGATCGGTGCCTGCGTCGACGGGGTCGTTCGCATCGGCGCCGGGATCCGAAGCGTCGCGGACGGAGCCGGGAGGCGTGTCTGGCTCGTCTCCACAGGCCGCCACGGCGAGGAGCAGAGGGAGGAAAAAGATCGCCGGGGTCCTACGAACACTCCGATGCACCGACATGTCGCGCATCATACTGGCTTAATCGGTCGGTCGGCGTTCGGTTCGTCGGCGGATACGGAAAATAGCTTTGGACTCGCGGTCAGGGTGGCGTGCCAGCGAGCCGTGAGAGGAAACGCTCGGCTTCCGCACGAGTGGCCGGGTCGCCCGTGCGGACGGCTTCTTGGGCGTAGGTTTGGGCCGCCGGTCTGCGCCCGGCTTCGAGCTCGAGCGCCGCCAACTGCATGGTCAAGCGTGCGTAACTCGGTCGGTTCCTCGTCTTGATGCGGGCCTCGAGGAGGGTCGTACGGGCCTGGTCGAGCTGCCGGGCGACGCGGAACGCGTCTGCGCGGACCCGGGCGGCCCGTTCGATAGCTAGTACATCCCCCGAGTCGGGCTCGAGCTCGGGATCGTGTGTCGCCTTCTTCTGGGACTCCGAGCCGCCCTTGGCCGTTTTGGATACGGCTCCGGGCGCGAGGTCCCTCGGGGGCTCAGCGGGTCGAGGCTTGGCCGCTGGAGCCATGACAGGCGGTGGCGCTTCTGCCTCGGGGGCAGCCGCTGACACCTCGCCAGAGGCCACGCCGGACGCCGCACCGGTAGGCCTCGGAACGCCATCGTCGGCCGCGGGCGCGCCCTCATCGAATCGACCACGCTCTTCGACGGACTCGGCCTTCGCGGACGCACGGCCCGCACCCGCAACAAATGCGTCGGTCGCCGAATCTCCGCTGCGCGCTGGACCGGCCGGCGCCTTTTTGCCAGGCGAAGGGAGGTTCTCGCGGCGATCCAACGCCAGAGAGTCGCGCTGGGCGCGCTCCTTTGCCTTGTGCGGCAAGATCGAGTCGAACTCGGAGCTCGGAGAGCTCGGCAACCTCTCGGGGCTCGGTTCGGGCGCCGCTTGCGCAACCGGCGGAGTTGCCGGAGCCGCGGGCGCTTCTCGGAGCTGAGCCTCCGTCGGCATCCGATCCAAATGTGGTGACAATTGTGATGGCTGCTCATGCAGCGTCGGCATCGCCACGACCGCTATGACGAGCGCTGCTGCGCCAGCGAAGGCGATCCCCAACCCGGGATTCGCGAAGAGACGGCGCCACCACGAAGCCACCTCGGCCTTCCGAGCCTCACGAAGAACGTCGTCGAGCAGGCGGGGCGAAGGGTCCTCGTCCAGGCTTCGGGCCGCGCGAAGCACTCCTTGGAAGACCGCGAGCTCCTCGCGCTCGGCGGAGGAAAGGTCTCCCTCGCCGCCTCCGTCGAGCGCGTCCAGGACCCGGTCGCGCTCGGATTTGGAGTTGCCCGTCACTTGACCTCCAAAGGCTCGATCCCCGCGGCCGTCAAACGGCTTCGCAGGTGTTCGAGCGCGTATCGCATTCGACTCTTCACCGTGTTTTCGGGGGCGCCCACGATGTCAGCGATCTCCTTGAACGGCATCCCAGCGGACTCTCGCATCAAGAACACCTCCCGCTGTTCGGCGGGTAATTCTTCGATCGCTTTCACCAGCACACCACGAATCCGCGAACTCTCCGCGCCCCGGTCGGGGGGAATCTCCCGCTCGTCCGGAAGGCGATCTCGGAGCGAAGCGCCGTCTTCAGTGTCTGCTAACGATCGGTCGAGGGAAGCGGTCTTTCGGTAGCTCGCCCGGCGCAGCGCGTCGATGCAGTGGTTTCTTGCGATCGTGTAGAGCCAGGTGGTGACCTTGGCGCTCCGCTCCCAGGACTTCGCGGTCTTCACGACGCGCATGAAGATCTCCTGAGTTGCGTCCTCGGCGGCCGCACGCTCCTTGAGGGTGCGGAGGCAGAAGTTGAACACGCCCTTTTGGTGGCGTGCGACGAGCGCTTCGAACGCGCGGGCGTCGCCTCGCGCGAAGCGACGCATCAACTCTTCATCGTCTGGGCCCGGATTGGCCGGTCGATCCAGGAGCGCCATGGGACGGGCTTCAGCGTTCGTGGTCTGGCGGCGCGGCGAGCTCGGCGGCGAGATCTTCTTCGCTCAAGATCCCGCGCTGTAGGAGCAGCCGAGTGACCGCGAGCAGCACGAGCGCGCGGTCGGCCGAGGTGAGGCTCTCGCCCTTGACGAGGGCCTGAACGAGCGCCCGGGAGGCTGCGTCGGCCGGTCGGAGTCTGGGCTCGTCGGTACGAGGCTTGAGCTCGACTTTCTCCTCGGCGAGGGCCTTGTCGTCGCTCGTGCGTTTGTCGTCGCTCGTGCGTTTGTCATCACTTGCGCGTGACTTGACCCGCAGCGGCCGGTCGGAGCTGGGCTTTGGAGCGACGACCGGCACTTTGGGGACGGTGGGAGCGTCGAGGTCGATGGGCTCGTCCTCACCTTGAGACGCGGGGAAAGATTCGTCGGGGACATCGCGCCCTGCGGCTGAGTCCTTGCGGCGTCGCTGCATCTCCAACCGAAGGCGTTCGACTTCTTCGGGCGTGAGCGGAGACTTGCCTCGGTCGTCGGGCGCCCAGGACGTCGCTTTGGAGCGTTTCTTTTCGTCGGCGCGAGCGCGGGGGACTTCGGGTTTGGTGAGCTCGAGGCGAGAAGCGTCGCCGCGGGATTCGCTTCTTGCGAATTCCAGCTTTGCGGCGTCGGACCGGGCCGCCTCTGCGCGCGTGGCTTCGGCGCGGGCGGCTTCAGCACGAGCGGCCTCTTTGGTCGACTCCACGCGCGCGGCCTCGAATCGCGCGGCCTCGAATCGCGCGGCCTCGACTCGCGCAGCTTCAGCTCGCGCGGCCTCGGCGCGGGCCGATTCGGCTGCTTTGGCCACCTTCGCAGCCTCTGCCCTGGCTGCCTCCACCCTGCCAGCTTCCAGCTTCGCGGCCTCCCGCGCGGCTTCTTGCACTTTGGCCGCTTCCTCGGCTTTGGCCCTCTCTTCGGCTTTGGCCCTCTCTTCGGCTTTGGACCTCTCTTCGGCTTTGGCCCTCTCTTCGGCTTTGGCCCTCTCGGCGGCTTTCGCCTTTTCGGCGACCTCGACGGCCTCCGAGATCTTCTTCTCCGCTTCGAAGTCCGCGTCAGTGACGGCGTCCTGCCACGCACGGGGCCGCGGGGCCGCAGGCTTGGCCTTCTTCTCTTCGGCCGCTTTGAGCTCGCCCGATCGCGAGGCCGCCGCCGCAGCCGCAGGCTCCGAAGAACGAGCCCCAGATAGATCAGCGGCAGACCCATCGGCGCGTAGCCCCTTCCAGACCTTGGGCGCGTCCACGAGCTCTTCGGGCGACTCGATGTCGGGAACGAAAACGATGGGCGCGGTGGGGATGTCTCCGACCCCGACGTAGTGCCGAGCCTCACGCGGCGGGACGTCACTGCCAGGCGCGGGCGGCATGAACTCCTCGGAGCTCCAGTCGATGGCCGGAATGATCCCGGTTCGCTCGAGGCCCGCGCGGAGCCGCACGCTGCGGAGATCGTCGAAAGGTGACATCTCCGACGCGAGATCGAACGGAACCTCCAAGGTCGCGGCGGCCTCGACGGGCATCTGACTGAACGGCGGGAAGGGCGGGCGGGAGCTCGGCCGGGATGGCTCCGGCCGCTCGGTCGGCGCGTAGTCCGGCGGTGGTTCGGAGATGAGCTCGGCGGGCAGCGCTCGGACTTCGGTCACCGGCCCGCGCTCCACGCCGTCGTCGTCGGGCGGAGCGGCGTAGCCTCCGAGGAAGCTCGCGAGCTCGTCGGGGGGCACGACCTCGTCGATCGACACGTCGATGGTCGCAGACTCCGAAGTCACCGTGAGCGGCGGCGCGCTCCCGGGAATCGGCGGCGGCGCGAGGCCCGCCTTCTTCGCGGGGAGCGGAGGCGGCGGCTCGTGGCCTCGTCGCCCTGAGGTCGAATCGACGCGCGGCGCTGGCGTCTCGGCCTTGGCCTCTCGCGCGTGCGGAATCGAAGGCCCCTCGATGGCCCGCGAATCGATCTGAAACTGCGGCTCGTCCTCGTCGTTGATCACCAGCGGCGCGATGAGCTGATAGGTCAGGCCCTCTTGGGTGTCCGCCACGTCACCGGCGGGACTGCTCTGGGACCGAGCCGGAAGGGGGGGCGGCGTAGGCCGACCCTTGGCCGCGGAGCGGCTTCGCGGAGGCGGGGGCTGCTGGCGGACGGTGACCGCGGGCGGAGGCACGGAGCCCCGACGCGGACCTGCGTCGGGACGGCGACCGTTGTCGGGCGCGCGCCGCGTCTCCAGATCGACCAGAGTCTCGACCTCACCCGGCAGCGCGTAGGCGGGCCGCTTGGGCGCCATCGGGGCGCTCAAGCGCGGCGCTTCGAGAGGCTTCGGAGGCTCGTGGGCCACCTCTGACCCGGAGCCCCGATAGTGGCGCTCGAGCGCTTCGTCGAGCTGCACCGGGGGCGCGAGAAGCGCGGTGATCTCACAGCCCGACGCGCGTCGAAGATCCGCCAACGCTTCGCCGTCCAACGGATCGGCCATGGCAACGTACAAGTAGTCGACCTGGTTCGAGCGCTTGATCGCGATCGGCAACGCGCCGCGACGCAGAGCAACGTCCGCCGGTAACAGCGACAAGACCCGCGCGTTGATCTTCATCGCGTTCGGCGTCACCGACTCGACCCGCAGCGCGACGGAGAGCGTCCGGACCAGCCGGTCCTCGTCCACCATGCCCGCGTCGACGATCACTCGGAGCAGTCGACGACCGTTCTTCTGCTGCTGGGCCATTGCTCGGGCGAGCTGGCTGCGATCGACGAGACCGGTTTCGAGGAGCGCGTCCGAGAGGCGGCTCCATTCTGATTTGGGCTGCGCCATCCCCAACTAGCGACGACTCACTCGGGCCGCGTACTCGTCCCGCGTAAAGACGCCCTTCTCGATCATGAGCTCGACCATCGCTCGGATCGCGCGGAACTGCTTGCGTTGGGAATCCTCGAGCGAGCGCGCCAGATCGGTGCTCGAAGCCGTCTTCACCGGCGCTGGCGGATAACTTGGATAACCTTCGACCGGCGGCAGAGGTGTGGGCCCCGATACCGTGAGCGCCGGCAACGGCTGAAGCGGGGCCGGCGCGCCGCCCGGAAACAAATCCCCCGGACGTTCGGTGACCGGCGGCGGCATCCCGACTTCCAGATCCTCACGTCGTAGCTGCGCCCCCGTGTTGTCAGTGAAGGTTTCGGGCGAGATCTCGGAGTAGGCGCGACCGAAGGTCTTGGCGATCGCTTGAGCCAGCGCACGCTCCCCGCCGATCGTCGCTTCGATCCGCAGACCGGTCATCCGCGCGAGCTCGTCGATCGCATGCACGTTGATCGGATCGGCCATGGCGACGATCAGCGTCCGCCGCTCCCCGACGTACCGCTCCGGACAGATCGAGTTGAGCTGGGCGAAGTCGGGATCGATTTTCGACAAGATTTCGCGGGGAATCAGGGCTCCGTCGAGCTTCGCCATCGGGAGCGCGAGCTGCTTCGACAGCGCCTTCACCATGATCTCTTCGGTCACGAAGTTCATGTCGACGAGGATCTTGCCGAGCCGCCCCCCCCATCTTTTTTGTTCCGCGAGAGCGGCCTTCAATCGGGCTTCGGTGATGACACCGGCCCGTACGAGGAGCTCCCCAAGCTTGATGCGCTGGACCATGGTCGGGCTGGACGCACTTTACTCCGCTTGTCCGTTTGACTTCCACCTTGCGACAGTCGCCGTGCGCGAAGGGGGAACGACGATCGGCGGCGACGGCAGGAGCTCAGGGGTTACGCCCGGGGGGGCCTGGATTCGAAAGAGCTCTTCGGGCAAAGGCACGTTGAGCTCGAGCTCTTTGAGCTGGATGCGCACGTCCAGGTCCCGTTTGGGCACTTCCACGTGGATTTTCTTTGGAAAAAGGCCGGTCACAGGCGCGACTTCCGCCAGGTCTTCGAACGCGATGTGGGTCTCACCGAAGTCGGCGGACAGCACGGCGAGGCTCGCGGGATCTACGGAAGCCTGGACCCGTGCCCCCGAAGCCTTGTCGAGGAGCCCCAACACGTAGGCGCCGTCTTCATCGAGCTCGAGCGTCGTGGCCTCGAAGGTGTCTGCGGGGATCCCACCAAGCAGCGTCTCCACGAGCGATCGGACGCCCATGGGAAACGGGAGCACTCGACCCACGTTCTCGGGCGTGGCCGGTCCCTCGCGCAGCTGTCCGTTGCTCAAGAGCCAGAGACGTTGGCCGTTCGAGACCATGACGTCGATGGGTTGCTCGAGCGGGGATAGCGTCTCGATGCGGACGGCCGCGGGCCGTTGAGCGGCAAGGACCATCTTGAGCCGGATGCGCCCCTGCTCGCCGAAGTAAGTAGCTCGGCCTAGCGCGCGAACGCTGGTGCGCTCGTTGGATCGTGCCGCGAGCCGCGCGAGAACTTCGGACGGAGCGGGCAGCGATGCGCAGGGCTCGAGGACGGGTGGGCTCGGCCGACAGGAAAGGACGAGCAACAAAGGAAAGAGGCGCACGAAGTGATGGTGGCCTGCGCGCCCGCGTGTGACCAGCGTCCGCGGAGCGTCCGACGGCGATCACTCGGGGGCGCGAGCCAAGAGTCGCGCGGCGAGGATCCACGGCGCGTCGGAGAGCTCCGGGAGATCGGTCGAGCGTGGGATGAACCGCAGCACCTCACGAGCGGCCCGATGGTGCTTGGCCGAAAGGAGGTAGGCGGCGAAGGCGAGCGCTCTGGGGGCGCTCGAAGGGCGCTCGGCGAAAGCGCGAAACAGCACTGGGCCGGTCGGCGGCGCGGTCGGGTCGACGGCCAACGTCAGGAAGCTGCGCGCAGAAACGGACTCCGTGCCGTCGACGGAGGTCCACGGTTCGATCGATTTGGCTTCGGGCTCGTCGAACGACTCGGAAGGAGTCTCGGCAGGAGCCCACGCGGCCGCGCGGGCCGGGTCGTTCGCGGAGAGCACGGACAGCAAGAACATGAGCTCGCGGTCTTCCGGCGCCGTGAGGGCGAGCGACTCGGCGAGGGCTTTGGCTTCGGATGCGCGCCCAGCGAGGGCCAACGCGGCCAGCCGTTCGCGATCGGCTCGCCCGATCAGCTCGGGCGCTCCCAGAGTCGACGCGCGGCCCGTCGAGCCGACGTGATGGAGCGCGGCGGGGGCCCGGTCGAGCACCGCTGCGGCATCCGCGAACTCGCCGCGCGAGGCCAACAAACGAGCCAACGCGAGCGCGTTGGCGGGTGCCTCTGGGCAACGCCGCCGACCCCTCGTGAGGAGGCGAATCGACTCCTTGTCTCGACCCCGCTCGAGCGCGAGGAACGCGAGCCGAAGCTCCGCCTCACCGGAGTCGGCGAGGCAGGTGCGATCGAGTCGGATCGTCGTTCGATACGCGCGCTCGGCTCGGTTGAGCTCGCCGGAAGCTTCCCGTGCTCGTCCGGCGGCCAGCCAGGCGCGCGGGCTGCGCGGCTCGAGCTCGATGGCGCGCTCGGCGACCCGATCGAGGCGCAGACCGAGCGACGGGAGCCCGCTGGCGTGGCCCACGAGGAACGGAGAAGAGGGGTCGAACACCAACGCTCGTCCTAGCTCCTGAGCCGCTCGATCGGCGTCTCCGCGCTCGGCGGCAAACGCCGAGCGGAGAAACGCCCCCGCAGATTGTGCGGTCTGCGCTCTCGAGGTCGTGGGAGCGAACGCGAGGATCGCGCCGAGAGCAAGGAGTCGCGACATCGCCACCGGAGGATACAACAGTTGGGGGTCGTCGCGGCATCAGCTCCGAAACCGGCGGAGATCGCGGGCCTCGGACACCTGCGCTTTGACAGCGCTTTCGGGCGGCCGATATCCTCCCGGCCCCGTCCATGGACAATCAGAGTCGCCGCGCGGCGTTCGCGCTCTCGCTCACTGCTTGCGTCGCCGCCTCGGGCGTCTCACTCGCGGACACCCCATCGATCCCGGCGGAACCTCCGCCGAGCGACACACCCGCTTCCACGACTCCTGCTTCGACGTCGCCTGCTTCGACGTCGCCTGCTTCGACGTCGCCTGCTTCGACATCGCCTGCTTCGACAGCGCCCGCATCTACGACGCCGGCTGAAAAAGAATCGACCACCACGGCTCCACCCGCGGCCGAACCAGCGACGCCCGCCGCCGCCACCGCTGCCCCTGCTCTTGACGCTCCAGCGGCCGAACGCGGCCCGCGAAAGAAAAAGCCATCGCGCTTGGATCCTTCCCCCGCGGGCGAGACCGGCCTCTTTCGCGTCATGACCGCCGAGGGCCCGAGCCAAGGCACCGTCCGCCTCGGCTTCAGCCTGGACGCCTTCGGCGCCAGCTCGTTCTTGGCCAATGGAGACAGCGCCAGCCGCGTCGGCGGAACGCTCGCGTTGTCCGTCGGCGTGCTGGACTGGCTCGAAGCGTGGGCCGGCACGCGCGCCTCGTCCACGCGGAGCTCGCTCACCGATCCTGAGCTTCTTCAAAGCCAAGGAGACGTGCTCCTCGGCTTCAAAGCCTCCAAACAAGTCGGACGGATCGTGTCGATCGGCGCAGACCTGAATCTCGGACTGCTCACGGGCATCGGGGAGTCGACGTTCATCCTCGACTCGAGCCTGCTCGGCTTTCGCGCGCTCACGACGTTCGACTTTCGAGACGACGCCCCGCTTCGCGCCCACCTCAACGTCGGCGTCGTGCTCGATGGATCCGAAAATCTCGTGACCGAGCCCCTCACCGAAGCGGAGCGCTATGCGCTCGGGATCGCCGATTTCCATCGCTTCGCCTTCGGGCTCGCCGTCGAGGTGCCGCTGCCTTACGTCACGCCTTTCCTCGAATACTCGGTCGAGGTCCCGCTCGGATATCTGGCCACGCCCGGCATCGTGCTCGAGAACGTCGAGCGCAGCGCGCTCCGCGCGGCGCAGACGGTGCCAACCACCGCTCCCGTGGCACGGCCGGCAATAACTCGCGCCATGCCTCAGCGCATCACGCCGGGCCTGAGGCTCAACGCCATCGAAGGCCTCGGTCTCACCGCCGCCCTCGAGCTCGGCCTCACCCCCGATCACGCTTCCGGCGTCAACGCGGTGCCTCCGTACTCGTTCTCGTTCTCCGCGAGCTACGCGTTCGATCCGTTCCACAAGAAACACGAGGCCGGGCCACCGGTGATCGTGCCCGTATTGGTCCCGGAGGTCGTCGAGGCGAAAACGAAACCGTCAGAGCTCTTCGGCGTGGTCACCACTCCCGACGGCAAGCCAGTCGCCAACGCGCTGATTAGACTCTCGCGCGGCATGCCCGCCGCGAGCGCCGAAGACGGAAAGTTTCGAACGCACTCGCTCGACCCCGGCGCGCTCGATGCGAACGTCGAGAAGAATGGCTTCAAGCCGCTCGGTTTTCGCGTCGAGATCAAAGAAGGCGAGCCCCGTGAGGTCTCCGTCGTGCTGATCCCCGAGATCAAGCGGGGCACGCTCGCGGGACGAGTGACGGGCGTCGACGGAAAGCCGCTCGCCAACGTGAGCATCACCGTCTCGAACATGGGCGCGCCGATCAACACCGACGCCGAAGGCAAGTTCTCCATCGAGGTCGACGAAGGAGCGCACGAGGTCGACTTCGCGCGCGCCGATCTCTACAAAGTGCGCGGGCGAATCGAGATCAAAGAGAAGGAGGTCGCTTCGCTCGACCGCGTGCTGCGGGCTCGACCCGCGAAGCCGATCGTCACCGCCACCGCCGACCACATCGAGCTCACCAAGCCGATCAACTTCGTGGGCCGCGAGGCCAAGCTCGCCCCGGACGCCGACCCCGTGCTCGACGCGATCGCCGACCTTTTGATGTCGAAGCCCGAGCTCGCCAAAGTTCGCATCGAAGGTCACGTCGACGATGAAGGGCCCGCCGACCAGAGCTTGAAGCTTTCCAAAGATCGCGCCGAGCTCATCGGGAAGGCCTTGGTCGATCGGGGGGTGGCGGCCGAGCGACTCGTCACCGACGGGTTCGGGTCGGAGCGCCCGATCGCGCCCAATCTCACCAAGCGAGGTCGAGAGAAGAATCGCCGAATCGAAATCAAGCTCGGCGAGTGAAAGAGGGAGAGGAAAGAGGAGCGCGCTCTACCGCCCGAGCGTTTGGCCGACGCGCCGCGTGGCGGTGTCGACGTCGGTGACGATCAAAGTATTCGTGCGAGCGTCGACGCTGATGGTGCCTCGAGAAGTCAACAGAGGTCGGACCAAGACCTGCAGGTCCTCGGCACGGGCGTGATTCACCGGAATCAAGACGGTGCGCAGCGTTCCGGATTTCTCGGCCGCTTCAGCGCGCGCCGCCTTCGACTTCACGCGGGCCTCCACGGCCTCCGCGGTGTCGATCAACCAAACGTTGCCGTTCTTTTCGATGGCGAGATCCTTGTGCTGCAGAATCGCGTCGAGCGCATCCTGCCAGGCCACGCGCTGGAGCTTCAGCGTGATCCGACCGGTGACCCGTTCGGACACGACCAAGTTCACGTGGGCTTGATCGGCGAGGAGACGAAGGACGTTGGTGACTTGTGCATCTTTGACATCGAGGCTGAGACGCTGCTCCGACACCAGGGACGGGGCAGCCGAGGAGAGTGCGATCGCAAACCATGCGGCAAGCATGAATCCAGGATGCCTCGAACCTGGCCCTGAAGTCTACGTGGGTCCCTCGTTTAGGGCCCTTCATGAAATGGCCGCATCGGCTCGGCGTCTTCCCGAGTCCGGTCGAATCGCGCCCAACCCATTGGCGCAGTTGGAAGCGAGGTCTTGGTTCATCCGCATACGAGATGAGAAAGTTGCGAGTTGCTCCCTCGCGGTGCCTTACGGTTGCCAGTCGCCGCGGGAAGTGCCACACGGCGCCCATGAACGACGTCCCAGTTCAAGTGAAACACGTCTACTCCCACGACAAAGGGGAGTTCGAAGCCAACGTGAATGCGGCGCTGGCCGAGATCTTTGCCAACGATTGCATGTTGGGAGACATCAAGTATTCGATCGATCCGTCGACCGACAAAAATGCCAAGGGAGGCTTTGGCGCGCTGATCATCTTCGAACGCCCGATGGAGGGCGACGAGGACGAAGAGTGAGGGCTCGTGCCTCGGGCGCGCCAACTAGACGCGGCTCGCCGATTGGCATAAGCAACTAACTCTCAGCTTCCAAGCTGATCCGAAAGGGGTCCAAGAGTGGCCATCAATCGAAACACACCGAAAGCTCCGCCGCCGAAGAAGCCCGCACCGTCGAAGGATCCAGATGAGGTCGAAGACAGCGACGATCTCGACGAGGACGACGACGATGACGATGACTTCGACGACGATGACGATGACTTCGACGACGACGATTTCGACGACGACGATGATGACGACCTAGACGACGACGAAGATCTCGACGACGACGACGAAGATCTCGACGACGACGACGACGAGGACTAGCCGCCTGCCGGCGAAAGCCGAGCGCGCTCAGGCTCGCGTGAAGAGATGACCGAGCACGCGAGAGAGCGCGTCCAAATGCAACACCAGGACCGCGTAGTAGGCGACGAAAGCCACGAAGATGGCGACGACCGCGAGCGGCTCGTTCCTACGAGTCCACAACAAATGACTCCCTAGGCCCACGAGGCCGAGCTTCGTAGCGACGAAGAGGATCGGGTGACCCTCGAGCAGGGAGGCCATCAGCGGATTCGCCTCCCGGGCCATGCCGCCGTAGACCCACAGCGCCGTGAAGACGGCGTCGACGAGGTTCAGCACCAGCACGGCCGCCACCACGCCAAACAAGATCCGAGCTTCTTTGGGAGAAACCGAGATGGGTCGGCGCCCGCGCCCCGGAGCTCGTCGCGCCAACAAGCCCCGGCAGAATATCGTGGCGCGTTCAGCCTGTAACTCGGTTCCTTGGTGAGCTGGGGCTCTCCGTGGTTCATAGGTTGAACTGAATCGCCGCAGGTCGGTCGTGCACCTTCGTGAGCCTCCCAACCGGCTGACAACGTTAGGAACCTGCCTCCAATCCGAGGCTGTGCTACACGAGTCCTACGTGGTCGCTCCGACGATTCTGGCCGCAGGTGACGTGGGCCCCGCTCGATACCCTTTGATGGCCCGACGCGGCCTCAAGACCGTCTTTACCGACACAACCAAAGACACTCTAGCTGCGCTCGAGTCCCTGCGCCCCGCGCTCTTCGTGTCGTCCGCCAAGCTCGTCGACGGACCCGGCATCGTCGCCATCGAAGCCGCCAAACGATTGGGCATCCCGGTCGTGGCGCTTTGCCGCGCGGACGAGTGGATCGTTCGCGCAGAGCTCCTCGGCGCAGGCGCCTACGAAGTGCTCGAGCATCACCGCGGAGATCTGATCCTCAAAGAGGTCACTGCTTTCACCGGGCTCGGCTTCGCGCGCCTCGACGGCGGCGTCGCGCAAGTCGACGTTCGCATCCGCCTCCCCGACAGCAACGAGCCTCGCCGCTGCGACGTGAGTATCGACGCGATCGTCATGCTCACACCGATCGTGCTCCCCATCGGCGCGACCGGCGCGGTCAGCGTGCTGTGGGACGGACCGCCGCTCGACTTCTGGACGCGCGTGCTCTCGTCCGAGCCCCTCGCGTCGGGCGCACGTACCGTGCTCAAGTTCACCGCCCTCCCCGAAAGCGAGCGGTTGGTGCTCGCAGGAATCTTGGAGATGGCCCTCTCTCGCGCGGATCCGTCAGCCATCGAGCGACCGGCGGAAACCAAAACGCCGCCACCCGCACGCACCCCGACTCCGGTGTCGCCGCTCGACACCAAAGCGCCCGCTCTCGTCGAACCAGGTGACGACTCGGAGGATCCGGAGGCCGAGCTCTTTGGAGATCTCGATCTCGAAGACGGCGCCGCCAGCGGCGAAGTCGGCGTCGCGAACGCTCCGAAGAAGGCGGGACGAAAACCGAAGCCCAAGCCGCTCGCCGGACCCAACGCTTCCGCGCCGACGCACAATCCTTCCGGCGCTACAGCGCTCGGACGCATCCAGACCAAGACCCAGCGCACCGCCCCCGCGGGCGGCGGCCTCGTTCAACAGGAAGTCGTCCGTGAAGGCGCTCCGATCGTGAACACGGAGCCGAGGATGGACGATCACGCCGCGATCCTTCGAGAGTTCCTGAAGCAGGAGGAATGAAGGCCTTGACGATCCCTCCGGCGTCCGTCGACTTCGCTCGCAACTCTGAATCGGAGGTCACATGACGCTGCTCTTCAACATCCTGTGGGCGATCTTCGGCGGCGGAATCGTCATCTGGCTCGAATATGTGTTCGGTGGTCTCCTCTTGTGCCTGACGGTCGTGGGGATCCCGTTTGGGCTTCAGTGCTTCAAGATCGCCAAGCTCGGCCTTTTTCCGTTTGGAAAAGACGTCGAGGAGATCAAGCAGGGCCTTGGCGTCTCCACGATCGGCACGGTGCTGAACATCATTTGGATCGTGTTCGCGGGCATCTGGATCTTCATCAGCCACGTGACGCTGGGTGTGTCGCTGGCCTTGACGCTGATCGGGATCCCGTTTGCGTTGCAGCACCTCAAGCTCGCGATGCTCGCGCTGGCGCCATTTGGCCGGCGATCGACCTCGGCATAGGCCTCAGCGGGCCTCAGCGCCGAGCGCGTTTTCGAACCGCAGCGAAGTAGAATCCGTCGGGGCCCCGCTCGTCAGGCCCTGGCCCGACCCTGGCTTCGAAGGTGGCCTTCAGCTCGGCCCCGAGCGATGGTCCGAGCGTGCGCTCCAAGCTCTCTGGCTCTAAGGAAGCGTCGCGACCCAGCACCTCGCGAGTCACGACTTCGTTTTCTTCGTCGAGCACCGAGCACGTCGCGAACACGACGAGGCCGTCGTCTTTGACCGCGCGGGTGGCAGCATGAAACAGCGAGGCTTGCAGCGTGACGAGCTTCGCCAGGTCCGACTCGTGAACGCGCCAGCTCGCGTCCGGGGCTCTGCGCCAGGTTCCGCTGCCGGTGCACGGCGCGTCGACGAGCACGCGATCGAAGCGCCCGACGAGGCCCTCCGGGAGCTCTCGGAGGTCAGCGACGATCGCTTCGACGTTCGATAGCTTGGCGCGACGCGCGCGCCGTCGTAGCTCTTCGATCTTGTTTGGGTCAGGATCGATCGCGACGATTCGCCCTCCGCCACTCATCATCGAGGCCAGCGCGAGAGTCTTGCCACCGGCGCCCGCGCACGCGTCGAGCACCGCGTCTTCGGGCCTCGCACCCACCGCCAACGCAACGAGCTGACTGCCTTCGTCCATCGGCTCGATCAACCCTTCTTCGAAGGTGCGTGTCGCTCGAACCGGAGCGTTCTCCTCGAGCACGATCAAACCCCAGGGGGACAAGGACGTGGGGACGATCGCAGCACCGAGCTCTCGCTCGAGCGACTCGGCGACCATCGACCTCGCCGAGGGCGTCGCCACGCGCAGCGTGAGCGGAGCTCGCAACGAGAGCGCCTTGGCGATCACCTCCGCCCGCGCCAAACCATGGGAAGAGACGACCCTGCTCACGAAGAAATCGGGCAGAGAATACAGCTCGGCGATCGATCGCGCCGTCGGCTCTGCCGGGACTTCGAAGCGCAGGCGCTTGAACAGACCAGGGATGCGCTTGTGGGCGTAGGCATCGCGCTCGGACAACGCCCCCTCGTCGGCGCCTTCGAGCGCTAGCCACGCCAACACCCGCAGCCTCGACGAGATCGCTGGCTCGAGGTCGGAGAGCTTCCGACCGAGAGCGCTACAAGCTCGCGTCAACGCTCCGTCGATCCTCCGACGCGCGCGAATCACGCCGAAGACCTCGCGGCTCACCACCGCGCGCTCTCGCGGACCGAGGTCTCGGGACGACTGAAACGTTCGATCGAGCGCCACGTCCGACGCCACGCCGGTCTCGATCGCCGCGAGTGTGTCGAGCACTCGGTCTTCCGTGCGACCCATCCAGCCCGTGCTCGGCGCCACGGTTGCCGTCGCCTCGCGCCGCCACGTCCGCCCCCGTTTTTTCACGTGCGCCGATACATCCCACGCCGCTCGAGATCGAGCACCGTGTCCTTGATCGTGACTTGCAGATCCCTCGCCTTGAACCCGAGCTCCTGCACCGCCCTCTTCGAGGAGCACGACCAGTCACAACACGCCATGTCCACGCTGATCGCATCGACCGGCGGCGTGAGCTCGAAGGTCTTGCAGAGCCCTTCGAGCAGCTTCGTGCTGCCCCGCGCCCAGCGATCAGACAACACGGGACGTACGTGCGTCACGTCCCCGGCGCTCTCGACGCGATCGACGAACGATCTCACGGATAGGTTCGCGCCGTTGAGCAAGTAGCGCTCCCCGCGTCGCCCTTTGGTCAGCGCAGCCACGAAGATCGGAGCCACGTCGCGCACGTCGACGATCGCCATCGTGCCCTTGGTCAGCGCGGGAAAGCGCCCGTGAAGCGCCTTGTGCACGTCCGTCGTCGAAGAGAGCCGCTCGTCGCCAGGCCCAAGCAACAGGCTCGGGTTCAAGACGATCGCGTCGATTCGACTCGCACCATTTCGACGAAGCACCTCTTCCTCCTGGTACCGCTTCGACAAGTAGTACGGCCAACGGCCGATGAGCTCGACCGGCGCGCGGTCGGTCTCGGTGGCGGCACGAGACTCTTTGGCTTCCCGAACCGCGATCGTTCCCGAGGTCGAGGCCAATACGAACCTCCTCACGCCCGCACGCTCCGCCGCGTCGAGCAACACCCGCGTCAGCTCGAGGTGCACGTGAAACATCCGCGCAGCGTCCGCCGGATCGCGCGACACCAGGCCCGCGAGATGAACGACCGCTTCCGCTCCGCTCAGGGCCTTGGAGAGCCCTTCGACATCATCGAGTCGCCCCTCGAAGCCCTCCACACCGGTGGGGAGAAGGCGCGCCTTCCGCACCAGCGCACGCACCGCGTGACCCGCAGCCACGAGCTCCGTGAGCACCGCCCGGCCAAGGAATCCAGTGCCTCCTGTGACGAAGACCGACACGCGCGCGGAGCTTTCACCCTTTGATCGCGCGGCTCAAGCGCCGTATGCACAACTCAGGCCGGGATTCTCCTCATGAACCGCAGTGAAACGCTCGAACCGCCAACGGTGAGGATCCCGACTCGACCTCAGGCACCAAATCCCCAACCGATGAGGTCGCCCCGCACTCAGCGACCAGGGTCAGCGAAATTCCGCCAAAAAAGACGACGTCCTGGGTCATCCACGTCGAGAGGTCGATGAATAGAGCTCGGTCGGACACACTCAACACCGCGCTGTGAGAGTTCAACCCTCCGCCGCGCTTCCCGACTTGAAAGGTGATCGAGCCCGCCCGAACCCGCGCCGACGAAGCCAAGAGTGTGACTTCCAACCGATGACTCGCGGAGTCATAACTCGTCTGCCCGAGGTCGAAGGAAGCGCAACTGACCGGGCACCCGCCCGCATCCACCGACGATCCCGCGTCGACGACCGAAGCGTCGCCCGAGACGGACTCGGCCTCCGCGCAACCCAGGATCGCCCACAGCACCACGGACAGCACCGCGGACAGCACCACGGACAGCACAGCGGAGGGCACGGACACCACCTCGGACCAACGGACGCGAAACACGCCTGGCGGCTACCACGCGCCCACTCGACAATGCAATCGACGTCATCCCGTCGATCAGGTAGGTTGATTGGCATGGGCCTTTTCGCGGAGCTCGGAATCGAAGAACCACCCACCGAGGACGACCTGATTCCAGGTCCGGGAGAGAACATGGAGTCGAAGCGACATGCGGTTCAGGGCGAGACTCTCGAGGAGAGTCTGGAGCTGTTCCTTCGACCCCGCGACGACGTGTTCGTAGGAATGAACCTTTTCCTCTTCTACAGCTCGCTGCAGAAGAAGAGCCGAGATTTTCGCGGGCCCGACTTGATGGTCGTGCTCGGCACCGAGCGGAAAGAGCGGAAGGCCTGGGTGATTTGGCAGGAAGACGGCAAGAGCCCGAACGTGATCGTCGAAATCCTGTCCCCCACGACTCGCGCCGAGGACTTGGGCAACAAGAAACGCATCTACGAACGTGTCGTCAAAGTCCCCGAATACTTCGTCTACGATCCGTTCACGGCGGAGCTCAGCGGTTTTCGACTGGGACCCTCGCAGGACTACCAACCCATCGTCCCCTCGCCGAACGGCCGCTTGGCCTGTCAACAGCTCGGCCTGGAGCTGGGCAAGTGGGCTGGGCAGATCAGAGACATTCAGGCGACGTGGTTGCGTTGGTTCTTGCCGGACGGCCCGATGCTGCCGACCGGCGCCGAACGCGCGGAGTTGGAGGCCGCTCGGGCTCAGGACGAAGCGACGAGGGCAAAAGCGCAGACCGCGCGAGCAGAAACGGAAGCCGCGCGAGCAGAAACGGAAGCCGCGCGAGCAGAAACGCAAGCCGCGCGAGCAGAAACGCAAGCCGCGCGAGCAGACAAAGAAGCCGCGCGCGCAGACAAAGAAGCCGCGCGCGCCGCTGCGGCCGAGGCTGAGATTCTCGAGCTCAAGCGCCGGCTCGGCCTGAGCTGACTCGATCTCGACTCGATTTCGGACCACCCAACGGCCGGGCCCTGATTGCTTTCGACCTGGGCTCGATCGATAACAAGGCGTGATCGACTCCATTCCGGCGCGCCTGCAAACACAAGGACGAGAGCGCGGCGACCAACCCGCGTACTTCGAAAAAGAGGCCGGACGATGGATTCCGACGAGCTACCGAGAGTATGCGGTCCAAGTTCGGACCGCGGCCAAGGCGCTGATTCACCTCGGTCTGGGCGTCGGCCAGACCGTCTCGATCCTCGGCTTCAATCGACCCGAGTGGGCGATCTTCGACGTCGCCACGATGTCCGCCGGCGGAGCGCCCGCGGGCATCTACACGACGAGCTCGCCCAACGAGGTCCAGTACATCATTCACCACGCCGACTCTCGGATCGTCCTGCTCGAGAACGAGGCGCAGTGGAAGAAGGTCGAGTCCGAGCTCGAGCGGCTCCCCAACCTCCAACATGTCGTCATGATGAAGGGTGCCGAGCACATCAAACACCCCAAAGTCATGACTTGGGCCGACTTCATGGCGCTCGGCGATCGCGCGTCGGACGCGACCTTCGACGATCGCCTCGAACGGCTCGAGAAGAATCAATTGGCCACGCTGATTTATACGTCGGGCACGACCGGACCGCCGAAGGGCGTCATGTTGTCCCACGAGAACCTTGCCTGGACCGCCGGGTTGGTTCGTCAAATCATCGAGGTCAGGAAGGACGACTGCAGCCTGTCCTACCTACCGCTTTCCCACATCGCCGAGCAGATGTTCTCGCTCCACGTCCCGATCACTTACGGGAGCTCGGTGTATTTCGCGGAGTCCCTCGAAAAGGTTCCAGACAATCTCAAGGAGGTCCAACCCACGATCTTCTTCGGCGTACCTCGCATTTGGGAGAAATTCCATGCAGGCGTCAGCGCCAAGCTGCGTATGGCCACCGGAATGAAAAAACAGATCGCAGTCTGGGCTACCGGAGTCGGATCACGAATGCACGACGCCAGAAACGTCGGAAGGGCCCCCGGGGCGCTCCTTGGGCTGGAATACAGACTCGCCACCAAGCTGGTATTCTCGAAGGTGAAGCCGGCCTTGGGGCTCGCAAGAGTGCGACATTCTGTGAGCGGAGCGGCTCCGATCTCGAAGGACGTCCTCGACTTCTTCGCCGGCCTGGATATCCCGATTCGCGAGGTCTACGGCCAGAGCGAGGGCTCAGGGCCCACTTCCTTCAATCAGCCAGGCCGTACGCGCTTCGGCAGCGTAGGTCCCGCGATCCCTGGTGTGGAGATCAAATTCGCCGACGACGGTGAGATCAGGGTCAAGGGCCCGAACGTGTTCCTCGGTTACTACAAAGAAGAGTTGGCGACCAAAGAGGCCTTGGTCGACGGATGGCTTTGCTCGGGTGACCTCGGGAAGCTCGATGCGGATGGGTACCTTCACATCACCGGCCGAAAGAAGGAGATCATCATCACCGCGGGTGGAAAAAACATCGCGCCCAAGAACATCGAAGGCGCGCTCAAATCGACTGCCCTCATCGGCGAAGCAGTGGTGATCGGCGACAGACGGAAGTTCCTCTCCGCCTTGTTGTTTCTCGACGACGAGGCGGCGAAGAAATGGGCCGAGGACAAAGGAGTGAGCTCCGATGCCCTTCGGTCGAACGCCGCGCTGCTCGACCGAATTCAGCAAGACGTCGACCGGGTGAATGCCCAGTTCGCGCAAGTCGAGCACATCCGAAAATGGAAGATCCCGGGGCGCAACCTCGGGATCGACACCGGCGAGCTGACGCCGACGCTCAAGGTGAAGCGAGCCAAGGTGTACGCGCACTTCGCCGAGGAAATCGAGAGTATGTATCGCGACGCGAGCGAGTCAGGGTGAGCTTGGCGGGTTCTGAAGCGACTGCTTGAACGCCCGGACCGCCTGAATCTGGTCGCCGAGAGAGACACAGCTCGCCACGAGGTCGAGGTCGAGCTCCGGAAAAGCCGAGCTCCTCGAGCGCGCCTCATACTCACTGCCAGCGAGCACGTGCACGGCGAGTTTCTTCTTCTTCGGATACCAGAACCAAACTTCGCGAACCCCCAGGCTCTTGTAGAGTGCGAGCTTGTTGATGCCGCCGCTCGTCAGAACCACCTCGATCGCGAGGTCAGGCATCTCTCGTTCTGCGGAACCGGGGCCCACGAAGTAGCTCTCGTCGGCTTCGGCCGCTCGCTTCAATTTCGCGCGCTCGAGGGTGAACGAGCCGGTCCCTTCGAGCTCGACGTCGATGCTGTCCGCGTACAGCTCGATGATCCGGCCGATCGTGGTCTTCACGTTCTCGTGACGCCGCGACGTGTTCATGATCTCGAGCACTCCTTCGAAGTAGTAGAACCGGGGCCGCGGATTCTCCCCGCGGGCCGCATCGAGCGCCTTGTAGACGGACCACGGCACGTCGCGGAGCACAACGCACGCGTCCGCTTGCTCCTCGGGTTCCTCGGGGACGAGCTGAGTCTGCGCGACCGCGACCATGCCTCATCGTACACCATTCGAACAATTGCCACACGCTGCGTGTTGTGCTCGAGTAACCACCACGCTGGCAGAGAGTGCCAGCAGGACACCAGGAGGGGCAGATGGCCGACTACAGAGCTCGAGCGTTCGCGGGCGAATACACGGGAGCAGTCTCCCAGACCCAGACCGAATTCATCCACAAGACCTATCAACACCTCGGCTTGGCCATCCTCGCGTTCATGGCCGTCGAGGCGGCGCTGTTCAAGCTGCCGGGCATCGACGGGGTCGTCCGGAGCATGATGTCGAGCCGCATGGGTTGGCTCCTCGTGCTCGGCGGCTACATGGCGGTGTCTTGGGTCGCCGAGAGGTGGGCCCAGAGCGCCTCCTCCGTGGGTATGCAGTACCTTGGGCTCGGCGTGTTCGTGCTGGCCGAGGCGGTCATTTTCCTGCCGCTGCTCTGGATGGCCATCTATCTCACCAAAGACCCGTCGGTCGTAGGGAACGCCGCGATCATCACTCTGGTGACCTTCGGTGGGTTGACGGCCACGATGCTGATTTCCAAGAAAGACATGAGTCGGCTCGGCGGCTTCCTTCGAATTGCCGGATTCGGAGCGCTCGGGCTGATCGTCGCCAGCGCGATCTTCGGATTCACGCTGGGGACTCTCTTCTCTTTCGGCATGGCCATCTTCGCGTGCGGCGCCATCGTGTACGAAACGTCCAACGTCATGCACCGCTATCGTCCAGGGCAACACGTCGCCGCGTCCCTCGCGCTCTTCGCCTCCGTGGCGCTCCTCTTCTGGTACATCTTGCGACTCTTGATGTCGCTCAATCGCCGTTGACGTGGAGTCGGGCCAGCGATTCAGTCGACCTGAGTCGTGCGCGTGGACAACGCCGCGGCGATCTCTTCCAAACCTTCGAGCGCCTTCCTCGCCGCAAGGTCGTGCCTCACGGACGCCTCCATGAGCGACCTCTTCTGAGTCTCCAAGTCGGCGAGCCGCGTCGTGGCGTCCGGATCTCCGCGAGCAGCTCGGGAGCCGACCTCGATGAGCTCGGCCGAAAGGCGAGACCGCGAGGTCGTCGCCAAAAACGCCGACTCGGCGTCCACCGCGCGCGCGGCTTCCAGAGTTGCTTCGAGCCCACGGAGCGCATCGTCGGCCGCGCTGGACGACAGCCCCTGAGTATCTCCGAGCAGCACCGGAGCGGCCCGGGCGATGGCCGCCGCAGCCACGTTGCGCCCGCGCTGCGTGCTCAGCCGCTCGAGCGACGCGCGAATCGCCGAGATCCGATCCGAGAAGCTCGTCCGCTCGCCGGGTCTCCTTCGGGGCACGAGGATGGGTCGCCGAACATACGTGCGCGCCACCGCGACTCCGGCGACACCCATGACCATGGGCAGGAGCGCGATCATGGGAAAGGAGGCGCCCAGGCCGATCATGACGAGGCCCCCCACGACCACCGCGCCGAAATGAAAGCCCGAGGCCGCGAGCCCTTCGACCAGAGTGGCGCTTCGCACCTCGAGCTTGGCACCCAGCACGGTTCGGGCGCGAATCACGTTGGCCTTCGCACCTCGCTCGCGGGCCTCGGCGGCGAGCTGCTCGGCGCTGGCCAGAGACGCGCGCACGACGAGGGGCACGGGCGTTTGGGATACTCTCCTCGAGAGTCCGAACACACTCCGAGTGAGTGCGTGCCCATACCTCTGTTGCAGCCAATCCTCGATTCGGGAGGGATTGTTGACCTCCTCGAGCTGCACCGCGCACGGGCCGTCGGTGAGCTCCCAACTCACCTCCCGGCCACAGCCCGGGCAAAACTCGAGATCGATGACCAAAGAGGTCCCGCAGGTAGCGCACGGCAGCCGATGTGCGAGCTCCCTCCCGAACGCGACGGCCTTCTGGGCCAGCGCGCGATCGAGCTCTCGCGCCGAAGAGTACCGAGACTCCGGCCGGGGTGCGATGGCTCGTGTCACGACTTCGGAGATTTTCGGAGAAATGTCCGGCCTGAGACTGAGCACCGTGGGTGGGGAGCCCAAACGGTGGGCGTCCACGAGCTCGGCGACGCTGTCCGCCAAATACACGGGGCGCCCGGTCAACATCTCGAAGAGGATGGCTCCGAGAGAGTACACGTCAGCCCGGGCGTCGTAGAGCGAGGACGAGAACACTTCGGGCGCGAGGTACTGGGGCGTGCCGATCACCGCGCCGGTTCGAGTGAGGTTCGCGGCGCTCGAAAACCACGCGACGCCGAAGTCCAACACGACCGGGCCCCGGTCGGGATGTAAAATGACATTGGCGGGCTTCAGGTCTCGGTGCAGTACGTCCGCGTCGTGGCACGCGATCAGGGCCTCGGTGAGCTTCCTCGCGAAAGCGAGCGCCTCGTGGGCCCCGAGCCGGCCGCGCTCGAGCCGCTTGGCCAGGGTCTCGCCCTCGATGAACTCCAGCACGAGCAGGTCGAGATCCGCGTGTCGCTCGAGCCGGAGGCTGCGCGCGATGTTCGGGTGATTGAGCTTCGAGAGTACGTCGAACTCGCGCAAGAATCGCTGGCGGCCGACCGGATCGGCGCTTCGGATCGGATCAGGAATCTTGAGTGCGACAATCGATCCGTCGCGCTCGTCCTCGGCCCGATACACGGAGGCGACGGCGCCGTCCGCGATCTTCTGGACGACCTTGTACCGCTCCGAGAGGCGCGTGCCAGGCTCGAGGTCGGAGACGAGGAGCTCGAGGT
The DNA here is from genome assembly GCA_964463485.1 of uncultured Myxococcales bacterium. Classification (GTDB taxonomy): domain Bacteria; phylum Myxococcota; class Kuafuiibacteriia; order Kuafuiibacteriales; family Kuafuiibacteriaceae; genus CAYXDO01. The sequence goes on along the minus strand of CAYXDO010000002.1, from coordinate 116,735 downwards.
CACTCATGGCGCTTGGGTTCGGCGATACTCTCAACCCAGTCGGCTGCAGCCTTGGCCTCGAGCTCCCCTTCCAGAGCGAGGAGCTTGAATCGGAGCTCGTGGGAGGGGTCGGTCTCGAGGATACAGCGCGCAGCGAGCGCCTCGTCCATGCTGCCGCGGCCGTCCGACAACGCGGCCAGAGCCTGGGTGAGTGCCTCCGCGTCGTCGGGCGCGAGGGCATGCGCCAGATCGGTGGCGCGCACGAGCGCGTCCTTCACGAAGGCATCGCCGGCCGGAAGCTGCGCGAGCCGATCGAGGCGCGCGGGCATGGCCGCATCGGGTTCGGGTGTCGTCCTCTCCGCGAGCCGCCGGCGCACGCCGTCTCCGAGCTCCGCTTCGATGGTCGCGCCATCCCGCAACACCTGACGGCGCCGCCGAGCCAGGCGGGCAGCCGCCAACAGCATGAGTACGGGTGACGCTCCGCCCACCGCGATGGGTGCGACCGTGGTGAGCACACCCACGGAGGTAGCCGCCGCCGAAGCCGCGGTCACCGCGCCTGCCGCGGTCGCGGACTCCGCCGTCTGCGCCGCGATCCGCGCTCTCACCGCCTTGGAGCTCCAGGTGGCGCTCGCGTACACCGGCAAACCCACCAGCGACTCCCACATCCCCGACAAGGCAAAAAGCTCGTACGGAACGAGCGCGAAGAGCAGCACGGCCAAGCCGAACGACGTCAGCTTGCTGGGTTGCTTCCGAGGACCGACGTCCTCTTCTCTCTTGCTCGATCCAGTGAGTACAGAGAGTGCGGCGAAGAAACGCGCCGACCTGCTCGGAACCGGACCCTTCTTCACCCGAGTGGGTACGCCGAGCACCACCGAGAGGGTCGCCGTGAGCGCCGCCGAAGCGACCGCCAGGAGTGACGCGCCGGGAAAAGTCAGCAGGTCGAAGGCCGACCAAAAGCCGAACAGACCAAGCCCCAAGCCGAGCGCGGCCAGACCAGCAGCCCGAATTTCGAGGTTTGTCCAAAGTGACTTCGGGAGCTTCGAGGGCGCGAGGATACTCCCGCGCGCTCGGAGAAGGCTGGAGATCCGTTCGAGCGCCAAAATTCCGATCCCGGGCGCGACGAAAGTCAGCGCGCCGGTCAACCCACCGAGGGCTCCGCCCGCGGCCAACCCGCCCAGGAGACCGAACCCACCCAGCACGACCGTCGCTGCTCGAACGAACCCCACCCAGCGGGAGGATTCTTCCTCGACGTGCGCATGAGCTCCTACGGCGACAAGGCCCTCGGTGATTCGGCGGGCGTCCACTTCGGACACGAAGGAGACGACCCTCGGCTTCTGAAAGGACAACGCCGCGGTGTGTTTGGCGAGCTGAGTGAGCTCCCCGGGCGCCCCGTGCTCCGGAGAGATGGTCGCGAGGTGCTCGAGCAGCCTCGAGGAGCTCTCCACCGAGTCGAGCACCACGTGGAATCGACCGTCCGACCAACCAAAGGGCGCACGTTTGCACGCCGGACACGTCCTGCTCCTCGGCGGCAAAGGCGTTTGACAATGCAAACACAGCGGCAGGCGCGACCTCCGGAGCGCGAACGCACGCTCCTCCTTGGGATGGTCGAGGGCCCACACCGCGAGCGATGCGGTCGCGAACCTGTCGTCGGGCCGAATCGAAAGACAACGATCGACGACCTGCGCGAGGGCCTCCGGAACGTCCGCCCGCGCCGCGCGCACCGGCGTGATCGGAATCTCGGCCCGCAAAAAAGCGAGCTCGGCGAGGCTGTCCGCGCTCTGCGGAGGCCGGCCAGTCACAGCCTCGAAGATCGTCGCGCCGACACCGTAAATGTCCGTGCGCGGATCGTACACCGGACCCCCGAAGAGCTCCGGAGGCATGTACTCGGGCGTACCCACCGTGGAGCCCGTCTTGGTGAGTGCGGAGGCCGCGTCCAAACGAGCCGACCCGAAGTCGAGCAGGTACACCTTGCCATGAGTATCCAACCGAACGTTCTGAGGCTTCACGTCGCGGTGAACGATCCCGGCGCCATGAGCCGCAGCGAGCGCGTCGAACAGCGAACGCATGACTCGCGCCGCCTCGCCCGCCTCGAGCGGCCCGCGCTCGACGATTCGTTCCTTGAGGTCCTGGCCGTCGATGAACGCCATGACGAGGGTCGGATCGCCCTCCCACTTCACGATGTCGTAGACCGGAACGATCGCGGGGTGTCGCAACGCGGACAAGGCTTCGAGCTCACGGCGGAGACGAGCGAGCGCGTCCGCGCTCTTGACGAGCTGCCGGTGAAGCCGCTTCAAAGCCACGACGCGGCCCGAGCGGCCCTCGACGGCTCGATACACCCGGCTCGTGGCGCCGGTTCCGCAGAGTACGGCCTCCTTGAAGCCCAGAGGCGCCGAGACGATGGCCACCGCGACGATGTTAACACCGGAGCGAGCGGACGGACAGTGTGCTGTGGGTCGGCGGGTCGGCTGGGTAGGCTTCGCGGACCCTGGGAGCGCAGCCTACGCGAAGGCAGAGGCTGACGCGGACATCGAGAGCGCTCGAACGAAAGAAACGGATTTCACAGACACCGCCTGGTGTTCGCGGCTACGTCTCCCGCGTGCTGTGCCCGGCACGCCACGGTTTTCGGACGGCACCCCAGGTTTTCGGACGGCGCCCGGCACCGCTCGGAATCGGGAGGGCACCGCTCGGAATCGGGAGGCACCGCTCGGAATCGGGAGGCAGCACCGCTCGGAATCGGGAGGCAGGCACCGCTCGGAATCGGGAGGCACCGTTGGACGCGACTCGAAGGATGACTCTAGCGAAACGAAGTGCAAGTCTACTGCGCTCTGCTGCGCGCTCCAGAACCGATGGAGGATGGAACATGGTCGGACAACCGGAAGAATCGGAAGACGAATCGGACTGGGATCAAGACGACGCATCGGATGATCTGCTCCACGACGGGATCGACGAAATTGTCGGCCGTTTCGAGGACTCTCTGGAAGGACAGGATGTTTTCCGCCGGCTGGGCTACGGGGGCTCCAGGTGGGTCGGACTGATGCTCGATTACGCCGCGAGCCATCACGGGGTCGGTGTTGACATGTCGGGCTACGATTTCAGTGACGTGCTTTTCCGAACGATCCCTCGCAAAGTCTCGTGCGAGCCGCGCGAAGCGCCTGAGATCGTCGACGAGCTTCGTGCTTTTTGGCAGTTCAGGCGACGCGAATTCGGCTCGACGAGGGCGGGTGAGTGTTTGTCGGTGCTGGACTCGAAAGCCGCCAAGAGGCTCGAAATGGAACTTTCAGACACCTCGAACTTCGGGATGGCCAAATCCTTCTTCATGCTTGGATCGAAGATGGGCTACGACATGACCACTCAGGAAGGGCTCGACGCCTGGACGTTGGCCTACAACCAGGACCCGAGCCGCTTCGAGCGGCAGGTCCCTGATCTGTTTTCTCTCCTCGGTTTTGGCCGTCGCCCACCGGCCCTCCCGACCCGCTTCACTGCCCAAACCACATCCAGCGCAAAGTCAGGCAAGGACCGAGCCGTAGAGAAGGCGCGCAAGAAGAAGCGGAAGCTACAGCGACAACTCGAAAAGAAGAGGCGTTAGTCTCTTATCACCAGGATCATGCGCGTTCCTGGCGAGAATTTCAGCCTCAGTGGAATTTGTGGGCACCTTGGGGCTCAGGTAACCTACCAAGCGTGTGGTACAGGGCGATGCCGTTTTCGGACGGTGCCCGTTTTCGGACGGTGCCCGTTTTCGGACGGTGCCCGTTTTCGGACGGTGCCCGTTTTCGGACGGTGCCCCGTTTTCGGACGGTGCCCCGTTTTCGGACGGTGCCCGGCACCGCTCGGAATCCAGGCGCCCGTTCCTGATGCGCGAAGTCTGCTATCGCGAGAGCGGCATGAAATTGCGAGCGTTGGCCGTGCGACTCATCAAGAACCGGAACATCGGACGCCGAGTGCACGAGTATCTTTGACCCACGACCTCATGCATTCCCAGAGGATCACGACGCGGCCAAAGTCTCCCAATAGCTCCCTGAATCGCGGAAGCACAAGAACAAGCCCAAAGCAAACCGCGGCCAGTGCGACGGCGAAGACTCGCCACCAAGGCGAGCGAGCGACGCGCGGAGTGACTTTCGATGGCAAGCGGCGGTATAGGGCACGAAGCGGGAACATCCAGAGCGCACCGAGGATCGGAATCCCAAGGTCGATTGCCGTTTGGACAGGCGCGCTCTTCGTCTCCTGGCACAGACCCATGAGAACGACCGTCGTACCGGCGAGGAACACGACGATCGCAAGGACCCGACTCCATTCACCCGTCCACCACGGAGGTTCGATTCTATTGACCTTCGAGCAGATCATGGCCTCACCCACGAATCCATCCAGGCAATCGTCCGCCAAGAACGAAAGCCTCCGGGAGAGTAGGAGTGCGTGACGCCGACGCGGTCAGCGGGTTGGTGCCACCGAATCCGCCCGCAGGGACTCCTTTGGAATCGGCACTGCGCTGAGAGGCGTCGCGAGCCCATACCGGCTGGAGTTGGGTGACTTCCTTGGTGGTTGTCATGTCCGGAGCTTTCAGCAATCATCAGGCCAACCAGAATCTCGGTCCGCCCTCGGGAGATCCGTTCGGATTCGTCCGGCACGCCGAAATGCGGACTCGACCGCGAAACCTGAGGTTGAACCCGCTTCGGAACCTCGAAAGCGCCGTCGTTCCCGCTTTGGAGCTCAGAAGCGCCGTCGCCCGCCGCTTCGGAACCCCGGAAGCGCCGTCGTTCCCGCTTTGGAGCCTCACCACGAGGGGGTCGGGGCAGCTTCGAGGCTTGCCACGAGGGGGGGCGGGGCAGCTTCGAGGCTTGTCACGAAGCTGCCGCGGCGGTTCGAGGCTCATCACGAGGGGGCCGCGCCGGCTTCGAGCTTGTCACGAGGGGGCTGCAGCGACTTCGACGCTTATCACGAGGGGGCCGCGCCGGCTTCGAGGTTTATCACAGGGGGGCTGCAGCGACTTCGAGGCTTGTCACGAGATGCTTGCGCCGGCTTCGAGGCCTAGCAGGTCGGGAGTACGCCACATTGGAGTGTCACGCATGGTCGACGGCGCTTCAGAGGTCGAACGAGCCCTTGGTGGGCCTTCGAGAGGACACCCCAATCTCCGGATAGACTGATCTCGAACGCTTTCTGCTTCGCGTCTTGTCCGCAAATCGTATCAGGCGTAGCCTGGGTGTCATGACGACCGAACAAGCTCGCGAGTTTCACCAGCGGGTCATCGGGAAGGTCGAGCTGCGCGCCAAGCTCGCCGCCCTGCAAGGTCAGGGGGCAGGCTTCGAGGCCGTCCTCGCGCTTGCCCGGGATGAGGGCCTCGAGTTCACGCTCGACGAGCTCCGCGCGGTCACGCGACAGCTCGAGGCAGGGGATCGACCCGTCCCGGATGAGGAGCTCGACTCGGTCGCGGGAGGCGTGGTCGATTTCTGGATGAAGTTGCCCCCGGGCTGGATCCAAGCGTACACCGGCCTCGAGGCTTCCGGCCCGCGTCCTCGCTGACTCCGTCGCGGCTCGGATGAGTGCGACGAGTCTCCGCGCTCACCCGCTCCGTGAGCGCTCAGCCATCAGCGCCATCAGCTCTCCGCAAAACCAAGCGCTCACGGTGCCTTCTCCGAAGCTGAGAAAGCTGAGGGCTGAACGCCTGCTACGGCTGGGCTGAACGCCTGCTACGGCTGGGTGGACGCCCACAGCCCGCTGTTCGTGACTTGCCGGTCCAACCAGACCCACAAACCGGTCCCGTTCGAGCTGAAGCTGCCGGGCGACGCGAGCATCGTGTGACTGTCTCCCGACACGAAGAAATAACGAAAATTCGGCAGCGGATCGAGCACGTCGGTCGCCATCCGTAACAGCGCCGTCTCGAAGGCCGCTGGCGTCAAACCCATATAGGTTCGGATCGTCTGGTCTTGGAGCGACGACAAGAGCGAAAATCGGTCGTTCGGATATCGACTTGCCAACGTCGTCACCGCCAACGAGAGATCGTCGGCGCACGCGGCCCCGCAGAGCGGGTCCAACACGCCTCCTAGGCCCCACGATGAGTACCAAACGCTCCGAAGGTACGGCATGACGTCGTCTCCCTCGAGGATCGGCCCGGCGTCGTCGACCAAATAGCCCGACGCAGGCGACCAACCGCTCCGAATCAAGTCATAATTGTAGAGCGTTCCGTACCCGCCCGCGCTGCTGCCCGCGACCACCAGCTTGTCGGTGCTCGGAAACGTAGGAATCAGCCGCTGTAAATAGGCTTCGATGTTGGTCCGGCCGCGGTGGTGGAAAGTGTGACCCACCCCGCTCCCATCCACGTACACGGCGTCGCGACTCCCCGCGTGGGTGTCTCCGGTGCAGTACGGCACGAACACGAACGTGAAATTCCGAAACGGGTTCTGAGTCGTGACTCGGTCGAACGGGCCGATCCCGAGGAACGGAGCGATCGCCGCGAATTGAGCGGCTCCGAAAGGGCCGTGAGTTGCCGAGTTGAGCACGAAACAAGTCTGATAGTCCCAGCAAGCGCCGCCACCCACCATGTAGAAGAGTACGTCGTCGCTCGTACCCAAATTCACCGCGATTCCCGTCGGTGATCCGTCGTCGCAGGTGGAATTCGGAAAATCTACCCAGGTCCACTGAGAGACCGACGCCGAGATGGGTTGGCCGACGTACCCCGAGTCTCCCGGCGAAGCGTCGAGATTTCCGGCGCCCGAATCGGATCCGGCGTCCAACCCAGCGTCCGCGAACCCGAGATCCGCCGCGACAACGTCCGAAGCCAAAACGTCGGGAGCGACCGCATCCAAATTCGTTGCGTCCGATGGCGACGCATCGACGAACCCCAAATCCGTGGGCGACGCATCGACGAATCCCAAATCCGTCGGCGACCCATCCTCGGCGCCTGCATCGGTTCCGACGTCGAAGACGGCCGCATCCTCCCGCGCGTCGGCGCCCGCCGAGTCGAGCACCGTGGCGTCCTCCAACGAACCTGCGTCCGCTGGCTCGTCGCCGGAGTCGTGCGCCAAGCTCCCATCGAGAGGCGGGTCGCGATCCGCGCATGCCCCCGTCGAGCAGGCCACCATCAGGAGAAGGATCCACGCGAGCCGCGTGGGCGCATGGGTACGGCGAAAGGGGAAGGTCACGGGCCGAGCCTAGCGGAATCGAGCGCCGATCCCCATCGACCGGGCGTCGTCGTCCCGGCGTCCGATCCGCCACCGGAGCTCCACACCCGGTACACGCGATCGAGCTCGTTGAAACCGAGCGAAGCGAGGTTTCGCACCGTGCCCGTGCCCGTGCCCGTGCCCGTGCCCGACGCGATTCCCCAATGGAGCACTGCCGAGGCTTCTTTGCAGCCGGGCGATCCAGCGCACTGGCTTGATACCTGGCCTCGAGCTCGTGCGACGTGCTCATTTCTTCATCCGTGGCTCTGTGCTCTCTGCGGTTTCTCCCTTGGGCACGGATTTGCGGCACCCGCACTTAGCCGTGATACAGCGCGGCATACAGGCCTCCGCGCGTCAGCAGCTCTTCGTGCCGTCCGCGCTCCACGATTCTCCCCCGATCCAGCACCACCACCTCGTCCGTGTGCCGGATCGCCGAGAGTCGATGCGCGATGACGACCGTGGTCCGTCCTTGCCGAAGCTTCTCCAGCGATTCCTGAACGAGCTCCTGGTTCGGCGCGTCCAGCGAGCTCATCGCCTCGTCGAGGATCAGGATGCGCGGGTTCTTCAAGACCACGCGCGCGATCGCGACGCGCTGGCGCTCGCCTCCTGACAAGCGATAGCCGCGATCGCCGACCAGCGTGTCGTAGCCTTCGGGCAGCGCGCACACGACGTCGTGGATATGGGCGGCGCGAGCGGCCGCCTCGAGCTCCGCCTGCGTCGCGTCAGGCTTCGCGTAGCGTAGGTTGTCGGCTACGGAAGCGTGAAACAGGAACGGATCTTGGGTCACGATCCCGATCTGCGCTCGGAGCGACTCGAGCCTGATCTCTCGAAGGTCCCTCCCATCGAGCAGAACCGCACCTTCGCTCGGATCGTACAGCCGAGGGATCAGCGCGGCGACGGTGCTCTTGCCCGCGCCCGACGGCCCGACGATCGCGATCGTCTCGCCCGCCGACACCTCGAAATCCACGTCGACGAGAGCTGCTTCGGCACCTCGATACGCAAACGTGACGTGGCGAAACGACAGCGATCCTTCCACCGAATCCAGCGCGATCGCTCCTTGGCGATCCTCGACGCTCGGCGCTCGATCGAGCACCTCGAAGATCCGATCGAAGTAGGCGTAGCTCGTGACGACGTCGACGTGGATGCCGGCCAAAGACGAGGCCGGTGAATAGAGCCGCTTCAACAACGCCACGAAGGCGACGATCGTTCCAAGCGGCGCTTCACCGCGAATCACGAGCCAACCGCCGACGCCATACACGAGCGCGGGCCCGATCGACTCGAACAGCCCGATCAACATCTGAAACCAGCGGCCCACGAGCGTCTGCCGCAGCGACAACGCCATGAGCTCGGTGGACTTCACACGAAGCCGCTTGATCGCGTGCTCCTCGCTGCCAAAGATCTTGAGCAGCAAAGCTCCAGAGACCGAAAGTGTCTCCGCCAGAATGCCGGTGATCTCGGCGAGCAGCGCCTGCGACTCCCGCTTCAAGGCCTTCTTCTTGCGCCCGACTCTTCGCGTCGGGAACGCGAACACGGGCAGGATGACGAGCGCCACGATCGCGAGGCGAACATCGAGCGCGAACAGCAGCGCCGCGGTCGTGCCGAGCACGAGCACCGCGTCGACCAAAGTGACCATGGTCCCCGACATGGTCGAGCCCACGCCCTGCACGTCGTTCAATACGTGGGAGATCGCTTCGCCTGGCCGCGCGTGTGTGAAGTAGTCGAGCGACTGCCGATGCACGTGACGAAACAGCTCGATGCGAAGGTCCAACATGAGCCGCTCGCCGATGCGCTCGGTCAGGTACTTCTTGCCGACGCCGATCAAGGCGGACACGAGCGGAGCGACCACCATCCCGATGGAGAGCAAGGCCAAAGCGCCCACCTTCGCCTGGGGGAGCGCGGTGTCGATCAGCTCTTTCACGAGCAACGCGGGCACGAGGCCGAGGCTCGCCTGGGCCAACACCGCCAACACGACGACCGCGGCGTCTCGGCGATGCGGACGGAGGTACGAGAGGATTCGGCGAAGCGTGGCGCCTCGAACCGCCGGCAAGCTCCGCGGGTCGATGAACGTCTTCTTCGTCGTGATCAGAGGCTCCAAGGCGACTCGGCGGACCGTAGCCCAATCGCAAATCGAGCGGCGGAGCTTCGAGTCGCCCTAGAGCGCCAATCGGCTTGGAACTCCAATGAAATCGTGCTCGTGCTCGTGCTCGTGCTCGGAATTCTTCGGATCGAGCGAGAGCACGAAAGCACGAGGCCGAAAGTCCGAGCTTGGATCGATCTTCAACTGCCGGAAAACTTTGGGGCGTTCAACCCGATCGGCGCCCTAGCGGGAAGCGTGCAAGACCGACCTGCGGCGATTCAGTTCAACCTCCGCACGAACCACGGAGAGCACAGAGAAGGGCGCGAAGGACTTCTCTCCAAAGTCCTCTGTGTTCTCTGCGTTCCTGCTCTGTGTCCTCTGTGGTTTGCCCACCGCCGAGCGATGATCGTCGACATATCGCGCAACTTGGTCGTGCACCCAGACGCGAGCCCAAGAGCGCCCTCACGGCGATAGCGCTCGACTTGTCGCGCTCCGAGCGTCACCAACGAGCGGTGTCCCGCGATCGCTCGGCTGTCGCCGTGATGTCATTCACATGCTTGGCCCTCCTCGAGCCCTCCCTCGCGGCAGCCCAGGACTACGTGTGCACGCCCGTCCCGAACAGCAACCCCCCGCTCACGCAGGTCTGGATCAACCGCTGCGTCCCCTACGCGGTGAGCACGCGCGGAACGATGTTCGCCTCCGAGGAGCGACGTCAGCTGATCGCTCAAAGCTTCCGTCGCTGGTCGGAGCTTCCTTGTACGGACCTCTCGTTCATCGACGTCGGCGAGATCGACGAAGCGGATAGCTTCGACGTAACCCAACCCAGCACACAACGAAACGTGATCGCGTCGTTGGAGTCCGCCTCGGAGGCGTCGTCGTTTCCGGACCCGCGACTGCTCGCGGTGACGCTCACCCGGTACTCCCTCGCCACCGGCGAGATCGTGGACGCCGACATTCTCTTCAACGCCAGCCGCTTCAAGTTCGGCGACGTCACCGACGCCGCCGCGTGTGAGGCGCTCCCAGACCGCCCGTACGACCTGCGCAACACGCTGGTGCACGAGATCGGCCACTTGATCGGCTTCGATCACGTGGCCGAGTCGGACGCCACGATGTACGGATCCGCGCAGCCCTGCGAGCTCGTCAAGCGGGACCTCGCCAAGCTCGATCGCGACGGCGTGTGCGACGTCTATCCAAAAGGCCTCCCGGCCGCCGCCTGTCTGCCGCCGGCCGACGGCTACGACACGTCCGACGGTCTCAATCCGATCCCGTTTCGAGATCAGTGTGATCGAATCTTGAACGGCGAGCCGGGCGGTTGCTCTTGCTCGGCACGCACAAAGAGCACGCCCCCGTTGGGTTTGAGCCTGCTCGGAATCCTCTTGTTGTTTCGAAAGCTCAGCGGAAGATGAACTTCAGGACCTCTTCGGAGATCATGAACTCGTCGCCGTCGCGAACCTTCTCTTTTTGAATCTTCACGCCATCGCGCCAGACGCCGTTCGCCGAGCCCAGATCTTCGATGTAATACTCGCCGTTCTCACGGACGACCGAACCGTGTTGCCGCGACACCTTGGACGACGGGATCACCAAATCGCACGTGCGGCTTCGGCCGATGATGAAAGTGTCTTTCTCGATCTTGTGCATGTCCCCGGCGCTGTTCACGACGTACAGCGTCTTGCGAGGACCCGCCGCGGGCGCGGGGGCGCGCGCTTTTGCAGGCGGAGCGGGCGCAGGCGCGGGCGGATTCGGAGCTGGTTTGTTTCGCGCGGGGGCGGGCGCCGGGGCAGGCGCGGCGCTCGCCGCCGCCGGGCCCCCCTGCCGTCCGGGAGAAATCGGCTCGTCCGGCAAGGGCACTTCCTTCGCCATCGGCGTGAGGAAGTTGAATCGGCGCGCGAACTCGTAGACCGCCTGGTTGACGACCGCATTGCGGTCCGTGCCACAGTCCTCCGCAATGCGAGTGAGGCAATCCCAGAGGTGGTCAGCGATCTCAAGCTGACGCGGGGTACGGCGCACCATGGAGATGGCCAAATTATGCCAAAGAAAAACGCTGTCAAACTCCCGGCTCGACCGATTTGTTTCCACGGTCGTTCAAGCCCTCCCATTTGCCCTTTTCTTGGGTGCTTTCGCCTGTGTTCCCGAGGAGATCCCCGATCGCTACGCGTCCGTGGTCGACCTCTATCTCCCCACACCCGGTCTCAACACGGATGAACCCTTCATGAATCCCGAACGTGCCCTCGGCCCCCCTGACGGTCGCACGGTCGCGCTCGCTCGCGGATCCGCGCTGGTCCTTCGCTTCTTCCAACCGATTCACGACGTCGAGGGCGCGGATCTGAGCGTGCTCGAGGTCGGGCCTCTCGACGAAGCCTCCGCCGTCGTCGCCGCATCGTCGAACGGCGAACGATTCCACGTCTTCGAGCACACCGCGATCGCGGGCCGCGCGTCCCTGTTCGACCTCGCCGAAGTTGGACTGGAAGAGGCGTCCTTCATACGACTGCTGGGCCTCGACGCCTCGATCCCCGCCTCGTCCACCGACGATCCAGGCTTCGATCTCGACGCCGTCGAGGCCTTTCAATGAGCCACGGCGTGTCGCCCGCGACCTCGTCAGACGTGGGCCTCTACATTCATTTTCCTTACTGCGAGAAGAAGTGCCCCTACTGCGACTTCAACAGCCACGCGATCGATCCCGAGCACGTGCGTTACGCCGACGCGGTGATCGAGGAGCTCGAAGAACGCGCAAACACGTTCGGTACGTTCTCCACGGTGTACTTCGGCGGAGGCACGCCGAGCTTGTGGGACGCGGGCCAAGTGGCCCGAGTGCTCCGATGGATCCGTCCCCGCCTCCTGGCCAACGCCGAGATCACACTCGAAGCCAATCCCGGCACCGTCGAAGACTCCACCTTCGAAGACTTCGTCGGCCGCGGCGTGACTCGGTTTTCGATCGGCGTGCAGAGCTTCTCGACGGAAGAGCTCGTTTGGCTCGGACGGATCCACGACGCGGCCTCCGCACGACGGGCCGTGAAGTCGGCGATGGCCACCGGAGCGCGGGTCTCGCTCGATCTGATCTACGGCCTCCCCGGTCAGACGAGAGAGAGCGTCGAGCGCTCGATCGACGAAGCGCTCGCGCTCGATCCCGGACATGTGTCCGCCTACACGCTCACGATCGAGCCGGAGACGCACTTCGGACGCGCCTTCGCCGCTGGACGCCTTCCCGTGATGGACGACGACGGGCAGGCCGAGCTCATCGATCTGGTCACCGAGCGGCTCGAGCGCGCCAGCTATCGCCGCTACGAGATCTCGAGCTACGCCAAGCCCGGGCTCGAAGCGGTCCACAACACGATCTACTGGATGGGCGGGCCCTACTTGGGCGTTGGCGCGGGCGCCTCGAGCTACTTGCCCAAGGCTCTGCTCCGTGGCGCGGAGCGACGCGAGAACGTCAAGGCCCCCGCCGCCTATCTGTCGACCGCTCGATCTTCGCTCGCCCGAATCGAACGACTCGATCGACGAGCGACGATCGCGGACAGGCTCTGGACGGCCGTGCGCACCGTCTGGGGGCTCGATCTCGATGGGCTCGAGCGTGAAGCGAGACTCGACCCCTCGATCGTTTTGGCCATCGAAGACGAGGTGGGGCGCCTGACGCGCCTGGGATGGGTCACTTATGAAGGCGGCTGGGTAAGGCCGACCGCGGAAGGTTTCAAGTTCGCCGACGGGATCGGGCGAGCGCTCCTGGCGGCGATCGGCGAGGCCCGCCTCGATGAGGCTCCGGTCGATCCGGTGCGAGACCCTCCGTTGCGAGACCCTCCGGAGCGGCGTACGCTTTCTATCGTCGAATGACCGCTGTGCGACTCACCGCCGAGCTTACCGATCGTCAACGGGAAGTATTGCAGGCCGTGGTCGAGCACTACATCGCCACGGCCGAGCCCGTCGGTTCGCGGTCGCTGACGCGCGCCAACCGAGGGATCGACGTGTCCCCCGCGACGGTTCGCAACACGATGGCCGACCTCGAAGACCTCGGCTACCTCTCCGCCCCTCATTCCTCCGCGGGTCGCATCCCGACGGCCTTGGCGTTTCGTGTGTTCGTGGAGCAGCTCGCGCAGCGCGGCCGCATCTCGCCGAAGGAGCGAGAGCTGATCACGACGGTCACGAGCCACGCCGATCGGGACATTCGGCAGGTGCTCGCCGAGGCTGGCCGCATTCTGGCGACGGTGAGCAAGCACGCCTCGCTCGTGTTGTTGCCGAGCATCGAGGAGGTCGTGTTCTCGGACATCGAGTTCCTGCCGGTACGGGACCGAACGATCCTATGTGTGTTCGTCGCGAAGAGCGGTCTGGTGCAACACCGTACGATCGACGTGGACTTTCCAGTCGAGCGCGAAGAGCTCCGGCGCATGTCGAACTACCTCAAGTCGTTGCTCGACGGGCAGCGGCTCGTGGATGTGCGGGACACGATCTTGACGGCGATGCGCGACGAGCGGGCCCAAGCCGACGAGGTCATGCGCAGGGCGCTAGCGCTCGGCGAGCGCAGCCTCACCGTCGATCGAGCCCCCATCGTGTTGATCGAAGGGGAGCGAGCGTTGTTCGAGCAGCCCGAGTTCGCCGACATCACGCGGATGCGAAGGATCCTCCGGGCCTTCGAAGAGAAGACGATGCTGTTGCGGTTACTCGACGCCTCCATCGCTCAGCCGCAAGCCGCGGCTCAATCCGACACCCACGTCCTCTTTGGGGCCGACGCACCGGTCAATGAATTCAAGGATCTCGCGGTGGTCATGGCCAGCTACGCGACGGAGGACGGACCTGTCGGAACGCTCGGCGTGGTCGGGCCGATTCGAATGGACTACTCCCGCGTGATCCCGCTGGTCGAGCTGACCGCGGGTACGGTGGCGAGGTCTCTGAGCGGGAAGGAGCCCGCCGAGGACGGCCAGCCGGGATCCCAATCGGATTGACGCCCGCCCCATTGCGCCACAGTGATTTGCCCGAGGCCTGACACTTCTCGCCAGGACTGACAAATTTCGTCAACGAGACCGAGTGCTTCGACCTTCGACCGTCTTGAACCCGTGCGCCCCCCGTGCAAGCGTACGGGCGTGTCGGAGACCATGTCGGACAAGCCGGACGAAGCGCCCAAAGCGGAAGCCGTGGAGACGCCCCCCGCGACGGCGGGCGCCGAAGCGGCCGAACAAGAGTTGTTGAAAGTCAAAGCCGAGCTCGAGGCACAGCTGGCGCAGAACAAACAACAGACTGACGAGCTCAAGAACAGGTGGCTCCGGTCGGCCGCAGATTTCGACAACTACAAGAAGCGGGTCGTACGGGAGCGCGAAGAAGCGGTGCGATTCGCCAACGAGTCCTTGTTGAAAGACTTCTTGCCCGTGCTCGACGATCTCGACCGCACCAGACAGATCCTGGAGCAGCAAGGCTCCAAGGAATCCAGCACGGCCTCGATTTTGGAAGGTGTCCAGCTCGTGTTCCGAAAATTCGTCGCCCAGCTCGAGAAGCACGGCGTGACGGCCATCGAATCTGGCGGGGCATTCGACCCTGCGAAACATGAAGCGGTGCAACAAGTCTTCTCGGACACGGTGCAGGCCGGGGGTGTCGCGGCCGAGGTTCGACGCGGATATAACTTGAACGGTCGCCTGCTTCGGGCCGCGCTGGTCGCGGTCTCGCTCGGTGCCGAGCCGAAGCCTGACGGCAACAACCCGCCGGTTTGAGTTCCAAACTTTTTGAAATGAGCGGGGAGGACTAGAGCTATGGGGAAGATCGTTGGAATCGATCTCGGGACGACGAACTCCTGTGTGGCCGTCATGGAAGGCGGCGACGCGGTAGTGATCCCGAACGCTGAAGGAAGCCGAACGACGCCATCGATGGTGGCCTTCACCGAGGGTGGGGAGCGGCTCGTCGGCCATATCGCCAAACGTCAGGCCATCACGAACGCAGAGAACACCGTGTTCTCGATCAAAAGGTTCATCGGCCGAAAATACGATTCGGGCGAAGTCCGCCAAGACATCAGCAAGGCCACCTACAAAGTCGTTCAAGCGGACAACGGTGAGGCCTGGGTCGAGATCCGCGGCAAACGCTACTCGCCGCAAGAGATCTCCGCGATGATTCTGACGAAGATGAAAGAGACCGCCGAGGACTATCTCGGCGAAGAGGTCTCCGAAGCGGTCGTCACCGTCCCCGCCTATTTCAACGACGCCCAACGGCAAGCCACCAAAGACGCCGGCCGCATCGCCGGCCTCAACGTGCAGCGCATCATCAACGAGCCCACGGCCGCCGCGCTCGCTTACGGCCTCGACAAAAAAGAGCACTGCAAAGTCGCGGTCTACGACCTCGGCGGCGGCACCTTCGATATCTCGATCCTCCAGCTCGGAGACGGCGTGTTCGAAGTGAAGTCCACCAACGGTGACACCCACCTCGGCGGCGACGACTTCGACCTCAAGCTGATCCGATTCCTCGCCGATCAGTTCGCCAAAGAGAACGCAGGCGCCGATCTGACGCGCGACAAGATGGCGCTCCAACGCCTCAAAGAGGCCGCCGAAAAAGCCAAACACGAGCTCTCGTCATCGGGCGAGACCGACGTGAACCTGCCCTTCATCATGGCAGACGCGACCGGCCCCAAGCACTTGAACTACACGATCACGCGCGCGGAGCTCGAGAAGCTCGTCGACGACCTCGTCCAGGCTACCCTCGACCCGTGCAAGATCGCGCTCAAAGACGCCGGCTGCACCATCCGTGACATCGACGAGGTGATCCTCGTCGGCGGCCAGACGCGGATGCCGCGCATCCAGCAGATCGTCCGCGACTTCTTTCAGAAAGAACCCAACAAGCAGGTCAATCCGGACGAAGTCGTCGCGATCGGCGCGGCGATTCAGGGCGGCGTGCTCAAGGGTGACGTCAAGAACGTGCTGCTGCTCGACGTGACCCCGCTGTCGCTCGGCGTCGAAACCGCAGGCGGCGTCTTCACGCGGATCATCCACAAGAACACGACGATCCCTGCGAAGAAGTCGATGGTGTTCTCCACCGCGATGGACAACCAGCCCATCGTGGACTGCCACGTGCTCCAGGGCGAGCGCCCCCTCGCCGCTGACAACAAGACCCTCGGTCGCTTCCAATTGGTCGGCATCCCGCCAGCTCCTCGCGGCGTGCCCCAAATCGAAGTCACCTTCGAGATCGACGCGAACGGAATCGTACACGTGTCCGCCAAGGACCTCGGCACCGGCAAGTCTCAAAACATCAAGATCGTCGCGTCCTCCGGCCTGTCCGAAGACGAAATCCAGCGCATGATCAAAGAGGCCGAAGACAAGGCCGACGAAGACCGCGAAAAGAAGCAGGTCGCCGACCTGAAAGTGAACGCCGACGGCCTGATCTACACCACCGAAAAGGCGCTCCAGGAATACTCGTCGTACCTCACGGACGACGACATCACGGAGATCAAAGAAGACCTCGAGACCCTGAAGCGAGCCTACGACAGCGACGATCCAGACAAGATCAAGGCGGCCATCTCACGCCTCGAAGGCTCGTCCCACAAGATCGCCGAGGCCATGTACCGCGAGGCCGCCGGCGAAACCGACGCGCCCAAGAAGAAGCGCTGACCCGACCCTTCGCCCCTTCGCCCCGACCCTTCGCCCATCAAGGCGGCACCAAATACAGAGTCATGCTCTCTTCGACGACCTCGAACCCGAGAGACTCGTAGAGCTTTCGCGCGACCACGTTGTGATCGTTCACCAACAAAGTCGCGCGGCTCGAGACCTCCAAGATCCAAGACACCAGCGTCGACGTGCCTCGTTTGCCTAGCCCTCGGCCCCGAAGCGCCCGCGGCACGAAGATCCCTTCGATGTGGCCTCCAAGCGGCGACATCGCCGCGATGTTGGCCTTGTACAACAAGGTCTCCCCGTCGAAGCACGCGAAGTCGCGCCGTCGCTGCAAACGCTCGAGCAGTCGATCGCGAAAGAGCTTCGGGTTGCGTCCCTCCGGATCGTCGTCCGCCTCCTCGATCGCCATCTCCCCGGACGCGCGCGCGATAGCCTCGAGCTTGGAGGCCTCCGCAACCTTCAGCGCCAAGGGCTCCGCAGGTGCGAAGGTTCGCCGCGTCGCCGCGTAGAGCGTCTGACGGCGTGAACAGATCTCATGAAAGCCGCGCGCCAACAGCTTGGACCGCGCACGATCGATCGTGACTCGCTTGCCGACCATCACCGACGCAAGCTGCGGCCGCGTCGCAAGCAGAGCATCCAGGGCCACCTCGACGAAGACGTCGTCGAGCGCCGGAAACGCGACGCCATTGGCGCTCAAAAGAATGAGCCCACCAAGCCCTCCCTCCCTTCCGCGGAGACCCAAGAGCAGCCCTGGCCACACGCGACTCGATCCCGTCAAACCCCCCTCGTGAAGCCAGCCCGCATGCAGCGCGCAGCGCGCCGCGTTCCGCTCGCAGTACTCATAGGCGTCGTCCCTGGCCGGTGAGGTGAGCAGGACCAGGGATGGTGGCCGGACGCGGGCGTTCGAGCTAGACTGGGATCGAGGTCGCGGCAGAAGGCGGCGCTCGGGGAGCCTCCCCGCGGTCGCCTCGGAAGCCCCGAGAATCGGCATGCTATACCGAGCGCGGATGTCCCGAGTGTACGTGGCAGCGCTGCTCGCCGTCAGCGCTTTCGTGGAGGTCGCGTTCGCCGAAGGCGATCTGAGCGAGACGGTCAAATATGTGGGCGAATACGTCCCCGGCGACATTCAGGGCTTGGAGAAGTGGATTCAAGAGAGCCCCGAGGAGTCGTTGAGCTCGATCCTCTTCCACCACGGAGAGATCAAAGAAGACCCCTACCAAACCCTCGGCGACGTCCGCCTCTCCGCCGACCGCCTGCGACCCACGATCTTGGAAGCCGCCCGCACCTACGACGTCCCCCCCGCGCTCATCGACGCCGTGATCCGCACCGAATCCGGCTATCGACCCGGCGCCGTCTCACGCACGGGCGCCCGCGGCCTCATGCAGCTCATGCCCGGGACCGCCCGCGAGATGGGCGTCGAAGATAGCTTTGACCCCAAACAAAATATTTTCGGCGGCACCAAGTACCTCAAAAAGATGCTCGACAAATTCGGCACCTTCCCGCTCGCCATCGCCGCCTACAACGCCGGGCCCGGAGCGGTGATCAAACACGACGGCATCCCGCCCTTCAAAGAGACTCGCGGGTACGTCGCGACCGTCATGTTCCGCTACAAGGGCTCGCCGATGGCGAAGGAGCAGTATCGGTTCGAACAGAACGACGGGCGCCGGCAGCGCGTCACGCCTGCCCCTGATCAGGACGACGAAGACGAGGAAGATGACGGTGACCTCGGCCTCGGTGAAGACTTGATGCGCCTCGTCCGCTGACGAAGCGCTGAACCGCGGCGAGCGCAGCGAGCCTGCGCCGATGAACCTACGGCCTCAAGCCTCCGGTGGCGGTTGCGCCGCTGATCCCAAGACCGTACGCACGGCGCGATCGAGCGCCTGCGAGTCCGACAGCCCGTGCTCGAGCAGATACGCCACCGCCACGCGAAGCACCCAGCTCGTCGTGGCCGCATCGATCTCTTCGTTGCGAGCGAAGCGCTCGATCGCGATCTGGGTGTCCGCGACGATCTCCGCGACCTCGTCGCGTGGCTGGACAGGCGCGTCGGTCTGCACTTCGTCGGCAGACACCGCGGGCACCTCGACCTCCGTCGAAGACTCGCTGCGCTTCGGCGGCTCTTGCGAATCTTCCCAGGCCGAAGGGGGCGCCAAAGGTGCGACCCCAACCGGCACGTCATTCCCGCGCGCCAAGGCTTCCGGCGCAGACACGACGACCTCTTCCGGCTCGGCCGGCCACGAGTCGCCAGGAACCATGTCCGCCCAGCTCTGCGCTGGCACCGACGGCGCCTTCGGAGCCGCGGAGGGCCGAACCCCAGGCCGCGGCGACGCGCCGAGCACGGGAACCACGGGCGGCTCCGGAAGCACGTCCGCGGGCACCGGCGGCAGCGGCAAAGATGTGCCCATCAGCCCCGGAGGCGGGGTCGAGGGCACGCCCAACACCGTAGGCGCAACCGCTTGAGGCCCATAGTGCCGCGCGATCCCAAGATCGATCTCGGTCTCGCCCGCCAATCGCCACTCGATCGACATCCCGAGCTCCTTCTCGAGCCGCTCGTAAATCGCGTGGTTCGTCGGATCAGCGGTCGCCAACAACAAGATCTCGTGACCCTCGGCCCGACGTAGCCCAAGAGGAACGACTCGCAGCTCCGTCGCGACCTCCGTCGGCACCAACTCGAGAATGCGCGGATGGATCGCCGCCGTGATCGGATCGCAGACCTCGATGTTGAGCTGCGAGCTCAACACGTGGACCAAGCGAGCCTCGGTGATGAATCCTTCCTCAACGAGGATTCGACCAAGCCTCTTGTTCGATCTCCGTTGGTGGTCGAGCGCCGCGCGGACCTGCTCCTCGGTGAGGAGACCCGCCTTGACGAGGATCTCTCCAACACGCTCGGAGCCCGCGAGCGCAAGGCTCGTCGGGGAGGGAAGCGACATCGCGGGGGAGCCTACAGCAAGCCGTGGTGCACTTCCTAGCCTCAACAGGGACCTTCGAGCGCGGGCCGGACGAATCGCAACCCCTCGAATGATTGAACGAAAGAGTGATGTAGGCGAAAAGTTGCATTTCCCGACCTCGGCGCCATGATCGCCGCGTGAAGACGCTCTTCCGATACTTGCTCGTCACGACGATCGTCCTTGGCCTCGCGTGGACCGCCGTGGGCGTTCGCGTGAAGGGACGCACGCTCTACGGACACGCCAACGACTTGGGCCGCCCCGCGCTCGGCAAAGTCGCTTCGTGGTGGCAAAGCTTCGACCCCAAGACCGGCGTGATCGGCATTGGTGACGAGACACCCGCGAAGAAGAGCTCGGCCCACCATCCCCCAGCGAGCGCTGCACCTGTACCCAATGCCTCCGTGAAGAACGACGAGAACGTAGCGCACCTCAAAAAGATGGCGTCCCTCGCTTCGGAGCCGACGAGCCCCGCGCCCAATCGCCAAGCCCTCGATCACCTGATCCAGAAAAAGCTGGATCAGCACTGAGCCGCCAACGCGGCCGACGCGCCAAGCTTGGGTGAGATCGAGAGGTGAGCGCCTCGATCTCCACACTTCACTCGACTCGTTTTCAAAGCTTCGCTCGTGTTAGCACCGCCCATGGCCGTGACGGACAGCCGCATCGTTTGGCTCGACATGGAGATGACCGGACTCGATCCGGAGCGTTGTGTGCCGCTGCAGGTCGCCGTCGTGATCACGGACGCCGACCTCCTCGAGCTGGACTCGGTGGAGCTGACCATTTGGCAGCCCGAAGCGTCGCTGCTCACGATGGAGCCGTTCGTCCTGAAGATGCACACGGACAACGGGCTTCTCGCAAAGGTTCGAAGATCCGAGACGAGCTTGGCGTCGGCCGAGCGAGCGATGATCGAGATGCTGACGAAGTGGTGCCCGTATCAAGGCGGAGTGCTGGCGGGGAACTCGATCCACGTGGATCGAACCTTCCTGAAGAAGTACTTCCAGGTCTTCGAAGGCTACTTGCACTATCGAATGATCGACGTCTCTTCGATCAAGGAGCTGGTCCGTCGCTGGTACGCGTCCGACAAGGCGTTTGGAAAAGGGACCGGGACGCACACCGCGCTGCAAGACATTCGTGAGTCCATCGCGGAGCTCGCCCACTATCGACAGAAAGTTTTTCTGCCACGCTGAGCCTACTGGCCCCAGGGAACGCCGCGAGTTGCGTGCGCGGAACCAAGGTCACGGCCGATCGAACTCGTCTTCGTCCTTGAGCGTGGCCCTCGTGATTCGCAAGAGGAGGCGCGCGAGGAGCTCCTCGGAGGGCGGCGCTGGCGGCGTGTCGCCGAGCGGTTGCTCGAGCTTGAGGCGCGATCGAATCTCGGTGCACTCGGGGCACCGGCAGTAGAGCGCCACATCCTCTGGACGGATCCCCATGATGCCGCGTTCCTTACGCGCCCAAGCTCTCCGGAACTCCTTGCAGCGACGCAGCTCCGGAGGCCGGAACAGCTCGAGCGATCCGAGCAGATCCTCGAGACGTTCGAACGCGTTCCCGGCCGCGCCGAGGTCGAGAAAAAACACGCGAAGCGTCTCGACGGCGCGCATGGCGCGGCGATAGGCGGCCTTCTTGGCTTCCGCGTCGAGCTCCGGCTTCGCTTCTGTCTGGGCCTCGGGCTCCACCGATCGGCGCTTGTCGCATGAGGGCGCGTTCGCGGTAAAGCTCGCGCGAGCACGCCGCGGCCACACCGGCTCTTCAAGAGCTGGCGCCTCCTTTGAACCGTTTCCTCGCCCTCATTAAAAGGTACCTTGGGCGAATGGCGAGGACCGATCTCGTTCGGAGCATGAAGGAAGACGACTGGTCTCAGCAGTCACAAGTCGAACGTTTCCTGTCGACCACCGCAGAAGGCGAGCTGTTGGTCGCGGACACCCTTCGCGTGCTCGAGGCGCTCCTGACCAAGACGTCCGAGACAGCAGGCCTCAAGAATCGCTGCGCGGCCTTCGCGCGCTTGGTCGAACGCGCACCCGAACCTGCGCTCTTCGTGCCGTTCGTCCGCACGATGAAGACGAACGACGGCGTCGTGCGGCTCGTGCTCACGACCTTGCTGCCGAAGGTGAACGACGTCGCACACCACGCCGAGCTCTGCTCCCTGTTGAAGTCCAACGACGTCCCGCTTCGTCGCGCCGCCGCAGGCGTGCTCGGACGGGTCGGCGGCAAGACCACCTTCGAGCTCCTCTCCGCGTGGGCCAAGGAGCCCGGCTTCGCGGGACGCGCGGAGGCCGCGGACGTGCTCTTTCCCATCGCCGGGCACTACGCGATCCCGGCCATGACCGACGCCCTCGCCGTCGCGAGCCCCGCCGAAAAAATCCACCTGATCGGCTACTTCTCCGAGCCGCGGTACGTGGGAAAAGATCTCGACGCGGCCAAGGACGCGCTCACGCGCCTGTTCGGCGACCTCGACCCCAACGTGCAGCTCCAGGCCGTACGCGGCCTCGGCCAAATCGGGACCGAAGAAGACTGGTTCGCCCGCGCCGCGCCCCTCCTCGAATCGCCCTCGCTCCCCGCGGTCCGCGCCGGCCTCGAAGGCGCCAAACGCTGGCCCAGCCCAAAGACCGTGCGCATGCTCGAAAAGTCCTTCCGCGCCGGCCCAACCGCCGTGCGCCTGATGGTGATCGAAGCCGCCGAAGCCATGGCCCACGAAAGCGCCCTGCCCCTCTGCGTCGACGCCCTCTCGCACACCAACATCTCGGTCCGCACCCGCGCCGCCTCCGCCATCTCCCAACTCAGCAAGAGCGGTCGCGTCGACGTCGGTCGAACGATCTTGTGGCTCCTCAGAAATCGCGATCCCAACGTGCGCCGCATGGCCAGCGACATCGCCAGTCGCGTGAAAGACCCGTCCGGAGAGCTCTGGCCCAAGCTCCTCGCCTTTCTGCGCGACGAGGACTGGTGGGTTCGAGAACGCGTCACCGACGCCCTCCTCGCCATGGCGGGCACCGAGCTCGTTCGACACCTGGTCAGCTACCTCGCGGACCCGAGCGACGTGATTCGACGCTACGCCGTCGGCGTGCTGAGTCGCTTGAAAGACCCGAGCGTCCTCGGCGCCCTCGTCCGCACCGCCCAAGGAGACCGCGACTGGTGGGTTCGCGAGGCCGCCATCAGCGCCTTGGGCGACATCGGCGACGCCCGCGCCGTTCCCTACGTCCTCGACCTCCTCCTGCGCGAGCCCGAGCTCCGATATGTCGCACTCTCGGCCCTCGATGCGCTCGGCGCCAAAGACGTCGCGCCCCACGTCGCCGGCCTCCTCACCACCCCAGACGACGCCGACCTCCGCCTCGCCGTACTCACCTGCCTCGACCGACTCGACGAACCCTCCGTCGCCGAGTCCGTTCGCCTCGTCGAAAACGACGCCGACCACCGCGTCCGAAACCTCGCCAGAGAAGTGCTCGGACGCTGGGATCTCACCGAAGCCAGGAGAGTAGGACAGAATACCATCGGCTCCACACTCGGCCTCCTCGATCAACTCCTCTACGCCACCGCACGCATGGAAGGCGACGACCTCGTGCTCGAAGGCGGACGACGACCCTATGTCAAGCGCCGAGGAAGCCTCGAACCCATCAGCGAACGACCCCTCGCCCCCGAAGAGCTCGCCCCGCTGATCAAAGCGCACCTCTCTCCCTCCCAAGAACGCGAGCTCGAGGCCCTCCGAGACATCGACTTCTCCTATGAGGTCAAGTCTCAGGGACTCCGCTTCCGAGCCCACGTGTTCCACCAACTCACCGGACTCTCGGCGGTATTCAGAGTGATCCGAGATCGAGTCCCGAGCATCGAATCACTCGGCCTGCCTCCCATCATTCAGAAGCTCGCCGAAGCCAAAAACGGGCTCGTGCTGGTCGGAGGCCCCGCCGGCTCCGGAAAGTCCACCACCCTCGCCGCCATCGTCCACCACATCAACCTGAGCTCGGCCCGCCACATCATCACCATCGAAGATCCCATCGAGCACGTGCACTCCCCCGCCAAAGGACTCGTCACTCAGCGAGAGATCGGAGGTCACAGCCGAAGCTACGCCACCGCGCTCCGCGCCGCGCTTCGACAAGACCCCGACGTCATCCTCGTGGGGGAGCTCCGCGACATCCAGACCATCGGCTTCGCGGTCAGCGCCGCGGAAACCGGGCACCTCGTCCTCGGGACCATGCACACCGTCTCGGCCGAGAGTAGCGTTGACAGACTCATCAACGCCTTCAGCCCAGACCGACAACCCCAAGTGCGAGCCATGCTCGCCGGCAGCCTGCGCGCGGTCGTATGCCAACACCTTCTCCCCAAACGGGACGGCAGCGGACGCGTGCTCGCGGTCGAAGTCATGATCAACAACGACGCGATCGCGAATCTCATTCGCAAAGGAAAGGCCTTCCAAATCGGAAGTGTGTTGGTCACCTCCCGACCGCAGGGCATGCAAACCATGGACTCCGAGCTCCTCCGCCTCTATCGAGAAGGCCTCGTCAGCGCCGAGGAAGCCTACGTGAAAGCTCAGGACAAAAAAGAGTTCGAGAGTCTCTTCGACCCGCTCTTCGACCCGGCGCCCGCGGCGGCGGCGAGCTGAGGAACCCACCATGGCTCGAATCGACTCGTTCCTGCGGCTCGTCGCCGACCAAAGCGCGAGCGACCTGCACTTCGCCAGCGGCGCGCCTCCGAGCATTCGGCACGACGGCGACCTGATTCCCCTCCCTTTCCGAGCTCTCTCCGCGCTCGAGGCCCGAAAGTTCCTGTACGAGATCCTCGCCCCCGACGAGCAAAAAAGCCTCGAGCGAGGCCACGAGCTCGACTTCGTCTACGCCCTCGGCGGTGTCGCCCGATTTCGCGTCAACGTGTTCCTCCACACTCGCGGCCCCGGCGCGATCTTCCGCGTGATTCCCAAAACGCCCCCCTCCATCGACGAGCTCCTGCTGCCAGGACTCCTCAAACGCATCACCGAATACCAAAATGGGCTCGTCCTCGTCTGCGGCCCCACCGGATCGGGCAAGACCACGACTCTCGCCGCGATGATCGACGAGATCAACAGCCATCCCTCCCGCTCCCGCCACATCGTGACCATCGAGGACCCCATCGAATTCATTCACGAGCCGCGCCGAAGCCTCATCTCTCAACGCCAGGTCGGACAACACACCGAGAGCTTCACGTCCGCCCTGCGCTCCGCCCTCCGAGAGTCCCCCGACGTGATCGTCGTGGGTGAGTTACGTGACGTCGAGTCCATCTCCTTGGCCCTCGCCGCCGCCGAGACCGGCGTGCTCGTCTTCGGGACACTCCACACCAACTCAGCGGCCAAGGCCGTCGACCGACTGATCGACGCCTTCCCCGACGAAGCCAGAGATCAGGCCCGCGGCTCGCTCTCCGTGCTCCTCAAAGCCGTGGTCGCTCAGGAGCTCGTCAAGCGAGCCAGCGGTGACGGCCGAATAGCGGCGGTAGAGGTCTTGCTCTCGAACACCGCCATCGCGAACCTGATTCGAGAGAACAAGATTCATCAAATCGAAGCGATGATGTTCGGCGCGGACGGAGATGGCACGGGTATGCTCAGCCTCGACGCCTGCCTCTTCCGCTACGTGCGGGACGGCCTCGTTACGCTCGAAGAGGCCCTGACGATCGCCAACGACCCGGCCCGACTTCAAAGGAAGGCCCAGGAAATCAAGGAGGACTGAGTCGTGGCGCAAAAAGACCGAGCAGAGTCGCTGGAAAGGGAACGCCGCTTCGAAGAAGCTGCTCGCGCCTACTTCGAAATCGGCGCCCTCGCCGATGCCGCTCGAATGAAGATGGCTTCCGGCAACTGGCGCGACGCCGGTGAGTTGCTCCTCGCCGTCCTCGGCGAAGACGCCCATCGACTCTCCATCGTCTCCCCCCTCTCCCGCAAGCACGCCCTCTCCGCGGCGATCTGCTTCGAACGGGCCGGAGACTCCCCTCGCGCGGTCGAGCTCTTCGTCGGCCTCGGAGAAATCGGGCGCGCCGTGGCGACCCTCGAAAAAGCGGGCGACGCCGCCGGTGCCTTGGCCCTGCGCGCACGAATCGAAGCCGGAAAGAGACCCAGCCTCTCTCCCCCAAGACCCACCGCGCCACCAACCCAAAACCGACCAGCCGAGCGCGCCAAGCACCTGGAGGCCTCCGGAAAGCTCGAGGAGGCCATGGAAGCCTACTCAGCCCTACTCCTACACGCCGACGCCGCCCGGGTGGCCCGCAACCTCGGCCTCTTCGATCGCGCCGCCGAGCTCTACCTCGACGCCGGCCTCGCCTTCGAAGCCGCGGAGTGCTTCGATGGGTTAGGAGATAGCGCCAGATCACTCGACGCACTGCTCAGAGTAGGGCGAGACGACCATCGCTACCGAGACGCGGCGATCCTCGCGATCGAAAAATCCGCGGCCCTGTTCCGGCTCGACTACCGACTCGATCAGTTCCTGCGATTGTTCGTACTCACTGCACCGAAAACGCCGAAGGAAAACGCGGCGCTCCTCTCCCTCGCCCGCCTGTACCATCGTAACGGGTTCCTCGAGAGCGCCAAGGAAGTCCTCCAAAAAATCCCCGCGACCGATCCGAGTCGACCCGACGCCAAAGACGTCCTCGCCGCCGTCGAAGCCGAGCTCTCCGGGTCCACCATGGTGTACGAGAAAATCGCGAAGGAAGACTTCGCCTTCGCCCGAACGCCACGACCAGCCGAGCTCCCCGCGCTCCCCTCTCTGCCTCCGCTGCCCGGAGATCACACCATCGCCGAGCCCAAACGGTTCGAACCCACCCTGACGAACCCCAAGCCCGCCGGATCGACGCACGAGTTGTCCGCACCGACCTTGTTCGGAAGCATCACACGCGAACCGCCTCCGGCCCTCCCGTCCAGCCCGCCGCCGCCCATCATGAGAGGCACCCCAGCCACCCCGCCCCTGCAAATCCCGCTGCCGCGAGCAAGCCTCCCACCCCCACCCATCGTCCCTGCTCCTGCTCGAGCCGCAGGCCCCGGCGGCTTCGCCGAAGGCGCGCGTATCGCCGATCGCTACATCCTCGACAAAAAAATCGGCCAAGGAGGCATGGCCTTGGTCTTCCGCGCCCGCGACGAGGAGCTCGGACAGACCATCGCCATGAAGGTCTTCGTGCAACTCATCGACGACAACGCCGAGCTGCTGCGAAGGTTCAAACACGAGCTCCTCCTCTCGCGGCGACTCAATCACCCGAACATCTTGCGGCTCTACGACATCGGTCAGCACGGCGGATTTCGCTACATCACCATGGAGCTCCTCGAGGGCTGCGACCTGAAGTCCCTCATGGGGAAGAAATCCGTGAGCCTCGTGTCGAAGATCGACGTGTTGCTCCAAGCCTGCGCCGGATTCCAGGCGGTGCACGACGCCGGCGTGATTCACCGCGACGTCAAACCTCAGAACATCTTCATCACGACTCAGGGTGAGCTCAAAGTCATGGACTTCGGGATCGCGAAGAGCTCGATCGTCGAAAACCAGACCGTTGCCGGCATGGTCGCCGGGACCCCGAACTACATGAGCCCGGAGCAGATCAACGGCTTCAGCCAAGTCACCCCCGCGGCGGACCTGTACTCACTCGGAGTCATCGCGTACGAGCTGTTCACGGGTCAGCTCCCGTTTCGGGATGCCGACATGATGAGGGTGCTGATCAAACACCTGAAGGATCCGCCCCCACCCCCCCGGTCGATCGACCCTGCGCTACCCGAGGCGATCGAAAAGCTCGTGCTGAAACTCCTCGAAAAACGCGCTGAAGACCGCTACCCGAGCTGCCGAGCAGTCGCCGAGGATCTCCGCAAAATCAGAGCCTCGCTTGCCCTTTAGTTTGGAATTAGAGAGCGAGCTCGATCAGCTCACAAGACCGAAACCCTCCCTCAGAGCTTCCTGACGTGGTCGAGCTTGCCGAGTCTCTTGTCGAAGGTCCCCAGCGGAGTATGACCTTCCTTCTTCGCAATTTCGGCCACGAGGCAATCGGAGAATCCGATGGTCGGCGTGGCCCTGAATTGCTCGAGCGCAGCCGCCACACACTCGGGATCTTGAATCACCAAATGCTGATGATCGAGCAGCATCTCGAGCGCGATCCCGATCTGTCGCGGCGTCAGCGAGTAGACTGACTGGAGCACCCAGATCGTCTCGACGAGCACGACGAGAGATACCCAAGCCCCTTGTGCCACGAAACTCTCCGCGGCGGCCACCTGTCTTTCGTCGTCACGAGCGATGAGTCGAACGAGGACGTTGGTGTCAATCGCGCGCATGTTTCTTCGCGAGGAGCCCGCGAATGCCCGCCTTCATTTGCTCGACGGTCTTCGGCTCGACCTCCCTGGAGAACAATGCGGCGTGAAGCTCTTCGGAGCTGTACCGTCCCTTGCGCTTGACGACGATCTGACCCTCGTCTTCGTCCCATTCCAGCACGGAGCCAGGGCCGACTCCGAGCCTGCGGCGTACCTCGGCTGGGACTGAGATTTGCCCCTGCGCCGTCACCTTGGAGCTCGCGAGAACCATGTCTCCTTCGTTACCAAGGTAATTCGGGCAGTGCAAGTCGTGAGGATTAGCCGGACCCCCGAGGGCGGCTGTCCCAAGGCCGGTCGCAGCCCAAGTGACCCCTGGGGAATGCTCATCACCTAGCAGGTCGCTGAAAAAGGCTCCGAAACTCATGCCGTGCCCGTGCCCGTGCCCGATTCACCCGGTAAGCGCTTGAATTTGCTGATCCGTGACGATCAAGCACGGCGCATCGGTTCGAGAAGTCGACTTTTTCAGCGTCCTGTCAAGACAGGCAGCACGGATCGGCGCCCGCGCGCCCGCTTTCTCGTTTGCCATCCCGGCCTCGCGCTCCTACGATGCGCGGCGATGTCGGAGCACCCGTCCCCTCGGAGAGTATGGAGGTCCGCCTCTGCACTCATCCTCCTTTCGGTCGCAGGCTCCGCGTGCCAAGCCAGCAACGCGGCCCCGGTGACCGTCGACGCGGGCCTGCCCCCTGGCTGGCGCCTGGTCGAGCCTCCGAAAACGCCTCCGCGCCTGCTCGAACCCACGCCCGCGCGAAACGACCCGCCCGTCGCGACCAAACCGCAACTCACGACCTCGCCCGAGCAAAGCGACGCGGCCGTCGCCACCGAACCCCAACTCACCTCATCGCCAACCGAACCCGGAATGTTCGTCTTCTCCGAAAAGAACCCCCTCGGAGTCACCAAGACCACCCGGGCCTCGAGAAAGCAAAAATTCGACGTGTCCGCGTTCGGCGCCAAGGGCGACGGGAGCACCGACGACACGCTCGCCATCCAGAAGGCCATCGACGCCGCCGTAGCCGCTCGAAACGCCGAGGTCTTCCTCCCCGCCGGAACCTACAACGTCACGCGCCACACCAACTATTACTTCGCGCTCCGAATTCAGGGCGCAAACGGCCTCTCGTTCCGGTGCCAAGACGCGACCAAGACCATCGTCAAGAAGATCGAGGAACCCGTCGGAGAAGGAAAGAAGCACCCGACCTTCTCGATGCTCCACGTCGGTGAGTCCGTCGACGTGGAGATCCTGGACTGCGGTTTCGACGGCAGCCGCGAGGCGATGAAGGGCAAGGAAGACGAGCAAGCCCACGCCGTCCTCCTCTTCGCCAAGAGAGACCCTGGCGTCAAAACGGTCCTCATCGAGAACAACCGGTTCTTCGAAACCAAGGGCGACGGCGTCGACTTGGTCGGAAATCAGGCGTTGGTCCAGGACGTGCTCATTCGAAAGAACTCGTTCAAACGCTCCAATCGCTCGGGAGTCACCGTGCAACGGTCGGTGAAGAGCCTTCAGATTTCAGAGAACGAGTTCGACGACATCACCGACCAGTACATCGACTTCGAACCGACCGGACCCTTCCCTCCACCCACGGATATTCTGATCGAAAACAACGAGATGAAGCCCCATCGATACAAGTCGGGGCTCGTGCTCACCGTCGGCGGAAACGGAGCGGCCAACCCGGGCAAAAGAATCGTCGTCAGGAAGAATCGAATCTTCGGTGGGATCGGTGTGATCGACCTCGACGACTCCAGCTTCATCGACAACGAGGTCGACGCCACCGGCGCCACGCCGAGCTTCGCCTTTGGAGTCAAAAGCCACATCAATAACGTGTGGGTCATCGGAGGAAAGCTCCACGGAGGTCGCCGAGCGATCATCTCGGCCACTCATCAAATCGGCTTTCCCGAGGCCCTCGTGGTCAAGAACGTGGACATGCTCTACTCACCCGACCCGGACAAAGCTCAGCCCGCGATCAACCTGGCCTCGGCGACTCGTACGAGGTTCGAAGGGAACACGATCCGGTCCGCCGTCAAAGCCACCAAGCCCGCGTTCCACATCTATGGCGAGCGCAAGAACCTCGCCATCGAAGGCACGCGAATCGTCTCCAACAAGATTCGTGGGTTCGCCGTCGGAGTGAGACTCGCCGCCCGCGCGGACCTCGGAAGCTCGATCTCCGGGACGGTCATCAAGGCGAACGAGTTCGATCCTTCGACCGAGGTCGTCCAACCAAGCGGCCCCGTCACGGGAACCGAGATCTCGAAGTAGCTTCGGGCCCAATCTCACTCACACGCTCGTGGTCGGCCACGGAAACGCCCCGCGTGTGAATGAGTCTGTCCATGGAACGATGAGTCACGGCGCGACTCCAGCCATACGCAGAGGTGAGCACCCAGGAGATTTCGGCCAGCACGAGATCGGGCACGAAGACTCCGCCGCCCTTGGTGTGGCGCAAGAACGCTCGCTCTGCTGACTGGGTCTCCTTCGGGTGGTCCCCTGTCAGAACGCGGACCAGCACGTTTGTGTCAAGAACGACCACGCGCGCCTCTGACGATGGCCTCTTGCATCTCGTCCAAGCTCACGACTCTCGTCACCGGAGGTCGATCCCGAAACAGTTCCTCTGGCTCGATCCGAGCGGCGAGCAGCACGATTCGGCCCTGACTGTCGATGCTCGCCGAGAGTGTATCGCCGGGTCGGAGTCCGACCTTGTCCCGAATCTCCTTTGGAATCGTGATTTGACCTTTGCCGGTCAGGGTTATTGTCGTCGGCACCTCCCGGTTGTAAGGCGGCGCGCCTTACTTTGAAAGCGCCTGGGAGCCTGGGTCGAAGCCGCTGGCCGGAGTGGACGATCGACTGAGTCAGAAGCTCGCCGACCGAGCCCGAGCTCGGCGGCCCCCGACGAGCCCCTTCCCCTACGAAAGACCCTTGGCGCCGCGACGCCTTGCGCCTATTGTTCACACCCTTTGGAGGCCAACATGTCGGACATCTTTCCGGTCAAGCCCGAAATCGCACGGCACGCACACCTGAGCTCGATGACGGAGTACCAGCGACTCTACCGACTCTCTTTGGACAACCCCGAGTGGTTTTGGGGTGAGCAAGCAAAGATGCTGAGTTGGTTCCACCCCTTCAACAGCGTCCTCGACGCCGACTACCAAGAAGTCGACTTCGCCTGGTTCTCCGGCGGCCGACTCAACGCCTGCTACAACTGCGTCGACCGCCACCTCACGGACAAGGCCGACCAGACCGCGATCATCTGGGCCGCCGACGAGCCGGGCGTGTACCGACACATCACCTATCGCGAGATGAAACACCAAGTCTGCCGGATGGCGAACGTGCTCCTCGCCCACGGCGTTCGCAAAGGCGACCGAGTCTGTATCTACATGCCCATGATCCCCGAGACGGCGTTCATGATGCTCGCCTGCGCTCGCATCGGCGCCGTCCATTCGGTCGTGTTCGGCGGCTTCTCGGCCGACGCCTTGCGAGACCGAATCATCGACGCGAAATGCCGAGTCGTAGTGACCGCGAACGAAGGCATGCGCGGAGGCAAGAGAGTTCACCTCAAGAAGATCGTCGATCGGGCCATCGAAGGCATGTCGATGGTCGACACCGTGCTCGTGGCGCGCCGCACCGACGCCGAGGTCGACATGGTGTCGGGTCGAGATCACTGGCTCGACGAGGAATGTAAGAAACAGCGCTCGACCTGCACGATCGAGTGGATGGGTTCGGAAGACCCGCTTTTCATCTTGTACACTTCGGGCAGCACCGGGAAGCCAAAGGGGGTCATGCACACGACCGGCGGCTACCTCGTGTACGCGGCCTATACTCACAAGCTCGTCTTCGATTATCACCCCGGCGACATCTATTGCTGCGCCGCGGACGTGGGTTGGGTCACCGGACACTCGTACATCGTGTACGGGCCGCTCGCCAACGGCGCGACCACCGTGATGTTCGAGTCCATTCCCACCTTCCCCAACCCCGGCCGCTACTGGCAGATGGTGGACGACCTCGGCATCAACATCTTCTACACCGCCCCGACCGCGCTTCGAGCGATCGCCCAGGCGGGGGATGGGTTCGTGAAAGACCACCGGCGGACGTCTCTGCGCGTGCTCGGCTCCGTCGGAGAACCCATCAACCCAGAAATCTGGAGGTGGTACCACGACGTCGTCGGCGAGGGTCGCTGCTCTGTCGTCGACACTTGGTGGCAGACCGAAACCGGCGGCATTCTCATCACGCCGCTCCCTGGAGTCACTCCGACCAAGCCGGGCTCCGCAACTCTCCCCTTTTTCGGAGTCAAACCCACCATCGTAGACGCGCAGACCGGCAAAGTGCTCGAGGGCAACGGCGTCGAAGGCGCGCTCTGTCTCTCCACGCCCTGGCCCGGCCAAGCCCGCACCGTCTGGGGTGACCATCAGCGATTCAAGGCGACCTATTTCGTTCAGTACCCTGGTCACTACTTCACCGGCGATGGGTGCCGACGCGACGAAGACGGCTACTACTGGATCACCGGGCGCATCGACGACGTCCTCAACGTCTCCGGACACCGCCTCGGCACCGCTGAAGTCGAGAGTGCGCTCGTCGCCCATGAGTCGGTCGCCGAAGCCGCCGTCGTCGGCTATCCGCACCCCATCAAAGGGCAAGGCATCTACGCGTACGTGCTCCTCACCGCCGAGCACGCGACTCGCACGGATCGAGACGCGATCGCGGGCGCCCTCAAAGAACAAGTCAAACACGCGATCGGCGGGTTCGCCGCACCCGACGTCATCCACGTCGCCTCCGGCCTGCCAAAAACGCGCAGCGGCAAAATCATGCGGCGCATCCTGAGGAAGATCGCGGCGTCCGAATACGAAGGCATGGGTGACATCACCACACTCGCCGATCCCGATGTCGTCGACCGACTCATCGACGAGCACCGGTCGAGAGCCTGACGGCTCGGCCGTAGTCCAGCATCGAGACGCGGTGAGTGTCCGACGTGCTGGCCCTCGCCGCCCCTTTCGAGTAGCGTTCGGCGCGATGAAAAGCCCGTTGCGTGCGCTGTGTGCGGTGGCGTTGGCCGCCGCCTGTGCGTCCCCGCCCCCACCGCCTCCGCCCCCACCCCCGCCGCCGCCGCCCGCCAAGGCAGCGCCCGTGGTCGTGGAGGGCCCGGGAGATCTCGCGACCAAGGCGGGTGCGACGCTCAAAGTCCCGAAGGGATTCAAGGCGACGCTCGACGAGGACTTGGTCCGGCTCGACGAACCCGACGGTCGAATCAAGACCTTCCTCTTCGAATCGACCGAGGCCAACTTGGAAACCGCCGTCAAGGCGGCCTGGGCCAGGGCCGAGGTTCCGGTGGGTACGGCCGAATCCGTCGAAGCCCCGCCCGCCCGAGAGGGCTGGGAAGCATTCCGAATCGAGACCTATCCGCGCACGACCACCGAAATCGTCGCGCAGGCCGTGGCCAAACGTCGCGCGGGCTTCACGTGGGTCTCCCTCGTCGTCGGCAGCCCCGCCGACCTCGACCGCCGAGGCGCCCAGCTACGTGAGTTCATGGGCTCCCTCAAGGCGCCGGGTCAGAAAGACATCGACCTCACCGCGGTCACGCCGACACCGATCAAACAGACTCTCCCGGCCCTGGAGCAATTCATCAAAGCCGCCCTCGACGCCACGAAGACGCCCGGCCTCGAGCTCGCCATCCTCGAAGACGGCAAGGTCGTCCACGCGAAGGGCTACGGCGTCCGCGAAGTCGGAAAGACCGACCCCGTCGACGCCGACACCCTCATGATGATCGGCTCGGTGTCGAAGTCCATGACCACACTCATGATGGCAACGCTGGTCGACCAGGGAAAATTCGCCTGGGACACCAAGGTCACGGACGTCTACCCAGCCTTCAAGCTCGGCGACGAGAAGCTAGGCCCAACACTCACCATGCAGGACCTCGTGTGCGCCTGCGCGGGCCTCCCGCGCAAAGACATGCCCCTGATCCTGGAATTCGAGAAAAAAACGGCGGATAGCGTCTTCAGTGAGCTCGCCCTGATGAAACCCACCACCGGCTTCCGCGAGACCTTCCAATATCAAAATCACATGGTCGGCGCCGCCGGCTTCGTCGCCGGCAGAGTTTTCGACCCGAAAGCCAAGTTGCTCGACGCCTACCGAAAAGCCATGAGAGCTCGGGTCTTCGACCCACTCGGGATGAAGAAAACGACCATCGACCACGCCTTTGCTTCGCGATCGAAAAACCACGCGACGCCCCACGCCAAAGGCTTCGATCAGGTCCAAAAGACCGTCTCGTTGGACCACGAGCGGTTCGCCGAGTACATCTCTCCAAGCGGAGGGATCTGGTCCAACGTCAACGACATGGCTCGCTACGTGGCCGCCGAGCTCGGCAACGGCACCAGCCTCGAAGGCCGCAAAATCGCCAGCGAGGCCAACGTCCTGAAACGCCGCGAAAAGCAAATCGCCATCGGCGCGGACGTCCACTACGGCCTCGGCTGGGTCGTCGCCAAGTCGAAGGGTCTGGAGATGGTCACCCACACCGGTGGTACGATGGGCTTCGCTACTCAGCTCACATTCTTCCCCTCCAAGAAGCTCGGGTTCATCATGATCGCAAACAGCTCCACCGGCCACCTCGTGGAGAGAGTCGTCCGCGCCAAGCTCGTCGAGCTCTGGTTCGGAATCGACGACAAGAGTCAGGACCAACTCGAGTCCGCGTTGTCGACCGAGCAAAAAGAGATCGAGACCACGATGGCCCGCACCAAGCCCCTCGACGACGCCTGGATGGCGCCCTTCACAGGTACTCACTCGAACGCCGAGCTCGGCGTCGTCACGATCTCGAAGATCAAAGGCGACTTCGTCCTCGACGCAGGCGCCTACAAATCCAGGCTGATCCGACACGATCGGCCTGACGGCCAGAGCGTCCTCATGACCTTGGACGCGCCCATCCCGGGCATCGAGCTCCAACCCACCGCGCAGGGCCTCGAGCTCGCCGATCAGCAGGAGAAGTATCTCTTCACGAAAAAGTGACCACGGAGCTTCGGTTCGCCTCAAACGCCCAAGCCGATCGGCTCTCGCATCAGCTCCACGCCGAATTTCTCTCGAACGCCCCGCCGAATCCGCTCCGCGAGCTCCAGCAACTCACGAGTCGTTCCTCCTCCGTGATGGACGAGCGCAAGTGAGTGTCGCGAGGAAACGCCGACCGAGCCATCCCGAAACCCTTTCAC
This sequence comes from uncultured Myxococcales bacterium, assembly GCA_964463485.1. GTDB lineage: Bacteria > Myxococcota > Kuafuiibacteriia > Kuafuiibacteriales > Kuafuiibacteriaceae > CAYXDO01. The sequence goes on along the minus strand of CAYXDO010000002.1, from coordinate 81,564 downwards.
AAACCCGGCCCGCTCGATCAGCCAAGCCGCCGACAGCTTGACTCGCCCAGGAGACGCCGGATATCTGGGCACCTCACTCTCCTCGGTCGCGAGCCCCGATCTCAAACTCTGCGCAACCACCTCGTCGCCCACCGACTCGTCGACGATCGGGTTCAGGAAGAACGAACCCACGCTCCGGTGATTCTCGTCCGACGCCTCGATCACCATCGACTTCGACCGGCGAATCGATAGCACCGCTTCACGAACCGCCTCGACCGTTACCGCTCGACCGTCGAGCGCTCTCGCGAGCTCCGGGTAGCGTACCGTCGGCGGATCCCGGCGGAGCGCGAACCGGACCTCCACCACGACGAACCCATCGGGGTCCTTCTTGAGCATACTCTGCCGATACGAAAACTGGCAGTCCGCCTTACTCAGCTCGATGAAGCGCAACGAACGCCGATCATGAGCTCGCACCGAGACGATCGTCTCCGAAACTTCCTGCCCATAGGCACCCACGTTTTGAATGGGCGTGGCGCCGATCGTCCCCGGAATTCCCGAGAGTGACTCGATGCCCGAGAGCCCTCTGTCGATCGAAGCCGCGACGCAGGCGTCCAGCGACGCGCCTGCCCGCGCGATCAGCATCTCCCCGATTCGCGTAGGCTCGAAACGAAACCCATCGAGCCGCAGGGTCGACAACACCAACCCCTCGAACCCTCGATCGGCAACGAGTACATTCGATCCACCTCCGAGCACGAACGCAGGCATTCCTCGGTCCTTGGCGAGGCGCAAAGCCTCCTCGAGCTCGAGCTCGGACTCAGGCTCCACGAAGAGTTGCGCGGGTCCACCGAGCCCGAGGGTCGTGTGCGAGGATAAAAGCTCGCCCTCCGTGGCACGCAACATCTTTGGACCTTCGGTCCGTTCTGCGGCCATGGCAAGACCTTGCTTGTCGAGTTGACAGGATGAGGACAAGGCCCGACACCACGACGGTGACTTGCTTCGAGAATAGATCCTTCGGCCCGGCGCTCATATTGAGCCTCCTCGCGTGCTCGGAAGACGCCGAGACTCCCTTCAAGCTCCACGAGACCGTCTCGACCATCGGCGGCGACCCTCTCGCGGGCACCGACGTGAGCTCGTGTCCCGTCTTCCTCGACGAACGATGTCAGTCGGGTGCGAAACAGCGGTGCGAGCTCTACGACGTCGCCACGAAGACCTTCCCCGAAACTCAGGACCCTGTCCTTCGCCAAGTCTTTCTTTACGACAGATGGTACGACCGCTACACGTCGCCGCTCGGGCTCACCATGGAGCGCGGCTTCAAGGGCGCCATGCCGGGCAGCGCTCCCGAGGCCGACTGGCTCACCGGTTTCGATCGCTGGCACGGCAGCGGTGACGCCGCGATCTGGACCGGCGTCGCCCTCGTGAGTGACTTCTTTCGCTACGTGGCGACCAAAACCGAGGCGGACTACCAGCGTGTGGAAGCCAAGACCCGCGCGCTCGTCCGAAACTTCGAAGTCACCGGCGTGGACGGATACCTGGCGCGCTATCACTTCCTCCTCGTACCCCCGGGCACACCCCAGAACGATCAACTCATCTTGGTCGAAGGCACTGAGGGTCAAACTGGGGACAACAACGTCCCTCTGCCGTCCGTCGACGTCGATGGGTTGCCCGACGCCTACAGAACCGGAGTCCCTGACGGCCAAGGCGGAACCGTTGCGCCTCATGCCTACTGGAACGGCGACCCCTCGATCGATCAATACACCGGACCCATGGTCGCCTTTCCGCTCGTCTACCCACACCTCCGCGACGAGACGCTCAAGGCCAAGCTGGTGCGACATTTGGGTTGCTACTTGAAGAGACTTCAGCGCATCGAAATCAGGAACCTCCACACTCGACCCGAGCTGATCCGGGAGCTAAAAGACGCCTTCGGCGGCAACGCCCTCCGCCTCGACCCCGGCGACCCCGATCCGACGCAGCTCCAGACGATGGTCTGGTACGTCCACCCCGGCATCAACTCGCGCAATTATATGAATTTCGACGCCACCTGCCCGGATCGCGTGCAGCTCGAGCCCTCCCGCGTCTACGACGCGCTCTCCCCCACCTTCGAATCCGAGCTGCTGGGTCTCGCCTCCGACATCAACCGGGAAACTCGCCAGCGCCCGACGCAGATCGACCACTTCTACATCCCGAGCATCAGAGGCGGCGACGCCAGCCACTTGATGCACCTGGCTGCCGTGCTCTATCACCTCACCGGAGAGGAACAATACCGAAGCTTCCTCTTCGACGAGTTGATCGGAAAGCTCCGCGCGGACGAGGTCGCCTTGACCATGATGGCGTTCCGCGCGCCAGACTCCTGCTTCAAATTCTACGGGGACCACATCACCTACGGAACTCATTGGCAGTTTCTGACGATGCTCGAAGACTCTCCCCTCAGGAACACGATGGTCCGAGTGATGGAGGAGGAGGTCTGGCAGAAGGCCATGTGGAACCATCACAACGCCAAGGCCGACGCGCTCTACGCGTCCGTGGTTCCGAGCGGCAGCGGGAGAGACGACGCGCTCAGGTCGCTCCGAGACCAACTCACCGGCTTCGGCGGAAATGGCGGGACCCATGAAGCTCCGCGTCGAACCCACGACGTGTCGGTGCAGTCCGTCATCGACCGGCTGCCTTCGAACATCACGGTGCGTTGCCCAACCGAGGCCGAGCGCGTCCAGTGTGAGACCGAGACCACCCTCCTCGGCTTCCCGCTCGAGAGCAAGAAGATCAGCCGCGAGTGCGACGGACGCCCCGGGGAGTGCCGCTTCGAGGACGGAACCTGCGCAAACGGTCTAGCGTCTGAAGGTCTCCCCGTCGCACTCAGGAGTTATGCTGACTTCCTGTGGCAACGAAGCCCCTTCGACTTGGGCGACCCGCGCTCCGTCGACGGCCAGGTGCAGTCACCCGGACGAGACCTCGGAGAGCCGTTCTGGACCGCGCGATATTATGACTTCATCGACACCGGTCGCGGCCAAGTCCTGGCTTGGCGGCAGACTCAGGAAGCCTGCGCGAACTGACGAGTCACTTCGGAGCGCATACCCGCTCCCGCCGAACCAACGCCACTCCAAACCGAGCGGGCGAGCCAAACGGACCCTGCGACTCATTCGGCTCCGCGTAATTCCAGGCGACCACGTCCTCGACCAGGGACAGCGCCGGCGGCGGCCAGAACGCGTCGCAACACAGGCAGGGCACCCCTACCCGAGCGAGCTCCGCCGACTCCCCGGTCTCGAAATCCAAGTACCGGAGCGCCCCCGACCCACCCCCCGTGCAGGGCTCCCCTTCGTCATACTCGAGATAGGCAACTCCGTGGGCATCGAGCGCCGCGACCTGCGGCGGCTGCAGAAGCCGCGCCAACACCTTCGGCTTCTCGCGAAACATCGTGAGCTCCCACTCGCCGGCCTCGTTCTTACACGACGAAAGCACGAGCTGCTCGTACGCCACCGGCGGGCTGCAGGGGCCCGGATGAAGAGTCTCGGACGATCCGGAGGCGTAGTGAGCCTCGAGCGCGCCATCGGAGATCCAAAAAACGTCAGACCAAGAAATCACCGGACGCACGTCCTCGGTCTCGTCGTCACTCAGCCGCAACGTGCCATCCGGCCCCGCCAAATACACCTCCGAGTCATGTCCGTCGGACGCCGAAAAAGTCACGAGATTCCCGTGTAGATAGGGTCCCGATGGGTTGGTCAGCCCAGAAGAGACCGACCGAGCCCGAATACCGTCGAAGAACAGGATCTCTCCGTCCACCTCGAACGCGACCCGCTTTCGCTCCACGTACCGAGCCTGACTCCCGTCGAAACGGATCTCCTCGAGGAGCGGCCGCCACGTCGATGGTTGCTCCTCGAGAACGACCTCTCCGTCTTCATCGACATACAGCAGCTGGGCGACCTCGCCCGTTCTCAACACCAACATCGCCCCATCTCGGGCGTCGATGAGCTCGTCGTCGACGTCGTTCCGAGTGAGTTGGCGCTGCGCCTGTGTCAGCGGAGAATAAGCGACGATCTCGGCGTCGTCGGGTGAGTTGCTCGAGATCGTGCCGGCCGCCTCGAACAACACCTCACCGCTCGCAACCTTCGGCGCGAACGCCCGGAGGTCCCGAATGGGGTCCTCCTGGCCGAAGACCGTCGTCTCGAACGAGATCCTAGGAGCACAAACCATATCCTTGGGCCCAGGGTCGGCGGGCTTGCCGGGCTTCGTCGGATCGGTCGGCTTGCTCGGCTCCTGGCACTCATCCCCGCACCCCGCGAGCTCGACCGTGGGCTCCGAGCACCCGAACAAACCGATCGCGAAACTCAGAGCCCAGCCAAACCTACGCACGAACGCATGATCGCGGGACCGAGCGGGTTAGGCAAGCCGGACCAACACATTCGTCGCGGCCTCGAAGGTCGCTGAAAAAGGCTCCGCGGCCCTACTCGATCCGGGGCTCACGCGACGCAGCAAGCAACGCCTCGGCCAGCCGAGTCACCATCTGTGCGCCCGATCCCGAAGGCACCGTCCCCGGGCACGCCGCGCCGACCTGAAAAATGCCCTGAATGGCCGCGTACACCGAGAGCGCGATCGGGCGTGCGTCCTCGACGTGGCGATTGCGCGTCATCAACGCCTCGCGAACGAGGCCTTCGAGCGCCTCGAGCTCCGCCTCGACGGCCCGCGCGTACACCAGCCGAACCTCGGGCTGCTGAATGGCCTCGGCCCCCAACGCAACCCAACACGCCACGGCGTCCGCATTCTCTCCGTCCCCGCGACCCAGTCGAGCCCGCACGAACGCAGCGAGCCGCGCATCCGCATCCGGCTCCGACTCACTCAGCATTCGCTCCGAGCGGGTCCGCATCGAGACCGCGAGGTGGTCGACGACCGCGAGCAGAATCTGAAGCTTGTTGTCGAAGTGGTAGTGCAAGAGGCCCTGGGACAACCCAACTGTGCGCGCAACCTCGGGCATCGTCGCCCGCGCGTACCCCACCCGCGCCATCACGGAAATCATCGCCTGAACGATCTGGGCCCGGCGTTCATCGGTGTTCTTGGGGCGGGGCAGTCCCTCAGTCCTACCACACACCTGTCTGCGTGGCAGGCCGGTTGGCACGCGGGTCAGGTACAATGGCTTATCTGTGTCTTCTGCTTGGGCGATCGATCTCGGCACGACGAATACTGCGATCGCGCGATGGGACGCGTCCGCTTATCGACCGCGGCTCCTCGAGCTCCCGAACGTGTGTCGTCGGCCCGGCGGAGAAGATCACTTGGAAGCGCCCCGGCTGATCCCGTCGAGCACTCAGATCATCGCGGACCCGACGATCATGGACCGGCTCGGCGCATGGCCGCCGATCGCCAAACGCTTCTTCGTGGGCCAGCAGGCGCTGATCGGTCGGCCCGCTCTCGAGCAGAACGAAGGCGTCACTCGTCCGAACTTCGTCCCGACCTTCAAGCCCTACCTCACGCGCGAGGCCCTCAAGCCCATCGCCAAGGCCGGCGGAAAAGGCTTTTCGGCGCGCGACGTCACTCGTCTATTCGTTCGCGAGTTGTTCGCCGAAGTGAAGAGAGAGACCGGCGAACGGATCCGCGATCTGGCGGTGACTACGCCCGTCGAATCGTTCGAGTCCTACCGGGCCGAGATCTTGACCTTGATGAAGCGGCTCGGTGTCAAGCGCGTGCGATTCATCGACGAGCCCGTGGCCGCCGCGATCGGTTACGGCCTCAACATAGGCAAGGACAGGCTGGTGCTGGTCGTGGATTTCGGCGGAGGCACTCTCGACATCGCGCTCGTGGGCTTGAGCGCCAAGGAGGTTCAGGGTGGTCAAGGGCGCGTGATCGCCAAGGAGGGTCGCGACCTCGGAGGCCGAACGGTGGACCGATGGCTCCTCGAAGAGTTCTGCAAGATCCTCGATCAACCGGTCCGCGACGACTCCGACGAAGACGACGTCTTCTGGAATCGATTGATGCTGGTCGAAGCTTGCCGCGTCAAGGAGGCGGTGTACTTCCGCGACAAAGACACCTTCACGCTGATTCGACCGGACGAGCTCGGAAATTTCGAAGCAAAAATGCGTGGCCGCGATGGCTCGAGCCTCGAAGTCTCGCGCGAAATGGTCGCGGAGATCTTAGAGCGACGCGGACTTCTGAAGGAGCTCGACGACTGCCTCTCGAAGCTCTTCGAAGACGCCAAGGCCCGAGGCGTCGATGAACGAGACATCGACGACGTCCTCATGGTCGGAGGCTCCACGCTCTTGCCGGGGATCTATCCGATGTTCGAAAAGAGGTTCGGTCGCGACCGCGTGCGCGCGTGGCAGCCCTTCGAGGCAGTCGCCTACGGCGCCTGCGCGTTCGCCTCCGAGAGCTTCACGCAGTCTGACTTCATCGTACACGACTACGCGTTCACGACCTACAACGCCAAGACTCACGAAAAGGAATACACGATCGTGGTTCCGCGCGGCACGCGCTTCCCCACGAACTCGGACTTCTGGAAACGACAGCTCGTCCCGACGTGCTCGCTCGGTGAAGAAGAGACCCTCTTCAAGCTCGTGATCTCCGAGATCGGCCGATCCATCGACGACGAACGCCGCTTCGCGTGGGATGAAAAGGGGAACCTTCACAAGATCGGCGGACGCGGCGGCGAGCCCGGAAAGCCTCTCGTCGTTCCGCTCAACGAATCGAACCCCACTCTCGGCTACCTCAAGCCCCCCCACCAACCCAACGATCGACGCCCGCGCCTCGAGATATCCTTCGGCGTGAATCAGGACCGCTGGCTCTTCGCCACCGTCTACGACTTGAAGACCAAGAAACTTTTGATGAAGGAGGAGCCCGTCGTACGCTTGTTGTGATGACGGGACCCGCGAGGACCGCACGATGTTCGCGCTGATCACCCTCCTCGCTGCTCTGCTCGCCTTGAGCGCGTTCGTGATCCCGTACTACGGCCTCGGCTGGATCACGCTCACGGCCTACCGGCTGATTCTTCGCGCGCGGATCGCCAAGCTTGGTTTCTCGCCGCGAGGCCTCGTCCGCTATGACTGCCGCGCGGTGCACACGACCTTCGAGCTCGACCGGAGCGTACATGAGCTGTCACCCTCGGAGAGCGCTCGCATCCGCGCCCACCACGGCTCCTCGCTGGAGCTTCTCGTGATCAAGTTCGCCGTGTCCCCAGCCGTCCCCGCGGATTGGACCTTCCACGCCACCGTGCTTCACCGTCCCGAGATCTCCGGGTCCGAGCCCGTTGCGCTCGCGATGCTCGGCGCCCTCTCCCCCCTGCGGCTCCTCGACGGCGAACGGCTGGCGCTCTCGACCTTCGACGAGTCCCCCGAGCTCGAGCTCGACGTCCGCGGCTCGCGACTCGGCACCGGCACCTTCTCGGCTTGTGTGTATGCCTTGGAATCGATCGCGGAGAATCTCGAGCGCATGAGTGTCCCAGGAGGCCTGCTCGAAGCCGCGCTCGGCGCGGGGTCCGATGAGTTGCGCGCCATGGCCACCGCGGCCTTGCTCGACGCTTATCCGGAATCCCGAGAGGCAGCAGCGCTCCGCCGCGACGGGAAATCTTCCGATAGCCCCGCCGTTCGATTCGAGGTCGCCCGCAGCACTCACCCGGCCGACCTCGAAGTCATGAAAGATCTCGCCGCCGATCGCTTCCTGTCCGACCAACTCCGCGAGCAAGCGCTGCTCCACATCGCCCGCGCCACGCCTCGCTCCGTCAGCGTCCCGATCGTCGTGCGAGCGCTCGAGGACGGAAGCGCGAGCGTGGCCTGGTCCATCCTCGACGAAATCGCTCGGCAACGATGGACGGAGGCCGTGCCCTCCCTGATCCGCTTGGCGCCCCCAAACCCGCACGTCGCCGAACGGCTCGCCACGACCCTCGGTGAGCTTCGCGAAGCCGCCGCGATCCCAAAGCTCCTCTCGTTTCTCGCTCCAGACTCTCCGTATGACTCCGCCCGCGGAGAGTCCGCACGGATCGCGGCCATCGATGCGCTCGCTCGGCTCGCCGGCAACGAGGTCGTGCCGCGCCTACGTGAGCTCACTTCGGCCGCCACGGCCCGCGAACGGCGCGCGCTCGAGCTCGCCATTTCCACCATCCACGCCAAACAGCCGGGCGACGATCACGGCCTCGCCCTCGCTGGGCCCCAAGGGGGAGAGCTCAGCCTCGACCGCGACTCCGGAGAGCTCTCCATCGCAAAAAACCAAAATCTTCGAGAGTCCTGATGAGTCCCCTCGAAACCTGCCAACCGAGCTTCTCGACATGAGCAAACGAAAGATCATCCTCGCCTCCACCTCGCCCTACAGAAAGAAGCTCCTCGAACGCCTCGGGGTGGCGTTCGAAATCGCCGATCCCCGAGTGGACGAGAGCGCCTATCGACTCCTGAAGCCCGAAGAGATGGTGCGACGGCTCGCCGAAATCAAAGCCGCGAGCGTCGCGTCGAGCCACCCGAACGCGATCGTCATCGGCTCCGACCAGTGTGTCGCGGTCGACGACGAGGTGTTCGGAAAGCCTCTCACCGAGGAGCGGGCGATTCAGCAACTCGAACGTCTCAACGGTCGTACTCATCGCCTCGTCACCGGCCTCTGCGTCATAGATACTCAGAAAAAACTCACCAGGCTCCACGTGGACGTCCACGAGCTGACGCTGAGGAGGCTGAAAGCAGATCAGATCGTACGTTACGTCATCGCCGACAGCCCGCTCGACTGCGCAGGATCCTATCGCCTGGAGGCCAAAGGAATCGGCCTGTTCTCCCGAATACGAGGAGATGACCCGTCAGCGATCGAAGGCCTGCCGCTCATGAAGCTCACTGAGTTCCTGAGCGACTGGGGTGCCGACCCGCTTTGAGTCTTTGTCGACGAAGCATTCGTTGTTCGGACTGGACCGAATCGGCCTTGGCCCGCGTATCACCACGGAACGACAACCAGCGACTCACTCGATTCCTCGAATTCATTCGCAAGCTTCTGGTTTGCGGACTCTATCCAAGCGCCTTTGCCACAGAATCATCGTCCGAGGACAACATGCTCGCACGCGATGGATCTAACTTCGCGGCTTGGTATCGGCACTCGTCTCAGGAGCACCAAGACGCCATGGGCGGTTTCATCCAGGCCCTGAGGGAGGTCCTCGACGGCTTCCAGGGCATCCGACTCGAGCGGGTTGGTCGAGAGGCTCGCGTATTCCTGGTCGTCTTCGGTGAAGGCGAGGCTCGCCATGAGCTCGCACTCGACGAGCTATCCGATGGTCAGCGAGCGTTGATGGCCCTGTATGCACTCATTCGCCTGACCTCGGGCCGAGGTTATACTCTTCTGATCGACGAGCCCGACAATTATGTTTCTTTGCCGGAAATTCAGCCATGGCTCGTCGAGCTCTCGGACGCTGCCGGCGCGGGTCTCGAGCAAGCCATCCTCTGTTCGCACAATCCCGAGGTGATTGACTATCTCGCGTCGAAACACGGCCACCTCCTCGAACGAGAAACAACGGGCGTCACCCGAGTCTCCCTGCTGTCCGCGATCCCGCTCGACGGCGGAATGAGACTTTCGACGGTCATCGCACGGGGGTGGGAAAGGCAGTGAACCGCCGAGTGCAACTCGTCTTGTTGTGTGAAAACTACGCGGCCGAAGTCAGAGCACTCCGAGCCAAGCGGCACATTGCGCGAGCCCTTGTCGTGGCCCTCGACCAGGACACTCGAAGCGCTGGCGAACGCGAGCTCGAGCCTGCCAACGCGCTGAGTGCAGCTGGACTGGATCCACGCGCGGTCGACGAGCCCGTCATTCACGTCATCCCAGCTCGAAATATCGAGACTTGGCTGACGTACCTCGGCGGTGGGACAGTGGACGAAACAGCCGAGTACCAAAAGCTCGAACACGAGCGCGACTGTGCTCCGATGGCCCGAGCGCTCAAGCACATGTGCGATGCAAGAGTCCTTCGCTCGCCGGAGCCCACTTCACTCGCCCGCACGTGCGTCGAGTATCGACGACTCGGTGACTGACCATGGCCACGTACGGATCGAGCTCGAGGCCCAACTCGGGCCACCGAATTCGGACCGACGGTGTTATAGGCGCCCCATGCGCGCCGCGCTCGCCCTTTGCTTCGTCACCTCGGTCTCCTGCGGGTCCGACCCGCTGCCTGAAGCGGGCCCGCCCTTCGACTTCGTTCGCGCCGATACCGGCGATCCGATCTCGGCCGCGGAGCTCGCAGACGCCACCGATCTGTACGTCGACCTGCTCGAGCGAACGAAATTCCTGAGGACAGCATCCAAGTTCGCACACGGCTACCCCGACCGTCCCGATCGACCTGGCTTTGCGACTTGGTGGAGCGGCGTTCGCGTCCATCGCGAGGGCCACAAGCTCACCTTCCTCCACAGCAACGACGGCGCCGACAACAACGGATTGAGAACGGCACCCTTCCTCGAAACCGCCTGCTACGCCTTCAAGCTCTTCCACGACCCGCAAGACGAAGCCTTCATTCGGCGGATGGTGCGTGGGTTCGGATCATGGATCTCGGCCATGGAGCGAACCAGCGCGCCCAACGCTCCCGTGCTGATGACCAGAGCGTTCTATCCTGAAAACCTCACCTACGAAGACCACGGCCTCGAAATCACCATCGACTACTCCCTCAACCGCCCCGGCCTCGACAACGGCGCGACCGAGTACGTCCACATTCCCGACAATCCGAGTTGGGGCGACATCTACGTGAAGAACAAACGCAGTAAAGACGACATCGGTCACATGCTGCTGGCGCTCGCCGAGCTCGAGACTTGTAAGTCCGAGCTCTCGGCCGAGGCCCAAGCCGAGATCGACGAAGTCATGTCGCTGTACGAGGCGTGGAGCCGTCAGGTCGAAGACGATGGGTTCAAGATCAAGACCTACGACAAGAACCTCGACCTTTGGATCCCCACCGAGAGCCTCGCCATCTTCGTCCAGACGCTCGACGCCGAGTGCGACGCGATGCTGACGCTGAAGCTCGTCGGCCGTGGCAGCTCGGGAGGCAAGCGCTGCGGCAACGGAATCACGGACTCCGACGCCCTCTTCTCGGAGCTCAACGACAACAACCGCCACATCTTCTGGAGCTTCCACCAAGCGTCTGCGCTCTGGTCCGTTCGCCGAGGCGAGCTCGACCAAGCCCGCGCATTGGTCGAAGGCATGGGGACGAGGATGGACGACATTTTCTCGAAGATCGAAAACGGCGACCTCCCGAACTTTTACAACGCCCCCGATTTCGCCGCATTCATCATGCGCGCCGGGTTCCTCGGCGTCCCTCTCACCTCACGAGAGATTCGGTTCGTCCACGAACAAGTGCGACAAGCCGATGAAGGCTATTTTTCCGAAACCAACCTCGCCGCCCTCGCCGCGTTCGATCCAGAAGCTCCGGACGGAGAAAAAAGCTTCGGTTTGGCTGGCCCTGGGCTGGACTTTCGAACCCTCGGCCTCGGGCTCGGGGTGTGCGCGACCCGCGAAGTGAACCCCAACACCCGAACGCTCTTCGATTGCTCGAGAATGGCGCTCCAGTAGCAACCCGGCTCGAATCCGTGGCGCCGCAGGCTTCACTGCGGTGGAATTGGGAGTTGATCCGGTCAGCCCGAGCTTGCCGAGGGCCAGGCTTCGACGAGCTCAGCCTGATCGGATGGCTCGAGGCAAAAAAATTGCGTGAGTGAGACCCTGGCTCGCTAGCCAGCCAGTAGCATCGAAATTCGGCGGGGCTCTGCGAGGACTTCGTGCCCGTGCCCGTCCGTGCCCGTGCCCGTCCGTGCCCGTGCCCGTGCCCGATCCTAATCCTGCCTCACGATCCTGATCCTGCCTGAACGTCACTGACCGAGCAGCATCGCAAACGCTGCCTGCACCGGATTCTCGGATTGTTCGAGCAACACTCTCTCGAGCTCTTCGTCGTTGCCCTCGGCCAAATAGACTCGAAGACGGTCCGCCAGGCTCTCCGGAAGCGGACGCAACGCGAGCTCCCGCGCGAGCGACGCCCGCTGCGCTCTCTGCCGCTCCAACTCGTCTGGCTCGACCGGCTTCGGCGCCTGCACGAGCTCCGCCCGTCCAACGCTCGAGAGACGCTGCGACCTAAGCAGGAGCAGTCGTTCGAGAGGCCAGGTCGTCAGCACATCAGGCGCCGATAACCACCCTCGCCTGGCCACGAATATATCGAAGCGACGAGACGAAACGTCCTCCGCTGTCCGCGCCCCCAGGGTCGGAAGCACCAACACACCCATCGCCTTCGCCTGCCGCGCGGTCACCGAGTCCACACTCATCGAGTCGCGATTCGCATGGAGCTCCATGGCAATCCCATGTCGCCGCGCGGCCTCGAGGACGAGCTCGATATCCACCGACGTCGGCGCGCGTTTGGTCGTGAGCACCGGGGAGGCATCGAAGGCCACGAGATCCACGAGACCCGTCTCCATCGCTCGTATGAGTCGAAAGGCCGCCTGACGAGACGACTCGTCCGGCACGAACCCGAGCCGCGCGCGCACGACCTCCGCCCGCTCGAGCTGCTTGGCGCTGACACCAAACCCACCCTGTCCATCGATCTCCACGTCTAGCCCCGACAGGACTCTGGTCCCTTCGATCGCACCGATGTCCGGCGCCAACTCGTTCGACCCGCGAACACAGATGACCCAGGCGCGACCCATCTTTCGCAGCTGGTGCAGCATCGACTCGTCGTGCCCAAACACGAGCTCGCCGCGCAGATCGGTCTCCTCCACGAGCAGCGGCAACGCGCCCTTGGCCGCCGCCTCGATCTCTCCCGCGTTCTCTCGAAGCTCCGGAGGAATGAACGGCAAACCCACGGCCGCGAAAATCTGCGATTCGACCGGCGCCGTCGTAACCAGAGACTCGTCGCTTCGATGAAACACACCCTTGTCGCTGATTTTCAGCCCCAACCGATTTCCTCTCGCACGGAGGTAGATGTTGTGTTGCTGCGACCCGGTGAAATAGTGAAGCGCCGCTCCAAAGCTCGCCGCGGGACGAACCACGACGTCGACCTGTCGACCCGACTCCAACAACACGCTCCCGCGATTGTCGCCCTTTCGGAGGACCTTGATGATGTCTGACCGCGAAATGAATCGGTCCAAAACGGGACCCGCATCGTCGGCCGCCACCAACACGTCGAGGTCACCCACCGTGGGTTTGCGCCGCCGAGAGCTGCCCGCCAAAATGGCTCGCTCGACTCCGTATGCGGTCTCCAACTCTTTGGCAAAACTCTCCCCGAGCTCGATGGCCTCGGCCAGAGTCTGACGTCCCGCGCGGTGACGGTGCTCCTCGAGCGCGACCAATACTCTCTCGTCAATCCCCGGAGGCAACCCAGGGACCGCCGCGAGCTTGCCTGCGCGAGCGGCCCACTCGAGCTCCGCCAGGGAGCCTACTCTCAGATGAGTGTAGGCGAGGCGAATGGTCTTCTTGCCAAGCCCTTTGATCTCCGCAAGCTCCCGAAGTCCCGAAGGCAGCGCTCGCAGCAATCGCTGGTGCTCGGCGCACGTTCCGGTCCGAAGGATCTCCTTGATCCGCTCGACGCCGCCACGGCCAATGCCCGGCGTACGCACGAGCGTCCCATCCTCCATCATTTGGCGGACGGACCGCGGAAGGTGTTCGAGCACGCGGGAGATCCGGCGGAAGGCGCGGACGCGATACCGATCCTCGCCCCCTTTCAGATCCATCAGCTCCGCCATCTCGGCGAAGACCGCGGCGAGCTCCGCGTTGCCCACGAGAGGCTACTTCTTTTTCGTCTTCTTCTTGGGCTTGAGCTCCGCCGAGAGCTTCTCGCGCACGCGCGCGGCCCCTCGGCTCTGCACTTCCTTCAACAGCTCGACGATCACGCCGCCGGGCTCGAAGTATCGCCCGAACAGCTCGACCGCCTCCCGCGAGAGCTTCTCGGCCTTCGCGTCGTTCTTGGTCTCGTACTCGAGCAAAGCAGACACGGAGAGCGCATTCACGAGCCCCGTTCCATGAATGCCCATCCTCTGACGATGGGCCTTCGCGAGCTGCTCGTAGGCCTTCTTGGCGTCAGCAGTGCGCCCGCTATCCCGCAACAAGATCGCCCGTAGCTCGAGCGCCTGGAGCTGATGCCACTCATCGACCGCGTCTTTCGCGGAGCGCTTCGATGCGGCTTCCAGGGCCGCGAGCACATCGATCGCGTCGTCGACCTTCTTTTCGTTCCGGAGCTTGCGGGCGCGTTCGTATTCGGCCACCCAATCGGCGTGTTGCATGTGAGTTGCGTGTACCGACGACCGAACTTTTTCTCAAGGCACCGCCAGCATGTTCTGCCACGCCCCTTCGCGCCGTACGCACGCGGAAATGCCCTGCCGACTCACTGAGGCTTCACGACGGGAAGCTCGACGCGCTGAGACCAATCCCAAAACGACCCGTCGTAATTCGCCGCGTCCCGCCCGAGCTGCCGCAAAACCGCCACCACGAACGCGCTACGGACTCCACCCGTACAATACGCAATCAGCTTGCCGTCTCGCGGTACTCCCATCCCATCGAGGACTTCGAGCAATTCACTCCGGGAAAGGAGCTTGCCGTCCATGCCGACGAGCTTCTCCCACGGGGCGAACAACGCAGACGGAATGTGGCCCCCCCGATATTCGAAATACGGCGTCGCCCCCTCGTACTCGGCGGCCGTCCGAGTGTCCAAGATCTTCACCCGCTGACTCTCGATCGCCGCCTTCACCTCCTCGGCCCCCACGCGGATCGGCGCGACCACCCGAAACGTTCGATCACGCTTCGGCGCTTCGATCTCGCGCGCGGGCTGCTGATCGATTGGGAATCCTTCCCGAGCCCACGCTTCGATCCCGCCGTCGACGATGTACACGTGGGGGTGCCCGAGGTAGCGCAGCGTCCACCAAATTCGACCCTCCTCCCCCCACCCGTGGCCCATCGCACCGATCACGTACACCTTACGGTCCCAACGAGCTCCGGCCCGCTCGAGCTCGCGCGCAACCGCGGACAGGTCGTCGTCCAGACGACCCGTGCGACCGATCCCGTCGCGCATGTCCATCCAATCGACGACGCGCGTTCCTCGCACGAACGGAGCTTTCGCCGCCGATCCGCGCGCATCGAGAATCACCGCGCCCCGACCCCATCCCGCGGCCGCGCTCGCGGTGTCGACGAACACCAGCTCGCTGATCAAGAGCAGCCCGGGCAAGAGCATCGTCAGCACAGCTCGATGTTGGGACGGAAATTCTCGAACGTCGAGCCCGAGAGAATCGAGCGCAGGAGACGCGGATTCTGTATGATCATCTCGGGTTGTTCCTTCCGATCGGCGACACGCCCAACCCAGTGGGGTTCTCGGCTTGGGTCAATCGTGTCCTGATCGCGATCAATTTCCTCGTCTACATTTTCATCACCTTTCCCTTGTCTTTCAAACCGGTCGACCCCCAAGACCCCGCGCTCGCCGAGTACCTGAAGTTCCTCATCCCTCAGCTTCCCGAAGTGGCTCGCCCCCCGCGGGTACCGATGCGCGACATTGTCGGGAGCCTCGATGCTTACTCGCTCTTCGTGTTCGAGCACGGCTTCAAACCCGCCGCGCAACAGCTGACTGACCTGTTCGCGAGCCTGTTCCTGCACGCCGGCTTCGCCCACCTCGTAGGAAACATGCTGTTCTTATGGATCTACGGCAACAACGTCGAGCATCGGCTCGGTCGCCTCGGATACCTGCTCGCGTACTTGGCCACGGGCGTGATCGCCACCGAGACTTTCGCGTGGGTCGCCGGCCCTTCGATGGCGCCGCTCGTGGGGGCGTCGGGCGCGATCTCGGGCGTGCTCGGCCTGTATTTCGTGATGTTTCCAAAAAATAAAGTGCGACTCGTCTTTGCCCTCACCGCGAGCATCATCTTGGTCCCCGCGCGAGTGGTGCTCGCGATCTACGTGCTCTTCGAAAACTTACTGCCTCAATTGGCCGGCGCGAGCTCCAACGTGGCCTACGGCGCGCACCTCGGTGGGTTCGTCGGTGGATTCTTGATTGCTGTCGTGGGCGAGAAGGTGGGTTGGCGTTGGCCCTGGGCGACCCCGAAGCCCGACCAGCCCCAAAGACCCGAGCGCGCCGCGTCAGTCCCATCCGAATCACTCTCGATGTTGGAGTTCCTTCGAGGAGCGTTGGCACGCCGCGACGACGCCCACGTGCTCTCGTACCTGCGGCACCTGACAGAGGTAGATCTCATGCGCTTGAGGGGCGGAGAGCTCGTCGAGCTCGCTCGCGTCCTATCGAGCGTGGGTCACGCAGACGAGGCCATGCGAACCCTTCGACAGTACCTGGCGGCCCACCCGCGCGGGCCAGACGCCAGCATCGTCCTGTTTGCCCTTGGCTTGGAGCGGCTCGCGACCGGGCAGGTCATCGCAGCTCATCAGCATTTCCTAGCGGCCCTAGAGGCCGGCCCGACACCAGACCTGGAGATCCAGATCCGCGAGCTGCTCAGCCGGATCCCCATCGCGCGACCTTGACCCCGGCTTCGGTCGCGCGGGGCCTCCGAAATCCTGTCCGGGATCAAAAAACCGACGATCGTCCGATGAAGTCCAAGCTGCCATGGGCCGCATTCTGGAGCCATGCGCAGAAGGAGAAGCGGTGCCAGGCGGAGCCACCTCAAAAGCTCGTTTGTCGTCCTGATGCTCGCGACGACGAACGCCTGGGCCATGCCCGTGGCCCCGAGAACCTTCTGCACGGTCTACCCAGAAGCGCCGGCGTGTCAGGGCGGCACGCCGCGGTGCGTCCTCTGCCATACGACTCCCCCCGAGCGAAACCCATTCGGCGAGTCCATTCATGAGCAACTCCTCCCAGGATCGCCTCGCCCGCTTGCGATGACTGCGTTCAAGGATGCGCTCCCCGCAGCGTTGCGCAACGTCGAGACCGCGGACGCGGACGGTGACGCTTTCACCAACCTCGAAGAAATTCAGGCCGGCAACTTTCCCGGAAATCCCGAGAGTCACCCCCCGCTCACGGTGGGTTGCCCGCCGCGCGTTCGAAATCCATACTACGACGTCTGCTTCTACGATCCGCGGGTGGTCTTCAGAAAAGTGGGTTTGGATTTCTGCGGCAAGTCTCCCTCGTTCGAAGACCTCGAGCTTTTCGCCTCGTTCGACGAAACCCAGAAGTCCGCCGCGCTCGAGGCCAAGCTCGACGAGTGCCTCGACTCGGACCACTGGATCGGTCAAGACGGAGCGCTCTGGAAGCTCGCTCACCGAAAAATCAGACCCCTCGAAGCCATCAAGCTCGGCGCGGTCCGAAACTCCTCCTCGTTCCGCATCCCGCTCGCCGACTACGACGATGACTACGCCTTGTTCGTCTACACCCAGACCGACGATCGGGACGCCCGCGATGTCTTGACGGGAAACTATTTCGTCCGACGGAGCGGCACCAACTACACCAAGGCCGCCAGCCTCCTCACGCAGAGTGTCCCGACCGCCCGACGCGCCGGCATGCTCACCACCAAGTGGAATTTGGTTTACCACATCATGTTCACGCCGTTGCCGCGCACGGCAGCCGCACAAGCCTATCGAGCCTACCTCGGGCTAGACATCGCAAAGCAAGACGGGCTCGATCCAGTAGACGGCGAGCCGGTCGACTACGACGCCAAGGGAGTCACCAATCCCACGTGCGCAGTCTGCCACTCGACCCTCGACCCTCTCTCCTACCCATTCTCGCGTTATCAAGGGCTGACCGACTTCCCCTTTGGAACCTACGACGGGGGCCGAATGGGAAGGTTCACGTCCGAAGACACCCCCCGCATCGGCGAGACCCCCGAACAAGGAGTGATCTTCGGCCAAGCCGTGGCGGACCTCGTCGGGTGGGCGCGCGTAGCGGCTGACAGCGACGCCTTCGCCAAAGCCACGGTAGCCGATTACTGGTCGCTGCTCGTCGGAGACCCTCCCGGCGTCGACGACGCCGAGTTCATCCAACTGTGGCGAGATTTCGCGACGACCCACCAATACCGCGTCGAGTCCATGCTGCGAGACTTGATCCGAACGGAGGCCTACGGTGAGCCTTGAATTCAAAGCCATAGGGGGCGGCGTGCTGAGCATCGCCCTCTCCGCATGCCTTGCCAGCGGAAACTCATCGGCCCCAGGCGACGCGGGCGTCTCGACGTCCGATGGGTCCACCTCGAGCGACCATGACGGCGGCCCCGTTCAGGATGCGGCGGTCCCCCAACTCACCGAGTCCGAGTTTCCGCGGGTGAAGCTCAAGAGCGTCGACGTCTTACGGACGGACTTGTCGGATGCGCTCGGAATTCCCGCCGATCGACTCTGCAAGGAGCTCGATCGGTACGACTGCTTCGACGCGGTCCACAAAATTCCCCTCGGCGGCGTGGAGCCTTACGAGCTCGGCATCTACACGCCGCTGCCGGAATCGGCGGCCACGAGCCCTATCGCGGTCGACCGCGTGGTGCTCGCAGCGTGCCGCGAACGGGTCGACAGAGACATCGCCGGAGACATCGTCATCTTCGACCTCCCCCCCGACGGCGCCGCGCTGACGGCGACGTCTACCAAAGCCGCCGAGGAGTCCCTCGACAGGCTCTACAAGGGAGTTTTGCGTCGAAGACCGGAAGCTCGCGAGCTCGAGCACCTGATGAAGCTTTACGACGACGTGGGTGGGGAACCAAAACCGTCCCGTGCGTGGGCCATCCTGGCCTGTTTTGCCGTCGCGACGAGCAAAGAGTCGCTGTTCTACTGAGGAACCCATCATGAGTCGCTTCACTCGCCGCCAGCTCGTTCAAGGTCTCTCCGGCGCGGCCGCCGCCGCCCTCGGAGCCCCCCTCCTCGCGTCCCGTCGAGCGTCTGCCGTCGACCCTCCCGCAAAACCTCCAAGGCATCTCATCGTCCTCGCCGCGGCGGGCGGAGGTTCGTTGATCGATGCCGCGCTCGCGATCCGCGCCTCGGAGAGTCCCAACGCCGGCCGACTGAATACCTTCGAGGACTCGAGAGTCACTCAGGTGGCTGGCAGCCCCATCCGGGCGGTCGACGTCTCCGGCAGCTCGGCAGGCCAGATCCCGTACGCCTTCAGCGCCAATCAGTCGAGCTTCGTGAAAAAACACCATCGCGACATGATGGTGGTGACGGTGACCGGAACGAGTGTGAATCACGCCGTCGCGCAGCGACGGTCCATCACCGGCAACGAAGCCTGGAACGGCCGAACTCTCCAGGAGGCGGTCGCCGCAGAGTATGGAGCCGCCCGACCCCTGCCCAACGTCAACATGGGCGTCCAAGGGTTCGTCGAGCGCGGCAACGACAAGAACCTGCCGGCGTGGGCCTACCACGAACCCGTGGCCGACGCCGTCCGCTGGCCGGTGAGCCTCGACTCCTCCAAAGGTCTCAGAGAGCTCCCTGCGCGTGAGCTCATCGAGAAAGCTCGAGACGTGCGACAAAAACTCGATGACGAGTCCGCGTTCGGTCGCACGTACGCAAGAAGCCGCCGCCTCGCCCTGTGGGACGAACAGCGCGGCACCAAGCGGCAGGCGATCGAAGCCCAAGACTTGATCCGCAAGTTGATGTTCCTGCCCGAGTCACCGAACGTACCGCTGAATGCGTTTGGCCTCTCCGAGTCCGCGGAGGCCGGAAAGGTTCGGGAACGATTCCCTAAATTCGCTACCGACCCTTTGCAGGCCCAAGCCGCACTCACGTTCCTACTCATCAAGTACCAAGTCACCGTGAGTGTGACGATCTCCCCTTCTTTCTCCGCGATCCTCGACGGAGCGCCCCCGAACGGAACGCTCACGAACCCACCGCTCGCCTTCGACTACTCCCACAACGCCCACCGACCAGCCCAGGCCATCATGTGGGACCGGATCTACAAGACCGCCGACGGGCTCATCGACCTGTTGAAAGGCGAGCCGGCCGAGGAGGGCAGCAGTGAGTCCCTCTGGGACCGAAGTATGATCTACGTGGCCACCGAGTTTGGGCGTGAGAAACATCGACCCTCGGGTTCCGAGGACTTCGGCACGGGTCATCACCTCAACAACGGCTACCTGTTGATCTCACCCCTCGTGAACGGCGACAAGGTTCTTGGGGGCGTAGACCCGGCGACCGGGCTGACTTATGGGTTCGACCCGACGAGCGGAGAGCCCGACCCGAATCGGACGATGGCGGAGAAAGAGATCTTCTCGGGCATTCTTCACGCGCTCGGCGTGGACACCACCGGCGCAAACTTGCCGGACCTACGTCCTATGCGAAAGAGCGCCTAGCGCGGTCACGGGTCGACTTGCCTCTGCGCGGTCGACCAAGGCCGCACGTCGAACCCAAGCCTCGAGCTGTTCGGACGAGGCCTCGGTCAGCACGCGCGTACGCAATTTCGCGGAGACCGCCACGCCTCGAGACTCGAGCACGGCGATGATCGCGGTCCTGAGTCCATCGAGCGCTCCCTCGAGCTTTCCTTCGAGCTTTCCTTCGAGCTGGCCCGCTTCCTTTGCCTTGCTGATGACTTCCTCGAGGCTCGAATAGCCCTTTCTCTCGAGCAAGTTATCGAGCGTGACCTCTTGCGCCACGCGGCGGTCGAACAGGGCCTCGACCGGAACCGAGTTCTTGAGCACCCCTGGCGCCTCTAGGTAGTCGCCGGGGTGCTTCCTCTTCATGCGCCGCCCCTTCTCGTGAACCTCGACGTGCCGCGGCACCGTGAGCCGCACGATCCAGATCCACTTCGTGCCGGCAGCCAGAAACTCACGAATCTTCGCCTTCAACTGATCGTCATCTTGGCCCTTCGCGGCGTACTCGATGGCCAGTGGTGGAACGCCCTCAACCCATCCGGGCTTGTCGGGAACGCCGACCGAAATGTCGGGAGCTCGCATCGTGTCCGTCGCGAAGGCGTACCCAGCGTCAATCCCCGTCGATTCGACGGCGGGATCGGAGTCGATCACCAGCGCCCCGATCGAGCTCGCTTTGGCGTGATCGCCGCCCGCAGGTGCGCAGTAGATGGCGTGCCCTTCGCTGAGCTCGTAGCGGTCGCCGGGTTCGACCTGGTTGACCGTGAAGGGCCCGCGGCCCATGCGATTCGGGACGTTCATTTGCTGAGTGTAGAGAGTCTCGCGGAGCGATGTCCAGGCCATTTTGCTTCACCCGAAGCGCGAGACGGAGCTCAGAACTTCCGAGTCCACTCCTTGGGCCAGCGCTCCACGACGACCTTCTTTTCCGTATAAAACTCGATCGCGTCCCAACCCTGAGCGTGTAAGTCGCCAAAGAACGACTCCTTCCATCCAGAGAACGGAAAGAACGCCATCGGAGCCGCCACGCCGACGTTGATTCCGATGTTTCCGACCTCCGCTTCGTACCGGAATCGACGGGCCGACGCACCGCTCGTCGTAAATAGGCAGGCCATGTTGCCGTAGGCTCCCTCGTTCACCAGCGCGATCGCGTCCTCGACCCGATTGACGTGGATCATACTCAGCACCGGCCCGAAAACCTCGGTGCGTCCGACCTCCGATCTCGGATCGACCGATTCCATGATCGTAGGCCCGACGAAGTTTCCTGATTCGAACCCCTTGACGACCCGGTCGCGACCATCGACCAGAAGCTTCGCACCCTCGCTCACGCCGCGTTCGACGAGGCCGAGAATCCGCTGGCGACTCTCCGGCGTAATCACCGGACCCATCTCCACACCCGCTTCGAGCCCAAAACCCACCGTGCGGCGACTCGCCAGGTCGACCATCGCCTGAGTGAAGGGCTCGCGGGCCCCTCCCACCGTCACCGCGATCGACGCCGCCAAGCAACGCTGTCCGGCACAGCCAAACGCCGAGTCTGCGATGATCTTCGTCGTGGTCTCCATGTCGGCGTCGGGCAACACGATGACCGGATTCTTCGCGCCCCCCTGGCACTGCGCCCGCTTTCCATACCGCGCGGCCTCCGAGTAGATATATCGAGCCACCGCCGTCGAACCCACGAAGCTCACCGCCCGCACACCTGGGTGCGACAAAAGTGCGTCGACCGCCGGCTTCTGCCCGTGAACGAGCTGAATCACACCCTTCGGCAGTCCCGTCCTCTCGAGCAACGACACGAGCTTGAAGGCGGTCATGGGCACCCGCTCGCTCGGCTTCAAGATGAAACAATTGCCCGTCGCGATGCCGTACGGAAGGAACCACAACGGAATCATCCCCGGAAAATTGAAAGGCGTGATGGCCGCGACGACACCAACAGGCTGACGAATCATGAGCTCGTCGATCCCCCGCGCGATGTCCTCGTTGTTGTACCCCTGCGCCATCAACGGGATCCCGCAGGCGACCTCGACGTTCTCGATCCCGCGCCGTAGCTCGGCCCGCGCTTCTTCCAAAGTCTTGCCACACTCGAGCGTGATGGTCTTGGCGATCTCCTCGAAGCTCTCCTCGAGGAGGTTCTTGAACTTGAACAAATACTGAATCCGCTCTCCCGCAGGCGTTCGCCGCCACTCCTTGAAAGCGACTTTCGCGGCCTCCACCGCGATCGCCACGTCCTCCGCCGTCGAAAGCGCGACCTCAGCCACAACTTCCCCAGACGCAGGATTGCGCACCGGCAAGAGACCCGATCGCCCGCTCACCCACCGACCATCGACGAAACTCTCGATCCGAGTCATCACGACTCGCTCCGCCCGTAGACTTCCAAAACGATCCGATCGACGTCGTCCAGGACCGCCGGCCGGCCGAGCAGCTCGTACTCCCACTTGAAGTTCTCCGCGAGCATGTGAGAGACGTGAGATCGTTTGTATCCCAAGTGTCTCAGAAGCGTCGCCCGCTGCCTCACCTCACGCCGATTCATCTCGAGCGCGGCCTCCGCGCTCCTTCGCTCGTCGGACTGCGCCCGACCGATCCATTGAAAACCCATGCCGCTCTCTACTCCGAGGGCGCAAAAGAGCCAAGCGCGTCAACCCCCGCAGATGTCTTCGCAATACTCAGCGAGTCCGTCTCCCGGGCACGTGGGCGCCACCAACAGCTCGGCCGAGCCCAAGGATTGTTCCGTGTCCGCCGTCGTGACATCGACACGAACCCGCACCGGCACCCCCGAGGCCGCTACCCCCGCAGGTGTGGGACACAAAATCAGCAGCTGGGACCGCCCGGTCTCGAGCGCTCCGTCCGGCCCGGGCAAAAGCTCGATGCGCTGCTTGCCGCGCGACAACAAGTCGCCCGAGGCATCCACCCGAGCCGACCGCTCGAAGACCAGCGAGCTCGGGGCCTCTCCCGTGGCGCGCAAGCGAGCGTTCACATAGATGTGAAAGCCGCCCTGAAGCCCGGCCACCAAAGGGACCGCCCCCCCCTGTCGCACTTCGATGAAGCCCGCCGAACCATCGTCCTTGCCCCCGCCGATCCAAACGGACTCGACAGCAAACGGCTCAGGTTCGGGGTCGGAACCCCCGCAGGCCACGAACATCACGAGCACCAGCCACGACCAAGACAGCGTCACCTCGCTCCTGTACCGCGCTTCGGGCGGCAATGGCGATCCGGACAAGAGCTGCGTAACTCATCCGCCCTACTCAGTCGCGCGACAGCACGTAATACGACCCCGTCCGGTGCTCTCGACGACTCCGCCGCAGCAGCTGCTCCGGTGTCTCGGCGGGCGTACGCACGACCCTCGCCACTCGCGTCGTCGGATCGGCGACCGCTTCATCGACGATCTGAGCCTGCGCCCGGGCCCCCAGGGCCGCGCGGAACATCTTCGTGATCTCGTCCGTACGCGCCGGGCAACGCGGCTCCGACTCCGTGCGAAAGTCCGTACGAAAGTCCATGCGAAGGTCCGTAACGTCGACTGCGCTCATGACGTGGCGCTGAACGCAGCTTGTGTGCCACCCGCCACGGCGCGAGATCTGCGCGAGATCTGCGCGCCTACCGCCTTCATTCGTAGAGGAGACTCCTCACCCGCGTGGTCGGGACTCCACGAAAGCTCCCACATAGGCCGCCATTTGGATAGAGTGAAACACCTAATTGGCAGCCCAGGTAAATGGGGCGATCGTCCGCCCCGCGATGGGTCTGTCGCATCGGGACGAGCTCCGAGACCGGGTGCAATCGCTGGTCGATGACGTGGGCCCTCTGCACACCGTGGCAGGGCTCGGGTTGGTGGAGCCCGAGGCACGTCGGCTCGATCCGGCCCTGGCGCGCCTGCGCGACCAACCGGGTTGGTCGCTCGTCGACCTACGGAGGTCTTCTGGCGAAGACGCCGCCGAGGCCCTGATCGCCGCGATGGGCGCCGAGGTGTTGATCATCGTGGCCCAGCGAAGGGCTCCGCGCGCCCTGTACGAGTTGATTCGAGCGGGTGTCGATCGTTCGCTGGAGGTCTCGTTCGCCGGGCACGCGCCGCGATCCCGACGCGGGGATCAAACCATGATCGTCGTTTTGAGCGACGCAGCGAGCCTGGAAGGGCTCGACCGCGATTTCGTTCGCATCCCCTATTGGGACTTCGTGAGTTGATATCGTCATGACCAAGCTCGATCATTTGCGCCCCAACATCGTAGCCGAGCTCAAGCGACGGGCCATCGAGCCTGGCGCCGACATCCAGAGCTTGGTCGAAGAGTTCTCCGAAGCGCCTGGCTCTCGAATTTTGTATTCGGAGGGCGACGGTGAAGTGAGCCTGTGGGTACCGGCTCGCGATGGGTTCGAGACGCCCGAAAAGATCCGAGTTGCCCCGATCGACAATCCCGGCAACGTACTCGACGAGGTCAAGAAGGGCCGCACCCTCGAGGTCGACGGGATCGGCAAGTTTCACGAATTCGTGCTGAGCCCGTTGCGCTACAAGAAGAAGGCGCAGAAGGCCGACGAACCCAAAGCCCTCGCCGAGATCGGCTTCCAAGGTACGACGAAGGCGGGCGGCTATTGGTCACCGCTCGGCTTCGAGGACAGTTGGTTCGCCGAAGACTTCCCCCTGCTGCTCGACCTCGCGGCCGAGGGCGGGATGGCCTTGCGCCCCAACGCCGAGGAAGACGGGCGCGACACCAAGACCAAGAAGCTGACGAAGACCGAGCGTGAGTTCATGTCCCTCGTCTTGGGGCGGACCGTTCCGGAAGTGGTCCACGAGTCGGTGATCGAAGAAGCGCTCGAGAAGGTCTCGAGCGACGATGGAGTGACCGCGGGCGCGGTCCGAAGCCTCACGATGTCTCTCGGCAAAGCCGCGACCGTCGCGGCCGGCCCGTCCGACTCGCCCCTGGTCATGTCGGGAGCTCGTCTGGTGCTGCAGAAGCTCCTCGGCGCCGAAGCGCTCGATCCGGCCGGCTTTCCTGCCAACCTCGTGAAGCTCGCCGAGGAGATCCTCGAGGGCGCCGGTCGGATGACCGAGGCGTCGGCTCTGAAGCAACTCATCAAAGGTGAAGAAGTCGGCAAGGAGGACGTCGACGCCGCGCTCGATTTGGCGTTCGGAGCGGGCTTCGCATCGACGCGCTCCCCCACCCTGGCCTTGGTGGATCGGCTGATCGATGGGTATGGATCGAAGCTCGAGCCCGAAGAGGTCGGACGTCTCCGAGACCTGCGAGAGCAGATCGACGCGCAGCTCGAGGCCGAGCTCTTCGGCGACGACCTCGCCCAGAAGCCCCTCGCGAACAAGACCGCAGAGAAGAAGGTCAACGAGCTCCTGAGTCACCTTCGCGAAGGCACGTCGCTCGACGGCGCCGCGCTCGCTACCCTCGCGCACAAACTCACGGCGGCATTGAATATCCCGAGCACCAAGCCTTCCGTGATCGTGCTCGCCGGCGGATCGAGCGGCTCCATCGAGACGGTCTTCAACCGGTCCAAAGCCCTGCTCGGTGAGTCTGTGATCTCCATTCAGGCGAGCACGGACCTCCGAAACTCGGACCCCGTGGGTATCCTGGTTGGCTCCCCGGCCGACGAGCCTGGAATCGCCAAGGGTGTGTTGGTTCACGAAGCGCCAAAGTCTGGGCGATTCACGGCCGCGATCCACGGCCTCGAGGGCGTCGGAAAGAGCTGCACCAAAGCCGAAGACCGAGCGGCGGCCGTGCGGTCGTTCTGGACCTTCGTCTCCGACGCGGAACGAGACGGGTGGTTCAAAGGCTACGACCCCAATGACCCCAAGAAGGCGTTGGGGACGAAGCTCGAGCTGGCGGGCGGCGTTCTCTTGCTTCGAACCACTCAGACGGTGTCCGAGCTCGAAGCCTCCCTTCCTCCGGAGCTTTGGAGCCGCGTCTCCGCCAAAGTCATCGACCTCGGAAAGACGTCCGCCGACGGCGCCGTCTCGGCCATTCGGCAAGGACTCGAGAATCACCTCGAAGCCGCGTTTGGTCTCGAAGACGCCGACGTCGAGCTCTCGGACGCTTCGAAAGCGTTTTTTCGCGATTTGTTCGCCAACGGAGTCAAGGCCGAAGACGTCGAAACACGAGCCATTCAGGAAATCAGCCCCAAGATTCACTTTGCCGCGGTCGACGGGGAGCTCACACCGAGGATCCGCGTCGACCTCGCCAAGGGCCTCACCTCCAAGGAACGAGCGAAGCTTCGGGACGATTGGATGTTGGGCCGCTCGAGCTCGCTCGTGGGTCTGGGCGGCTCGGCCTTCGCGATCTTCGACGCGGGCACGCGCCAGCTCAAAAAGTCGAAAATCTCCCCGAAATTGGAGCGCGCCAAGGCAGAGTCCAAGGAGCTCGACCGACTGCGCGCCATCGTGGCCGAGTATCAGCTCGGCGCTTTCGCGGACGAAAAGAAAATCAGAGCGCTGGTCGAAGAAAACCGAAAGACCCATGGAACTCTCGATGCAGCGGAAGGCCACATCGGCGACCTGAAGTGGCTCAACGAACGAGCGGTCTGGGAGATCGAAGATCTGAAACGACTCAACGATCTGGCCCAAAAGACGATTGGGATCTTGCAGTCGGACCTCGGCAAAGCCAACGCGAAGATCGAGTCCCAAAACGCCACGATCGGAACGCTGAAGGATGCCGGAAAGAAACTCGAGCAGGCCGCAAAGACCGCCATCGCCGAACGCGACGCGATCGACGCCACGCTCAAACGCGTGGAAACTCAGTTCAACTCCGCGATCAAGGCGCTCGGCACCGGCGCCGGCTCGTTCGACCCAAACCTCGTGTTCGCGCTGATCGCGGCCACGCCCCGAGATCCTGCCGCCGGCAAGTACCTCGACGCGTTGCTCCAGCAAATGCTCGTAGTCGCCACTTCCCGAGCGCTCGAACGAGCCATGGGTCAGGCCCGGCGCTTCGACAAGTTCGAGGACATCGCCCAGCTCGCCGCACGATATGTGGCGGCCTCCCAGGCGATCGGTCAAGCTCCGGACCGCCGCGTGCTCGACGGGTTCGAGCGAGCGGCGCGCCTGTCTGGCAATGGCTGGTCCACGAATCTAGCTCAGGATTGGCAGGCCCGAGTAGGTCTGCCGGCCGGGCAGGCCAACGAAAACGAAGGCCTCATGGGTTATCTCACTCGAAATTTGCTGCGCCGTTTCGGCGTGCGCATCTGACCGGAGACCACAATGTCGTCACGAGTCTACGTCGACACCCGAACTCAGCAGCTCACGATGTGCCAAGAGCTCATCAACCAGGCGATCTCGTCGCTGGCCGCGCAGAAGTCACAAATTTCCTGCGGTCACGCGGACGTCGTGAAATCGAGCCTCGACGTCAAAAAACCAGCCTCGGTGATCGAGTCCGCTCGCTACCAGGACACCGTCGAGGTGAAAGCCACCGGTGACCTCGAGAACAAGCTCAAGGCCGGCGTGGCCGACTACTCCGCGATTCACCTCGGCGACTGGAAGCCTGCTCCGGGTGCCGAGACCGTTCACATCGAAGATGGCGAGGTCGAAAGCCACAACAACATGAAGCTCGTCGAAGATCTCGAGTGCGCCGCCCTGGACGGCGCTCGAATGATGATCTTCGAAGTCGACGATGGGTTGGGCAACAAGTCGTATACGGTCGGGCTCGAGGATATCCTCTTCGACGAAACCGGCGAGTGGAAAAACTCCAAGGCAAAGTCGGCCTACGAGAACTTCCTCACCAAGGCCATGGCCGCCCAAAAGACCGCGCTCGCCGAGGACGCCGACAAATTCGGAGCCCAGAGCGCCAAGATGAGATCGGCTTTCCGCGCCGCAGGACTCGACGCCAAAGGCGGAGAAAAGCTCCCCACCGGATCGAGCCACACCGTCTTCACCAACACCGAGGCCCGCGAGGAAAGGAAGCCCGCTCAGACCTTCAAGGTCGGAGGCAGGGCGAGCTGAGCCATGAGTGATCTCGTCAAACGAATTCGATCCCAGCTCTCTCAGGCCGGGATGAAGGAAGCAGACCTCGAAAAACCAGGGGCTCACGTCCTCATCGCGGACGATCAACAGCGCCTTCACCTGCTCGTGAAGGACTCGGCCGCCAAAAAGGTCGGACTCGAGTCCATCGACGCCGAGCTCGTCGACAAGAAGCGCGAGGCGTCGAAGTCAGTCAAGGTCAGCGAGTCCCCCGAAGCCCTCGACCTCGGGGATTTGGGAAAATGGCGTGACTTCGTGGTCGATGGGATCGAGCTCGGCCCCGACACCAAAGTCGGCACGCCCACCCAACCCATCGAGCTGCACCTGTTCTCCGCCGGCAAGGACGCCGACGTCGGCAGCGCCTTCTACACCTCCGTCGACCTCGGCTTCGCTCTGGCCGAGATCGTTCTGGGTGAAGACTTGGCGGTCCGACCCGTGCCCGTAGGCGACCGCGCTGGAAAATCGTTCGTGGAGCTCACTCCGCAACTCAAGGAGGTCGTCCACAAGCTGCTCGATCGCTGGGTCGATCACACCGTACCCGCAGAGACTGTCGCGAACGCACTCAGCGAGTGGCGCAACCTTCAGAGCTCGGTCATCGATTCGGGGTTGATCGGCGCCGCCCTCTCGCTCGGCCTGGTTCCCTCGCGACCCGAAGTCAAAAAGCCCAAACCCGAGACCGCTCCGGCCAAAGCCGAGGCCAAAGCCCAGGAGGGCGAGCTCGATGGGCTCGGATCGTACCTGGCCGAGCTGGGTATGGCGCTCCCCGAAAAGCCCACCGCGAGCTGGGCCGAATCGGCGATCGACGCGTTGCCCGAAGGCGCCCCAGACGCCTATGCGTCCCAACTCAGAAACCTCTACGTGAAGCTCTCCGAACAGAAAGAATCCGAGCTCGACTCCCTCTTCGGCGACGAGCTCGGAGAGTCCAAACCCGCGACCAACCCAGAGGGCGTACAGGCCGGATCCACCCGCTTCGAGAAGAGCAAGGAGCTCCGCCGTGCTCAGCTCGCCGCCGCGCTCGATGGGTATGACGTCGGCCCGAAGGAAGTGCGAACGCTCGCCGATCTCCTCGCCGCCGCACTGATGCCGAGCGCAAAGCCCGCCGTCATCATCGTCGCCGGTCCGCCCCACTCCGCCGCCGACGTCATGTTCGACGCGACCACCGAGATGATCTCGAAAAAACCGCTCGACCTTGGACGAGAGGATCTCGGCGACGCGGGCTTCCCGGGCGTCTACGGAAACATCAAAGGTGTACCCACTCAAGCCGACGCGCTCCTCTCGAAGAGTAGGTTGGGCGCCGCCCGAGACACCCCAGCGTCCCAAGCGCTCGTACTCTTGCGAAACCTCGAGGCCGTAGGAGCGTCCAAGGATCCAGAAGAGCAGCAGGCCATCCAGCTCGACTGGCTCGGTCGACTCAGGGAAATGGGTACGTCGGGAAAGGTGAATACGTACGCCAAGGAAAACGGGATCTCGAGCGAGATGCACGAAGTCAACTTGGCGAATACGGTCTTCCTCATGCGGTGGAACGGCGCCCCCGAGGAGCTCGATTATTTGTTGAAGGCCGACCCAAAGCTCGCCACCTTCGCCACCAAGACCATCTCCGTCGGACAACTCCCGGCCGACGCAGGCATCAGGTTCCTCGAGGACCGACTTGCCTTCCGGCTGAGGCAGCAAGACGGAGCTCAAAACGGAGTCAAGGTGACGATCGGCCCCGAGCTTCGTCAGGCGCTCGCCACGGCCTACGGCGATGTCGGAGCCTCCGCCGCGTTCGAGCGGTATGTGGACGGTTTGTTCGAGGAGCTCTTCGCGGTCGCGCAAGAGCATCCGGCCGATGGGTATCAGATCGAATGGAGCAAGAAGCTCACGAAAAAGGACCGCGAAAAGGTCATCGCCGGAGAGCCCATCGCTTTCACCCCAAGACAGTACTCGATCGCTCCCAAGTGACCACGCGTGGGTCCGACGCCTCTGACTCCTGCCAACTCCCAGTGCTCAGTCAGACCGAGGGGGCTGTCGCCTGTGACCCTCGAAGCAAGCTCGGGGCACGGGCCTGCTGGCAGAATGCCCGCGGTCCACGGGTAGCTGCCGATGCGTAGGCCGAAGCTCCCGCTCGTCGATCTGGCGAAGGAGCCTGTCTCGATCTCGGTGGTAGAGGACCCTGGGACGGGCAAGGTGAGTTTCTCGGACATTCCCGAGAAGCTCATCCCACGACTGATCGAGACCTTTGGCGCAGAAGCCGTGGACATGGTCCTCGAGCCGAGTGCGATCCAAGGTGAGTTCTTTCAGACTCTGGGCGTGACCACTCGAAGGCGCCCTCGTCATCGCGACACCTTCGGAGGCGGCGTGCTGGAGGACCGCGTCAGGCGACTGATTGGGGAAGGGCGCTCGGGACTGGCGCCGTATTTCATGACCGCCATCAACCGGACCGACGAAGCGATCTTCGGGCGGACCGGTGTCATCTATTTCGTTTGCCGCAAGGGTTGTCATTTCTGCCAGTATCGTGGGTTCGACGAAGAGAAGCTCGACGCCGCCGGAATCGCCGCGAGAATGCTCGCTTTGGAGAAAGCCGGCGCGGACAACGTCCAGTGGCTATCTCCGACCGCGTTCACCGCGACCCTTGTCGAAGCCACCTGGCTCGCGGATACCGAAGGCTTCGGCCTTCCAATCATTCACAAGAGTGAGGGCGAGGACACCGTGGCCGACCTCGAGCTCTTGGACGGGTTGGTGGACGTATACCTGCCCGACGTGAAGTTCGTAACGCCGGAATTCTCGAGATGGATAGGGTTGCCTGCCACCTACCCGAAAAGGATGGAAGCCGCGATCAGGGAGATGTACCGCCAAGTCGGCAAGCTCACACGAAAGCCCGGCCGAAAGTCCCTCGAAGGCGGCGGCCTATTGGTGCGACATCTCCTCATGCCTGGAGGCGCCGAGGAAGCGACCAAAGTCCTCGCCTTCGTCGCGTCGATCGACCGAGGGATCCCCGTCCGCATCATGACGAGCTACGAGCCACTCCACGACGCGCAAGCAATTCCCGAGATTTCCCGAAAAATTTCCAAACAGGAGATCGATTTCGTAGCCCAATACGCCCACGAAGAGGAGCTCCACCACGTTCTCATTGGGTAGCCCGACTCGGACCCCTGGGACACGCAGGCATCTTGCCTGCGGCTATCTCGATCGGGCTGGAGGCAGGATTAGGATCGGGGCAGGATTAGGATCGGGATCGAGGCAGG
Source organism: uncultured Myxococcales bacterium (assembly GCA_964463485.1). GTDB lineage: Bacteria > Myxococcota > Kuafuiibacteriia > Kuafuiibacteriales > Kuafuiibacteriaceae > CAYXDO01. Next base: position 50,281 of record CAYXDO010000002.1, on the reverse strand, counting down.
ATTAGGATCGAGGCAGGATTAGGATCGGGCACGGGCACGGGCACGGGCACGAAGTCCTCGCAGAGCCGCGCCGAATTTCGATGCTACTGGCTGGCTAGCGAGCCATTGTCTCACTCATCGAGAGCCGGCTTGGGTTCCTGAGGTGTATCAGGCTGCGTCGACGGCTCGATTCGATCTTCGCGGCTCCGACTGCGCCGTACTCTTGGCGAGATCCTGCTTCAGCATCACGATCGTCTTCTTGACCGCATTCAGGACCGCTGTGTTCTTCTGGACCGTATCCACGCCCTCGAAGAACTCGAGCAACCTGAGTTGGCTCGCCAGCGAGAGCTTCTGAATCTCCGGAACCTTCGAGCTCGACGCCTGCAACAACCCGAGCATCATCATCGCTCGAGTCACCTGAATTTGCTCCGGCGCGATCGTGTCCACGGACCCGTCGAAATTTAGCGGAAAACCTTGCGCCAACACGTCGAGCGTCTTGCCACCCGCAAGGTGGTACCGAAGCGTCGGCGGAAAGCTCTCGTCATCGATGACTTCCGTGCCCTTCCCCTTCTTCGCCTTCGCACCCAACGTCCCGACGTCGATCTCCACGAGCTTGGACGAGCAGCTTCCGATGATGGTCCCACTTGGAATCATGGCCAACTGGGCCGCGTTCATCGACTCACGACCGGTGGCGCCGAGGATGATGTCCTGACTCGCAAAGAATTGCTCCTCGCTGACTTTCCGGTCAGCCGGGCTGAGCTTCGACAGGTCGAGGTCTCTCACGGTGACTTTCGCTCCCAGCTTCTTGAGGTCTTGCGCCAACGGCGAACCGATTGCGCCAGCACCGATCACACCCACCTTCTTGCCCTTGAGCGACTTGACACCAAGCCTTCCAAGCCGCGTGACGAGCTTCTCGGACAGGTCGCTGCCGATCATCGGACCCTCGACGAAGACCTTGGTGAGGCTCTGCGCGACGTTCACGAGGGCCGTATTGAGGGTCCCCTCCTCAGCCACGGTGATGCCGCGCCGCGTCTGCTCGACGATCGAGAACTGATCGGCATGACCCTTGAGGAACGGATCCTCGTCGATGAGGTGTGCGACCATCCCGCCGTCGTCCATCACGAGCACTCTGCGGTCGCTCTCGAGCGCGGCGTTGAGGCGCTCGTAGATGGCCGCGCGGATCTCCTCCTTCCACGCGTCGAGGTCCAACCCGACTCGCCGCACGTCCCAACCCTTGTCCCGCAAGACGCCGATGACGCTGCGGTTCGAAGTATAGGGCACGCCGACGACGGTGGCTCGATCTTGTTTGAGCCCCAATTTTTTCAGCGCCTCGAAGACCGGGACCTGCGAGCCGAACATGTGTTGTACGGCCACCATCTCGAAATTCTCGAGCTGGCGCTTGGAGAGGCCCTCGATCAGTCGGTCGAGCACCTCGAGCCTCTCGGGAATTTCGGGAATTTCGCGAGCCAGCCGACTGGCCTCGGTACGCGCCGTGTCTTCCGGGAGCGCCGATTTTCCGTGGCCGTTGAGTTGGAGCTCGCCGCTCCTCGACTTCAGCGCTTCCGCGAAGGGAAATGAGGACGGCTCCGCGCTCCACATCTCGACGTAGTGCTCCTTCCTCGACTCCCTGAAGACGTCGGGGTGCTTGAGCTGCAACGGCCGCAGGATGTCCGAGAAGGGCGTCCCCTTCTTGGCGCCGAGGATCGCGCTCACGAGCATCCGCGAGCCGAGGATCCGCTCCCGTTCGGCCAGCGACGGCACGAGGTGCCCATAATCACGCCGGAGCTCCGCGAGGGTGCTGACGTTGAACGACGGGTAGACCGACTTGAAGTCGGGATCTTTGCGAAGCTTGTCTACCAGCGCTTCAGCGTGAAGCCCGAGCGGGGCCCGCTCGATTTCGTAACCGACCCGAGCCGCGAGCGCGAGGTCGGTGTTGCCCGCCGCTCCAAGGCCGCTCCACGGGAACATTTGTGGATATCGACGAATCGCCCGACTCACCTCGTGCGCGTCGACGTCCAACCGTTGGGCAAAGAACCCAGGCGTCAACCCTGCCGGATCGTCGAACTTCGCAGCTTCTTTCTGAATTCGAACGGCGAGGGTTCGGACCTCGGCGTTGTCTCTCTTGGCCCGTTCGGCGATCGCCTTGGTGTCGTTGACGTACGGCACCTCGGGGAATTTAGCCCGGAGGTTTCGGATCGTGGCCTCGTCGAACGTCGGATTCTCGGCGCGGAACTCCGGATCCGATTTCAGAATCCGAACGTAGTCGTCGAGGAGCATTCCAGGATTCTGTCGAATCGTCGCGATGACTCGCTCCGCGAGCTCGGGCGTGAACTTGACCTTTCCGAGCTCCCAAGGGAACCGACCCTCGGGACCCATCGCCTTCTTCACGGAAGGCTCATCTGCCCAGCCCCGGACCAACCTCATCGCGTGACCAGCCGAGTAGATCGAGCCGTAATCGTCGCGAAGAATTCGATGAAACTCTTCCTGAGTCGTTCCCTTCGGGGACTTCCCGAGCAAGTCGATCACGGCGGATTTCAGGCGACTCTGCTCGTGCTCCAGGAAGCCATCGATCCCGAGCTCGCGCTCCATGGCGCGGATCAGCCCCCCATCCGTGGTGATCGTGTGACGATTCAGAAACTCGGGACTCTCCGTCTTCAGGATCGCCAAGACCATCTCCGCGGTCGAACCGATCGGGGCGTGGTCCAAGGCCGCGCGGAGTTGCTTGCGGTCCGTATCATTGAACGGCTGCTTGTTGGCCGTCGTGATGACCCCGGGCCATTCCTTCTCCGCGACGGTGACGAGGTAGCGAGTCTGGTGGCGCTCGAAGCCGAGCTTCTTGCCGATCTCGTCGAGGCTCTCGCCCTTCGTCTTCTTTGCGAACGCGTCCTTGAGCTTCTCGGCGTTCTCCAAGATTTGCGACCGAACCGCGCCAGAGTAACTCGGGACCATTTTCTCCCCGAAGTCGGCTCGAAGCTTGGCGACGAAGCCAGCGTCCCACTCCGGGTAGCGACGCTCGGAGTGGAGGTACTCGCAGAGCTGGGCGACGCTCTTGATCCCTATGGCTGGGTCCGAGGTGATTTTTTGAATCTCCTTGGCGAGGTTGGCGCGGGCGGTTTGGCGAATATCCGGTCGTCGCGGGACTTCGTCGCCGAACTTTTCCTTGAGCTGCCGCCAGACGTTCTCGTCCATCGGAATCCCGAGCTCTTTGCCGATGAAGGCGAGAAGGGGATCGAAGGTGATCCAGTCATAGCGAATGCGTTCATCTCGGCAAAGTTTCCCGACGGCCTTGGCGAGGGCCTCGTTGATCACGACCTTACCGTTCGGTGTGAGAAAGCCGGTGACCTCACCCTGGGCGCCGAGCTCGTACGTCCCGTCCTTGCCGTTCTTGCGCCTGGGAAGGTCAGCCAAGAACGGGAAGCGCTCTGGGTTGTTTTTCCAGACAGTATTGTTTGCCTGTTGAAAGTATCCGTAGTCTGGAAATCCGGGATGCTGGTCCTTGAGTAGCCTGACGACGTCGGTGAGGGCCGTTCCCTTCTTGGCCTTGGTGACGCCCTCGACGAAGACCATCGCCCAGACCGCCTGATTTCTCCGACTCACGTCGAACGGGAAGCTCTCGCGGTGATCTCGCATGAGCTTCTCCACCTGGCGCTCCGAGGGTACGACCTTGAAGTTATCGTCCTCGGCGGCCGCCCGGACGAGATCGGTGACGGAGGCGTCGGGGGGGAGGCTCCAAAAGGCTCGGTGAAGCGCCTTGGCTTGGGCCGCGTTGAACCCATGCTCCGTCTCACCAGCCGCGATCGCGGGGGGCTTCTTGGACTCGGCGAAGTGAGCGCCGAACCGAGTCGCGATGGCGCTCGCGGAAGGCGCCCGACTCTCGAGCTTGTCCCAAGGGAACCGGGAGTGCTCATCGAGCAGCTTGGCGATCTCGGGAAAATTCTGCGGCTCCCGCTTCCAGCGGTACTGGGCGTTACGAATGCCGTCGTCCGAGAGCTCGATGGGATGAGTCTCTCGGGCCAAGGTCATGATTTGGGCGAAGGAGCTGTCCTTGGGGGCCGACTTGGTCGTGGCCGCGAGCAGCTTCGCCAGGCGGTTGTGTTGACCCTCCAGCCAACTCTCGATCCCTAGGCGTTGACGTACGACCTTGGCGATTCGCTTCGGCTCTCGGGAGGAGTGTCGTTCGACGAATTTGGGAAACTGCTTCTCGAGCAATTCGTAGAGCGCGGCCGGCTCGGCGCCGATCGGGAGCCGATCCATGGCCTTTCGCAGCATCTCGTCGTCTTCGGTTGTGTAGGCTGCATAGTCGCGACCGAGGCTCCCGAAGGCTTCCGGCTCGAGCGCGTGGGCCACCTTCATCAGGTACTGAGCCCTGCTGGGTTCGTAACCGAGCTTTGCGGCGGCCTTCTCCCGACTCAGCTTGGGATCCTTGCCCTGAAGCTGAGTCACTCTCTCCAGCAGCTCGAGGGCCTCCTTCTCGGTCGCTTCCTTCTTGGCTGGAATGAACGGTGCGATCACGCCGTCCGATTTTCGAGCGACATAGGAGAGCTGATTGGCAGTGAACGGCCTGCCCTCCACTTCGGAATTGAGGATCTCGAGGACCCTCGCTTGATCCAGACCTTCGTTTCCGGGTCGCGCCCGAAGCTCGGCCACCTTCTCAGCCAGCGACATGAGCGCCGCCTGCGTGACTTCCGGCCAGGTCGGAAAAGTCTTCCACTCACTCGTCTTGTCCTTCGATTCCGCGACGGACTTCTTTCGGAGGTTCAGGAAGGTGGCCCAAGTGAACCCTTCGCAGCCGGTCTCGGCCTTGACCAAAGCCACGAAGTCCTCGGGCTTGAAGTCATATCGAACGCGCGGGTCTCTCGTGAGCTCCTCGACTCGAGCCGCGAGCGCGGCGGACAAGACCGGTCGCCCGAGCTTGTCGGTCGCAAAAATGTCGACCTCTCCCTGCGCTTCGATGATGACACGGCCGTCAGCGTCTTTCGGGAACCCGGCCAGGAATGGAAAGAGCTCTGGGTTCTTCTGCCACGGACCGCGCATGTAGTTGTTGATGGCGGTCGAATCAGGGAAGTTGGGATTCTCTTTGCGCAAGCTGGCGACGACTTCATTCCGAGAAGCGCCTTTTTCCGCAGAGAGCATCTTCTCGACGAAAGCATGAGAGCCCTTCACCGCGTTGAGAGTCGGAAATCGCCAGGGAAAGCTGTCCGGAAACTCCTTGAACAGGTTCTGAACCTGCCATAGCTCGATCTTGCCGCGATCGGAGAAGAGAGGGTCCTTCTGCGCTTTTGCCAGCACGTCGTTGATGTCGGTGTACGCGGGCGCGCCCCAATACTCACGATGGAACCACCGCGCCTGCGCCACGGTGAAGCCATGAGGAAGTCTCTTGCCGGTTTCGGCAGGCAACTTACCGGCGTTGTCGGGAAAATAGGCGACGAGGGCTTTGAGGCCCCCCGGAATCTTCGCGGCCGGCGTGTCGGAGGCGACCCGCGCCGCGCGGCTCGTGCTCTTGTCATTGTGGGCGTAGCGCTCGCCGCTCGTCGTTGCAACTTCAGTCTGCAATCGCCGGAGCACCTTGGCGGCGAAAGACCCGAAATTCCTCGACACTCCATCCAGGTCGATCGCCTTTTGTGACGTCGAGGCCTTCTGAATCGCAAGGAGCTCCTTGGCCACGATGGCACGAAGCTCACCGAGCGGAATCTTCGAGGGCGTGTAGCCTGACTTCTGAACGGCGTCCTTCACCCCAGCCAAAAAGGGTTGGGTCGTCTGCTTGGAGATCCGAACGCGCAGATCGGCGAGGTGCGCGTCTCCGACGCTCTCCAGGTTCTTCGACAGAGCCGCAGGCGAAAGCGCAGCGCGAGCCTTCATCACACGATCTCCTCATACCCGAAAGGGCGCTCCAAAGCACCGGAGATCATGGCTCGCCGCGCGACGTACGAGGAGCCGAGCGGGACGCGATGAGGGTCCCAAGACCTCGAAACGAGTCGCCGAACAAACGCGACCATCGCTCGAGCACCTCGAGGTTCCCGCTCACCGCCAACAGGCCGCTCTCCATCGCGAGCTCGACGTCGAGCTCCCCCAGCAGCAACGGCAGCACCAGGTTCTCGTCAACGGTCATCACCAGGTCGGCGTCGACCCGAAGGCCCTCCCCATAGTCGGCGCGACCCTCGCGAAGATCCGCCGAAAAGCTGCGCGAAGACTCGCCCGTCACCAGATCGAAGCGAACGACCGCGTCGACCTGACTCGCCCGCGGGCCCGCATCCGCGATCAAGAGCGGCAGGATCGCTTCGAAAAAGCGAGCCGCCTGGAACTCAGGATCCACGCGCCTCCATCTTACGCGGAGTCCACGATGGGACGCCAAAATCGTGCGGAGCACGTTGGCCGGAGCACGTTGGCCGCGCCGTATCTGGCGATTCGAGATCGGAAATAGAAGTGGTAAGACGTGGCAAGCTGCAATCGTGGAGCCGCTCTTGGTTACTGGCACCCTTGCGGCGGAAATCCCACACTCATCGTCGTCACGAGAGAAGGGTTTGCGTTCGAGTACGTCGCGGCGAACCCACGCTGCGTCGAATCCTTCACGTAACAAATCACCTCGGGACTCGCCGAAGACGGACGACCGCCGTCGAAGCCTAGGTCGCTGAGATGACTCTCGAGCTCGGCTCGGGTCGAACCGATCCCCACGCCGTTGCCAGTCAAACCGTCAAAGGGCGCGTGGAGAGAGATGAAAGCCACCCGCTGCATCCCGAGAAAATCCGCGAAGAACACCTCGACGCCGATGAAAGCGTAACTCCACAGCTCGAGAGGCACGCCACCTGGAGAGACATTGCCCTCCCCATCGGGCGCGCCGAGGCCCTGCCGGACATCATTCGGTCGACTCCCGCGCAGCACGCCGCCCTGAATGCTCGGCGGAAAGCTCACCGACCCTGCGGCGATGTCGACGGTCCCGGTAGGTGCGACTTGATAAGCCCTGGTCACGGTGATCGTCCGCGCCAACTCATCGGTCCCGTAGGCAACGATCAACCCTCGCGTGTACCACGCGTCGATCTCTCCAGGTGGGTCCGCCACGGGAGAGCTTCGCCCGGGAGCTCCGTACGCAGCGCGGACTTCCGCGCGGCTCGAACCGATCCCGACTCCCTCGGAGGATCGACCGGCGAATCCGCGCTCCGCGGCGATCCAGAGGACTTTGTCGGACTCACCCACGACTCCCTGCGATAAATCCGAATCCGCGAACCAAACGACCAACCGAGGTCCCGAGGCGAGCTCCCACTCATAACTTCGCGGCGTCACCGAGCCCGTCATCGCGCTCATGCGGGTCGGGTTGCCGATCGCCGCCTTCACGCTCCCGAACGTAGCTCCGATCTCCACGCGTCCCTCGGGGACTGAGACGAAGACGCCCGGCTCGAAAGCCGTCATCGGCGCGCCCCCGTCGGGCGTACCTAAATCGACGTCGATCGCCACGTCGCGATCGACCGTCGAGGCATCGGACGCGTCACGTGCAGCGTCGGTTTCGAACGCATCGAGGCCGACGCTCGAGTCATCGCTCGCGGCGTCACTCGGACCGTCCGAGAAGCCGCCGTCGAGCGCGCCACCCGAGTCTTCGCGAGCATCCTCGCCGGAAGGGAGCGGTGGCTGCTCGCCGGAGCTGCACGCCGTCACGACAACCGCCAGGACGAGCGCGAGAGGCCACGTCTTCGTCACTCGCTTGCCCGCTGACCCTTCCGCGGACCCCTCCGCGGAAGGGTCACCGGACCGACAGCGTCGAGAGCGGCAAATGAGAGAAGACACACGGCAACATACCGCGATTCACTCGCGAGAGATAGCCTCGAGCCCGACGAACCGACGAAGGTTCGAGTGCAGCGCCCCGTAGGTTCGCGGCCAGTCTACTCACTTCGACGTCGGTGTACCCACTTCGACGTCGGTGTAGCGCAGGACCCGAGTCCGCTCGAGCGAGTACGAAGTCGGCGCGGACGAGTATCCGCAAGTCTGTCGCCTTGCTGCGCAGGACGAGTGTCGGCAGCTCGTACTCGAGCTCGACGAAGAAGAGCTCGGCTCGGACCCGCTCCCGGAGACGGACGGGGAGGCTCGGAGCAGGAAATCAATGGGTAGGTGGCAGAGTCGCGAGCCAAGCTGCCCACCAAGTGGGTTCCTTTCCCCTGCTGGCCCTCGCGATATCCACGGCGGCGGCACGCGAGAAAGCTCCGAACAGCTCGCTCATGCGACGAATGAAGACGCGGACACCGATCAGCCTCCCCCCTGGCAGATGCAGCTCTGCAAGGGCCAGCCACATGGCGTTCTTGTCATTGGCTACGAAGACCAAGTCGGCGTGATGGGCAGCCCACGCGATCGCGGCATGTTCGCCTTTATCCTTGGAGCGGCTCGGATCGGGATGAAGCTGCGCGTAAAGACCGGCTTCGCTGGAGCCAAGCGCGAGTCCCTCGACTTCAAGCGGAGATCGCGGAAGCCGCTCGGCAAAAGCAGCGCCATACCTGGGGTGTCTCACGACCTCGTCCCGAACCTCTTCCACGATGACGATCCTTGCGACTTTCGCGAGGTCGCCCAGCAGAAGCTCCTCGTGGCCAAAGGCAAGGAAATACGAAAGCACGTTGGCGTCGAGCAGGTAGCCGCCGCTCACTTCAGCTCAGCTCCAAGGCAGCGGCTCGAGAATGTCGATACCGAGAGCGGTTCGAGACTCCCCATCGGAAATGAGAGAGCACTCGTGTGCAGCCTGGACCAAACGCCTGAGCTCGGCACTGGGCTCGCCAACGGGCGGAAGCGCCGGTGCGAAGTCGCCTACGACTTCTGGACTCATATCCGCCAAAGCCTCGCGCATGCTCGGGTGGATGTAACCATGGTTGACGAGATGGTTCGTCGTGATCGTCTGGGGAGTTCCGAAGTGGCTTCGCACTCGGCGAATCAGACTCTCGGCCGCCTGCCTCGACACGAGGCCTTGCGGTTCGCCTTCCATCTGGAACAACCCCTGCCAGGGGAGCAAGAACTCCGCTGCGAAACCGCGAGCGCGCTGCTCGAGCCCGCTCGCATCGGAATCATCATCCAGATCGTAGACGAAGTTCAATCCGCCCTCCGATGGGTCGAAGAGCACATGGCAGAGCTCGTGAGCAAGGTGCACGGATCCCACGACCGGGTTGCGCAGCCGGACCGAGTCCAATGCGTTCAGCACGATGGCGGCTCCCTCGGGGACCCGAACGCTCGAAGCCACGACGCGGGCCGAGCTCAGCGTCTCGTGAACGACCGCGACGCGGAAGACCTCCTCTAGCAAACGAACAAGGTCGAGAGCACACGCGGTGGGCATCCCCATCTCGACTCGGACCCTTCGGGCGAGCGCATAGCCCTGAGCGGCGGCACGCTTGCCGCGCAACCGCCCCACCTTGCGGTGTTCGAACACGGGAGGCGCAGGTTGAGCGAGCCGATCGGACAAGTATCTCAGCGCGCGGCCCTGCTCGAGAGCACGATCGAGTACCGGAAGGTCTGCAGCCGAAAAATCGTGATAGCTTTGATGCCGGAAGAAGATGCTCGGGGACTCTCGACGAACCACTTCGCCCCGGTAGAGCGCAGCTACGTCCACGTGCAGAGCGTCGGCAAGGCGAGCGAGTTGCGCCGTGGTCAAGGCCGGTCGTCCAGCCTCGGCGAGGGCGATCGTTTGACGGCTGACGTCGGCCGCCTCGCTCAACTCGTCGAGCGGCCGTGCCGCCCGGGCCTTTGTCAACGCCCGGGCGATCATTTCCAGCGACGACACGCTTCCGAAGTTAGCATCCGATCCTGCCGTCCGCCAGGCCCGTAACCTGGTTCCCTGGTTCCCTGGTTCCCTGGTTCCCTGGTTCCCTGGTTCCCTGGTTCCCTGGTT
>CAYXDO010000002.1:0-40349 GCA_964463485.1 uncultured Myxococcales bacterium | reverse complement strand
CGTGTCGTAGCCTAGACGCGCTCGCGGCGCCTCGGGCTCGCAACTTTGCGCCGAGCCTCGTCAGGATGCGGGTCACCAAAGTGAGTACGACCCCCCCAAGTTCGTGACCACGCCTCGTCTCAGCGGCTCTGAATCTCGAACCGGGCGACTTGCTCGTGCCGAGACTGCCCCCGGTAAGCGGCAAAAGCAGATACCGGGTAGGTTCCGGCTCCCGGGAAATAGCAGTGGGCGATCGATCGCTTGGGCTCGTCATTCTGCGTACAACGCGTCTGCTCTGCCCGCGGCTGAGCTTGGAACGCGACCAGGACCGAGTGCCCCTTTGGGTTGTCGATGACGACTCGCACGGATCCCTCGACGGTGGTCTGACTTCTGGAGGGCTCTACGAGGTCGAAGCCATACGCAAAGAACCGCGGCAGCAAGAGCGGCTGGCGCATGAATTCACCTCGCGAGAGGGGCTCCTCGACGAGTTGCCAGCGCGCGTCCCTCGGAAAGTGAGTCATCCCGAAAATGTCCGGCGGGGCCAAGAGGTGATCCGTTCGGTAACTCTCGATGAAGCGACCTCCATCGACGTGGCCGGCGTCCCAGGTCACGTCCACCAGGTACCACTGACCCAGAATTTCGACGGCATTCCACGCATGCGACGTGCCGGGCACGCTCCCGTCGCTGAACCTCGCGTCCCCGGAGATGTAGACTGCCCGACCGCCTACTGCCTCGATCATGGCTTGAAAGAGTCGCGCGTACCCCGCGCAGACCGCCGCCTTGTCGCGAAATACGGCGTCGGGATCACTTGCTGGCAGTGAGTCGAGATCGTCGGTGACGATGTACCGCGTCGTCGTGGCCACGAAGTCATGAATGGCTTTCACACGCTCGAAAGGGTCGTTCTCGTTCTCCGCGATGAACGCCGCGACCGTCTCATAGGAGGCCTTGGCCTCAGGAGGCATGGAGCTGACGAGGGGGCTCGGACGCGCGTCGGCCAGCCACCGGACGTAGGCTCGCGGCCTAGGGAGGGGCGTGACCGGCGGCGGGGGCGCCGCAGGCTTGGTCGGCTGAGCTTTCGAAGGCGTCTCTCGTTGGCGAATCGTCGGCTCCTCGTCGCCGTGAATTTTGATCAGCGGGACCCCGTCTTCGTCCACACCGACTTCCTCGGGTTGCTCTCGATCGGTGGGTACGGTCGGGAATTCGGTCTTGGGAGACTCGGGCGGCTTCTTGCGCTCCGGGATTGGCTCCTCGGACTCGCGAGTAGGTTCGCGAGCCGGCCTTTCGCGGCGATGCTCCGCGGGTTGATCGAGGGTGGGTCGCTCCGGGAGCCTCGAGGGCGTGGGTTTGTCGGGGATTTTGGGCGTGGGTGACTCCGACGGAGGTCGAGAAATCTTCGGAGGAGGCGACTCCTTGGCAGGCTTGGCTGGTTTTTCGGTCGCCTTGGTCGACGGACTCTCTCTCTTTGTCGGCTTCGTCGGAGGTTCAGGCCTCGGACCCTCTCGGGCCGGGAGCGGCTCCTCTCGCCACCCCACGTAGAGGGGCTCGAACTTATACGAGTCATCGAACCCTGCGTATGGGTCGTCGCTTCGGTCGAAGAGAGAGTCAGCCTTGTCCACCAGCGCGAACAATCGAGCGCGCGCCCACCCGGCGAGCTCGGACGCCGACGACTCGATGATCCAGTCGCCGCGCGTCGTCACCGCGTTGTAGGCCCCGCGGGCATACAAGAACAGAAGCCCGACGATGAATGCGACATTCACGAGCAACGCATTTCTCAGGATGCGATGCCCGACCCAGGGATGGTCCTCGTCCGTCTCGCCGTAACGCTCGCGGTCGAGGCGATGCCAGACTTCGAGCAGCAGGGGCAAGACCAGCCCAAACAGCGCTCCCGCAATCGCCACCAGCCAAATCGGCCCGTTCAAGTAGGCGGCGATCGACGAAGCAATCCACGCGCCGAACAAGGCGGTCCCGACAGACACGAAGTCCACGATGAAACGCCAGACGACGCGGGCGATCTTCACCGCGACAGGGGGCTCGATGTCGAATTCGTCCTCTTTCGTCACTTTGAGCTCACTGAGTACAGGCCCCCGCAAATCCGTGACCACGGGAGAAGCCACAGAGAGCACAGAGCCGAAGCCCACAGAGCACACAGGTGATGGAGCACTTCTTTGTGTCCTCTGTGTCTTCTCTCCGCGTCCTCTGTGGTTTCAGCATGGTCACGAGCTTCTGGGGACGTGTACCGAGTCGTGGACGAGACGCCGGCGAGCTGAGCCGTATTCAAGCGGGCTTCTTCGACGTCTTGTCCGCGTAGGCATGGAGCGCGGAGAGATCGACACCCGCGACGGGGATGTCACGCTCCCATCCCGGCGACGCGACTTCGACCCCGCGGAACTTGAGCTGACCGTAGTCGACGGAGCGCACCGCGCGATCGAAGCTATAAGGCGCGGGCTCGAGCACGATTTTTCGACCATCGGGGAGCGCGGTTCGTACCGAATAACGCACGCCTGAGTCACTGGTCGCGATGTCCAACTCTCCATATCCGAGGGGGAATCGGTCCTGATAGAACGCGTCGGCTAAGTGCACACTCTTGAGCTCGTCCATACGCTGGCCGAGCTTCTCGGCACGCCGCTCCACGAGCACGGTGAGGGTGTGAAGCTCGATCAACTTCCCGGAGCTACTATCCAAGATCTGGGCGTCGAGAATCCTCATCTCATAGGCGTTGAGGCGTTCGATCTTGTTGCGAATGACTTGAGCCTTGGGGTCGTCACCTGCCGAGGTGGCCACGTCGAGCTGCCGAAGGAGCTCCTTGTTTTGAATGTTCTTCCAGGCCTCGAACAGCAGCATCTTGGCGGGCGCGTGCTGACGGCAGTCCCCAAGACCATCGATCCAGTCCGACGCGACGTTGGTCTGGGAGTCCTTTCGGGTCGCACCCATGATCCGAGCGAGGTTCGGCATCCGCTGATCGTAGACCTTGTGCTCGGCGCTCTGCGAATCTTCCATCGCCTTGGTGCCGAAGCGCTGCCGAATCAGATGGTCGATGGCCGAAGACGCGGCGAGCACGTCGGTCTCGTGGTCGATCTCGTGCTCCGCGAGGATTCGCGAAAAATAGACGAGGTCGGGTCGAGTCATTCGCACGTCGTGAGCGATTCCGTCGAAGTCATAGTTGCCGGACAGCCATTTGGGAGCGCTCGCTTCGAACCGATACGTGCTCGCGACGACCCTCGAGAGCTTGGGGTCCTTGAAGATGGCCTGCTGCTGAGTCTCGGTGCCTGGACCGAGCGCATGGGGCTTGGATAGCTCGGTGCGGGCGGCCTCGAGCGGTCCGATGTCCTGGCTCCGCGCCTTGCGCGTGGCGATCTGGCGATCGAGGTCACGCACGGTGCTCTTACGCTCCCAAGGCTCCGAGGGCCAGGCAGCGGCGGCGGCGACCCAGGTCTTGGCCTCGTCGTCGCGCCCCAAGAGGAAACACATCTCCGCGCAAGCGGCGGCGTCCCAGTAATTGTCCTCGCCCGTGCTGGCGCGACGTTTGGCGTTGGCGAGCATGAGCTCGGCCATTCGCTTGGACTCCGACAGGGAAGCCGTATCCCCCTTTTCAGTGAGCAACACCGGCACGTTGATGCCCGGGTAGATTTCGGTGCGGTCGATCTCGTACCCTTCTCGGTACGCCTCGATCGCTCGGTCCCGCGCCTTGGCCGCGCCTTGGACGTCACCCGCCGCGAGCAGTCGATCCGACTGGAGCTTCTGGAGGCGGCCGAGGAGGCCGAAGGTCGCGGAGTCAGCGTCGTCGTTGCGCACCAACCGGTTGAGCACGGTCCGCGCCGCGGCCTCCTTGCCGGTCATCGAGAGCGCCAACGCGTAACGGCGCTGCGGAATCGGATAATTTCGAAAGGCCTCGGGCGCCGACTCGAACGTTCGCACGATGTCTTCCCAACTCTCTCGACTCAGGTACCCATCGAGCAGACTCATGAGTGCCAGATCGGATGGGTTGGGTCCGAGCGCCTCTTCGAGCTCACGGAGCGCCTTGACCGGGTCCGCTGATTTTCGCGCGTCCTCCAGGGAAGTCGTCAGGGATGCGCGCTCGAGGCTCGCGCGGCGCAGACTGCGCTCGACGTTCGAATCGAAGGCGACGGAGACCCCACGAAAGAGGTCGCGCACCGGGTTGATTCGAACCGGCGCTTCCTCCGGCGCCTGGGCTCGCGAAAGCGCGGCCCCGAACGCCGCGCCCCAGCCCTTGGTGGCTTCGGCGAGGTCGATGCCGGACGTCTGAAGCGCCGAGTCGACGAGCCGCTCCAACATCTTCTGAGCCCGACCGGTCCCCGCATACGCGTTCAGACGCGCCAAACCAGCCGACACGTCGCCCTTGTCGAACGCATCGACGACCTCGTCTGCCAAGGCCTTCTTCTCGGACGCCTCGAGCTCCGGCAACTGACCGGTCCGATGGCCCACTTCAACGACGTCGCGCAGCGCCCGAGAGAGCTGACTCTTCAGAGCGACCTCGCTCATTTCATCGCCCTCAGGCTCAACAGGTCGGTCGTCGTCGCAAAACAACGAGCGATCAACGAGAGCAGCCTCTTGTCGCCAAAGATGTCGACTGGCGCCGGACGCCCTCGCGTGATCTCGCTGAGGTCGATCTCGCGACCGACCAGCGTCACCCGCGGAGCCTTGTCCAACAAGGACGGGGCGCGCGGATCGAGCGTCACTCCGTCTCTCTCGATGCGGATAGTCTGCCAGTCAGTCTGCCCGTCGGACGACGAGACGACGCCCACGACCAATCTGCCGTTCGCCAGAGCAGCGGGTCGTTTCTCCGCGATCAAACGACGCAACACCTCGAGGACGAGGTCCGTCGAGATCGACTCTTGTGACGCAGCCTCAGCCATTCCGTCGCACCGAAACCTACATTTCCGGGATGCCGCGGGTCAACCGCGAATTTGCAGGGAGCGGGCGAGGGGCTTCAGCGGCGACGAGCCGAGGGGTCGATGGGGGCCCACGCCACGGCTTTGCGCGGGCAAAGCAGTTGCAGGATCAAGAGGTCTCTGAGTACGCGGCTCGGCAGCAACAACTTGGCAGCCTCCGTCACTGGATCGGGGCGCGGCAATCGAGGCCCTCCGAGATACCAAAGGGGATCGCGGGCGAACCGACCCTTGGCCGCCTCTTTCGCGCGAGCGATGGCCTCTTCCATACCGCCAAGACCATCCACGAGGTTGTGCTCACGAGCGTGCTTCGCGATCCAAACTCG
Source organism: uncultured Myxococcales bacterium (assembly GCA_964463485.1). Classification (GTDB taxonomy): domain Bacteria; phylum Myxococcota; class Kuafuiibacteriia; order Kuafuiibacteriales; family Kuafuiibacteriaceae; genus CAYXDO01. The sequence goes on along the minus strand of CAYXDO010000002.1, from coordinate 35,137 downwards.
CCCCTGTGCGGCCGCTTCGGCTGATTCCTTCGGCATGGATCGACGTTCCGCCACGAGACTCACGAACCCATCGTAGAGCTCGTCGACCTGAGCCTGATCGCGAGTGACCTCCTCCGCCGTACGTTCCCGCCACGGGTCGTGAGGCAACGCGTTTGGAAACTTCGTCAGAAGCTCCCGATGCAAACCCAGCCGCTCCGCGAGCTTCGGCCAAGACGGCATCATCGAAAACACACCGATGCTGCCGGTGATACTCAGCGGAGAGGCGACGATGGCCCGCGCGCCGCACCCGACGTAATAACCACCGCTCGCGGCCACACTCCCGAAGCAGGCGATGACGGGCTTTTCGGCATCGAGTCGCCGGACCGCCGAAAAAATCGTGTCGCTGGCAGTTACGCTCCCGCCGCGCGAATCGACGAATAACACGACCGCGCCGACCCGAGAGTCGTGGAGCGCCTCTCGGAGCGCGGCCACGATCCGATCAGCGACGGCCATCCCTTCGTAGGCATCGAGGAGCGTCGATCCATGATCCACGATCGCTCCTTCTACGGGGACGATCGCGACAGCGCGGCGGCGGCGGCCCAGGATCGGCGGCAAGCTCGGAAGAGGCCGAACGATCCCAGGCTGAGCGAGCCTGGGCGCTGATTTGTCGTCGCCGAGCAAAGCACCTACCCGCGCGGGTACGTCTTCATCTCGGACCACCTCGTCGATCAAGCCCGCCGCTACGGCTTTGGGCGCGAGCATCGGGGTCGACGCGAGGAGCTGGCGCGCCTTCTCCAGGCTCGTCGCGCGACCGCGGGCGAGCACACTCGTCATCGTCTCGTCGAGCGCATCGAGCAGCGCGGAGGTTTGGTCTCGGTCCGCCTCGCTTCGGTCGGTGCGAGTGAATCGTTCCGGCGCCGACTTGAATCGGCCGTGGGCCGCGACCTCGAACTGAATGCCCAGCCGACCAAGAGTCTCCTTGAGAAAGAGAGCATCACTGGCGTGTCCGCTGGGCGACACCACGGACGTCGGCGGCGCCATGACCTGCTCGGCGGCCGCGGCGATCACGTACTGCTCGTTGTCGATGGAATCGCCCAGAAACACGACAACTCTCTTTCCGTGAGTGCGGAGCTCGTGCAGCCGCTCGTTGAGCTCGAGCGCTTCGTTCATCGTCGCATCGATCCGACCCACTCGCACGAGCACACCGGCGATTTTACGGAAATCACGAATGGCCTCGAGCTGCCTTCGGAGGACTGGCATCACGACCTCCGGCTGCTCCTCACGGTCGAGGATCAACCCAAGGAGCTTGGCGAAGCGTTTCTCTTCGGAGCGTTCTCGGAGTGGACCTTCGAGGTCGATTTCGACCCAGGTTCCCTGCCGTACACTCAGGTGACGGATCCGCAGGACCACCCAGACGATCGCGTAGACGAGCAGTCGAAGGGGGTAGAGGAGAGCAGCGAGGATGCGCACGAATCAGCCGAGGAGGGGGTCGAACGCCACGGAGAGGCTCGCGGACAAGAGCAAGTAGGAACCGTTGTACACTCCGTTTCCTTGCGTGGTGAGAAGCGCGGTCGAGCCCTGCGGCGGGCTCAGGAGTTGGGGGAGCCTGACGTCGGACTCCGTAACCGTGGCCTCCGGCATGAGTACGTATTGCGCACCCAGATCGACGCGAACCCCGCGCCAAACGGAGGATGCGCCGAGAGAGATTCCGTGTTTGTCGAGGTCGGGCAGGTCGGCGCTGAGTCGGTTCGTGGGTACGGCGGAAGGCTCGAAAAAATAGCCCGCGCGGACGGTGAGCCACGGCTCGAGCAAAGTGAGCTCACCGCCGAGCCGCAGCGAGATCGCGTCCGACAGCCCACGCTCGAGGACCACCGGAGCCAGCGGGCTCGTCTGACCATTCAGCGTGATCTGAATGTCCTTCGAGCGGATCTTGACGGACTCCTGAACCGACCACGCCTCGATCACTACCGCCGCCTCGGCGCGAAGCAGCGCCGGCAGCTCGAGCTGAACTCCAACTCGAGTGATGGGTGCGAGATCGATCTCCACCTGCACCTGGTCTCCAGTGATTTCGGCAGTACGGGACAGCGCGTCGGGCAGAGAGATCTTCGCCGTTCCATCCGCTCTCACCGAGCGCTTACCAAGCACCGACGCACCGATCGATAGGTACGGAACGACTTCGTAGGACACGCCAAGACCCCAGTTGAGCGCTCCGTTGCGCTTGAAATCCAAGTCCACCGGTACGTCCCACTCGACGTTCTCGGCATTTTCGGGGCTCGTCGGTGAGAGCAGCGCGGTGTTGGCCCAAAGCCTCGTACTCTGCGTCGTTCCAAAATCGTACAGCGAAGCGGTGACTCCGATGCGGAGCTTGTCGATGGGAGCGAACGCGACGCCGAGCGTGTAGTAGGCCTCGAACAGATCGAGCGTGCTCACCACGTAGCGCTGCGGTTGCTGGTCTCCCACCAGCCCGATGTTGCCGCCAAAGTAGAGTTGCTTGAAGCTCGGCGGGCCCCAGACGCCGAGCGCCGCGGAGAGCCCCATGAGTTTTGGAAAGCCCCAGCCGGCTGCGAGAAACGGAATCGTCTGGAAGCCCACATCATTGGTCGACTTCGCACCAGCAAACCGGCCCATGAGCGAAGCATCGATCTCCGCGCGGCTCTCGAGCGCCGGATCGGCGCAAGGACAAGCGCGAGTAAACTGAAAATCCATCGAGACGAACGAAGCGTCGAGCTCGATCGCGGGCCCGTCGAGGAGCGCAAGTCCAGCCGGGTTGTAGGCGAGCGCGAGGAGGCTGTCGGGCGCCGCCACGAAGGCGCCGCCTCGCCCCATCGCGCGTGTGCCGATGTCACTGATGTAATAGGCTCCACCAAGTGCAATGCTGGGAGTGAAGAGCGCGACGAGCATGGCCGCTGAAGGCACACGAAAACGCATGGTTCCTCCTGCCACGAGTCGGTGGGCAGGTTCAAGTCGTGAGCCTCGAAGAGATCGAGTATGATGCCGAGCGTGCTCCGGGTCTGGGTGCTGGCTGGCCTACTCACTTTGAGCTCCAACGGATTTTCCAAGGATACACCAAGGCCGACGAGATCTTACGACGCCAAGACCAACATTACGAAGATACAAGCCCAGCGCATGCCCCTCCGAGTCGTCGTCGATCCCGAGGGAGCGTTCGCCGAGGACTCCGCGCGCCTCGACCTGTCGTTCGCGGGCTGGTGGCTGGGAAAGAAGTGCTGCGATCCCAACGCGACAAAAACCTTCAGCCTCACCCTCATTTCGGTCAGCGAGGGGCCGAAGCTCGTGAAGCGCCACGACCTGAGCCTCGAGATCGACGGCCAGAGAACACGCCTTCTCGATCTGCAGTTCTCCCGAAGCCTCGATCAAGGCAAGGAGATCGAAGTCGTCGCCGCAGGGATCCGCGACACCGACGTTCAGAAAATCCTCACCGCGAAGCTCACCCGCATCGGCGTCGGCTCCGTCACGGCGGAGCTCGACGCGCGCGAGCTCGCCAAACTCCGAGAGTTCGTGGCGGCGTTCCGACCGTAGCCCCGCCCGGCCCGCCACCTACGGGAGGGTTGCGGAGCCACGGCGGCTCATGCCACCAAGAGGGGTATGCGTCCGGCTCTCTTTCTTCTTCCGGTCTTCACGGCTTGCTCTAGCTCCACGCCCTTCGTGGAAGAGAGCGCCGATCCAGACGCAGGCCAGGGTGTCGCAGACGTCGAGGCCGACGACTCGGCCCTCGACGCGGGCCCGAACCCCACCGATTCCGGATCCGACGCGGGCCTCGTGATCACCGACTCCGCGCTCGCGTCGAGTCCCATCGCGATCCCTCACGAGCCTCAGCGAGAAGGAGACCCCGCGACTGGGTACGACATTTTGGTCAACGAAGGGTACGTGGGTTGTGGCATTCCTTGGTCGATCTACTCCGTCGTGAACCCGTGGAGCGTCGCACCGGGCGCCCCTCAACTTCCCGGCCGACGAGGCAAAAACGCGAACCTCGCGTATTTCGTGAATGCCTTCACCACGACGAGCACCGTGGAGGTCGTGCACCCGAACTGCCTGCATTGTCACGGCGCCGTCCTCGACGGACAAATCGTGGTGGGACTCGGCAACCCAAACGCAGACTTCACTCAGGACCTCTCGAATGCCGCCGAGCTCGCCGGGTTCTTGGTCTCCGATCCGAACGACCGCCGAGAGTGGCGAAAGTGGGCCGACCGCGTCCAAGCCACCGCTCCGTACATTCGCACGCGAGTCTTGGGAGCCAATCCCGCCGACAACCTCGCGGCCGCGCTGTTTGCTCATCGTGACCCCGAGTCCCTCGCATGGAGCAACTCATCCCTCATCGACCCGCCTCCGACCGATCCGGCCCCGGTGGACGTGCCCCCGTGGTGGCGCATGAAACACAAGAATGCGATGTTCTACACCGCGTCGGGCCGCGGCGATCACGCCCGAATCATGATGACCGCCTCCACGTTGTGTGTCGACTCGGAGGAGGACGCTCGGAAGATCGACTCCTACTTTCACCACGTCCGCGCGTTCATCGCCTCGATCCAGCCCCCAGCATACCCATACCCCGTCGAGCAAAACCTCGCCGCCGAAGGCCGAGAGACATACCTCGTCACCTGTGAACGTTGCCACGGCGACCCGGCTGACGAAGCTGGGTATCCAAATCTGGTCATTCCGCTCGACGAAATCGGGACCGACCCCGCCCTCGCGGGAAGCGCGCAGTTTGCCGATCGGTTCGTGGACTGGTTCAATCAATCGTTCTATGGCGAGACCGCGAGGTTCGAGCCCGAACGTGGATATGTCGCACCTCCGCTGGATGGCATCTGGGCGACTCCTCCGTTTTTTCACAATGGGTCCGTGCCCAACCTCGAAGGAGTGCTCGACAGCTCCGCACGCCCGACCTACTGGACCCGAGACTTCACGAAGATCGAGATCGACCAGACTGCGCTTGGCTTCGTCTTCACCGAGCTCGACCATGGACAAGACGCGGAGACCTCGGGGGCGTCGCGAATCCGCAACTTCGACACGACTCTCCCCGGTTACGGGAACGGTGGCCACACCTATGGCGACGACTTGACCTCGCGCGAGCGAAGCGCGGTCATCGAATATTTGAAGACACTCTGAACTCTGAACTCTCTATCTTGCTGCAGCACACGTCCTCCGAAGCTCGTGACCATGTGAGCCACAGAGGTCACCGAGAGAAGCCACGCAGGACACGAAGAATTGCTCATTCCATCTGTGTGCTCTGTGGGCTTCGGCTCTGTGCTCTCTGTGGTTTCTCCGGCGGTCGCGAATTTGCGGGGACCTCTACTTACTTACCAAGCACTACTGAGTCGAAAAAAAACAGTAGTGTTAGTTGAAAGAGAGTTAGTTGAAAGAGAGATCATAGCCGTAGCGGGCGAGGAGCGGCGCGGTGGCCAGCGTGACCGCAGCGCGGCTCGGGGCGCCCATCGCTCTGCGCCACTCGTCATCGACCCTCAGCGTGAGGGGACCCTGGTGGAAGCGCAGCGGGTTGCCGGACACCGTGTGAGTCGGGCCGATCTGAGCGGTGTTCCCAGAGAGGAAAGTCAGCGGCGGCGCGGCCGCGTCGGTGGCGAATTCGATGATTTTCCGCAGGGTCGGCTCGGGAGTGGCGATCAGATCCTCGTACCGGATGCGCACGGATGACCTCGAGTTGCAGAGTATCTCCAGAATCAGGTTGACCGTCGCCCAGTCCTCGATGCTCGAATACAGGGTTCGGCGACGCATCTTCCGGGACTCCTCCGACGGGTCGCTGCGGGGCTTGCTCCATGAGTAGGCGACGCCGCGACTGTCACGGACGAGGTGGAGCATTTTGACGTCGACCTCGTGCACGCGCATGGCGACCACGCCATCTTCGGGCATCTTGGAGGTGTCGACGATGACTTTGGCACCTGAGACGTCGGCGATGGCGCGGTAGAGTCGACCTCGGACCTCGGCCTGCCGAAGGACCCAGCGCTCTCGTCCCAACCCTTTTGCGTATTTGGAGAACCAGTGCGCGGCGGGAGCGAAGCGAATCCCTTTTCGGGCCATTCTGGGGCGAGCTTCCTCCCAGATTTGCTCCGGATCGAAGCTCGAACGCGGACCGAACGCCCGAAGAGTGACTTCGTTCCAGAACGGGCAGTCCCAGAATTTCTTCCCGCACCCGCACATCTGATTTCGTAGCAAGCTCCGGGTCCAAATGTGACGGAGCTCTCCGACGGCGACGAAGCCAGGCACTTGCCCGAGCATGACGTCGAAGAGAGTCGACCCGCTGCGCCCGGAGCTGCCCACGAAGAGCACGGTCGGCCGTGAGTTGGTTGCGTCCATCATGAGTACCCGAACAGATCGAGCCCCGGACGCATCCGGTCAGTCAGCTTTTGGTAATCTTCGACCGGGAGCTCCGAGAGGACTTTGCGGTTGCGACTCACCGGTCGCTCCACATCGGGCGCTTCGATCACTCGGCGAGGATCGACGCCGATGAACTCGAAGAGCTCCTCCAGGCTTTGGTCGGGACTGCCACAGATGTCCTCGTAGCGAAGCTCCAAGAAAGCTCCGCGCGAAGCGAGCTCGAGGCGACCGACTTGGTCGCGGACCTCTTTGACGGCGTCAACCCAGTAAGCTGAAGTCTCCGCGAGCTCCTCCGCGAGCAGGGCACCGTCGAGGTCCGGCGAAAAGTCGGTCGAATTGTAGCGTCGCCGCAAGAACCGAAATCGGTTGCTGCCGAGCCACGTGCTCTGGTGCCTGCGCTTGGCGAGATGTTTCTTGGCCTTCGACAGAGCCACGGCGCGGCCATCGCGCACGAGATGGATGAAGCGCGCCGAAGGAAAGGCTCGGGCGATTTCCGGCAAGAGAAAACAGATCAGCGTCGCCTTGTTCACGAACACGGGTTTGTCGAGCAGCGCTTGGTAAGCGCCAAAGACGGCCTGAACGTGCTCGAAGCTCTTGTCGTTGCGGCACTGATACGACTCTCGCGAAAAATACCGAGGATTCGAAATTTCCTGCACGTTCGGCATTTTCACTGCAGCAGGGTAATGGTTGGGATGCCAAAGCTCGTTGGCCTCTGAAACGTACACAGCGAGGTCCCGGTGCTGATGCAGGTAACGCTCGAGCCACGTCGTGCCGGTCTGGCCCGCGCTGATCACGAACGTGGGATTCTCCAGGCGATTCATACAGGCCTCGGGCGCGACCAGGGCGAGCACCTTGGCAACCTTGGCCGCTGCCCGGGCGGACAGCGGCCGGCCGCCTCCGGAGATGTGCTCGATCGCCTCATCGAGATCAAGACGCCCGGCGGGCTTTCCGAGAATCATCCGTTCGAGCTCCTCGAGAACGCGCACCGCGAGGTGTTGTGGCGTCCCAGCCATCGCGCGCGCTGTAGCACTCGATCGCGGGCCTGTCCACGCTGACGCCGACCGCGCCGACCCCCCGAGATGTGCCACGAACCCCCGAAGCTGGAGTGCGCCGCGGATCAAGACCCGAGCTACTTGGCGGACACGTCGAGCTCCTTCTTCGGGCTCGTGGTGGGTTTGACGTTGAGCTCCTTCATGCGGGGCCCCGCCTTTTTCGATTTTCTGTGAGTTTCCTTCGGCTTTGCATAGCGCAACGTCGCCGCGGCGGAGCTCACGATGGCGTCGGCCAACCCATCCATCGCGAGCGCCCGCGCAGGTCGCGAGGGCTCCCGTCGGACCTCTCCCAAGTTCGATGGGCCGTTGGATTTCGCTTCGAAAGAGTCGAGCGTCCCCAACACCTCGTCGATGTCGGTGTTGAATACCGTCTGAGATGGGCTCGGCTTCGGGACGTTCGCGGCGAGCTTGACCGGTGGGCGAAGCTCTTCGATCGGTGGCCTCGAGACGGCTTGGGCGAGCTCAGGGGCCGGCGTGCTCGTTACAGGCTGCTGAGTCAGCGGAGACACGAGCGTGACGTCGAGCGCGGGTGACTTGTACGTGAGCTCGGGCTCCGTGGTGCTCTCGATGAAGAGTCCCCCGACGACGAGCAACCCAGCGGCCAACGCAGCGGGGATCGCGTACACGAGCTTCGAGCGCGGCTCCAGGGCCTGGCAGAGAGCGCTGGCGAAAATCTCGGCGCTCGAAGGCCGGTCGGCTGGGTCGGGGCGCAGCGCCGAGACGATGGCGCGATCGACGGACGGACGAAGGCGACTCACCAACTCACTTGGTCGGGGGAACGCGCCCATCGGCAGCCGTCCGGTGAGTAACTCGTAGGCTACGGCCGCTAGCGCATAAACGTCGGCGCGGTGGTCGATGTGCGCCGCGTCGAGCCGCTGCTCCGGCGCCATGTAGTTGATCGTTCCGAGGATGAGCTCGGAGCGAGTCAGGCTCGTGAGTGTATACTCACCCGCCGCGATGTGCGCCACTCCAAAGTCTACGACCTTGACCTCGAGGTCGGCGCCCTCTCCCCGTATGAGGATGTTCGCCGGCTTCACGTCGCGGTGAACGATACCCGCTTGGTGGGCGTACGCGAGCCCAGACGCCGCGCCCCTTACGACGGCCGCCACCGAGTCCGCACCGAGCGGCGCTCGACTCATCCTGGCTCGCAGATCTTCGCCATCGAAGCGTTCCATCACGAAGAAATAGAGGGGCGGCCGATCCTGTCGCTGATGCACGCCCTGCGAGTACACCTTCGCGAGGTTCGGATGATCGAGCCGAGTAAGCGCTTCGGCCTCGCGGAGGAATCGCGTGACGAACTCCGGGCTCTCGGCGAACGCACCTGCCAGGACCTTCACCGCCGCACGGTTCGGAAGCGCCGTGGCATTTGGATCGAGCCGATCGGCTTCGTAGACGACCCCCATGCCTCCGCGGCCGAGGACCTTGGTGAGTCGATATCCGCCGAGCTCGAGCCCGAGCAACTCTTCGACCTGCAACTGAGGAGCACCCGGGGGCGATCCTCTGGTTTCCAGCGAAGTGAGGTCGACCCTCTGCCCACAGGCGGGGCAAGACGTCGAGACCAACCCAGACGCGACGTCGAACGGGTGGCCACAGTGGACGCAGTCGACCTTCAAACTTCGATCCTTTGGCCGATCCGTACCAACGCACGAGCAGGCGAGAAGGCTTCCCTAAACATAACGCGGCCGACGGGGCCGCGGCCAATGCCGCGATTCGTCACAGGGCGCAAGCGAGCGCGGCTTCACACCGAGCTGTGTTGCAGCGACGATTCGGGAGACAGTCCGAGGGTTCGGCGCAGATATCTCCATCCCGAGAGGCAGCGACACACGACCCCGTCGAGCATGTGCCGAGGTGGCAAGGCGCGCCGGCCGGAGAGCAGCTCGAGCCGACCCGGAGCTCCTCGACACAGACCGTGAGGCCGACCGAGCTCGTACACGTCAGGCCGGGCCGGCACGCGCCGTGACCCTCGCACGACTCTCCTAGAGCCACAGGGACTGCACAGCGACCTCGAGATCCGCATACGAGCCCATCGTCGCAGTCGTCGTCTTCGTCGCAGGTGTCGCCGTCTTCGCCGCCCGAGCACAGGTTGCGCAAACAAGAGAGGTCCTTGGCACACTCGAGGTCGCGTGCACACGCGTTGCCCCGGCCCCGGCCCCGCACACACTCAGCGTCCGCGGAGCTTCGGTCGCAGAACGAGCCATCCTCACAAGGATTGCCGACCAGCGACAGCTCGCAGGGCTGACCGACCGAGACCGACTTGCGGCAGACGTTCGTCGTGCTGCAATACAACTCTTCGTCGCACGGATTCCTTGCGTCACAAGGTTCCGCGAGCTTCCGGAGCTCGAGACAGACACCCGGGCACGAGGCCAAGTTGCAGAACGCGGAGCCCTTGCACTCCGCGCCGAAGACACAGGCGCCGCCTTCGTCGACCTTCCCCGCAAACGGCTCCCCGCAGCCCTCGACGAACAGCGTGGACCGAAATGCGCCGAGGCACGGCGAAGCGCTCACCGCATCCACGCAGCTCTTCGCGAGGAAAGCATTGTACGCCAACGAGCTCCGCTCGACGGCTTTCTGAGCCTGTTCGATCGTAGGACGACACCGAACCTGGTCGAACCACGTCTTGCACGCGACTCGATCAAAGGCGCCTACAAACCCCCCACAGCTCGCCATTCGATCGCATTCGGCCGTCGAGAGCGCAGCGCACAACTCAGCGAGCTCGATCGAGGGGCTCGACGGCGCTTCGCTCGCGCACGCCACACCCACGAGCAGCAGCGCTCGCCTCACTTCTCCGTACGCTCCGGCACGACCCGACCCAGCGCCGCTAGCACCGACTTGAGATCCTCCCACACGAGCCGCTTGTCGCCGGGATTTCGCAAAAGATACGCCGGATGGTACGTCGGCATCAACGGAACCCCCTGATACACGGTCCAGCGACCGCGAAGTCGGCTGATGGCGGTGTCAGTCCTGAGGAGAGTATGAGTAGCATGACGGCCTAGAGCCACAATCACTTTAGGCCGAACCGACTCGATCTGCTTCAGCAGAAAAGGCTCACACGCGGCGATCTCCTCCGGCTCCGGATCTCGATTCGAAGGAGGTCGACACTTCACCACGTTCGCGATGTAGACCTGCCAACGATCGAAGCCCATCGCCCTGATCATCTTGGTCAAGAGGTGCCCGGCCTCCCCGACGAAGGGCTCGCCGAGGCGGTCTTCCTCGGCGCCCGGACCCTCGCCCACGAACATGAGCTCGGCGGTCGGAGAGCCCACGCCGAAGACGATGTTGGACCGCCCTTGGCAGAGCTTACAGCGCCTACAGTCGCCGAGCTCTGCGCGAATCGCCTCGAGCGTCTGACGCGCCACGACGGGCGCTGAGTCCACAGGCAGGCGCGCCTCCGGTGCCTTGGGTCGCTCCATCGGAGTGGGGGGTGGGCCGCGGGCGGGCTCAGGACGTGCGCTCGCAGGCCGCGCGGAAGGCGCAGATCCCGAGCGTGGCGCAGCGTCGAAGTCACGAGGGAGCGGCGGAACATCGGCACGCCGAGCAGGAGGGGCAGCCTGTGCCCTTGGGACCTCGGCGACGGGACGAGCGAACGCGGGAGCCTCTGCTCGTCGGACCGGTGTGCCGGAGGACGGCTCGCGACCCTGCGCCGCAACGCTCCGCGGCTTGACCTCGGACTCCGGAGGCGCTGTGTCGATCACCCCGACCCTCGCCGCCCACTCGAGCTCCGCTCGAAGTTGTCGCACGAGTTGGTGCAGGTCGTCGGCCACACGGAAGTCTTTGCCCGACGGACCCTAGGGATCAAGTCGCTCGAGAAAGTCGGAGCTAAGTAATGATAAGTACAAGTCCGCGCAAATTCGTGACCACGGGAGAAACCACAGAGAGCACAGAGCCGAAGCCCACAGAGCACACAGATGACAGCGTGGTCACGAACTTCCAGGGACGTGTACTGAGCTTCGGCTGGAGCTCGCGGCCCGCCTCTGGTTGCAGGGCATACCGTCAGCGCAAATGATCCCGCTGCCTGCCTTTGCCCGACGGACCCGCGGATTGAGCAAGTCGCCCCTCGGTCAAAGCGGGGCATTTCTTCGCGATTTGGCGCCGGCCTTCTCGCCAAGCGGGATGCTTGCGTTGAACTCGGGCGACGCATATGGCACGATATATGGCGTGCATCGAACCACGGTGTATCTGCCGGACGATAGCAGGCGGGCCCTCGATCGTTTGGCCGCCGAGCGCTCGTGTACGGTGGCTGAGCTCATTCGAGAAGCCATTCGAGCCATGACTGCCGAGGCGGAGGCTCCGAGACCGACTCTACCGCTATTCAAGAGCGGAGACGAAACGCTCGCTGAACGCGTCGAGGAGGCGCTCGAAGGATTCGGGGAAAGTTGATCCTTCTCGATACGAGCGGCCTTTTGGCCGCAATCGACGCCTCGCAACGCCAACACGCCGCCTGCGCCAAGGTCCTTCGAAATGCCCGCGGGCCGCTGGTGCTGTCCCCGTTCGTGCTAGCCGAGCTCGACTATCTGTTGGTATCGCGCGTGAGTGTCGAAGCCGAGCTCGCCTTTCTCGGGGAGGTCGCTCGGGGGGCGTACTCCGTGGACCCTTTTGGGGCAAATGACGTCGAGGTAGCGTCCTCCGTGATCGAGAAATATCGCGAGCTCGAGATCGGAGTTGCAGACGCGTCCATCGTCGTCCTCGCTCAACGACACGGAGTCCGAGACCTGTTGACGCTCGACGAGCGCCATTTCCGAGTCGTGCGCCGACTCAACGGTCGGCCGTTCCGGTTGCTGCCTGCCGACATCTGATCCGTGGGTCGATACCCGTGGAATGAGTTGCCTGACGAGACTCACAGATCGCGAAAGCTCTCGGACTTCTCACGAAGGTCGAGCGGGGGGCCCGGGTTCGAGACACCGTTCAAACGGCTCGCCTTGCGCCCTCGGAGCCGCTCGTTCGAGCGGCCTTCGAGGCGATTCAGTGGGCGACGACTTGGGTCATGGGGTCGCCGAGGAGCGCTAGGCCGCTGCGCACCTCAGGCGGGCTCGCGAGCCGAGCGCGGTGAACGATCTCTCCTAGGGTGGCCTGGCCTTCGGAAAGCGCGCCAAAGAGCTCCGTGGCGCCGAGTCGCTGCACGGGAGCTTTGGCTGCCGTACTCATCGCGATGACCGCGGTCGCTCCGCCGGGCGCGAGCAAGACCGACTCTCCTAGGCTCGTGAGCGCGGGATCGTCGAAGGTCCCGTTGAGGCAACTCATCGAGACATAGAGTCCTGGCGATCCGCTCAACGTGCGAGCTCTCGAAGTATCGAAGAGGTCTCCGGCCCAGCGGTCGGGTCCACCATGGCCGAAGTACGCCACGAGGTCCGCTCCTTGGTCGAGCCGCGCCTCGAGCGAGCTCGCCTGCGGGAGCCCTGAGCTCGACTTGATGCGCTCGACCTCGATCGAGGAGGACAAGATCGAAGTCACTTGGTCGGCCCACTGGGGCAGGTAGCCGCTGCCATCATCTTGAGAGACGACGACGGCGGATCTCAAGTTCAGAGGACCGGCCGCGATCAGCTTCGAGACGAGGGCCTCTGCGTCGTCCGCGTTCGCAGCGGGAACCCGTCCGATCATGACGTCGGCGGCTCCGTCGGCATCGAAGTCGGCCAGCGCTTCATCGGATGCAAACGGCCCGTCGCCGAGATCTACGTAGGTCGTGGGGACGTGGTTCACTTTGCCAAGTCCGAGAAAGTCACGCGGGTCGAGCGTCGCGTCACCGAACAAGGTCACATACTGCGGCGCCTGCTCCCAGGCGCGAGTCGACTGAAGGAATCGGCGGAGCGCGAACGGCGACGGATGGCCGTAGCCAAACTCATCGAACACATCTTCTACGTCGACGACTGCGACCGTCATGCCGGTCTCGGTCTGGCGGTGCCGCGCGAGCTTCTCGGCGGCTGGTCGAAGGGAACGCGAAGTCAGAACCAACGCATCCGCGCCTCGAGCGGAGACCCATGCGGAAGGTCGGTTCGGTAGGATGAATGCTGGCTGTCGGGGTCGCGCGGTCGCGTACACGGTGGCGGGTCGTGAGAGTCTGAACGATAGCTTTGGAGCGACGAGCTCCTCGACGGAGCGCGGATCAGTCACATCGAACAATCGAGCACCCTCTGCCATACCTTCGACGGCCAGGCGAAGGCCCGCGGGAGCTTCGGCGAAGAGCTCGGGCCGGTTCGTCTTCGAGACACGTGTATATCGAAGGCGTGCGTAGTCGAGCAGGCTGACGTCCGAGTTGGATTCCTTTCGGGCGAGGCGGAGCTGGTTACGTCCGTCGACCAACGACCCCTCGGGAACTCGCAGGGTGCTCACGCCGCGCTGACGGTTTTCGGCGGTGACGGTGCCGAGGAGGCGGTCGTTCAGATACACGTCGATACGGTGGGAGTCTCTCGACACCCCCTGAATCGCGACCTCGAGCGTCGCTGACTTCGAAGGGTCGACGACGTCCAGCGCGAAGGTTCGTTCGACGACCTCCCCTGCGAGCGCCGGCCCGAAGAAGCGCTCTTCACTTCGCGCGAGGCCGGCGAACCACACGTTGCGCTCTCGAATTTCGGCGACGTCTTCGAACGAGAAGGGGCTCCCGTGTTCCGCGTCCGATCGAACCCGAGTCATGCGCTTTGCGGTCCCGGGTTGATCCCAGACGAGCCAGTAGACGTGAGTATCGGTGCTCGGAACGTCGAGACCAACACCGAAGAACTCGATCCCTTCGACGAGCCCGGCCCCTTCCCCGAGCACTCTCATTGCGACCTCTTGGCCGTCGACGTACAGACGCAGCGCGGAAGGTGCTACTTCGGTGGGCAACCCTGCGGCGAAGAGCGACTTCGCATCCACCGCAGTCAGGCCCGAGGATGAGACGCCGAGCTTGATGGCGGGGCGACCCGCGACAGACCAACCGCTCTCGTACTGAAGCTTCGTTTGCGCGCGCCCGTCGAGCGACGGCTGAGTCGTTCGAAGCGCGAGAGCTCGCGCCAGACTCTGTGGGTTGTTCATCGGGAACGGCCGAGCTCGCATCACGACGTCATGCTTCGTGCTGTGGCCCTCGAGGTCGAACGACTCGACCCAGTATCGGCTTCGAGAGTCGCCCTTTGGGTCGACCCAGCCGTACGAGTAGCCGGCGAGGAGGCGCTGTCGAGTCACCAGCGAAGAGCCGAGGATGAGCTCCTTGGTCAGACGCTCCGGGGGCTCAGCGCCGCGGGCGCGCCAGACGTGGTAGCCGAGGTGATTCTGCTCGAAAGAGGCATTCCAGCGGAGCTCGACGCCGCGCCTGGTGACCGCGCCCTCGAGGTCCGAGAGTTCGACCGCGAGGGCCGGACCTACTGCCGTGGGACGCCAAGCAGTGCCCCAAACGCCCGTCCCGCCATCGAAGTCGGGCGTGGTATCTGCGACGTCAGCCCACTCGTTGTAGGCCCAGAAGAGCGTGTCGTCGTTGGGGTCGAGCGCCATACCGGAATAGTCACCCCAACGATTTCGCCCCGCCCCAAACTCGCGCACGTAGAAATCGACGCCAACATGGACGGTTGCGGCCGCTTGAAGCGTCCCGGCGGTGTCAACCGCTTCGCGGCCCGCATAGTAAGCGCCAGCGAAGATCGTGCTCGCCGAAGCCGCAAAGCCGATCTGCACGGCCTCCGACGAGTTCACGGCGATGGATGGGTAATAGGTATGAGTATTCGCCGCGATGTCCGTGTCGCCGCTGATGTCGCCCTGCTGGAGCAACACGACTTCGTCTCCGACGGTCGTGTCCATCGAAACCCAGTGGGCCGTCATTTCGCCTACGTCTGCGCCCGCCGGGGGCAGCATCGTGGTGACCATCCAGAGCTTGTCGTTGCGCCAAACCGCATCATAGGCCCGCCGGTCGCCCGCGTCGATGAGTGTCGCCGTTCCGGATTGAGGTGCGTCCGCGGAGGCCAACGTCGTATCGTCGACGTTCCCGAGCGCAACGAAGTTCCCGGCACCTGCTCCGGCGCTGACGAACGTCGGAGTCCCAAGCGGATCGTCGACCCGAATGACTTGGAGGAACTCGAGGCCTCCCCCGCTGAGGCCGGAGTACGCCACCAGATAGGTGCCCTGGGTCCCGCCGAGCCCGGCCAGATCCATCACCAGCGCAGGCATCGTCGTGGTTCTGATTGCGCCCACCGGCGTGAATGGGTCGTTGACGCTGACGACCGCCGCGCCCCCTGAGTAGAACGCGGTCTTGCCGATGATCCAAAGTCGGCCGCTCACGTAGATGCCCGTCCCGAACTCGAACATGTTGTTCGTGATGTAGACGGCCTCCTCATCGACCTCGAAGCCCGGATAGTCGGCCCAGGTGTCGAACCCGTCGATCGTCATCCTGCTGTCGATCGCGTGGTACCACCAGTCGGCCGTAGTCAGCAGGCTCGGTGAAGCCGTCTTCGAGACGGCGACGAGGATTCGCGACGCATTCGGCGAGACTCCGTCGTCGACCACTTCGAGCGCCACCGCGAGAAAGCGGTTGGCGTGGTGGTCCCAAACCACCTTGGGGTCGAACAACGCGTTCACCGGCGTGAGGCTCGTGAAGAACCCACCGAGCGACTCCCTGGCGATCAGCCCTCCGCCTTTGGTGCGAAGCTCGATCATGGCGTTGACGACGGCGAGCAGAGAGTCCGTTCCGGCAGCGCCGTTGGGATCCGGAGGAATGAACAGGGAACCGTTTTCCGTCAGGTTGTCATAGAAGCCCATGGCTTCGAAGCCTGTGCCGGGGACGAAGTCCTCGATCCCGAAGAGGCCGCTCGCCGCGAACGCTATGGGCGGCCCCGCGCGGCTCTCCGAACCTGCTGACGGCGTCGTCGGCTCCACGGTCAATTCCGGTCCGTTCGAGTCCGCGCACGCCGCGAGCAGAGAGAGAAGGGAAGCTCGATAGAAACGCTCGTTCATGCCGAAGCCGATGTCTCACGTTCCGAAACTTTTTGAAAGACCCCGACCTGCCTCTCCACGAAGTTGACGCAGCGCATGCCGTCGCGGAATCTGGGATATTCCGGCGAGCGCGTGCGGATGAGCACGGCGCACGACTTTCGATCGCACATCCGCACATCCGCTGCGCTTCAGAACACTCAGTCGGGCAAGACGACTTTGTCGGCGCAGGGGCCGAGTTTCTTCTTCACATAGGAGAGCGGGAGCGCCAGCTCGACCGAGAAGGTGCCCGAGCCCTGTCGCTCGATGCGAGCGAGGTCGAGGAGCTCCGCGAGGTCCTCGCCTTCTTTTCCACCCTCTTTCTTCGCCTGAAGTCGGAAGAGAGCGAGCGCTCCGCCGAGCGATCGCGCGAGCTCCTCGACTTTCTCCGAGTCAGACCCGTCGAGCTTCGCAACCAAAGCGACATCTCCAAAAGTCGTCGCGTGCAGCTCGACGCCTTCGATCGCTTCGCGCACCTTGTCTTTGAGCCCGTCTTCTTCGGGAAGCATCCGAGTCAACAGCTCGACGGATAGTTTACCGTAGGCCTCTCCGTAAGCCATGTTCTCCGAGATCGTGGGACTCTCGGGCGGAGGCTTCCTTCCTTCCAGCACGTCGATGGAATGCTGGAGCTCCTCGCTCGTCTTGGCGGCCAGCATCATCTCGTCGTTCCACACCGCGACCGCCTCGTTGTCGTTCTTGTAGATACGAGCCTTGTCTCCGTAAGTCGTCGGCGCTCCGAGCTCCTTCTCCATGTTGGCTCGATCGAGCCCGCCGAAGTTGCCCGTCATCATGACGGACTCACCCACGACGGCGACGCGATCCAGATCGGTGAGCGGATCGAAGCCCGTTTCCTTCTTGAGCTCGGCAATCTTGTCGGCACCGGCCGTTCCGGTGCAGGCCAGGAGCATCTCCCCGATGGGGCTGTTGCGGATCGCGTTGGCTTCGATCACGACACCAAACGGAGCGTTCGCTGGGAGCACGGCGAGGAGCGGGTCGCGTTTCTCGACGACTTTGGGTTCGGTGGCCGAAGTCTCCCGCATCGTGAGGAGCGTGCGGCGCTTGGAGCTCCGCTCATACTCGGCAGGCGTGGCAAATCTCGGAAAATTCACCTGACGCTCGTCGTTTGCGCCGAGCTTCAGCTTCTCGCCTGCCCTCATGAGGTAACTCGCGAGAACGAGGAGAACGAGCGCCAAGATCAGCCATCCGTAACGTCGCATCAAAAATCCATGCCGCATCAGAAATCCATTCGTGAGAAGCGGGCGATTCCGGCCGAGAGCACCGCTCCACCGAACACCACGAGCCCGATCAACCGAGACACGAGCTCGAAGGTAAGCTCCAGCTTGCCGGACGCAAGCGTAGCAGCCGCCTGCGCGATCGTCGCGATCGGAGGCAAGAGGGCGCTGATGACGGTGAAGGCGTTTCGAGAGAGCCCTGGTGAGAACATGGGAGCGATCTGGTCGACGAAGCTGGCCACGATCCCTCCGACGAAGACCATCAAGCCCGCCACCGCGGAGAGCGCCGCGCTGCGAACCAGGAGAGCCGCGGTCATCATGACGGCGTAGATGGCGGCGAACGAGAGGGTACCGAAGAGCGCCGCGGGAACCAGGCGCATCGACCAGACCCCGGTCTTGAGACCCAAGATTCCCGAAAGGCCCACCGAGGCGTAAATCACCGCGAGCGCGGAAACGGCGAGCACGCCGAGATATGTACCCACCAGGAGCTCGCTACGGCGGACCGGCAGCGAGAGCATGTGCTCGATACGCCCAGGCTCGAGCAGGCTGGGCGCGAAGTCGGCGGAGCTCAAGATACCGAAGCTCAGGCCGCCGTAAAAAATCACGTAGCCCGCGGCCAAGTACACGTAACCGAGCGCCACGTCGACGGCGACGATTTGATCCGCTCCGAGCGTCTCGCCGAAGAGCTTGGAGGCCGCGAGCGCCCCGTCGACGACCTGCATTTCCAGCCCGAAGCCAAGGCTGACGAGGGACAGCGAGATGCCGGCAAAGAGCGCGAGGATCCAGCCCCGGCTCGAAGCCTCGCGAACCGTATCGAGCGCGACCGCGAATACTCGGATCATGGAACGCGCCTCACCGGACGAGGTTCTCCATCGCGCCGCATCGTACCTGAAAGGGAGCCCGCTCGCTCACGCGGTCGGAACGACTCCCGTACTCGGGCCCGACACATACTGCGAGAGCACGTCCTCGAGATCTCGCGTCTCCCTCACGAGCTCGACGAGCACAGCACCCTCCGCGCGGGCGCGATCGAGCTGCTGATTGAGCGCCTCGGGGTTGTCGGCGTGAACTCGGAATTCGCGATAGGGTGTCATCGGGGTGTCGACACTTTCGAATCCGAGGGGTACGAGCTTGTGAGTCTCGACGATCGGTGAGTATCGAACTCTCCAACACGTCTCACTGACCGCGAGCGAGTCGATGGTCCCTTCGACGACCACCCGGCCTTGATGGAGGATCGCGATCCGATTGCAGACTTTCTCGGTCTCTGCGAGCAAGTGAGAGTTCAGGAAGATCGTGGCGCCGCGAGTCCGCTCCTCCAGCAAGATCTTTCGAATCTCGATGCGGCCCAATGGGTCGACGCCATCGGTGGGTTCATCGAGGACCAAGAGGGCGGGTGCGCCCATCAACGCAGCTGCGAGCCCCAAGCGTTGCCGCATACCTTTGGAGAATTTGCCGACGCGGGTCTTGGCCTCACGCTCGAGCCCCACTCGGGCGAGTTGTCGATCGGCCTCGTCGCGAGGCGAGCGGACGCCTTTGATACGCCCGACGCCACTCAGAAAGGCGAGCGCCGTGAAGCTCCGCGGAATCGTGAGCCGCTCGGGAAGATAGCCCACCGCCCGCCGCACGTTCACGTCCTCGGGGTCCCCGCCGAGGACGCGAAGCTCGCCCTTCGTGAGCCTCGCGATCCCGAGCAGCGTCTTGATGAAGGTGGTCTTGCCTGCGCCGTTCAAGCCGATGAGGCCAAAGGCAGCCCCGACCGGCACCTCGAGGTCGACACCCGCCAAAGCCGGCCGCGCCCCGAGCGCTCCGCCATAGACCTTCTCGACGCCGCGTGCCGCCACCGCGAGCATCGTCGGAGCATACACGAAAGGCGGGGGAAGCGAAGTCAGACGAGCTTCTCGGCTCCACGGCGAGGGACGAGGCTGGCGGACTTCATTTTTCTTGGTGTAAGGGGTCCCACATGCGCACGACGATCCCCGAGCGCGGCAGGTCCAACGAGGAGCTCCTCCAGGCGCTTCGCGAGCTGAGATCCTCGGACACGAACTGGCGAGAAGGCCGCGTATTCAGTTTGGTGTATTTCGGGGGTGACCGGCACGAGGAGCTGTTGGAGTCAGCCCACGCCCTGTTCGCGCCCACCAACGCACTCAATCCGATCGCCTTTCCGAGCTTGCGCCGCATGGAAGCGGAGGTCGTGGAGATGGCTGCCGACCTGTTTCATGGCCCGAGCTCGGCGGTCGGAACCATGACTTCGGGCGGGACCGAGTCGATCTTTCTCGCGGTGGCGACATATCGGGACAAAGCTCGCAAGGAGCGACCGTGGGTGCTTCGGCCCGAAATTGTCGCACCCTCTACCGTACATCCAGCGTTCGACAAAGCGGGTCACTACCTCGGCGTATCGATCCGCCGAGTTCCGGTGGGAGTCGATTTCCGCGCCGACGTCTCGCGCATGGGTCGCGCAGTAGGGCCGCGCACCATCGCGATCGTGGGCTCGGCGCCGCAGTATCCCCACGGGCTCGTCGACCCGATCGAAGCACTCTCCACCTTGGCACGCCGCAAAGGGTTGCCGCTCCACGTGGATGCGTGCGTGGGTGGGTTCGTATTGCCTTGGCTCGAGCGGCTGGGTCGGAACATCGATCGCTGGGACTTTCGGGTCGAGGGTGTGAGCTCGATCAGCGCAGACTTGCACAAGTATGGGTACGCGGCCAAAGGAGCTTCCTTGCTGATTTGGCGCGACATGGATTTCATGCGCCATCAGTTCTATGTGGCGACCGAGTGGCCCGGAGGGATCTATGCTTCCGCGACCGCGGCAGGTACTCGGCCCGGAGGACCCATCGCGGCGGCGTGGGCGGGCCTTCGAGGCTTCGGTGAAGACGGCTATTTGGCGGCGGCCCGACAGTCACTGAACGCGGCCGATCGATTGCGCGCAGGAGTCCGCGCGATCCCTGGCCTTAGACTCATCGGCGATTCGGTGGCCACCATCGTCACGTGGGGCGCAGCAGCAAATGGCCCGGACGTGTTTGCGGTAGCAGACGCGCTCGAGCGCCGAGGGTGGTCCGTGGATCGCCAACAGCGACCGGCTTGTGTACATCTCACGGTAACTCGAAATCACGTCGAGGCGGCCGACTCGTACCTGGCTGATCTGCGCGCCTCGGTCGAGGAAGTTCGCGCGAACCCAGCTCTCGCGCGGAGCGGTACGGCGCCCATGTATGGGATGATGGCCAAGGTCCCGATCCGGGGCCTGGTGAAGTCCAGCGTCAAGAAAGTCATGGAAGCCATGTATGCCCCCGGAGCCAAGAGCGCCGATGTCAACGCGGCCAAGGGAGACGGCCTCATCGACCGCATGATCGACCGCCACGGCGAGTCGATCGAACAAGCGCTCGATCGAGTCGAGCGTCTCAGGAAGCGGCTGGGATTCGGAGGCTGACCCCGCGGCTTGGGCGCGCCCGATTCTGCACCTCGGATGTTGCCAAGAGCATGAACCAAACGTTCAATGACTTTCGTGCCAGACTCCTGGGCGACCTCGAGCTCCGATTCGGTCCATCGCTCCTTTTTCCGACAGCGACTGCTCGATCGCGCGCCCCCCTGCGAGCACTTCGACCCCATTCAACAATACTTGATCGGCCAGGCAAACCTCCGCGGATTTTTCGGCGCGTATGTCCCGGACCCGGGTACCCTCGATCCGGAGCTCGGGCTCGAGGAAATCATCGTTGGACTTCTCATGCCGCACGCCGACGCGGATGGCCGGGTCCTGAAGCTCGTCCTGCGGATCGTCCAGTCGGGGCAGGTGGCAGTGGAGCGACTGTTGCTCTGGGCCCGGCGTGAGCGAGCTTTGGGAACGCTCTCGTGGTTCGTGGATCTCGTCCCGGCCGAAGAGCGTAACGCGGCGGTCGAAGAGCTTGCTCGAGCGATCGCCAGGAGACCGCCGCGGGACAGCCGACGGCCATGTTATCGTTACAGCCCGGAGAGACTCCTGAGACGACGATGAATCCGGCCGAAGAGATCCTACGGACACTCGCAAGTCACCTCGAAGGGCCGGGTCACGTTCGACTCTTCGGAGGAGCGGCCCTGATTCTCGGCTACGGTCTTTCGCGATCCACCGAGGACGCAGATCTGATCCTCGACGAGCAGGAAGTCGACGTGCTGATTCGGCAGGCGAACTTTGGAGAGGCCCTTCGCTTGACCAACGAAGAGCTGGCGCCGAAGGGACTGTATCTGACTCACATCTTCGGTCCGGAGCAGCAAATTCTGACGCCCGAGTGGAGGCAGAGTTGCGTCGTCGTCAACCGCAGCTTCGGAAACGCGGCCCTTGCTGTCTCCGCGCTCGGCCCGCTGGACCTCATTCTAAGCAAGCTCGCCCGAGCGGACGACGAGGATCTCGAAGACATCCGGTTCATCATCGAATCCAAGGGGATTGAGCGCAAGACACTCGCTGATGCGATCGATCGCGCGATGGTACCTGAGGTCCTTTCGGAGGTGTTCGAACGAAACCGGCAACGAGTGCTGAAGCTCTTCGACAAACCGCGGGGGAGCTCATGACGGGCCGAACGAGCACGGGTATGCCGATCCGGCTCGCCTATGCGCGGATCAATCAGGAGACCAACGCACTCTCTCCGGTCCCGACGACTCTCGACGATTTCCGGTCGTTGCACGACCTCGAGGGCGCGGAGCTTTTGGACGCGACTTCGAGACGCGCCCCTGAGATTCGGGGGATGTTTCGCCGGGCCGAGCTGACTGGGTTCGTGGACGGGCTTCGCAAGCCCGGCGGTCTCGAGCCGGTACCGCTCTTCTCGACCTGGGCGATTGCTTCGGGTGCGCTCTCGGAGTCGACTTACGAGTCGCTCGAACAGAGGCTCCTCGAGAGTATCGACCGCGCCGGCAAGCTCGACGGGATCTACTTGTGCTTACACGGAGCGCTCGGAGCCCGAGCCGTCCCCGACCCGGAGGCTCGATGGATCGAGAAGGTGCGAAACCTCCGACCGAAGGTACCGCTCGTGGTGAGTTATGATTTGCACGGCAACTTGACCAAGGCCAAGGTCGAAGGCTCGGACGCGCTCGTCGCCTACGGTACCAACCCTCACCGGGATCATGTGAGAGTCGGACGAAAATGCGCGCAGATCTTGGCCGGCCTGGCCAGGGGTCGGCCGCTGCCTACGGTAGCGTGGCGGAGTCTCCCGATGATCCTCGGAGGTGGCAATACGATCGATTTTCTG
Source organism: uncultured Myxococcales bacterium (assembly GCA_964463485.1). Taxonomy (GTDB): domain Bacteria; phylum Myxococcota; class Kuafuiibacteriia; order Kuafuiibacteriales; family Kuafuiibacteriaceae; genus CAYXDO01. Next base: position 12,403 of record CAYXDO010000002.1, on the reverse strand, counting down.
GAGCCGATGCGACCGGTGTTTTCAAGATCCCGCGCCATGGAGAAGCTACCGAAGGTGCTCTCGACCTCCGTGTTCATGTGCCATCCATGGAATGACAGCCCTAACCTCGGCTGGTCCACCGCGGCGGTGACCGAAGGCGATCGAGCGCTCGCGGAGTCTTTGGCCGATGAGTTGGCCGAGGCTTGTTGGGCGCGAAAGGAGAAGCTCCCGCCCAACTTCGTGGGTCCGTCCGAAGCCATCGAGCGCGCGCGCAAGGCCCGGGCTCGTCGCGCGTTCGGAACGGTCGTGATGGCGGATGCGTCCGACGTGGTTACGGCGGGAGCTCCGGGTGAGAATACCGCGCTACTCTCCGCGCTGCTCCGAGAGGGTCAAGGGCTGCTCTCTTACGTGCCTCTTCGAGATCCGCATGCGGTGGAGGAGCTGTGGCAGAAAGGGATAGGAGACTCGGTCGTTACGAAGGTCGGGGGTCGGCTCGATCCGAGCCGCGGAGCGCCCCTCGAGCTCACCGCGAAGCTCATTTCCAAACAGGAGCTCCGTGGGTTCCGGCGGATCGTCGTCCTCGCGATCGAGCACGTTCGGCTGGTGATCACGGAGGGTCCGGCGATCGCCGTGAAGCCGGCGTTTTACTCGGACGTGGGGCTGAGCCCATTTCGGGCCGACGTCTGCGTGGTGAAGAACTTCTTCCCGTTCCTGCTCTTTTTCCTACCCTACAATCGAAAGACGATCTTCGTGAAGACGTCTGGAGTGACCGACTTCGACGCGGCGTTTTCGATTCGGTTCGATGGTCCCGTACACCCTCGCGACGCGGTCACGGATTGGCGGGAGCGCGATCGCGCGCGGCGATCCATGGGGTGATCTCGGCATTGCCGGCGACCCGCTTTCATGCGCACTTAGCGGCAGATGAGCCTCGGACACGCCGTGGGAGCCTACGCAGACAAGCTCCGCGACGAAGCCACGGAGTATCGCCAGACGCGAATTTCGCATTGGGCAGAGAATATCGAGCGTCGATCGTGGGGCAGCTATTACCACGAGCAGCTCGAGCACGTGTTTCGGCAGGTGGTTCCGAAGGGGAGCACGGTCTTGGAGCTCGGGTGCGGTCGCGGAGATCTCCTCGCGGCGCTCGAGCCGAGTACAGGAATGGGTATCGACTTTTGTGCGGAGACGGTCCACGCCGCGGCTCGGCTTCACCCGGAGCTCGAGTTCGTGTGCGCGGACGTGCAGGCGTTGAACCTAGGCGATCGCACCTTCGAATACGTGATCTTGTCGGATCTCGTGAATGACCTTTGGGACGTGCAAGCGGTGCTCGAGCGGCTTCAGGCGCACTGCGGGCCGGAGACTCGGTTGGTGCTCAACGTCTATAGTCATCTCTGGGAGGTTCCGTTGCGGGCGGCGCAGCGGCTCGGCGTAGCGATCCCGAATCTCATGCAGAACTGGCTCACGCCGCACGACATGAGTAACCTCCTCGAGATCTCTGGATTTCAGGTCTTGCGGAAGTGGGAAGCGATCGTCGCTCCGCTCGACGTCCCGATCCTTTCTGACTTTGCCAACCGATATTTGGCGAAGCTGAGCCCGTTTCGGCAGCTCGCGATGGTCAATTTCATCGTGGCCCGGCCCGTTCGAAAGCCTCCGATCGAGAAACCCACGGTCAGCGTGATCGTGGCGGCTCGTAACGAGTCGGGTCACATCGACGAGCTGATGGAACGCATTCCAGACATGGGGAGCGGAACGGAAATCATCTTCGTCGAGGGCAACTCCAAAGACGACACCTACGAGGCCATCGAACGCGCGATCGCGCGGAACCCGGCTCGCGACTGCAAGCTCCTGAAGCAGACCGGCAGAGGCAAGGGAGACGCGGTCCGCTTGGGCTTCGATGCTGCCAAGGGAGACATCTTGATGATTCTGGACGCCGACATCACGGTCCCGCCCGAGGACCTCCCGCGCTTCTTCGACTTGATGGCGAATGGCTCGGCCGAGTTCGTGAACGGCGTCAGGTTGGTGTACCCGATGGAGAACGAAGCCATGAGGTTTGCCAACCTGGTCGGTAACAAATTTTTTGCGATCGCCTTCACCTGGCTCCTGGGCCAACCCATCCGAGATACTCTGTGTGGAACCAAGGTCCTCTGGCGGCGTGATTATCGCAAGATCGCCAAGAATCGGGAGTACTTTGGGGACTTCGACCCGTTCGGAGACTTCGACCTCGTCTTCGGCGCGGCGAGGCTGAATCTGAAGATTCAGGAGGTGCCCGTGCGTTACCGAGCCCGACGATATGGCGAGACCAACATCTCCCGTTGGACCCACGGGTGGCTGTTGCTCCATATGGTGGTCTTCGCCGCGAAGCGCTTGAAGTTCGTTTGAGCGCAGGCCTGCGATCGATCGGATCAGATCGCGATGACGTTCATACTCGCTCCCGCCGGGATGGTGCGGTCGAAGAGCGCGGCATCGAGGGTCAGGGGCTGACCGGATAGTTTGCTCAATCGGTAACCATACTCTCGTAGGAGGGCAATCAGCTCGTGGATGCTGGCCCCTTGCTCTGCGAGCGCATAGGGAGCGAGCTCCATGATCATCCGTGGTCGCGATCGGGAGAGAGTCTCCTTGGCACCTCTCAGCATCGAGCACTCGAAGCCGTCGATGTCGAGCTTGACGAAATCGACGCGGTCGACCTTCCTCTCGCGCAAGAAGCCATCGAGAGTACGAGCTCGCGCCCCGTGGGTGGTCTTGAGTTGACCGCCGTGGAGTTGGTGAAGGTTATCGCCTTCGGAGAGCGGCCAGCTCGAATAGATCTGGGGAGGGGGTACGTCTTTGGCTTCGTCAGCGACCAGCATGACTTGGTTACACTCGATTCGCCGTTCGAGCTCGGGGTTGAGGGCGCAGTTCCGGAGGAGCTTGGCGAACGCCCAATCGGTGGGCTCGAAGGCGATCACCCTCCCGGAGGCCCCGGCGGCTTGGGCGAGGTGGAGAGTGTGCGCTCCGATGTTCGCGCCGATGTCGAGCACGACGTCTCCGGAGCGAATCATTCGTTTGTAGGCCCGCACGGTCTCGAGCTCGAAGGCCGCGGTGAGCCAGATGGCGAAGTCGATCCCCTCGGAGAGATCGAGCTCCCAATTGACGCCGAGGCGTCGCGCGCGCGTCACGGCGGTCTTGCCGAGCGCCCGTCGGCCCCTCATGACGGCTGACTGCGCGACCTGGACCATCGCGATCTTGTGCTTCGTCTTGAGCATCGCGGCGAAACTGCTCTACGTCGATCTGGATATCAAGCCCGCGGATCTCGAGCCCGCGGATCTCGAGTCTGCGGATATCGAGCCCGCGGACATCGAGCCCGCAGATATCGAGCCGCGGACATCGAGCCCGCGGGAAGGGAGTAGCCAAACCACGTCGAAGCCCGGTATGGGGATCGCGCCTTTGACGGTGGCTTTGCGAGCGTGAGCAAGGCTGGAGGTTCTGTTCTATGCGGTCGCGACTCTCTTTTGTTGCCCTTCCCCTTGCGTGTGCGAGCTTCGCTTGCCAAACGACCATCGATGAGGACGCGTCGGACGCGGGTCGCTCGGACGCCGCACCCAGGGACGCGAGCGAACCGCCGGATGGAAGTCGACCCACGGACTCGGGCCCCGCGGATGACGCCGGCGGGGACTGCGAGGGTTCAGCGCCGTCTTTTGCATGGACTTCTGCGGCACAGACATCGCGCGGGCGCCCGTGTGTCTCGGTTCGAGCTGGGGCTGCAGCGCGGGCGAGTTTCGAAGCGACCAGGTCGACACCGCGTGCCTTGGAAAGCTGAGCGGTCCGTGCAACGCGGGGGCGTGTGACGATCCGGGGCTGGGCTGCGCGAGTGACGGTCGCTGCTGGATGGAGTGCGGCGCTCGAGATCCGGTCGTTTGCCGAATCCCGGACTCCGAGGGGTGCTGCGCCGGGTTGGTGCCAGGACTCTGCCGGCCGCTGGGTGGGTTCGTGTCTTGTCCGGTCGGCGCCATGCCTGAGTCGGATTGCCCGGTGGGTTGTGGGACATGTCCTGACCCCAACGATCCGCGAGTGAGTTACGTGTCGCAGGACGCGGCGACGTGCCAGTCCATCACCTTCACGTGTGAGTTGCCGGCTCGACCCTTCGATGGGGCGTGCGGGTGCGGTTGTGAAATTCCTGCCGCTTGCCCGGTGCCTGGCGACCCGAACGTCTCCTATGTCTCGCCCGATCCGGTCCACTGCGCGGCCATCACGTTCACTTGCTCACCGGACGCCGAACCCTTCAGCAACGATGAGTGCGGCTGCGGTTGTGTCGGTGGCGGCTTGGAGTGCCCAGACCCCAACGATCCGGCGGTGGGCTACGTCTCGCACGACCCAGATGAGTGCGCTCGCATCCGGTTCACGTGCGCTCCTGGCGCCTCTGGCTTCAGCAACTCCTGCGGCTGCGGGTGTATCGGGTCAGACTGTCCAGATCCGAACGATCCTCGGGTCACCTACGTCAGTCACGACCCGGCGGTCTGCGCGCTGGCCGATTTCCGTTGCGAAGCGAACGAGTCGATGTTTTCGAACGACTGCGGGTGCGGCTGCGTTCCGCTCGATTGCCCGGATCCGAACGACCCGGCGGTGCACTATGTCTCGCAAGACCCTCAGGTCTGCGAAACGGTTCGGTTCATTTGCGAGCCAACTCAGACGCCCTTCGTAGACCCAGTCTGTGGCTGTGGGTGTGTGGATGGGCCTTTGGCGTGTCCGGACCCGGCCGATCCGCTCGTACACTATGTATCCCAGGACCCGAACGTGTGTATGGCAGTTCGATTCACGTGCCCGCCCGACGCGACGCTGTTCTCGGACGCGTGTGGGTGCGGATGCCTTCTGAGTACCCCGGCCTGCCCTGACCCCAATGACCCGCTCGTGCAGTACATCTCACAAGACCCGTCGGTGTGCGCCGCGACGACGTTCATGTGTGACCCAGGGGAGACGACGTTTTTCGATACCTGCGGTTGTGGGTGCATAACTCATGAGTGCCCAGACCCAGCAGATCCGCGGGTGCAGTATGTTTCGACGGACCCGCTCCAATGTCAGGTGCTGCGATTCACGTGCGACCCAGGCTCCGATGCCTTCTCTGGCGCTTGTGGTTGCGGCTGCGTCGTCAATGACGTGCCGGCTGAGTGCCTCTTGCCCCAGGAGGTCGGTCCGTGTGACGCGGCGATCCCGCGTTACTGGCACAATCCTGCGACGGGGACCTGTGAGCTCTTCGTTTACGGAGGGTGTGACGGCAACGCGAACAACTACGAGCTCGAGACCGAGTGTGTGTTCAACTGCGTGTGCAGTCACTTCGTCGATCCGGGCCCGTGCCGGGGCGCTTTCCCGCGCTTCGCCTTCGACGTGCTGAATGGCGGGTGTGTCGAGTTCATCTACGGGGGTTGTGAAGGCAACGGCAACAACTTCGAGACGCGTGAGGCTTGCGAGAACGCATGCGTGCAATAACTCTGTCCGGGTTGTTGTTGGTCGCGGCGTGCGGCGACGACTCGCTCGGAGCCCTCAATGCAGCGCTCGTGGTAGAGCCTCCGTCGCTCGACTTCGGCAAGGTCGCCCGAGCGTCGACGAAGAGGGTGCCGCTGAGCTTGAGGAACAAGGGGAGCTTCCTCTTGAAAGCGGAAGGTTTCACGGTGGTCGGTCCGTTCTCCGCGCCGAGCGAACCGCTCAACATCAACACCGGGGCGGTCACGCCTCTCGAAGTCAGCTTCACCCCCACGGAGCTTGGACCAACATCCGGCACGCTCACGATCAAAACCAATGACCCGGACGCGCCTGAAGTCACAGTACCCCTCGCGGGTGAAGGGATCGAAGCGGCGGTCGTGGTGGAGCCAGCGTCCATCGACTTCGGCGGGGTGCTGTGGAAACGCGGGACGACCGCGGAGACTCGGCAGGTCACTGTCAAGAACCCCGGCACCGACTCGTTCGAGCTGACCAGTCTCGACCTGTTCGGCGACGGGGGCGGGGCCTTTGCGGTCGATGTCAAAGACGCCGTCCGCACCTTTGCGCCTCAGCACTCCGAGATCTTCGAGATCTCATACTTGCCCAAGGCGATGGGTTCGACCACCGGCGCGGCGCGGCTTCGAACCACGGCCATCGGGGCGCTCGAAGTGCTCGTCCCGATCACAGGCACGGGCGTCGGCCCCGAGCTCGAAGTTTGTGCGCGAGTAGGGAGCGGAGACGAGCTTTGTACCGACGATGGGGAGACACCCATCCTCGACTTTGGAAAAGTCGATCGCGTCTCCACGACGCAGGCACTCGTAAAGATCAAAAACGAGGGGACCCGGGACATGAAGCTCGTGGATACGATGCTCACGGGCGAAGGTGATGACTTCCATTTTTCTCCGGAGCTCGGGACTCTGAGGGAGATCATTCTCCCGCCGGGCTCGGAGCGACAAATCGAGGTCACTTACACGCCGAGTGACTACCTCTACGACTCGACGTTCCTGGGCGTGGCTTCGGACTCCATGACTCGGCCGACGGCGCGCATTCGGCTGAACGGCGAGGTGCAGCGGCCCGACATCGACGTGATTCCTCGCGGCGTGTCGTTCAGCCTCGAAGGCCAAATCACACGCGGAACGGCCGACGTCGGGATCGTCAACTGTGGGGACGCTCCGCTCACACTCACATCGACGCCCACGCTCACGCAGACACGGGGTCCCGTTCAAGCCTTCTCACTCGCTTCGGTGTATTCAGCGGGGACGGTGATTCAGCCCGAGGACTGCACCAATCCGGCGCCATCGGTGGTGATGACGGTGATCTTCGAGACGACCACGAACGGCGTTTACGGCGCAGAAATCTCGATTGGGTCGGACGACCCGATGGAGGCCACCGTGGTCGTGACGCTGGACGCGACCAAGCGGTAATTTTTTCAGTCCGTCCACACAAACGGCGCGCCCTCCCGCCTGGTCCACCCTGCCCCAAGACTCAGGTCCGCGGTCTACTCAGTCCCGCGGCCGTCCCTCGCCAACTCGGCCCTCTTGCGACGTTTCGCCTCAGCGGGCGTTGCCCGTGCGGACTCTGCACCTCGCTTTTCGTACGGGCTCGCCCCGCAGAGCCTCGATTTTGGGAACCAGACTCCACACATATTTGCGCCCAACAGCCTCAGCGGGGTGGCAAGGTCCTTGCACTGTGGGGACTCATGAACCAGAAAGTGTTGCTCGGACTACTCATCGGTGGGTCGCTCATGGTCGCCAGCGCGGCGTGGGCGGCAGAGGGCGAGTGTGCCTCGGGCTTCTGCGGCACGCCGAGGGATGTCGGCGGCGCGGGAGGCGCGCCGTGCACGGAAGGTAACTGCGCGGGCGGCGGCGGATCGATTCTCATCAACAACACGGACATGGGGGAGACTTACTCGACGTCCGACGACTTCGACAACGACGGGTTCGAAGACGACTTCGACAACTGCCCGTTCGTCGCAAACCGAGACCAACTCGACGCTGACGGAGACCAAATCGGCAGCTCCTGCGACAACGCTCCGGTCGTCCCCAACCCGAGTCAGGACGACGTCGATGGCGACGGCATCGGCGACGTCGATGACTTGGACAAGGACGGCGATGGGCTTCGGAACGAGGTCGACAATTGCCCGGGGATGTTCAATCCGGTTCAGTATCGTACGCTCGACGAGGCAACTCTCGGAGACGCTTGCAACTCGGACGACGACTCGGACGGGATCGCCGACGTGAGTGATCCGTGCCCGAAGGTGGCTGGAATCGCAAACGGCGCCGACTGCGACGGAGACGAGGACTTGGATGGGATTCTGGACGCCTCGGACAACTGCCCTGCGGTGGCGAACGCGAACCTCGAGGACGGAGACGGAGACGCTTTGGGTGACGCGTGCGACGCGGACATGGACGGCGACGGCGTGCCGAACACGCGCGACAACGCCCCCGACGTAGCCAATGCCGATCAGGTCGACCTCGACCGCGACGGCGTCGGCGATGCGGACGACCCGGAGCTCTGCTACGTGTTCGACCGGTCCAAGCCCGGTGACTGCCTCAACCCGCTCGACACCTTCCGCGTTCGCGCGCTCGCGGTCAGGACCGGGTTGGGCGTGGGAGAGCAGGTGGGTTTCGTCCTGTTGGCCAATCGCGTGGACGCGGCGATGAGTTACTCGCTTCGAGTACGGGAGCGGCCCGAGGGATCGGAGAACGCGGTGAACGCCGCGGTGGGTCGAGTCCTCGACTCTCGCGATGGGTTTGCCGAGACCGACGGAGGGTTCGAATATCGCTTCGCGGCCGGCCGACCCATGCTGATTCCGGACGCGCCAGGAGAGTGGCAGATCGAGATCGTCGCGGAGCTCGACGGAGCCGACGCGGTCTTCCCGGAAGCGAGCCGCGTAGCGACGTACTCGATGGCAATCTCCGTGACGGGTGAGTCCACTCAGGCCTCGGGATGCTCAGCCAACTCCGCTCGAGTCGAGTTGGTCGGCCTGGCGATGCTGGGCCTGTTGGTTCTGCGACGACGTCACGGTCTCCGTCGATAATCATCCGCATCGTTGTCATCGCAGTCACTCCACTTGGACCTCGCAAGACCCAGGCGAGTGGCAAAAGCTCACTATCTTCGGGACCGGGACGAATGCCGGTCGGAAAAGCAGATCGACCGGGAATTTAGGGAGACTCGAAGGGGCTCCGCTCGAGGTCAAGGGGCGGAACCTCGACCTTCTCGGGCACCGGCGCCGAGCTGGGGCCCGAGGATTCGAAATCACTCTCTCGAACGCCTAGGCGCTGCAATGTCAGCTCGTCGAGTTGGCCGGAGGGCGCTAGGCCCTGGTCGCGCTGAAACTGCTTCAGCGCCAGACGAGTCGCCGGTCCGAGAATTCCGTCGATCTGCTTGACCTGGTAGTCTTGGATCCGCAACAACTGCTGCACCTCTCGAACTACGTCCTTGGACGTGAATGTGCCACTCACTACCGACACGGGCAGGTCTCTCAATCCGAGGAGCTCCAGAGTACGCGAAGTCAGCCCGTTGTTCACGCTCAGCGCGTGTTGCTCCTGAAACGCTCGAATCGCCGCCCAGGTCTGCTTGCCGAACTTCCCATCGATATCTCCCTCGTACACTCGATCTTCCGCGAGCGCCTGTTGCACGAGCTTACGCTGTCGGGCCGTCATCGCCCGCACATCCACGGGCTGATCGACCTCGAGCGACTCCAACGCCATCGCTTCCCTCGGAACCGACGGCGCGGGCTTCGGAGTGTCCAACGGAGCTGATGGCGGGATCGGCGGGATCGGCGGGGTCGTTTCAGGCTCCTCCTGCGCCCAACCCACGGAGCTGACGATGACCGTCATGAAAACCGTTCCGAGCTTCTCGAATTTCGACATGATGATCCTCCTTCTCGGGCGAAGCCTCGACGTCCCGGCGAAGTCACCGCCAGGTGCGACGTGGCCTCGCTCGGCGCGGAATACGCGAATGCTCACGGTCAAGCAGCATCTGGGCCAGAAGCTGCGGCCTGAGTCTCAGCGGCGTCCCGCGGCCGACTGAGCTCCTTTGGGTTGGGGACAGACGAGATGGGTCCGGCTTAGTTGCCTTCTTTCGACTCGCTTACTTACCACTACTGTGTCACACGAAATCCGCATCGTTTTTCGAGCACGAGCACGAACGAGCACGAGCACGATTTCCTGGGAGCGAATTCCCAGACTTGTCGAGTTCTGGAACGGACAAGAGTGAAACTCGTTCGAATGCTCGAAAACTTTCGTGCTCGTGCTCGTGCTCGTTCGTGCTCGTGCTCGTTCGTGCTCGTGCTCGTTCGTGCTCGTGCTCGTGCTCGTTCGTGCTCGTTCGTGCTCGTGCTCGTTCGTGCTCGTGCTCGGTTCGTGCTCGTGCTCGTCTTTCGATCAGCCGCCGCGTCGAGAGTGGCGCGCACCGACGATCGCGCCCTGAGTCGCCCATTCGGAGACCTTCATCGGTCCGAGCTGCTCAGCGAACCGAGCGTACACGTACTCAATCGGAAGGCCGAACGCGAGGCGCTCGCTGTCGCGAACGACGAAGGTCGAGAGCGCGACGACGCGTCCCTGAGTGTCGAGGATCGGTCCTCCAGAGCTCCCCTGATTCGCGGGCAGGTCCGTCTGCAGGTACTTGAGGCCGAAGATTTCGCGACCGGCGAACGAGACGATGCCGCGGTCGACCGAGAACTCCAGGCGCCGCGGAGATCCGACCGAAAACACCTCGTCCCCCGAGCGCAGCGTCGACAGCTCGATGGGTCGAGCGACCTCCGGAAGGTCGCTCAGCTCCGTGAGGCGCAGCAGAGCGACGTCGAGGTCCTCATCGGAGTCCACGACCGCGGCACGTTGAGAACGGCCGTGGAGCCGCCGAACTTCGACGGCGGTCTGCGAGCCCACGACGTGCTGAGCCGTCAGAATCAACCCGTCCCGAGACGCGATGACCCCGGAGCCATATCGGTCGCCCGCGCGAATCGAGACGGTCAGGGCCAGCCCGTGCTGGACGACTTCTCTCTGGGACGGTACTTCGATCGGTTTCTCAAACGCGGATTCGGAGCAGCAAGACATCGTGCTCTCGGCACGGATAGGTTGGGGAGGAGCGGCTTCGGCCGGGACGATGCCGCCGCGGGCAGCCCACCCTGCCGCGAAAGAAGCCATGAGTCCGAGCCCCGGGAGCGCGAGTTTTTTCACGATTTCGGGACCAAGTCTATCCGTGAACCCGGCCTGTCGCAACTCGTGACTCCGGGCGGCGAGGACCGGTCTACTCGGGTTTTCTGACCGGTGGGTTTCGCGGCCGCGCGGCGTACCGCCGGCACATCATTCCTGGTGATGAAGGTCGATGCGGGACCGTCGGCCGAACGATGTACTCAGCACACGTCGTGTATGCTCATGATCCCATGCGCGGGGGGGAGTACCCGGCGCAGCCGTATCCTCGATCGAGATCGTCGCGGGCGTCTGAAAACTGCGTAGCCGGGAGCCAGACAGGGAGACAGGGTTCTGGCATGTCGCCGAACACAGATCCTTGGGATATGCTCGGCCAGGTACCCCGCATGGCTTCGAACGCGAAGTACCTCGAGCGAGCTGTCCGCGCAGCGCTCGATCGACTTTGCATGACGCGGTGGCCGATCTCGCGCGTGCGCGCGTGCCGTTCGACCAGGCCAAGCTACGACTCGAAGGCTGCGACCTTCCGCCTGAGCTATCCAGATGGATCCTGGAACATGCGGTCCCGACCGGGGTTCATGGCCCGGCGGCTTCGCCGCCGGAAGCGCAGCGAGGACCGCAAAAAGCAACTCTCGCCGAGCCTGAGGCCTTTCTGCACTGGATCACACATGCGAGCGAACGCGGTTTTGGTGCCCATCTCGGCGGATTCAAGGTGCTTCAGGTCTTTGGCGCGGCCGCCATCGCGTCGCTCGGGCGCGTGGACCGTCCGCGCGCGCTCGAGATCGAGCTTGATCCTGGTGCGCCCGCAAGCCGTTTCGCCCGGGCGATCGGCATAGAGGAGGCAATCGCGAACAGAGAGCAACCCTCGGGCGAGCCTGGGAGAACCGTCCCGCTGCGACGGCTCCCGGCTTTCGGCTGCGGGGTCCTGGAAGTGACAGCTCGCCGCGTAGCAAGTCTCATCGTGCCATCAGAGGACGATCAAGAGACTCGGAAGACCATCACCTATGTAGTGACGGAGCTTCTTCGAAACGTCGTGCAGCACAGTCGAGACAAGCAGGGTGCTGTCGTCGGGGCTCAGCTCATGAGTAAGGGCCGCGAAAAATATCGAGAAGAAGTGATTCAGGTTGCGGTGGCGGACAATGGAATCGGCATTTTCGCTTCAATCAAAGGGATGCACGAGGAGCTCAAGGACCCGTCATCTGCCCTCGTGAAGGCGATAGAGCCTCATGTCTCGGGAGCCTTTCCGGAAGACCAAGAGGGCACCGACACCAACGCCGGTCTGGGGCTCTTCTTCGTAGCAGAGATGGCGAAGCTCACTGGAGGACGATGATGATCGCGACGCGAGAATCGTCCTTCCTCCTCACCGGAGACCCGGAGTTCTCTGGTGCCAACGATCTGAGGATTCTGAGACCGTCCGGTCTCGGCTACCCGGGGACTTTGGTGACTTTCGAGGCACCGCGGGGATCGGTAGTGGAGCACGATCAACTCCTAGCTACCATCCGCCAGAGGGCGAAGGAGCGGCGGGCCAAGCGCGGCATTCGCCGATTGCTCGTTTATTCGGATGCGCCGCTGGACACCAAGCAATATCTCGTGCGGATGGCGGACGAAGACACGGACAAGGCAGGCAGCCTCGCCTCCAACACCCTGTTGCCGTTGCTGGCCCGCAGGCAGCCGGTGGCTTTGAATTTCGAGGGACTCGAAATCGCAACTCAAAGTTTCCTGCACGCGTTGCTGTTCGAAGCTCTACGCGTAGCCTGGGCGCTCAGAGTTCATAACCCGGCCTAGCCGGTACCATAGAAGATCGACAAGGCGGGGCTGGCGTT
>CAYXDO010000001.1:1294-197910 GCA_964463485.1 uncultured Myxococcales bacterium | reverse complement strand
TCGGATGTCAGATTCGGATGTCAGATTCGGATGTCAGATTCGGATGTCAGATTCGGATGTCAGACTCGGATGTCAGACTCGGATGTCTGACTCGGATGTCTGACTCGGATGTCGGACTCGGATGTCTGACTCGGATGTCTGACTCGGATGTCGGACTCGGATGTCGGACTCGGATGTCGGACTCGGATGTCTGACTCGGATGTCTGACTCGGATGTCTGACTCGGATGTCTGACCCTGATTCGGATGTTTGACTCTGATTCGGATGTCTGACTCTGATCTGACTTGGCGTCCGGTTCGGATTCTGATGTCGGATTCCGACTCAGAGTCAGCGCGGATTTAGAAGCCGAAATAACTTCGCCGCCACGAGATCGAGCTCGGTATCGGCGCCCGTGGTTTCCGCCTCGGCAGCGTAGCCCCACGCGTGGGCCAGCTTGAGCGATGTGCGACACTCGTTCGTTGAGCCGGAAGCGGTGGAGATTCTCGCACGTTGATTGCCTGGATCGCTGTAGCCGGCCTCGCCGATGTTGAGGACCATAGAGTTGGCTGCGTCGCGAAGCTCTTCGGCGAGATTCTTGTCGTGTTTTCGAATTTTCGTCACGATCGGTCTCAGCAAGGTAACAGCCCTCAGGGCGTTTTCGAGAACGTGGAGTCGGAAGTGCATGGCTTGTCCTTTCTGCGCTTGGGCAACCGCGGTTGAGGAGGCAAGGCGCCTCACCTCAGCCTAATAGGTACGTGCTCGGCGAAGGTCGGCGTGCGTTGCGGAAATCGTCTTCGAAAATCGCTCCGTGGGCGTCGGACGTCCGGTTTTCGTTTCGTCTGACGAGTTGCTCATTTTTTGGTTCGCAGGACCCGTTGGTGGAACGATTTTCGAGCGAATGAGCTTGAGCCGCCGGATGGGGCTCGCACACTCTCGCGCTCATGAAAGCTCGAACATCTCTCTCATCGCTCAAACTCACCCTCGCCACGTTGCTCCTCGCCGGGTGCGGAGCCACGGTGGAGCCGCTTGGGTCTTCCGTGACGTACCCTTCGCCTTACACGCAGCCTCCGGCGGTAGTCCTACCTGAACCGCAGACGCGGGCGCCGATCTGGGTCGCGGATCCGTCGACTTCTGGCGCGTCCGTTCGGGTGACTACCCCAGCCTCACAGCGCGAGGTCCAGTTGGCGGTCGTGACCGGGACGATCTCGACGGCTGGGTGCGGGTCTGCGGACGAGCTTCGAATCGAGCTCGAGCTCAGGCCGTTACCCGCCGAGCCAGCGGACGTGGAGCTCGTCGCGGTGTTCGTGCGGGCCTGCGGAACGGTGCCGAGGACGTCGGCGAGCGACGGCATCGAAGAGAGCCACGGTGACGTCGACGCGGAGATCGAGATCGTGCTGGGCAACCGCGGGCGGGAGCTCGAGGTACGACCGATCTTGGGTCCTGAGTTGCCGACCCACGTGTTTCGAGAGGTCGATCGCGATCGTCTGAGCGTGGTGATTGGGGACGATAGAGTGCTGCTCGACGTGGATCAGTGGCTGGTCGTGGGCTCGCCGCAGCTATGGCTCGAGGCCCGGCCACTTTGAAGCACGACCACCGCATGCCGTTTCACTCTTTGGCGTTGCCGGCCCCAGAGTCTGAGGACATGATGCCGCCGTGGTCCTAGAAGAATGGATAGTCGAGCTGCGGCAGGTGGCCGCCGAGCGGCTCGTGTCGTTGATCGAGTTCGGCAGCGCGGTCAGGTCGGAGCCACGGCGGACTGGGAGCGACACGAACTTATTGATCGTGCTCGACTCTGCGAACGCCGAAGTTTTGGAGAAGATCGGCGCGGTGCTCCGCGATGGATTTCGCGAGCTGAGAGTCGAGCCGATGATTCTGGAGCGAGCCGAGATCCAGAGTGTGGTGGACTGCTTCGCTCAAAAAATGCGAGAAATTCAGCGACGGCATGCCGTCCTCGCGGGTGACGATGTTGTCGCCGAGTTGAAGTTCGACCGAGAGCACCTTCGCATCGCGGTGGAGCAGGGCTTGCGCAACGCGTTGGTTCGGTTGCGGAAGAAGGTGGCTCTCTCGGTAGGTGACCCCCTTGGGTTGAGAGCCGCGTTGCTGGAGCTCCTGGGGCCGATGACGGCGGAGCTCGATGCCTGGCTGGAGCTCCGGAATCAGCCCGTCGACGCCCTCGCCACCCGGGCCCAGACCGTCGCAGCAGCGGTGAGTGCCTTGCAAGGTGCGGGCGGCGGATTCGAGGCCTTGCTCGCGTTCTCGGTCAGCGGTGTGGGCGAACCTATCGAGGTCGCCAAGTCGCTGATGGACTCCTTGGCGGCGGCGATCGCGTTGATCGACCGGCCGGAGGCCTGATGCTCGACTTAGCGGGTCCGGCGTTTCTGTCGCTCTATTTGAAGGTCCTGGTCTGCGGGATGATTGCGACTGTGGTATTGCGGCGTGTGGCACGGGGGCGCGGGGTGACGATGTCCGCGCGCGAGGTGCGAGGACTTTCTCCCTACTCGGTCGCGTATTTGAGTGGGCGCCGAGGTCTGGTCGTGCAGTCGGTGTTGTCGTCGCTCGTGCAGGACAAGGCGATCCGAATCGACTCGACCAGCCGAGTGACTTTGGTCGATGCCGGTTTCATCACGCCGAAGGGAGCGCACCGGCTAGAGTCGATCGCGATCGAAGCCGTGCGCACGGGAACGCGGACGTTGTTGGATCTCCGGCGAACCTTGGCGCCGTGGGCAGCGGAGCTTCGGTCGGAGCTCGTCGCGGAAGGGTTGCTTCGGTCTCGACGGTACTCATACCTTGCCGCGGCTCCTCTGTATGGAGTCGTCGGTCTCGGTGGCGCGAAGGTGATCGTCGGTCTGTCGCGCGGGAGGCCTGTGTTCTTTCTCGCGGTGTTGCTCCTCTTGACCGTCGTGAGTGTGTGGGTGTTCGTTTCCAAGGAGATCATCACTCAAAGGGGACGATCCGCGATCGCACGATTGCGAGCTTCGAGCCGGGCGCTCGAGTTGACGGTGAAGACAGCGAGTCAGTCGCTGGTGGGTCATGATGTTGCGATGGCTGTCGCACTCTTCGGCGTTGCCACGATACCAAACGAGGGCGCGTTCTCTTCCCTGAGAGGGTCCATCACGTCCGACGGAGGATCGACGTCGAGCTGTGCGTCTTCGAGTTGCTCTTCGGGCTCGAGCTGCGGGGGCTGTGGCGGAGGTGGGTGCGGAGGCTGTTCGTGAACGGGTGGCCAGAAGGTGTCGGGCTTGGGTGGAGGCCAGAGACTGCCTTATGGGTGGAGCGCTGGACTGGGTCGTTCACGGAGGTGGTCGCCGAGTCCATCGACCCCGAGCGGATCCCGCAGGCGCTGTTGGATTTGGTGGAACGCGGAATTTCGGTCCTACCCCACGGCGTGAGTCTTTCGCTGGGTAGCGCGGAGCCGCTGGACGAAGCGCGCGCTCGGCGCCTGGCTCGGCTCGCGGCGCGGTTGAGCTCACCCTTGGTGTCCGAGCACGTTTCCTTCTGTCGTGCGGGCGGGGTCGAGATTGGTCACTTGACGCCTGTACCCATGACGAGGGCTTCGATTCGGGCCCTCGTAGACAACGTGAAGAGACTCCAGGACTGGGTCGGTCTGCCCGTGGCGCTCGAGAATATCGCCGGGTTGTTCGAGTGGCCGGGTGCGGAGCTCGGGGAGCCCGAGTTGATCTCGGAGGTGCTGGATCGAACGGGCGCGTGGCTTCTCTTGGATCTCGCGAACCTCTACGCGAGCTCGGTGAACCACGGCTTCGATGCGGTCGAGGCGTTCGCTCGATATCCGCTCGAGCGGCTCGCATACGCGCACGTTGCAGGTGGCGTGAAGCGTGGAGCGCTCTATTACGATACTCATGCTCATCCCGTGAGTGCGGCCCTCACGCTCGTTACGCAGCTCGCGCGCCGCGTGGAGGCTCCGGCGATTCTCCTGGAGCGAGATCATGATTTTCCGACCGGCGTGGAGCTCCTCGGGGAGCTGGCCGCCATCGAATCCGCAGCTCGGGTCGAAGTGGAACGTCGCGAGGTATACGCTCCGCCCAGGCCCGAGCAGAGTGAAGCGGGTTCCGAACAACTTACCCATGCCCAGGCGGTCCTTGCTCGCACCCTGGTGTCGAGCGGCCCGATTCCGGCGGAGTGGGACGCCGCGCGAATTCAGGCTTCCCGCGAGCTCCTCGAGGCCAAGAAGCGCAAGGACCACGATCGCGGCGATCGACTTCGGCGCCTCGATCGGCGCTCGGGTCGAATCAAGGGCGTGGCCGACTGCGTCAGAACCGGGCTACGGAGACTCTTCGTTCGCTGACGGCTCGCTAGTCCGGCCGGCCATCTCCGGCGAGCCACCTGCGATCCCGGGCCAGGGTCTAGCGAAGTCCGCGTAAGTAGCCACAGGCAAGATGCTTGCGGTCCCAAGGCCGGGTCTTCGACGTCCGGGTTAGGTGGCCTTCGGTCCCTGGCTATCGCTCGAGTGTGGGATCGTTCAGCGTCCGAATTCGTCCGGCGTGCGAAGGGTCGAACCGAACTCTCGCCGTTTTTCGGTCGCTCTCGCCCGGTTGCAGTTGGCACCCTCGTTGCAAACCTCCCTTTCGAACCCTCCAACCAACGAAAAGGAAGAAGCCATGAAGACCACGATGAACACCCAGAACGTACTCACCCAGCTCCTCGCCCGAAGCCTCCAGGAAGCTCCTTTCGCCCTCTCACTGACTCAAGCTCGCAAGCTCCGCACTGAGTTCAACGATTCATTCTCCGCCACTGCCATGACCACGCAAGGGTGCGCCGAAGGCTACTATCCCTCCGAACCCCGGCGGCCCTCGACTGTCCTCGACGATTTGCGAAAGATCGCTGGGGAGGGCTACTCGGGAACGGCCGAGGCTCGTAGAGACGCGCGCAAGCTCCACGAAGCCATGTCGGGACTTGGCACCGACGAAGAAGCCATCTTCAAGGTCCTCGAAGGAAAGACGCCCGCGCAGATCGCCGCGATTCGGGCCGAGTATCGAGCTCAGTTCGGTGAGTCGCTCGACGCCGAGCTCGAGAGTGAGCTCTCGGGTCCGGAGCTTCATCGCGCCCAGGCCGCGATGGACGGTGATCGCGCGGCCGGCGCCGCCGTGCGGATTCATGAGGCCATGAGCGGAGCGGGAACGGACGAGAAGGCCGTGTACAAGGAGCTCGAAGGCAAGTCACCTTCGGAGCGCGCAGAAATTCAGCGCGCTTACGCGAACATGTACGGGGACGGGGACATCAACGCGCTTCGAAATGACATCCGGTCTGATTTCTCGGGCGCCGAGCTCGATCTCGCCGAGGGCCTGCTGGACGGGAACGTCCCGCGAGCCGAAGCGGCCCGCATTCACCTCGCCATCGAAGAGCGCGTTCGCTCCGGTGAGACAGGCCCGTCTCCGGAGATCGAGGCGATGTTCCGAAAGCTCGACCCCGCGACGCGTCGCGCCGTGGAGGCTCAGTACGACAGTCAGTATGGCGACCTTCGCGGCGACCTCGCCGACGCGCTTGGTCCTTACGGTGCGCGCCGTGCGACGGTCGTGCTCGACGCGCCTTCGTACGCCCGCCCGCACCGCTTTTGTGGGAACACGATGGGAACGCCGATCCCCGGACCGGCCAATGGCCGATTCCCCATGGTCGACAAGCGGACGATGGATATGGTCAAGGCGGCGATTGACGGTATCGGTGCTCCGAACGTCCCGACGACAGGTCAGGGCAACTCACCCGCCGCTAGCATGTTCGCGTTCGTCTTCGGTCAGATCTTGCAGGCTCTCCTCGGCGGCGCCGAGTTCGGGTTTGGCGCCATGAACGGCGCGGGCATGGGCTCGATGAATCCGCTCGCGGCTCCTGGACGGATCAACAACAACGACGTCGGCTCCGAGGTGCAGCATCAGTCTCAGGTCGCCGGTATCCTCAATGACCCGTCCCTCACGGTCGAAGACAAAGTCATGTTGATGCTCATGCTCATCATGCAGAAGATGGACAAGGACATCGAGAAGCAGAATCAGTACCTCAATCAGATTCAGCAGCAGCAGGGCAATCGGGAGGGCAACGGCGGTGGGCTGCTCTCGAACATCCCGGTGGTCGGTGGCGCGCTGGAGTCGTTCTTCGGCGGCGGCGGCGGAGAGGCCGCTCCTTCGATCGATCTCGAGTCGCAGAAGCTTCAGCGAATGGTCACCAAGCGCCAGCAAATGTTCGATACGCTGAAGGGAATCATGGACAAATACGCCGAGACCGCGAAGGGCGTCATTCAGTCGATCGGTCGGTAATCGAACGAAGGAAAGCTTACGGAGAGACGGCTCGAAGGACCTCGTTCGAGCAGAAAGCCCACGCGAGCCCCTCGAGGTTCGCGTGGGTTTTCGTTTTTGGATACGAGTAACCTCGCTTTCCACGAATTTTGCCGAGACCTCAAACTCGCTCCATCATCCGAAAGGCCTCGATCCCGTTGAAGGTCTCTTTTTGAAACCCTCGCCGCTCCAAGACCCTTCGAAGCTTCAGGTTCGGACGCGGGCAGCTTACTGCGTAGACAACCCAATCGATCGTCTGAAGGGCCCGGTTCCGAGCGCATTTGCGAGCCGCAGAGGCGAGAACCGGCAGGACGCCCTCGCCGCCGCCGTCGATGTGCCCGAGCTCCAAACGCAACGTGTCACCCTCGACCGTGAACTGTGCCAGAATTTCGGACGTACCCGCTCGGAAGACAATGGGTTGCGCTGAGAGCACGAAGCCATCGAGCTCCGCGGGAGTCAACTCGGCGATTTGCTGCGCCGTCATGCCCTCGATCAGAATGCCTCTCGAGCTCATGCGCCCGAGCTCCGAGCAAGGCTCGATCCGCACTCAGTCATCGTCTCACCTTACTCATCTGCAGCCGAGGATTCGGACGTGTTCGAACCTCGACCGACCTACCCAGCCGGACACGGCAAACCCACCGGCCGAGGTGTATGCGGTCGCGCCCGTGTACCGATGAGTGACGATGGAACCCACCACGAGATGGTCACCCAGATCGTAGAGCGCGGCTCGCAGCACGACGTCGGGGCCCTCGTTATGGATTTGTGCGACCAGTCTGACCGTGGCCTCTAGCGCTAGCGCAGGAAAACCGGAGTTCTCGTCCGGATTGCTGGCGTTGTCCGCCACCGTCTGGACGGCGAGCTGAAGATCTTCCCGCGTGCTGTTGAGTCTGATTCCATAAAATCGCTCGGAGGGTCTCGTCGGGTCCACACGCAGGTGGACTTGGGGCCAGGACTCGTCGTCGTACGCCGCCAAGTCGACCATGACCGCGAAGTCCGACTCCGAAAAACCATTCCGGACGAGATGTCGATCCCAATAATTGGCGTCGCCGTCCATGTCGACGATCAGGCCTCCCGATTCCGTTCTCCACTCGTGGCCGGCTTCGAACGTGCCGGTCGTGCTCCAACCCGACAGCGGAAGGTCGAAATAATCTTGGTCGAGCACGGTCCACGAGCCGGGGCACGGAGTGAGGACTTCGGGCCACGCCGATTGATCCCCACCTGCGTCCGGTCCAACGTCGAAAAATCCAGCATCGAAAGAGTCAGCGTCGGAAAAGCCGGCGTCGGCGGTTGCATCCAAGAATCCGAGATCCGGGGTGCCCGAGTCGAGCGCCGCGTCCGAGCGCGCGTCCGACTGAGTGGCATCGGGATGCGATCCCAGATCGGCGAACCCGGCATCGCCCTTTCCCGTTCTCAGCGCCTCGTAGTCGAGGAGACACGCCTGAGTGGCGAGGGTCATCGAAATCGCAAGTCGCAGCGCATTCATCGTCCGACCTCCACGATGAGTACGACGAGGCTGGTCAGGAGGAAGGTCGACGCCGCGCCGAACAGCACGTTGGCCGCGGTGGCGGGAGCTCTCGCGGTATCGATCTCGGCCTCCGAGCAACCCAGACTGGCGCCGCAGCCGCCCTCCAACTCTCGATAAGTCGATTGGGCAGAGAGACCCAAACCCAGCCCCACGCCTCCGGTCACGGCTGACGCTGCGCCGAACCCAACGATCCACGGCAGAAGCGAGCTCGATTGGGGTTGCGGCGCGGCGGGAGGCGGCGCTCTGATGTTGTCGAGCCAGCGCTCGACGGAGGCGCGATCGGCTGCGTCGGGGGCGGCCGCCAAGTAGGCGCGAAGCGCGGCGGCAGTCTTCATGTCGTCGCCCAGACGGGCCCACGCTTGGGCGATGTTGTAGAGGAGCGAGGGGCGAGGCGCGAGGGCGTGGGCTTCCTCGAGCTCCCGGATCGCGTCCATGAACTTACCTTCGTCGAAGTACGCTTTGCCTGCTTGCGCGTGCGCTCGGGCTCTCTCGACCTGCGGGTCGGTCGGTCCCTCGACTTGATCGGCGGAGGCACTCGAGGAGAGCAGCAGGATCAGCGTACACATGGCTCGCCAACTCACGGACCGCGTTATGCCCGCTCTCTCGGCCGGGAGACATCCGCCAAGTCGCGACGGGAACAACCGGAGGGTGAGGCCCATGGAGTCGTCGTTGGCTACTTGTGGGACGCGCGGGCCACGTGGGCGCGGGATCCTGGTTCTCCGGACAGGGACAACAAGGCGCCGTACCAATAGTGACATTCCGGCAAGTCACCCACCCGCAGACAATCGAGCAAGTCCGCGCGGGCCCCCGCGAAGTCACCACGCGCAAACGCCCGCTGAGCCTTTTCCAGGCTGAGAGTCGCCTGACTCGCGTCCGGTGACGAGGCGAGCGCGACGGAAATGGGGCCATCTCTCAGGGGCCAAACGGGGAACGCCGCTGGCGCCGGCTTCGGCGCGTGGATGAAGAGGAGCGCGAGGGCCAGCCCTCCGAGAAGCCCGACGCTGAAGGGCAGCAGAAATTTCCGCCGAGCCGCTGTCTCGGCCATCGGAACCGTTCGCTCCACGAGCACATTCGAGGGCTTCAAAGCGGGATCGGCGACTTTGACGTCGAGTGTCGATCTCGATTCCTTCACGACTCGAGCGGGGACACGAAGCTCGCGAATCGGATCGAGCGGTCGATCGAGAGAATCGGCTGGCGAAGCATTGAGGGCCTTCGAAACCCGGTCGACGAGGTCTCGCTCGATGCCCCCCTCGAGCTCGGTCATCTGCGCATCGTTTGGGTCGAGTTGGGCGAGCGATTCGATCGGCGCCGGCGAGTCGTTTGGCTTTGGCGTGAGCTCACCCGACCAACTCCGCACCGAGGCTTTGACGGCGGGACCGCGCTCCGTGCTCTCTTGCGGGACGTAGGCTTGGGCTTCCGGTTCGGTCGTCTCTCGCGGCCCACCCCCGTCCGACTCTCCCTGAGTGTTCTCGTCGGAGAAAGGCAGCATCGAGCTCCCGCGTTTGGGCGAGAAGACGGTCTGCTGCGCCGACCCGGATGGCGGACGAGCGACCGCGTGGAGCGTCAGGGGCTCGGGAAGCTTGACTCGATCCGCGGCAGTCACCTCCGTGAGCTCCGAAGCCTTGGGCACGGTCGGCGACACTCGGTCGAAGAGCGCCTTGGCAACGTCTTCATCGTCCTCGCGCTCTTCGGCGTCTGGTCCCCAAACGGATGAGACGGGCAGGCCGGCCGCCAGCTTGGAGAGCTTGGTTCCCTCGCCGATCATTCCTTCGGCGGGGAGCGCGGCGACCCCGAGCCCGCTCTCCGGCTTTTTGTTTCTGGGGCGTGCGTCTCCTTCTTGCCCTAGCTCCCCGAGGGCCCGTAGACACGTGCGCATCGACGTGAATCGATCTTCGGGCCGACCGGCCAACATCCTTTCCAGAATTTTTTTGAGCCCGTGCATCGATGGGTCGGACGGAAAGCGACTCCAATCGAGCTCGCGAAGCTTGATGAATCGTTCGACCAGCGGCGCGTTCTTCGGAACCCGTATGCGTCGCTTGATCGCGGCCATCTCGAAGAGCAGCACACCGAGCGAGTACTGATCGGACTTCTCGTTCGGTAGCTTCCCTTGGAAACACTCCGGCGCCAAAAAGCCCGCGCTGCCCACGACCTCGCCGACTCTGGTAATTCCGGTGGCTTCCTGGTGGCGCGCGATTCCGAAGTCGGCGAGGACGACCCTCCCATCTGCGCGGACCAACACGTTGCCAGGCTTGACGTCGCGATGAACGACGCCGGCTTCGTGTAGGTGTCCGAGGGCCTCGGTGAGTTGCAGCGCGAGAGTCACGAGCGCTTCCTTGTCGAGCGGCGCCTTCTTTCGAATGGCGTGTAGAGTCACACCTTCCACCCGTTCCATCGCCAAGTAAGCCACGCCGTCGACTTCGCCCGATTCGACGAGACCCACGATTCCCGGATGGTGAATGCGCTCGAGAATTCGAGCCTCACGCAACAAGCGAGCGTTGAGTGTCTTTTGACGGTCCGAATCCGTTTGAGGTCGAATCAACTTGAGCGCGACGAGTCGACCGTCCGGAGCTTGCGCGTCCAAAACGACGCCCATACCCCCGCGCCCCAGCCGGCCCGCGATGCGAAAGCGACCGATCTTTTCGGGGAGCGGGACCTTTGGATCACCGAGATCGAGGTCGGCCAGCAAGGCCACGGGCGCATCATCATTGCGCAACGAGTCGCCCGCAAGTGCCACACTTCCGAGGCGGCGGAGTATCATGCCCCGCCGTGGCCAAAGCCCCCGCGCTCAGACCTGCCGTGGTGCTGTCCGGCCTCGCCATCGGCCTCGCCGTCGGCGGCGTGGTGGTGTGGGCCCGAGCCGAACGCGGGCCCGTCGCGGTCGCACGCTCGCCAATGTCGCAACCCACGATCGAAGCCCGCCGCCACATCGACGCCGCCACTCGCGCCGTTCGCGAAGGACGCATCGACGACGCCGAGTCTGAGCTCGAGTCGTGTATCGAACGATTCGACAGTATCGAGTGTCACCGGCTCGCTGCCGCTCTGCTCGCGCTCGAAGGTCGGGTCGGAGCTGCCCATCACCTCGCCAAGGTCGCTGCTTCGAGCACCATCGCCGAGGAGAAGGTCGCGATCGAGGCTCTGCTCAAAGCGCGCGCGCGACCATGAGCTCGCCGAGCAGGCGAATCGCCTCGATGAACGGCTCCGGCTGATCGTGGTTGATGTCGAGGAGCTGACTCCACGTGGGCCCCTGAAGCTCCTTTGAAATCATCGGCAGGCGAAGCAGCCCTTCGTCTTGACGCGACAGCATCATGATGGCCGGTAGCCGCACGATCTTGGTCTTCCCAGCCGTCTCGTTCAGGAATTTGAACATGCCCCTCGTGTCCACATATCGATCCTCACGTGCGTCGGCGATGAACACCACGCCGTCCAGACCTGTGAACAACGCGCTCTCTCGAATGTCGGCGCGCTCCGGACCGTGCCACTCGTAGACTTCGATTTCGACCGTTCGACGGCTACTCTCCGTGGCAAGCTCGAGCGAGGCCATCTCCGTGAACCCGCGCGTCTTCGACCCGAACCGAGTGCCCGATCCGACCGCGCGGAGTTGCTCGATCCGCTCTGTCTTGCCCACAGCGGGAGGCCCGGTGAGCACGGCTTTGAGAATCAATCGATTCCGCTTTTGGTCGACGAAAGCCACCTGCGTCGACGATACCTCGAATCTTCGGTGTCAAGCACGAGGTTTGAGCTCACCACCGCGCTTCCGTTCGGTCCCACCGATGCCGCAAAAGGGTGGAGAGCACCTCACTCGACAGCGGACCGTCGTCGGACGCACGAACGTTCTCCCGCGCTTGCTCCGCATTGCGCATCCCGACCAACACACTCGAGACGTCCGGACACGACAGCGCGAAACGCAACGCGCCCAGCGTCATCGAGCCGGCCGCGCCCTCGAGCACCGGCCGCAGGGACTCCACGCGACTCACCGTCTTGCGCAGTCGATCGCCCGCGAAGTACGCGGCGCGATGGTCTCCTTCCGAAAAACGCACGTCCTCCAGAAGGTCACCCGTCAGCGCTGAAAACTCGAGCGGCGATCGAATCAGGAGCCCAACGCCCGTTTTTGCTACCGCCGCAAAGAGCCTGTCCGCCGGCGCTTGTTCGAAGACGTTGTAGTGCACCGTGATCACATCGACCCGCCCCGTCTCGACGATTCGAAGCGCAGCGTTCGGCTGGAAGCTGTTCACGGACACCCCGATGTGCCTCAGCTTGCCGACTTGTTTGAGCGAATCGAGCGTGTCCAGCCAGGCCAAGTCGTCCGCGAAGTTCTCGGCATACACGTGAAGAGAGATCAGATCGACGTACTCGAGCTTCAGGTTCCGCAAGCTCTCGTTCAGCGCCTGCTTGATGTGGTGCGGAGGAAAGACTTGATCGACGCCCACGTCGGACGCCGGGAACTCCCAGTTCATCGGGTTGATCTTCGTGGCGACCACGAGGCGCTCCCGCGCTCCCGTCGATCGAACGAACTCACCCACCAAACGCTCGGACATTCCGTAGCCGTAGACCAACGCCGTGTCGAAGAGGTTGACTCCGAGCTCGTACGCCGTGGACAGCGCCGCGCGTGAATCCACGTCCTTTTGCGGGCCCCACGAGTAGCCTCCGATCGCCCATCCACCAAAGCCAATCTCGCTGACCTCGAGCCCGGTCTTTCCAAGCTTGCGATTCTTCACGCCGCTCCTCCGAACAGGACGAAACGCATCGTTGCCAACGCGATGATCACGACGAACAAACAAACGTCTACGGCCCCAAGGGTTCGCGCCGCCGAGGCGAGCTGTTCGCACTCCGCCTCGGACGCCCCAGCCTTGCGCTCTCGAGTCAATCGCCGCGCGCGAAACATCCGCACGTGGGAGGCGCCCAACAACGCGAGCACGAACGCGAGCTTGATGTGGAGCCACGGCCCCGCCCCGCTCGACTTCGGATCGAGCGCGGCTGGAAACGCGGCGATCAGCGCGATCCCGGCAAACAACGCCAGAAACAAACCTGGGAGCTCCACCGAAGTGATCGCGGAGGCCGCGGCCACTTCGAGCCCCGACTTGTCCGGCGCCGCCTCCTTTCGCGCGCTTCGATGTGCGAACAGCGCGGCCACGCTCGCACCAAAAGCCACCGCGAAACCCACGAAGTGGACCCATCGAGCCACCGCGATCAGCCCTGCGGACACCCGAGCACCTTGCCCGGCTTCGGGCCGCGGGTCCAGAACCACGGTCCTCCGCCCCGGTCATTCGGCGGACGGACTTCCGGGATCGGGACGGACAAGATGCGCCCATGAGGCTCGCCCGTCCCCTCGTGGTCTTCCTCGGCGCTTCGATCGCTGGGTGGATCAGCCTGACTGTGCCCGCGCCCGCGTCTGCATCACCGTCGACGTCTTCTCATCTCTGCAAGAAAGAAAAGGAGAAGAAGAAGCGCGGCAAGAACAAGAAAGCCAAGGTCGAGGCCAAGGCCGTCAACGTACGTTCGATCGTCGATTGGTATCGGTCCGGAATCGATTCCGACGAGATCCTCGCGCGCGCTGAGAAGGCGGCGTACGTAGCGAACAAGCGAGATCAGAAGAAGCTCGAAGAGCGCCACCTGCCCAGAGATCTCGTGCTCGCCCTCGCCGGAAAGAAGACGCTCGATCGAAAGCCAGAGCCGGAAGAAGACGCGCTCGAGAGAGACGAGCCCGCGCCGAGCCGTGCGGCCTCGCGTAAGCCGCTGCTGGCGGACTCGCCCGAGGGCGACGTAGAGGAGCCCGCGGCTGCCAAGCCCGCCAAAAAGGGCATCGACTTGGCCACGATCGACCCCAATCAGATCGATTTCGACAGCGTCCCGCCTCCCGAGGGTGTCGCCGTGAGCAAGCCCGTCGTCCGATCGGACGAAGGCATGGACACGCCGAAGGTCGACCCCACCAAGAAGGCCGCGCCGAAGCCTCCCGCGCGCCGGCCCATCGTCGCCAGCCCCTGATCTCGGCTTCGCCCCTCATGACCAGCCCGTCCCCTGCCGCCAAAGAAGTGCTGGCCAAGTCCGCCCGCAAAGGAGCTCGGCCGTCCAAGGAGCTCGAGACCTTCACCAATCCGCGACTTGGGCGTGAGTACGAGATCTCCTTCGAATGCCCCGAGTTCACCTGTGTCTGCCCCATGACCGGACAGCCGGACTTCGGAACGATCCGAATTCGGTACGTGCCCGACGAACGCTGCGTGGAGCTCAAGAGTCTCAAGCTCTACCTGTGGTCGTTTCGCGACGAAGGGGCTTTTCACGAGGAAGTCACCAACCAAGTTCTCGATGATCTGGTCGCCGCCATGTCTCCTCGGAAGATCCGCGTCGAGGGTGACTTCGCGGTCCGCGGCGGTATCCACACCGTGGTGACGGTAACTCATGAAAAGCCAGCTCGCGGCTCGAAGCAGAGGAGCGAAGCCAGAGTCCGAGCGCGGCGAGGTCGTCCGGCGAGATGAGAGACAACCGTCCCAGCACCACCGCCGAGATCGTTTGTTTCTTTCGCGCAGCCGATCGCTACAAGCCGTCCGAGCGCCGGGTGCTCGACGACGCGTACGCCGAGTCGTTCCTGAGTATGCCCTTCCGCGCCGCGCTCAAGTCGGCCGCGTTCGCGCCCGCGATCATCGACCGTCTCGAGCTGCTCGCGCCCGGGATCGGGACCTACGTGCTCACGCGCCATCGCGCCATCGATGACGCGGTGATCCAGGCCCTCCCGGACGTCGATCAAATCGTTCTGCTCGGGGCAGGTTACGACTCGAGAGCGTACCGTCTCCCGGTCGGGGATCGGCCGATCTTCGAGGTCGATCACCCCGCCACCAGCCGTCGCAAAGCGGAGATCATCGAGCGAGCGTCCCGAAGTCGCGCCCGCTCTCGAGCGTTCCGAACGGACGGGCGAGAAGCGGCGACCTGGCCGGAACGAGACGTTCGCAGAGTCACCGTGGACTTCGCTCGTGAGTCCATCTCCGAGCGACTGAGAGCCCGCGGGTTCGATTCGACCAAACCGACTTTTTTCGTCTGGGAAGGGGTGTCGATGTATCTGACGCGTGCTGCCATCGTGAGCACGCTCTCGACGATCCACGCGCTCTCTGCGCCGCGAAGCTCCCTCGCGATGGACTTCTGGTTTCTGATCGACTCGCCCGACGCGACCTCGACGCTCCATCGCATGGCGACCGGGTTGGTCCACCTGCTTGGCGAACCGTTCACTTTTGCCCTCCACCCAGACGACGCGCGAGCGTTCATGAGTCGGGCGAACTTCGAGGTCTCCCAACTCACCCTCGCCGCCGAGCTCGAAGTCAAATACGTCCCAGACTCTCGAAAAGTCTACCCAACGACGTATGTGATCGTCGCCCATCCAATTGGTTCACCGCGCGTGAGCTAGCCGCGACTCACTTCTTGCCCAGGATCCCACCGAGGAGCCCTTGTTTCTTGACCTCTTTGTTTCTCGGATCTTTCTTCTGAAGCCGGGTTTTGATCTTCTCCAGGTTGCTTTCGTAAATCGGGTTCTTCTTCGACCCGCCCGCTCGGATCGCCTCTTCGACGAGCTTCCGCCCGCGGTCGAGCTCTCCCTTCTTGAGTGCGAGGATCACTCCGAGGCGATTCAAATACGCTGGGTCGCGCACGTCCGCGATCGCCTGCTCCAAGAGTGAAATCGCCTCATCATACTGCGCCAGGCGCTCCGACTGAGTCGCTTTTTCGGCGAGCTGACGCGCCTTGGCCCCGCGTTCCGAAGCCGGCATTTCGACGACCGTTCCGGCGACCTCGGCATACTCTCGTTTGTACTTTTCGTTGGCCGGGTCGAAAGTCATCGCCAACTTCAAATTCATCTTGGCCGAGACCAAATTACCGGCGGCCCGATCGTCCATTGCCTGCTGGAACAAGACCGAGGCCCGATCATGCCCGCCCTCGCTGCGGCCTGCACGCGGCGGAGGCGGGGCCGATGGGGGGCTCCGCGCTGGCGAAGGCGCGGTCGTAGGCGAGACGGACGCACGGGCAGGCGGAGGAGCGCTCTGGGAAGCGGAGCTCCTGGTGGGCGGGTCACTCGGCGTGGGTTTCGACGGTTCCGACGTTCGACTCGAGGCCTCCGAGCTCGATGGCTTCGTCTCCCGCGCGGGCGGGGGCGATGGACGGGCTTCCTTCGCGGAGGCCTTGTCGTCCCTCGGGGCCACGGCCTTCGCCTTGGGCTTCAACATATTCATGAAGCTCAAGTCTTCGGGCAAAGAGCCTCGAACCTCCAGCCGATCCCGAGGCGCCTGCTCGACCTTTGCAGCCTCAGGCGCGCTCATCGCGGCGGCGACCAACCCCGACAAAGCCAAGAACTCAGAACGAAGGCCCCCGTCGGACTCTCCCATGCTCGATTGATCGAGATCCAGGCGCCCTCCGACGTTGGTCAACGACACTGAATCGCGCGGCGGGCTCGGTGCACGCGGTGGTGCCTCCACGGGCACAGGGCGCATCATTCGCGCTGGCAGCTCCATCCGGTCGACGCTTCGATCCGGGAGGTCCGCCTGGTGGATCATCCCCGAGGAGACTTCATACACTTCATCATCCTCAAGCGGAGTCATTCCCAAGAACGACGCCGAGACCATCGGGATTGGCGCTTCCGTCGTCACGGGCTCGAGGTCGAAATCGTCCAGGAGAGACTGAGTCTCGACCGCCGGAAGCTCGTCCCCGCCGATCTTCAGTTGCGGAACTTCGAGTCGTATGACTCCGCGCTCGATGAGTGTGAGGAGGGTCGAGGAAATTTCGGACGCGCTGAGCTTGGTACCCTCTCGAACCTGAGCAACCGTTCGGATCCCGTCGATCCGTCCAATCAAAAATTGCTCGAACGGCGTCCCGCCCTCCAGGCCCGAGCCACCTCGAAGCTTCGGCACCGCATTTGGCTGAACGGACCAAGCCGTGACCTTCGATACGTACAAGAGCGCTCGAGATGTCCTCACGTCCCCCTGCGTCGCTCCGAGCACCACGTCGGACTCATCTTCGATGTCACCTACGATCAGCGCCTCGGGTGGCGCCTCGTCCTCGTCCGCCCAAACCGAGTCCGTCGAAAACGGCTGGGGCGAGTGGATGAAGTGGCCGCGCTCGCACAGTTGAGAACCTGGACGGACGGAAGCTGTGCAAATCGGGCAACGCACTCGTCCAACTTTACGCCGGGATGCTCCCGGCGCCAACGTCGACGACATTCTCGTCGGACCCTCGGTCGACCTTTGGTCGGAGTTTTCGGTTGACCAAGGGGAATAGGAGGAATCGGCCTTGCGTGAGCCATCAGACGGGCCAAGATCTTCTCGGTTTGAAGAGGTTGTCGCTCATCCTTGGACTGATCGCGTCCTCGCCTCGGCCGGCAGACGCTACCGAAGCCGCAAAGAGCTGCCCGCCAACGGGATCGTTGATCGTCGTCGACACGCCGACGCGCTCGTTGCACCTCTGTTCGAGGGGCGTCATCGTCGAGTCCTTCGGAGTCTCGCTTGGAAAACGTGGGGTCGGAAAGCGAGCCGAAGGCGACGAAAAGACGCCGCTCGGAACGTATTCGCTCGGAAAGCCGAGGCCGTCGAGCCGCTTCGGCACGTTCGTCCCCATCGGCTACCCAACGAAGCAGCAGCAGAAGGCCGGTTTGACCGGCCGCGACGTGGGTCTGCATGGACCGGAGCGACGACTCGACTGGGCGGGCTCCGCGAACCTGTGGATCGACTGGACCAATGGTTGCGTGGCGGTGAAGTCCATCGAGGAGATCGAGAAGATCGCGGCCTGGGTCTCGGCGGAGAAAGTGAGTCACGTTTTGCTGCGGTGAGTCTTCGGCGCAAGACCGCTGAGTTCGCTGACTCATCGACCTGAGCTTGCTTGGTGTCACGCCTCCGCCCGCGATTGTTGCCCAACCGTCGACGAGAAGATCCGCGCCCAAAGCGGGAAGCTGAAGGCGACGTACACGCCGAAGGTTGCGATCAACCGAGCGACCACGAACGGCACGAGGCCCGACAGGACGTGGAAGGTTAGCCCGTTGAGCGCCAAGGCGACGAGCTCGACCGCGACGAACCCGATCCCTTGCTCGACCCAGCGTGGGGAGCGGTCCCGGAATGCAAATAGTTTGTTGCCGACCAGCTGAATCGCTCCGCCCACGAGGAGCGCGGGGACGTTTGCGATTCGAGCAGACCAACCCAGCCCGCTGATCGCGAGCGTGAGGATGCCGAGGTCGAAGAGAGTGGCGAGCGCACCCACGAGCACGCTTCTCCCGAATTCGCGGAAGCGGCCAGGCCGGAGCGAACCTTCCGGTCGAGTTCGAGCGCCAGCGTGCTTTTTACCGTCGTGGGCGCGCACGGGGAGGTGCAGTGCGAATCGCATGCCACCCGATTCCGCGACTGAGTGGAAGAGCTCAGGCGTGTCGCCCGCTTCGCATGCGAACGAGCGGTGGCAGCTTCCCTGTGCGCAAGCGGATTCGATTGGGCTATCGGTTGGGCCATCTCGGTGAGTAGGCTTCGGGTCGTGTCCGACGTAGGACTGGCTTCGAGGAGCTCAGCCCCGGGAGCTCGCCAGTCTCTCGAACGCCATTCGTAGCGACTCGTGGACCGCGCTCACCGCGGCCGGCGCCCACTTCTCGGGATCGTCCCGAAGGAACGACGTGCGATCGACGCGGTTGTCGAAGCGCGCGATCGGCAGGTGGAACTTCCGACCGTGAGCTTTCACCGTCACACAGCCCGCCTTCTCGGAGCTCGACTCGAGCCAATCCATGTCGTCGACGCCGTAGTCCTTCCGCATCACGTATTCGGGTACGGAGTGGTGCAGGATCGAACCCGGATCGTTCGGATCGGCCCTCGCCGCGTTCTTTCTGCGAGACTCCTCGGGGGTCACCCAAATGTAGAGAATCGACGCGCGTTCGAGGATCGCGGGCGAGAGATGGGAGAGCGAATACTGATACCCGTAGGGCCCCGCGATCGGCACGGGCGACCCTTCGGCGCCACCTCGCGCGAACTCCGCGATGATCGTCTGACCTTCGAGCGTGACGGGCGCAGCCGCTTTTTCACCGAGCACTCCCTTGGCTTCGTGCTCGATCGCCGAAGCGAGCGCTGCGCGCGTGATCGGATCGAGCGCCGCCAAACGCGGACCGATGCCTACCGACAACGCGGCGGCCTCGAGCCGATCCATGGAGAGGTAGGCCGACGAAGGCGCCTCGACTTCTCTCCGGAGTTGAAGGTCCGTGAAGTCTTCGTTGATGAGCTCGATCAGCGTTCCCCAATCGCGTCCGTCCTGGAACGAACGCTCAGGGGCGTCGAAATAGAGCCGCGGCTTGGCCATTTTGTGCAGCACGTCATCGATGACGCGCATCAGGTGTACGTATGGAAAGTCGTCGAGCTGAAGAGTTGGGCCGATGTGGAAGTGGCTCTTGCGCTCTTCGGCAGAGACGTGGCGCAAGTAGCGCCTAACCTCCGACTTACCGGAGGCAGGCAGCGCGAGCAGAAGCACGAGGTCGAGGACTTTCGAGTCGGACATTCTCTCTCCTTGTCAGGCCGCCGAGGTGCGGCGCGAGCGAAGTCAGCCCCTTGCCACGGAAGCGGGTGCCCTCGCAACTGAGGTCGATGACGAAAGTTCGCAGCGCAGACTCCGAGAGTCCCAGCCGAGCAAGGCGATTCGAAGCTGCCGAAGGCTCGCGTGAGCTTTACTCCTTCGTGGCGATCCCGGCGATCCTTTCGATCTCTCGAAGCACTTCGAACGGGCACTCGAGCTCGAGAAAGTGCCCACACCCTTCGATCTCGACGAGCCGCGCGTTCGGCAACCGCTCGGCCAGGCGTCGGCCGGACGAGGGCCACACGACGATATCCGATTGACCCTGCAACACGACCGCCGGCACGTGAATGGACTCGAGTGGAGGATCGTAGTCGGCAGCCTCGATCAACGCCGAGTAGGTCGCCCGAGCCCACGAATCGATCTCCGGCCCGCGCCTGAGCGCGAGCATGTCGTCTCGGAGGCGCGCGGCGATGGGTGAACCGGGCACGAGCATCCACCAGCCGACGATCCAACCGGCGTCTGCGAACGTCGCGAGATGCGAAGGATGGGTGAAGCTGCGAAGGCCACGGCGGATCACATCGGGCACCGGAGCGCCGCCTGGCGCGGCGAGCAGGACCAATCCATCGAC
This sequence comes from uncultured Myxococcales bacterium, assembly GCA_964463485.1. Classification (GTDB taxonomy): domain Bacteria; phylum Myxococcota; class Kuafuiibacteriia; order Kuafuiibacteriales; family Kuafuiibacteriaceae; genus CAYXDO01. The sequence continues at coordinate 177,996 of CAYXDO010000001.1, read as the reverse complement.
TCTGTCCGGCCTGGACCTAGCGAGCTCGATGGCGGTGGCTCCGCCCAGCGAGTTGCCGACGATGATGGCACGCTCGATACCGACCCCGTCCATCACGTCGATCACCGCGAGAGCCATGCGGCGCAAGGGGTAGCGGCCTGGAGGTTTGGATGACTTGCCATGGCCGGGGAGATCGAGGAGTAGGACGTGGGCGCTCTTGGAGAGCTCGTGCGCCACGTCCGACCAAATCCCCATGTGTGTGCCCCAAGGGTGGATCATCACGATGTGCGGCCCCTGACCGAGCTCGGCAACGCGAATGGACACGCCCGCATGTTTGGACTCCAACGATCGCTCGGCTGGGTATCCGTATTCGAGTTGGTCGAAGGTCTTGGGCGGCACGGTTGCGCACGCGATCGAACAGGCGGTCGAACACACGAACAGAGCCACGGCGAACCGTCGTCGAACGAGGATGCCGAGGATGAGGACCCAAAGCGCCGCGCTCGCCGGCGCCTTCGTCGGCTCGGTCGAGCACGAGCAGTCGGTCCCGTTCGAGGCGAGTCGCAAGTCCAGGCCTTCCGATGCGAAGCCGCTCGATCGCGGGTCGTGTCTCGCCGTCGGCCACGGCGCCACTTCACCGCGGGTCCGCCACGCGAACACCCGGCCCATGCGAGTGACCGCCACCAGATCGAGCCGTCGATCTCCGTCGAGGTCGCCGACGGCCATGCCCGCGAGCTCGTCGGACACGACCTTCGGAAAGCCGCGCGGCGACAAACCAATCGCCGAGACCGCGCGAATCAGCCGGCCGTCCTCGTAGATCGCTTCGAATCGCCGGTCACCGTCGACGTCAGCGACGAGAGGCTCCGAGCTTGACCAGCTCGTGAGCTCGCGCGGAAAGCGATCCAAGAAAGCGCCGCTCGTGAGGTTCCAGACCGAGAACAGCGGTTCGAGCTCGACGAAGGGATCGCCTTCGATCGTGGTGAGCGGCGCGGCGCGATGGAAGAGCTCGAGGCTCTCGTCCCCATCGAAATCCGCGACCGCGAAGTCTCCGTCGAGCGCGAAGATCGCTTCGCCGTCCGCCTTCGCCGGGGCCTTCTCACCGAAGGACGCGCGGATGCTCGAGGTGAGCGTGACGATCTCTTCGCCGCGAACCACGAACGGGCGGCGCCCCACGGGCGCGACGATCCATTCGACTGTTCCGTCGCGATCCACGTCGGCCGCCACGACTCCTGGCGGCAGACCGATCCGCGGGCCCATCGTAGGAGCGTCGAAGCGTGGCTCCTCGAACTCGACGGATCGTGTGCGGCTGTCCTCGATGATGAACAGTCGCTCGGCGGTGGCCACGCCGATCGTTCGTTCGTTCAAAGCTGGGGCTCCGATCAGCGCGCCCAACTCGACGGGGAAGGGCGCTACCCGTACTCCGCTCGACGACCAAACATCGACCGAGGTTTCCGTCGCGATGACATAGTCGTCGAGCCCATCGGCATCGAGGTCAGCGATGATCGGCGCGGCGGTGGGCGAACCATCGATCGTGAAGGTGTGTTTCGTTCGACCTCCAACATCCAGTACGTGCAGCTCTCCTCCGGCCGAAGCGGCGACCAACGTGCCTCCTGCGATCGCGACGCCCGTGAGCGACTCGTTCGAAAGGCGTCGTGGCCAGCCGGGTCGGTCCTGGGCCACGGAGTCGAGGACGAAGATCACGCCGTCGTCGGTGGCGATCACGATCTCGTCGGCCTGGTCACCATCCAAGTCGACCACGCGAGGCGGCGTCGAGACCCGCGACGGCAGCTCGCGCGGGAACGCCGGCCAAGCCCACAGGTCCCTCTGTGTCAGGACAGTTACGCGGGCTTCAGCGGCGAGGTCGGTCACCGTGGAAGTCAGCGTGGCCCGAAGGGTGATCGCTGCTTCGTGAAAGGAAGCGGGTGCGCCCGCGGGGTCTTCTGCGCGTAGGCCAGGAGTGATCTGGAACGACCGAACGGTCGGCGAGCGCTCCACGGATCGCGCGAGCGGAGTGAACGTGTCCGTCGGAGGGGACGCTCCGCGCTCCGCTGAGACCAGAAGCTCCATCGAAGCGCGCGGCTCGAGGTCGATCACGATTGGCGGGAACGGCGAGAACGGATCGATGGGCGCGAAGGGACGTGGTGATTGGATCGCCAACGAGGGAGGAATTCGGTGGCTCGCGGCGGCATCGACCGCGCGGCGCGCGTCGATCCGTCCAGTTCCGATGGAAGGGGAGGGCGAAAGGCCGGGTCCGAGGGGAGGCAGCGTGGTGCTGCTGAGCAAGAGCGCCAACCTATCGGTGGGCCCGATGGTCGGCGAGATCGACGCGATCAGCCCCGCAACGCCCGCGGTCAAGAGCGCCGCCGTGCCGTCGCAACCTCCGGGCGCAACAGGTCCGTGACTGAGCGACACACACGACCTCGGCTGAAAAACGGTCGTTGCCTTCGAAAGCTCCTGGTCAGGGCCGACGGAGCCGACGAAGAGCACTCCGCGGTCTGTCCAAGGTGTTGCGAGGCCCCCTCGCAGTTGTGCCGCAGCGATCAAGAGCGTTCCGCTGGCCGCGCACTCCGCGACGGCAGCATGAAGATCCGACGATCCACCTTGGGGCTCTAAGGGAAGAACGGCAATTCGAACCGTCTTTGCGACGTAAGCCAACCCCTTCGCCACGATCCGCGCGGGCGCGCGCTTCGAGGTGGCGATCCGAATCGGGATCAGTGTGCACTTGGGGCACACGCCGAGGCTGCCGATCCCGTTGTTGGCTTCGGCGGCGATTTTGCGAGCGCTCGAGTTGTCGGTCGGACCGCTCGGATCTGGGTCACCGTCGATGAAATCGTAGCCCGCGATATCGTCAATGACGCCGTTCTGATCCTCGTCCACACCGTTGGCGAGGAGCCTTATCAAGTCGTTGGGGTCGAGCAGGCCGTTGCCGTTGAGGTCTCCGCGATCGGCGCGGGCCGTCAGCCGGGGGTCGGTGATCGTGTCCAGAGTGGGGAGGCTGGTCGAAGTTCGAAGCCTGGTGAAGTCGAGGACAGTCACTGCTCCGTCAGCATTTCGATCAACGGTTTGGACCTCGTTGGCGTTCAAGGCCCAGCGCGCGACGAGCTCCGGATCGGAGAAGTCGGCCCCGAGCGCGAGCACCGCGATGGTCACTCGCGGATCTCCAACCGTGCGCAGCCAGGCGCGATCGGCCGCGATTCCAGGTCCGAGCGAGGCTTCTCCATCGGGAATGTTGGGGGTACATGTCGACGTGAAGCTCTTGAGCTCCAAGGCTCCGCACGTCGTCCTGAACGTTGGATCATCGGGCATGAACCGCGGGTCGGCGAGCTCGGCGGATCCGAGGAGCGGATCGCTCGACGGCCAGGCCGGGTTTTGAGCCAGCAGCGTGAGGAGGAGGGGCCCCACGGACTTTGCTTCTCACGAGGGTGTGGCGATGTCGAACGGACTTCCTTCCCTTGGCCTCGGCCGTCCGACGTGGCAAAGGCAGAGCCGTCCATGCGCGGTGACGATCGATTGATCGCCGGAGCGCGTTCGGTCGCGAGCGTGCTCGGGAGTGTGGTCACGCTTGGAACGTTCGATGGCGTACACCTCGGCCATCGCGGGCTGGTGTCGCGCGCCAAAGCGCGATCCGTGGCGCTCAGCCTTCCGCTTTACGCGTACACGTTCGATCCGCTCCCCGCGCGGGTGTTGTCCGCGAAGCCTCCTCGCCCGTTGATCTCCACGACCGAGCGCGTGCGTCGCCTTCTCGCCGTAGGACACGATCGCGTCGTCTTGGAACCTTTCACCGACGAGCTGTCGTCGCTCGAGGCCGAGGTCTTCGTCGAGCAGTACCTCATGCGTCTCTCGCCGCGCCACGTGACGGTGGGCTTCAACTTCCACTTTGGGCGGGGCCGGGGCGGATCGGCGGCGACGCTGGTCGAGGCTGGTCGAGCGCAAGGATTTACGGTGGACGTCGTACCTGCGGTCGAGGTCGACGGGGCGCCGGTATCGAGCTCGCGTATTCGCTCGCTGCTCGAAGAGGGCGATGTAGCGGCGGCGGCGCGCTTGCTTGGGTCTCATCACGAGATCGTGGGCGAAGTGGTGGAAGGGGATCGGCGCGGCCGAACCATCGGCGTCCCCACCGCGAACGTCGCCGTTGGGCTCGAGATCGTCCCGAGAGTGGGCGTGTATGCAACACGGACGACGTTGATGTCGGGCGCGTGCTTCGGTTCGGTCACCAACGTTGGGTGGCGGCCCACTTTTTCCGGCAAGGAGTTGCGAGTCGAGACCCACCTGTTCGATTTCGACGCGGATCTTTACGGGCAACAGATCCGCGTGGCGCTCGTCGAGCGGATTCGCGACGAGCGTAAGTTCGATGGATTCCAGGCGCTCGTCGCTCAGATCCGTGAGGATGCAGCGCGGGCGCGCGCGATCTTGTCGACCCCGTGATCCTCGAGCTCGATGGCTCGTGGGCCGACTGACCTTGCGGAGCGATTTGGGGCTCGACTTGCGACCGCGCCCCGGGCTGGGCTGCTCGTCTTCGCGGTCCCACCCGAGGCTTGGGTGCTCGCTCGCTCGAATCCGGCCCACGTGTGGGTCGCCGCGTCGAGCGCGTGCCATTCGACACCGGCTATCGACACTGGCTATCAGTAGAGCAGGCCCGTGCTTTCGTTCTCGGCGCGGGCGGGGGTGGAACCCAAGCAGGTCCGGAGGCTCATGTGGGAAGCGGTCGGATGCTCGGCGAGCTTTGACACGGCGGCCGACCGCGAATAGGCTCCGAACCTCACATGCCTGGAAGACTTGGAGAGCTCCTCGTCCGCGAAAACCTCATCTCCTTGCAGCAGCTACAAGCTGCGCAAGAAGAACAGAGAAAGACCGGCGGTCGACTCGGATACAACCTCACGAAGCTCGGCTACATCGAAGAGAACGAGCTCACGACGTTCCTGTCGAAGCAGTACGGCGTCCCTGCGATCAATCTGTCGGACTTCGAAATCGACAGTGAAGTGATCGCGCTCGTTCCAAGAGACGTGGCCGAAAAGCACCAGGTCATTCCGGTGAATCGCGCCGGCGCGTCGCTGATCGTGGCGATGGCCGATCCGTCGAACATCTTCGCCATCGACGACCTCAAGTTCTTGACGGGCTACAACATCGAGGTCGTCGTCGCGTCCGACGGCGCGATCAAAAACTCCATCGATCGCTACTACGGCGGCGGCGCCCAGGAGCAGCAGGGCGGTGACCTCAACTACGACGAGGTCATGGCGGAGTTCGACGAAGACGAGATCGAAGTCGGCGCCGACGAAGACAACGTCAACGTCATCGACCTCGAGCGCTCCGCGGAAGACGCGCCCGTCGTCAAGCTCGTGAACTTGATCCTGATCGACGCGATCAAAAAGGGGGCCTCCGACATCCACATGGAGCCCTACGAGAAGGACTACCGGGTCCGATACCGCATCGACGGCGTGCTCTACGAAATGATGAAGCCGCCGATCAAACTGAAGAATGCGATCACGTCTCGCGTGAAGATCATGTCGAAGCTCGACATCGCCGAGCGCCGCCTCCCTCAAGACGGTCGCATCAAGCTCAAGCTCGGCAAGGGCCGCGAGATGGACTATCGCGTCTCGGTGTTGCCGACTCTGTTCGGCGAGAAGGTCGTTCTTCGGCTCCTCGACAAAGGCAACCTGCAGCTCGACATGACGAAGCTCGGCTTCGAAGCCAAGCCGCTCGCGTTGTTCAAACACGCGATCAAGATGCCCTACGGCATGACGCTGGTGACGGGCCCTACCGGTTCCGGAAAGACCACGACGCTCTACTCGGCGCTCTCCGAGCTCAACAAGACGACGGTGAACATCTCCACCGCCGAAGACCCCGTCGAATACAACCTGCACGGCATCAACCAGGTGCAGATGAACGACGACATCGGTCTGAACTTCGCAGCCGCTCTGCGCGCGTTCCTCCGCCAAGACCCGAACATCATCATGGTGGGCGAGATTCGAGACTTCGAAACGGCGGAGATCGCGATCAAGGCGGCGCTCACCGGCCACATGGTGTTGTCGACGCTGCACACGAACGACGCGCCGTCGACGATCTCGCGCCTGTTGAACATGGGCATCGAGCCCTTCCTCGTGACCGCGTCCGTAAACCTGATCCTCGCCCAACGTCTTGCGCGTAAGGTCTGCGGGGACTGCAAGCAGTCGATCACGGTGCCGGACTCCGCGCTGCTCGAAGTCCAGATCAAACAGAACGAGATCGGTTCCTTCCAGGTTATGAAGGGCCAAGGTTGCGAGACCTGCTCGGAGACGGGCTACAAGGGTCGCGTCGCGATCTACGAGGTCATGACCTTCGTCGACGAGCTCAAGGAGTTCGTGATCAACGGCGCCTCCGCCGCGGAGCTGAAGGCCGAGGCGATCCGCCTAGGCATGCAGACGCTTCGAATGGCCGCCCTGAACAAGCTTCGAGAAGGTCTCACCAACATCGAAGAAGTCACGCGCGTCAGCGCCTCCGACTGAAGCCGAGGCCTTCGGGCCCAACACCTCGCGAGGTCTCATGGCCAACCTGCACCAACTCCTGAAAGCGATGGTCGAGAAGGGCTCTTCCGACCTCCACATCACCACCGGCGCGCCCCCCATGCTCCGCATCGACGGCAGCTTGGTACCGCTCAAGATGCCGCCGCTTACTCCGGTCGAGACGAAGCAGCTTTGCTACTCCATCCTCACCGATGCGCAGAAGCACGTCTTCGAAGAGGAAAACGAGCTCGACCTCTCCTTCGGCGTCAAGAACCTCTCTCGCTTCCGCGCCAACATCTACATGCAGCGCGGCGCCGTGTCCGGCGCCTTCCGCACCATTCCGTTCAAGATCCTCACCTTCGAAGAGCTCGGGCTCCCCAAGGTCGTCGCCGATCTCGCGGACAAACCTCGCGGCCTCGTGCTCGTCACCGGCCCTACTGGCTCAGGCAAGTCCACGTCGCTCGCGTCCATGATCAACAAGATCAACTCGGAACGACACGAGCACATCCTCACCGTCGAAGACCCCATCGAGTTCTTGCACAACCACAAGAGCTGCATCGTGAATCAGCGCGAGGTCGGCGCGGATACGGACTCCTTCAAAAAAGCCCTCAAATACGTCCTCCGACAGGATCCCGATGTGATCTTGGTAGGCGAGATGCGCGACCTAGAGACCATGGAGTCCGCGCTCGTGATCGCCGAAACCGGCCACTTGGTGTTCGCGACGCTGCACACCAACTCCTGCGTGCAGACCATCAACCGGATTTTGGACGTGTTCCCGCCGTATCAGCAGCCACAGGTTCGCGCCGTGCTCTCGTTCATCCTCGAAGGCGTCATGACCCAGTGCCTCATTCCAAAGGCGTCCGGATCAGGACGCTGCCTCGCCGCGGAGGTCATGGTCCCCACCTCCGCCATCCGAAACCTCATTCGCGAAGAAAAAATCCACCAGGTCTACGGCGCGATGCAGGTCGGTCAAGAGCAGTTCGGCATGCAGACCATGAACCAGGCCCTGGCAAACCTGATCCAACGGAGGATCATCACTTGGGAAGACGGAGCGGCCTACAGCTCCAACTTGGACGAGCTTCGGCAGATCTTGGCAACCCCTGTCAAAACTGCCGCGACCTCCGGGCCGCGGCGACCGGCTCAATGATTCTCCACGTTCGCCGGTTTGCGGCGCTGGCGATCACAGGATAGAGTGTGGCAAGCTGAAGTCGCTCGAACGCGGCTTCGAGAGAAGAGGAGCAACCCCCGATGGCAGTCTTCATTTGGGAGGGCAAGACCCGGCAAGGCGAAGTCCGAACTGGGACGATGGAGGCCGAGAACGCCGACATCGTCAGCCAGAAGCTGAAGGCCCAGCAGATCCAGGCGAGCAAAATCAAAAAGAAGCCGAAGGAGCTCACGCTCCCCACGATCGGCTCTGGCGTCGCCTCCAAGGAACTCGTCGTCTTCACGCGTCAGTTCGCAACGATGATCGATGCAGGTCTGCCTCTCGTGCAGTGCCTCGAGATCCTCGGGTCACAACAGCAAAACCAGATCTTCGGCAAGATCATCAACGGCGTCCGCGTCGACGTCGAGTCAGGCTCCACTCTCGCAGACGCGCTCGCCAAACATCCGAAGGTCTTCGACGAGCTCTTCGTCAACCTCGTCGCAGCTGGCGAAGTCGGCGGTATCCTCGACACCATTCTCAACCGCTTGGCGGCTTACATGGAGAAGAACATGAAGCTGATCAGGCAGGTGAAAGGCGCCATGGTGTACCCAGGCGTCGTCCTCACCGTGTCCATCGGCGTCACCGCCGTTCTTCTCATCTGGGTGATTCCGGTCTTCGAGAAGATGTTCAAAGACTTCGGCGGCACGCTCCCTGCCCCGACCCAGTTCGTCATCGACTTGTCCAACGGCCTACGCGCGAACTTGATCCCAGCGATCATCGGCACGGTCATTTTCTTCTTCCTGTTCCGCGCAGGGATTCGAACCAAGACGGGTCGCTTGTACTTCGATGGCGTCATGCTGAAGGCCCCGGTCTTCGGGCCGCTCTTCCGCAAAGTCGCCGTCGCGAAGTTCACTCGAACGCTTGGAACGATGATCTCGTCAGGCGTGCCGATTCTCGACGCGCTCACCATCACTGCGAAGTCCGCTGGTAACAAGGTCGTCGAAAACGCGGTCATGTACACACGTGAACGCATCTCCGAAGGTCGAACCATGGCCGACCCTCTCGCTGAAACCGGCGTGTTTCCTGTGATGGTCGTGCAGATGATCGCGGTCGGTGAGTCGACCGGTCAGATGGACTCGATGCTCCAGAAGATCGCAGACTTCTACGAAGACGAAGTCGACGTGGCCGTCGCTGCGCTCACCGCGCTCCTCGAACCGCTCATGATGGTCTTCCTCGGTGGCATGCTCGGCGGCCTCATCGTCGCGATGTACCTCCCGATCTTCGAGCTTGCCGGCGCCATCAAGTAAGTTCGATTCGGACGACCGTTCTGCGTTCGATTCTCCCTCCTCCCTTCCCGCTGAACGAACTGATCTCCACCTCGGATTGGTCCGTCCTGAAGAGGACGACCTCGCTGACAAGCTGTCGATCGTCTCGGCGCTGCGCATTCTGCTCGTCACTGTCTCGCTCGGCGCTTCCTTCCTTTTAGGAAGCGCCGAGGAGCATGCGTCCTGGCAGTACACGCTGATCATCGCCGCCTACGTCATCTCGATCGCCTACGCGCTCGGTCTTCGATTTCGGGTGGCCGTTCGGGCCTTCGCGATCGTGCAGGTCGTGATCGACTCGATCCTCGCCTCGGCGCTCGTGTTGATGACCGGTGGTGTCGATTCGGTCTTCATCTTCGCCTACGTGTTCGTGGTCATCGGCGCCGCGATGACGCTGTATCGACGGGGCGCGATCCTCGCGGTGTTGGGCTCGCTGCTGAACTTCGGCGTGATCTCGCTGGTTCAATCGACTCCCGGCATCGGCTTCCTCCCGGAGGCGCCCGCTGCGCGCGCGATGTTGTCGATGCTCTCGAACGCCATCGCGTTGAGCCTCGTTGGCGCGCTCGCGACCACACTCGCGGAGAATCTCCGCGCCGCGGGCGTGCGGCTCGCGCAACGCGAGAGTGACCTCGAGCGTCTCGAGGCGCTTCACGCGGCGATCCTAAGGTCACTACCTGCGGGGCTGGTCACGTTCGATGAGAAGGGCATCATTCGTTACGCGAACGAGTCCGCTCGTCACATCCTTCGCCACACTTCCAACGAGCTCCTCGGGAGCTCGCTCGAGACGCTGCTTCCGGGTGTCGATCGCGCGTGGCGAAAGCTCGAGCATGTGTCGAACGCGAGGGAGCGCTTCGAAACGGAGCAAGCCCGTCCGGACGCCTCCACGATCAGGCTGGGTTTTTCGTTCGCTCCGCTCGGCCTCGTCGATGGAGGCAGCTCGTCGATCTTGGTGTTTCAAGACGTCACCGACATCGTACGGCTCAAGGAGGCCGTCGAACGCTCCGAACGGCTCGCGCTCGTTGGCAACCTCGCCGCTGGCCTCGCTCACGAAATCCGAAATCCGCTCGCGTCCATGTGCGCGTCGATCCACGTGCTGAAAGGCACGCTCACACCGCCGCAGGGCCTCGCGAGCTTGATGGAGAACGTGATCCGAGAGGCGGACCGACTCAACGCCTTGATCACGGACTTCCTCGCCTTCGCCCGACCACGCTCGCTCAGCCAGCGAGAGCTCGACCTTTCGCTCTTGGTATCGAACGTCGTGGAGGTCTTTCGCACTGGACCCGAGGTCGGCTCCATCGGCATCGAGCTCGACTTGGTGCCGAAGCTCATGATCTCGGGAGATCCGGACGCCCTGCGCCAAGTGCTCTGGAACCTCCTTCGCAACGCGGCGCAGGCTGTCGAGGGCCAAGGTCGAATTTCAATCCGCACCCGACAAACCTCGGAAGCCGCCGAGATCGTCATCGAAGACTCCGGCCGCGGAATTCCTTCGGAACAGCTCGGCGCGATCTTCGAGCCCTTCTTCACGACGAAAGACGGCGGAACGGGGCTTGGGCTGCCGATCGCTCAGTCGATCATCGGAGCCCACCACGGCCGTATCCTCGTGAGCTCCGGTCAAAAGGGCACGGAGTTCGTCGTACAGCTCCCCGTGCGACCTCTAACGCCGATCGGGATTCCCGCGGTTCCACCGGTCGTTTGAGCGTCGTCCCAATTTCGGATGGAGTTGAAGGCTCCCGCTCCGCATGATCGTGAGGTCATGCGCGCCCTCGTCCTCATGAGCTCCCTCGCTTTTCTGCTGGTGGCTGCCTCGTGCGGAGACGACACGGGCGGAGGGATCTCGTTGGCCGACGAGCCCACGAGAGAGTGCATCCGGCCCGAGGAGCCTCACACCTACGAAGTGTTCTTCGTGATCGATGTCTCCGGCTCGATGGCTCCGTTCCTGCGCGATGTCCGCTCGGAGCTCGTCGCGCTCGCCGACAATCTCCCAGAGACTGACGCGGAAGGGCGTCGGGTTCGCGTCGACTATTATCTCGTGGCCTTCGTGAACGACGCGAAGACGTACGGCGGTCGGATGACCAGCATCGTCGCGTTGCAGAGCGCTTTCGACGAGGCCATCGCGGACGGGCTGACGAACTACAACCTCACGGTCCGCACTTTCAACGCAGAGGAAGAGGAGAACCTCCTCGACGGGCTCAGCATGGCGCTCGATACCAACCCGTCGGCCGAGGCCAAGCTCTTCTTCATCGCGGCCGACGCTGACTTCTTCGAGGCGCCAGCTGTCTTGTCCGAGAACATCCCGGTCAAATCGAAATACGCAGAGGTCAAGGATCGCCTCGCCGCGATCGATGCCCGCGTCCATGCGTTCACCGAAGCTTCGCTCGATGGGCTCACGCGCACGTACCATCGGCAGCCCGCGCTCACGACGCTCCCGGGCTCGACTGTCCACCGACTCGATGATCTCCGCGGCGCGAGGGAGAAAGTTCGCCTGACCCTCGCCGACATCGCCGCTGCGGCCGCCTGCAACTGAGATGCACGAGTCACGAGGCGCTCTCACCGGATCGCTCCACAAACGCCAGTTGCCTGCGGCGGTGGCGGCGCTCTTCATCGGCGCTTGCGCAACCGACGACGGTGAGCCTCCTGTCGGCTCCGAGTTGTGCGAGCCGATGGCGTCTGATTTCACGACGCTGCACGAACGAATCTTCTCGACCAACACCTGCGCGGATTCGCTGTGTCACGGTGCGGAAGGTTTCCTGGACGCCAACGGGCTCAACCTCTCGGGCACCAAAGAAGAAGTGTTCGCAGCGCTGACTTCGTCCACCGCCGACGCCACGGGCCGCAACACCTACGCCAAGCGAGTCGTGCCCCACGACCCGAACATGAGCTTCCTCTGGCAGGTCGTCTCCACCGACGAGCCTCCCGGGAGCTACCGAATGCCGCTCGGAGGCCGACTCGACACCTGCAAGACCGACGCGATTCACGCCTGGATCGAAGACGGAGCCACTCTCGAATGAGCCGACTTGCCCGCTTCCGAACCCTCGCCGAAAGCCGGCCCAACGATGCCTTCGCGTGGTACTCGCTCGCGATGGAGGAGAGAAAGTCGGCACCCGATGGAGCGCTCCACACGTTCGAAAAACTTCGCTCGGACTTTCCGGACTATGTGCCTGCGTACTTCCAGCATGCGACGCTCCTGATCGAACGGGAGCAGCCCGAGCACGCGCGCCTCATCATTGGTGAAGGGATCGAGGCCGCGCGGCGCGCAGGGGACGCCCACGCGCTCGCAGAGATCTCCGGGCTCCTGGATTCGATTCGCTAACGAGCCCGCGGTCGGCTCGGCTATTTTCTTTTCGATTCGAGCAGCGGTCGCATCTTGCGCTCCGTCTCCGGCGGATCGAGCTCGTCGGCGATCTTGCGCAGCTCGGCCGCCTTTGTTTCGTCTCCCGCCTTGGTCCAAAGCTCGGCAGCTTGACGGAACATGACCGCGGACTTCGAGGTCGCTCTCGCCGCTGTCTCGAGCGCGATCGCCGCTTCCCTGAAGCGTCCGTCGCCATTCAGCGCCGCGGAAAGTCGCACCTGCGCGCGCAGCTCGGTCGGCGCGATCATCGTGGCGACCTCGAGGGCCGCCACGGTAGCCTTCTTCGCTTTCGCCGCCTCGAGGCGCTCCGCATCCTCCAGCAAAGCGTCCAAGATGTCCGCGCGAAGCTCCGCGGCACGCTTGCCCGCCCGCACGCGAAGCTCCGCGTTGCCTCCCGGGAGGGACTCGGCGACCGCGTGAAGAACGTGCGCGCGCGGGTTCTCTGGAGCGACCTCAACGGCGTGGCGAAGAGACGCCTGCGCGGAGGCTTCGTCATCGACGAACAGAGAAGCCTCCCCCAGCGCCAACGCCAACTCCCAGTCCTTTGCCCCTCCGGACCACGCCTTCTTCAACTCGTCGCGTGCCCCTCGGTAGTCACCTTCTTCGAGCTGCTTCAAACCCCGTTCCCGCCAAGCCGCGATCTCCTGCGGGCTCGCCGCTCGTGCGGGCTCTTCCTTCTTCGCCGCCTTTTCCGCCGTTGCTCGCTCCGGTGACGTCCCTGCGCACGACCACAGGATCCAAGCGAGCCCCATGCGACAGAACGAGATCCGCATAGAGAGAGGACTTCCTATAGCACGGCAACGGCGCTAACACGGAGCCGATGCGAGAGGACCGTCTCGAGCTAGGAGCGATCCGCACCGCTCTGATCAGCCGTGCCCGTACTCCGCTCGGATCGGCGGAAGCGGACGCGCTCGGGCCCTTCGATCGCCGCGCCGACGCGATCGATCGAATCGAGCTGATCTCGGAGGCCCGGGACCTCCTCGTTCGCAAAGAGGAGCCCCCGACCAGCGGCGCCACCGACGTGACCGCTCCGCTCGAGCTCGCCGAAAAAGGCGGCACCCTCGACGCGAGCATGCTGCGGGCGGTCGCCGAAACGATGAACGCAGCCGTCCGCGTGCGTCGCTTTCTCCTCACCAAAGAAGATACTCACCGCAGGCTCTTCGCGATCGGCGCCTCCGTCGAAGATCTCTCCGCCACCGCCGAGCTCGTCAGCGGGAGCTTCGACCCAGATGGCCGGCTGGCCGACACCGCGTCCAAAGACCTCGGCCCGCTTCGAAAGAAACTCCTTCAGTGTCGAGAAGCGATCAAAGAACGACTCCTCGAAATCCTCGCCTCCGACGAGGTCAAGAATCACCTCCAGGATCAGTATTACACCATCCGCGCCGACCGATACGTCCTCCCCATCAAGGCGTCTTTCAAGAACGAAGTGCCCGGCATCGTGCACGATGCCTCGGGCTCCGGACAGACCGTATTCATCGAGCCTCAGGCCATCGTCGATCTCGGAAATCGACTCAAGATCGCCCAGAGTGAGGTCGCCGAAGAAGAGCTCCGCATCCTGATGTACCTCACCGACGAGGTTGTCGCACTCAAAGAGGAGATTCTCACCGCGATGCGGGCAGTGGGGAGAGTCGACTTCATCGCGGCAGCCGCTCGCCTCGCCGAGGACATCGGCGCAAGCGCCATCGTCCCCGACGAATCTCCGGGGTTCGAGCTGATTTCCGCGCGCCACCCCATCCTGGCTCTCCAGAAATTCGAGAACAAGGATGCGCTCCTCGTGGCCAACGATCTCGGCCTCGCGAGTGATCAGCGGGTCCTCGTGGTCACCGGGCCCAATACGGGCGGCAAGACGGTGGCCCTCAAGACCATCGGATTGCTCGCGCTCATGACTCGGACCGGCTTGCACCTACCTACCGATCAGCGCTCCCGCATGGGTTGGTTCGCCAACGTCGACGCCACCATCGGCGACGATCAGTCCATCGCTACTCACCTGTCGACGTTCGCTGCCCACATGACGGGGATCTTGCGAATCCTGGAGCGCGCGGACGCGAACAGCCTCGTCCTACTGGACGAAATTGCCGCGGACACCGACCCGAACCAAGGGCAGTCGCTCGCCCAGGCGCTCCTCGAACGATTCGCCGATCGGGGAGCGCACGTAGTCGTCACGACCCACTTCGAACGGCTCAAGGCCATCCCGTTCGCCGACACTCGCTTCCGAAACGCCGGCGTGGGCTTCGATCCAGAGAAGCTCCGGCCCACCTATCGAGTCTCCCTCGACGTCCCTCAAAGCTCGAGCGGCCTCGACATCGCCCAGACTCTAGGGCTCGACCCCACGATCGTGGCTCGCGCGCGCACCCTCATGGGTGAAGGCAACACGGCCATCGATGGGTTGACCAAAGTCCTGCAAGAAAAGGCCCTGGAGCTCGATCGCGCGCGCGCGCGGGCCGACGCCGAGCGCGATGAGCTCGTGGCTCAACAACAGAGTCTAGACGAGCAACGTCGGGCCCTCGCTGGCGAACGCAAGACACTCATCGAGGAAGCGCGCGCCGGGCTGCTCGCGGAGATCGAGGAGGTGCGACGCGAAGCCCGCGAAATCATCGCCAACCTCCAGCGCCTAGCTGGGGCCGACGCCGTCAAAGACGCCATGCGCGCTGCCAACGAGGCGCAGGCTGCGCTCCGAGATCTGGCCGACGCCCAGCGACGAAAGGTCGAAGAAGTTCAGGCCGCGTCCGAGCGCCCGAGCCGCGTCGAAGTCGGAGACTGGGTCCGAGTCGACTCACTCAAGAAGGACGGCGAGGTCGTCGCCATCGACGGCCGCGCGGCGCTCGTCGCCGTCGGCAGCATGCGTACCCGAGTCCCCCTCGAAGGCCTCTCCCGCGCCCAGTCCAAGGCGCCCAAAGGCGCCACCCGACACGGCTCCATGGAGCTCAAGAAGGCCATGGAAGAGGCTCGCGGCAAGAAGGAGGCCCCTCTCGAGCCCGAAATGGAGCTCGACCTGCGCGGACAGGGTATCGAGGAGTCACTCAGTCGCCTCGATGCGTTCCTCGATACCCACTACCGTCAGAATGCCACCAAAGTCAGAATCATCCACGGACACGGGTCGGGAGCTCTGAAAAAGGCCATCCGCGAGCACCTGAAACGGTCTGGGTATGCCAAAGACTTTCGCGCCGGAACCGAAGGCGAAGGCGGCGACGGCGCCACGATCGTCACGCTCTCTTGATGGGTAAGATTCACGAGCTCCTCCAGCACTCTTTGTCGCGCGCGCGGAGAAGAACCCTCACTGCACGACCAACCGAGCACCCTGGCGCAATACGAATATCACCGGCATCATCCTACTCATCGGTATCCCAATGCTCCCGGCGACTCTCTCCTCGTAACCTACCTCGACAAAGCGACTGAACGAAAACGGATCGACCGCGGCCTCCCAAGCCGTCAGCGCGTCCGCCGGAACGCGAAGGCCCAGCGCACCCTGGTCGTCGCTCGTCTCGCACCGCAAGAGCGCACTCTCGAGCTCGTCGAAAAAGTCTACGAAGACTTTTCGCGACCCATTTCCCGTGGTCAACCACTGAAGCGGGACCGCGGTGCGAAGCACGTACAGCTGCCCGATCGTGGGGCTCACCAGCTGAAACCGGGGCGGAGGCAGGCCGCTGATGCGGCCCGCAGACAGACCGTTGGCCAACGCGTCGACCTCCAACGTCACCTCCATCGACGGGTCGAGCAAGTCCACGAACCCGGCCGGGCCCGTCGCATACTCACCCGGTCGCGACCGATTCAACAGCATGCTCCTGAAGGTCGAGTTACCTAGGCCCGTCACCCGCACTCTCGACGAGTCATAACTCGCCGTCTCTACTCCCGAGCTCGTCACGTCGAGGAGCTCGCAGCTCGAGGAGGAATCGGAGAAGGTCGACCGTACGTAACGAGCGGGCGTCTCGTCGTGAAAGCTCGCTCTCGCAAAGTTGTCCGAGGAACCGGCGATCACGCCCGCGACCGCGTACCCCATCGGCGCCGACGCTGCATCGACTGGACCCGCGTCTGCCGCGTCGAGCCCACCTGTGTCTCGCCTGCCTGCGTCGCTCGCGTCCGTTGGACCATCCGACACACCTCCGTCGAGCCCGCCATCCGACGTCGTCGAGGTCCCCGTGTCGCTCGCCGTCGAGGTCCCTGTATCCGGGCGCGCATCGAGGTAGTACCGCGGTCGCGCGTCCAAATCCGAGGGGCCCGGCGGCACGCCGCCGGTCGGCTTCGTCGTACATTTGCCATCGCTGCAGATCTCCGACTCGGCGTTGCAATCCTGGGGTGATTGACACCGATCGTCCGCACAACCCGCGGCCAACGTGAGAACCGACAACCAGATCCACCCACGCGTGAGCATGACGTCAGCGTAGCGCACTTTGATTCTCCCCGGCATCTCCTGTACGCCTTCGCCCAGCGATGAGCATCACGTCCGAGCAAGTTCTCACCTGGTTTCAGCAGGCCCCGGACCACAGCTTCCACCTCGCCGAGCTCCTCGAGCGGCTCCCCGACGTTCCTGGTCGGCTCAAGCTCCTCAAGTCCGCGCTCGCCCCGCTCCTCTCGGATCGCCTCGTGGATCGGGTGTCCGGTCAACGGTTTCGCCTCTCCACGGGGGAGCGTCCCTTGCGCGGCAGAATCGAGGTCGACCGCTCAGGCGTCGCCACGTTCGTCGCCGACGTCAGCGGCGACGTGCTCCCCTTGTCGCCCAAGAGCACGAGATGGCTCGGTCACGGGGATCACGTCGAAGCGCGCCTGACCCGAATGCGGCGAGGGGGACTGGTTGCCGAAGTCGGAGCGGTGATCTCGGACCCCGACTCACGGGAGCTCGGAGTATTGCGCCGCGTCGGACCCTCCTGTTTCGTCGAGGCCGAGCCGCGTCGTGGACGCAATTTCGTCGGGCCACCCGCGATCGTCGAGACTCTTCCCGACCCTCCGCCCGCGGACGGACAGCTCGTCGAATACCGGGTCATCGCCCCGAGGACTCCTACCCGCGCGGCTGTCGCCGAAATCACCCGCGTGCTTGGTCAGCCGGGCGATCGATCCACCGAAATTCTCCGGCTCTTTCTCGAGCATGAGTTACCGACGAAGTTTCCCGAGGGGGTCGAGGCCGAGGTCGCGCCGCTCGATGAACCCTCCGAGGACGTCAAGCAGGGTCGCGTGGACCTTCGCAGCTTTCCGTTGGTTACCATCGACGGCGAAACGGCCAAAGACTTCGACGACGCCGTCTGTGCGCTCCCGGACAGCCGTGGCTATCGCGTGATCGTCGCGATCGCCGACGTCGCTTTTTACGTTCGCCGCGGCACCGAGCTCGATCGCGAAGCCACCGCCCGGGGCACCAGCACCTACCTCACCGATCGAGTGGTCCCGATGCTCCCCGAGAAGCTCTCGAACTCACTATGCTCCTTGGTGCCCCACGAGGACCGACTCTGCTTCGTGGCTGATCTCGCAGTGACTTATGACGGCTCGGTGGTCGGCTCCAAAATGTATCGCGGGGTCATGCGCTCGTTTGCACGTTTGACTTACACGCGGGTCTCTGCGGCCCTGGATGGGCAGCCCGACCCGGAGATCGCGCCCCTCGTACCCATGTTGGACGTGCTCGCGGACGTCGCCGAGGCGCTGTATCGGCGCCGCATCGAACGAGGTGCGGTCGACCTCGACCTCGCCGAGCCAGTGCTGGTGTTCGACGCAGCGGGCAACCCGACAGACTCCAAGCCGCGAGAGCGAAACCGCGCGCATCGACTCATCGAAGATCTCATGCTCGCCGCCAACAGCGCGGTGGCCGCTCACTTCGAAGCCCTGGACCGACCCACTCTTTTTCGAGTGCACGATCGACCCGATCCCGACAAGCTCGTCGCCTTCGTGGAGCTCGCGAACGAGCTGGGTTTCGACGTGGGGTCCGAGCTCCTGCGGCCCCTCGACGCAACGAGCAAGCGCCCCAAGCGTCGTGGGCACGACGCGAAGAAATCGCCCAAACCCGGACGTTTGAAAGTCACGCCGCGAGACGTCGCTCGTATCGCCAAAGATCTCGCCGCGATCGAAGGTGGCACCGCGCTCCACGGCCAGCTCCTGCGCTGCATGGCTCAGGCGAGGTACGACGTCGACAACGAGGGACACTTCGGGCTGGCTTCTCACCAGTATCTCCACTTCACGTCACCCATCCGGCGCTACCCGGACTTGATGGTACATCGCCTCCTCGCCGACACTCTAGGAGCCTCGGATACTCACACTCACAAACCATATTCGCGAGAAGAGCTCGCGGCCATCGCGGACTCCACCAGCAAATCGGAACGCCGCGCCATGGCCGCCGAGCGAGCGTCCCTGGAGCTCGACCGCACCTACGTCGCGGCGCTCCATGTCGGTCGAACGCTGAAGGGCAAGATCACCGGCGTCCAGGCGTTCGGACTCTTCGTCGCCACCGAAGATCCGTTCATCGAAGGGCTGATCCCAATTGCGACGCTTGGTGCCGACTTCTTCATTCCTAGCGAACATGGATCGTTTCTGTTCGGCCAGCGCACCGGGCGCCGCTTCGCCCTCGGAGAACCGATCGAGGTCGAGGTCGCGGACGTCGATTTTCTCAAGCGACAGGTCGAGCTTCGCTTGGTCGAACCCACCGACGAAGGGGCGGGAGATGGCGTACGACGACCATCGCAGAGGCTCCCGAGAAGTCAGCGAGCCAAGGTCTCGCCACGCCCTGAGCGGGCGCGGCAAGCCAAAGCGGGGGCTTTGCCAAGCCATCGCCGGAGTCCGGCGACCAAGCCTACCCGAGCCTCAGGCTCCCAGAGTGCCTCCTCCAAGCCTCCCAAGAAGAACGCCAAACCCGGCGCCAAGCCCCAGAAGCGAGCTCCGTCCGATAACACATGACGTCGTGACGACTTTCTGCCAGAAGGACCGGCTACGATGACGTCCGTCGGCACTACGACCTGGTGGGTCGCATTCAACGTGGCCGTTCTCGCCATGTTGGCGTTCGATCTCTTCGTCGCCAACAGAGACCCTCACGCCATCCGACTCCGCGAGGCCGCGATTTGGTCGGCGTTTTGGATCTTGCTCTCGCTCGGCTTCAACGCCTTCGTCTACGTCGAGCTCGGCCACCAAGCCGGACTCGAATTCCTCGCCGGCTACCTCCTCGAAAAAGCACTCTCCGTCGATAACCTCTTCGTCTTCCTGCTCATCCTTGGTCACTTCAAGGTGCCCCCGGAAAGTCAGCACCGTGTGTTGTTCATGGGCGTCCTCGGGGCGCTCGTCACGCGCGTGCTGTTCATACTCACAGGCACTGCCATCGTGTCGAAATTCCACTTCGCGATGTACTTGTTCGGCGCGTTCCTCGTCTACACCGGACTCAAGCTCGCCTTCGCCAAGGACGGCGACGAACCCGACCTCGAGAGCAACTCCGCCCTCAAGCTCGTACGCCGATTCATGCCGATCACCTCGAAATACGACGGCAGCAAATTCTTCACCCTCGAAAACGGAAAACGCGTGGCGACTCCGCTCTTCGCCGTCGTCATCGTCATCGAGACCACCGACGTCATCTTCGCCACCGACTCCATCCCCGCGGTCCTCGGCGTCACCACCGACCCCTTCATCGTTTATACTTCCAACATCTGCGCCATCCTCGGCCTCCGCTCGCTGTACTTCCTCCTCGTCGGAGCGCTCGCCAGCCTCGTGTACCTGAAGCAAGGCCTCGCCATGATCCTCGTATTCATCGGAGCCAAGATGCTCGGCGAGAAGTTCTTCCACGTACCCATCGGCGTCTCCCTCGGCGTGATCGCCGGCGTGCTCATACTCACCACCACCGTCTCGCTGTTGTGGAAGCGGCCCCCCATCCGCTCGGGCGAGAAACATGAGTGACACGCGCGTCTCCAAGAAGCTCCGCGGCTTCGGCTCCTCCGTCTTCGCCGAGATGACCAAGCTTTCCAACGAACACGGCGCGGTCAACCTCTCGCAAGGGTTCCCGGACTTCGAAGGGCCTGTTGAAATCGTGGAGTCCGTGATCCGAGCGTTTCGGGAGGGCCACAACCAATACGCCCGCTCGATGGGTCACCCCGAGCTCGTCGAAGCCATCTCAGCAACGCGGAGGGCACAGTTCGGGCTCCAATACGACCCCATGACCGAGGTCCTCGTGGCAAGCGGCGGCACCGAAGTCATCACCAGCGCGATCTTGGGTCTGGTGGAGCCCGAAGACGAGGTGATTCTCGTCGAGCCCTTTTATGACAGCTACCCAGCGGCCATCGCGATGGCCGGAGGAAGCCCGCGCTTCGTCACCCTGCGTCATCCTGGATTTAGGTTGGATCGCGCCGAGCTCGAGGCCGCATTTTCCAAGAAGACCAAGCTCCTCGTTCTCAACACGCCGCACAACCCAACGGGGCGAGTCTTCGACACCGCCGAGCTCGCGATGGTCGCCGAGCTTTGCATACGTCACGACGTCCTCGTACTCTCCGACGAAGTCTACGAGCACATCCTCTTCGATGGAACGCCTCACGTGCCGCTCCCGTCCGTTCCTGGCATGCGGGACCGCACCCTGGTGGTGTCGAGCGCAGGAAAGACGTACTCCTTCACTGGCTGGAAGATCGGGTGGGCCACCGGGCCGATGGACATGATCAAGGCGGTCCAAGCCGCTCACCAATTCGTGACTTTCTCGACGGCCACGCCGATTCAAGTGGGTCTGGCCCGCGCGATGTCGACCATCGGCCCCGAGTATTACGAGCAGCTCCGAACCGACTATCAACAGCGACGAGACTTCATGGTCGAGATTCTCGATGGTGCGGGATTCGAAGTCTCCATCCCGAAGGGCACCTATTTCGTGATGGCGGATTTTTCGAAGCTGTTCCCCGGACAAGACGACCGAGCCGTCGCGGTGAGGCTCGTGAAAGAGTACGGAGTCGCCGCGATTCCGCCGAGCTCGTTCTACGCGAAGGAGCCCGACCAGGCGAAGTCGCTGCTCCGCTTCGCCTTCCCGAAAAGGCAAGACACCCTGTCCAAAGCGGCGGAGCGCCTCGGGCGACTGAAGACCCATCCCCCGCGCTCGGCGACTCGGGCGTGAGTTAAGCCTCGCTCGGAAATACGGACTCTCGATGCGGCCTGCTACTCCACGCGACATTCCTGAGCTCGTGGCTTTGATCAACCAGGCGTATCGAGTCGAAGACCCGCTGATCATCGGCGATCGCACTGACGCCGCCGACCTCGCGAACCTCATGGGTCAGGGCGTATTTCTAGTGGACTCTGCCGGCGGACACCTCGAATTCGGTTGGCTCCGCGCGAGCGTGTTCGTCCGGATTTCAGGCGAGCGAGGCTATTTCGGGATGCTCGCGGTCGATCCGACCGTCCAGGGTAACGGAGTCGGTGCGAGCATGATTCGAGCGGCCGAGGAATACTGCCGTCGCGCCGGCTGCCGCCTCATGGAGCTCACCATCATCGAGACTCGCACCGAGTTGCTCGGATTTTATGGGCGATTCGGCTACGCGCCCACGACCAAGATCCCATTTCCGGTGCCTCGCAAGATGCGAGCGCACTTCGAGCTCCAGAAAATGGAGAAGGTCCTGAAGGACTCAGACGACTCGACGAGCCGGTGACGCGCGATCAATCAATCGCCGGATTCGCTCGAGAGCCGCTTCCTAGACGCTTCGTGCTCCAAGCCGTCAGGCACCGCAAACGAGTACCCTCGAAAGTTCGAGCTTCCGTCCTTCAGCCACATCTCGCCACGCGCCGCCGAGTGAAACACACCTTCCAACTGGCCTATGTCGGACCCGAGCGCCGGAATTTCGAAGACGACCGACTTCTTGCCGGACTCTTCGACCACCCTGGCCGGAATCTCCGCATACGTCTTCCACGCGTCGGTCGTGAAACGATAGCGAAGGCTGTCGAGCTGGTCCTTGAATAGCCGCGGTTGGCCCGGAAGGCTCGCCAACACCAACCCAGCGGCGTCGTCCCCTTCGGCCGCGAAGGAGACCCTCAGGAGCCTCTTCCCGGAGTCCCACGCTCGTACCGAGTACGAGATCCCATCAATGACCGACTGCTGCGTCTCGAGCCCGCCGTCCACGAGCGCCGTCGGCTTTCCGCGCTCGAGCAACCCATCCACGTTCCGCAGCGACAGCGCGATCGTCTGATCGACGGCGTCTTGAAAAATCCCCCGATCCCCGCTTGCCTCGTATTTGGAAATCGCGCCGATCAACATCGAGTGGAGGCGCGAACGGAACAGGAGGTCGATCGGCGTGTTCTCGAAACGAGCCCGCGCGGCGACGGAGCGCTCCATGGCTTCGACGCTCTCGTAGTGTCCCGGGACCAACCTCTGAGCTGCCTTCATGATCGAGGGATAGAGCGTCGCGACCTCGCGACTCAGCAAGGTGAGCTTCTCTTTCGTCGCGCCCTCGGAGCCCGGATCCCGAAGGATGGGCGACATCAGCGCCAACACCTTGCCCTCGTCCAACTTCACCCGTTGGCTCGGCTCAGAGGGTGTCGTCTCCTTGGCTTCTGAGTACAGGCGCGGGAGGCCCTTCAACAGCCCGAATACGTCGGCCACAGAGATGTCCGAGAGCTCTGCGCGCTCCGTAGCGATCAGATTCCCCGGGTTCTTGAGCTGCGACAAAGTGAGGAGCACCTCGGCGAATCGCGCCGCCAGGAGCTTGTCACTTCCGGCCAACTGCTCGGCGGCGGGTCCCTTCAGACCCACTGCGCGCAAGAGCTCTATCTCGAGCTGCTCGCGGTAGGCCTTCTTCACTTCCGAGCGGACGTCGAGGCGCTTCGGAGCTCTCTTCGCCCGCTCGGCGTTGGGCATGCTCCCGAGCACCGCGTCGTACACGTTGATGAGCTGAATGGCTCGCTGTTGGTACTCGGCGCCGAAGGAGTCCTCCTTGCCGTAGCTCGCGAGCACCTTGATCGGCGCGGTGCGGGGCTGAGTCGAGATCGTCGCGAGGTCTAGCTGAGTTCCATCGAGCTCCATGTTGGACGTGCTCAGCGTCCCGTGCAGGACTCTCCATCGGACTTGCTCGGCCGCGACGCGGGCGTGATCTCGAATCAGCACTCTCATCGTGGCGTTGATGTCGGCGACCTCGGCGCCGGTCTTCGGATCCTTTGTCTTGACGAGCACGCCGCGGTCTTCCGCCGCTCGCACGAACACTGGGTAGCTATGAGGCCCAGCGCCGAAACGTTCGATCAGGTGTGCCGGGCGAATTTGGTCACCGACCCGAACGATCAGCGCGCGTCGCTCACGCCCTCCGTCCGGCCACTCGGTGTAGTCACCGTTGTCGATGACCGCGAGAATGCGGGTCGATCCGCGCGTGAAGAGATTCGTCCCGACCTCACCCCAGATCGCCTCCAAGAAACCTTCGCGCATGGGCGCACCGCCGTGAGAGTGCTGAGTATCGTCGATGTCCTTGCTGGCGAGCGGTGTTCGACCGACCCCTTTGATGCTCGCATTGAGAGTAGGCAGAAAAGCCGCCCGCCCCGCGCCCTCCGAGCCACCCAACCCATCTCCGCCGTATTTGTCGGCGAACATCTTGATTGTCTTCTTTCCTTCGAGGCTCTCTCCCGGTCGCTGTACGCGGAAGGAGAGCTTTTCGAGCAGCGCCTTCTCGAGCTCCGGCGTCAGAGCTCCGTTCGTCGGGACGTCGAAACCTAGAAGCTTTGCCACGGTCGGGTTGAACCACACGACCTTGCCTGGCACCTCGAGGGCGGTGACTTCCACGAATCGCTCTCGACCGAGCACGTCGAAGATCCGAGAACCCGAGGTCTTCGGATCGACGCCGAGCTTGTCGAGTGTGTCCTTCGGCGCCGCTGGCCGCGGAGCCATCGCCCGCTCCACGCTGGCGTCGATCGACGGTTGTCCGCTCGAGACGCTTGGAATGGGACCGCCGGGCGCGCCCGAGAATGGAACTCTCATGGCCGGCCTCCGACCACGAACCCATTTCGAGCCGCGTTCCACGTGGGCCCTGCCAATGGCCCAAACAGCCTCTCGAAGGACTCTCGGCCCTTCTCCGTGATCGCCGTGCGCTTGCCGCAAGCGCGGCACTTCAAATCGATCACCAGGCTCTTCGCGACAGCCGCCACACGAGGTTCGCTTGGTACCTCGAGCCCGCAGCTCGAACACTTCCAGCCCGCCGCGAGCTCGTGAACGTGCACCCGCGCATCTCGCGTGATCTGTTCCAGCTCGGTCGCATGCGCGGCCAGCTCGGAGATTTGGTGGCGAAGCGCAGCGTCGACCGAAGGGTCGCTCGCAGCCGCCGACGTGAGCTCTCGGGCCCCGCGGAGCACGAGCTCGAAGGCGCTCTTCGTCAGAGAAGCCACGTCCACCTCGGGACGCTGACTCGCGTCGAGCAACATCACGGTCTGTTGGTCGAGGACCCGGATCAATCCCGCGAGCGCCGTTCGTTCGGGGCTCGTCTCCGGAGGAGGCATTCGGGCAGTCTAGAGCACCTGGCAGGCCGGCGTCCAACCCTTGCGCTGCTCGGACTGCCCCCGATGGCTCTGGCCAACTCGGTTTTCACGTGCGAATGGGGGCCGAGGTGCGGCTTCGTCTGGGCATCCTGGTGGCGGGCATCGCGCTGGCCGACCCTGCGCTCGCTGAGAACATCCCGAGCTTGGAGCTCGAGCTCACGACCTCACCCGGCGCCGCCCGAACCTGCGAGCCGCGCTCTGTGCTCGAATCGAAAGTAGCCGAGAGGCTCGGACGCAACCCGTTCTCCGTTCCCGCCGAACGTCGAGTGTCGGTTCGGCTCGAGGCCCTCGGGGACACCCATTCCGCACGGATCGCCGTCATCGACCTCGAAACTCATGAGGTCCTCGGCGAACGCGAGCTGACGAGCGTCGACTGCCAGGAGCTCTTCGACGCCATCGCACTCTCCATTGGGCTGATCTTCGATCCCCTCGGCAAAGGGTCGCAACCGCCAGGGCAGCCTGACTCACCTCCAACCTCGGCGCCCGACCCCGACCCTGCTCGCTCCGTCGAACCCACCGCGCTCGCCGCGCCCGCGGGAACGGACCCAGCAAGCCCGAGCGGCACGCAGGCGATCGATGAATTGAGTGTCTCCGTCGGACCCTGGCTCTCCGCAGGCGTCGGCCCTGCTGCGTCCGTGGGTCTTCGGCCGTCGATTTCACTTTCGATGTCGCACCTCCGAATCGGCATCGAGGCCGGCTATGACTTTCCGACCTCCGCCACCGTCGAGCGCCGAAGCGGCGTGGCCGTCGAGCTGATCTCCGCGCGAGTCCTCGGATGCTTCCTGGAATCGCCGTGGCTCGGTTGTGTGGTCCTTGCGGCGGGGGCACATCGAGCCACCGGCGAGGACCTCGAGAGTGCAGAGGGCGCCACGACTCCTTACTCGGCCGCGGGTTTGCGGCTCGGCCTCGTGCTCGAAGTGTCCCCTCGAGTGAGCCTGCGCCCCGAGCTCGAAGCCCTCCTCACCCTGACCCGCACGACCTTCCGAGTCTCCAACGAACCCGCCTGGGTCTCTCCCGTCGGCTCCGTTGGCTTTGGCTGCGCTGTCGAGTTCGAGCTCCTCGAGCACCGACGAATTCGAGACGGATCATGACGCTTCACTCCAATCGAGATCGAGAATGAGCGTCGCGCCGCCCACGCTTCGGGAGATCTACGAGGCCGAGCTGCCTTACGTGTGGAACACCCTCCGGCGACTCGGCGTCCCTGAGCGCCACGTCGAAGACGTGGCTCATGAGGTCTTCATGGTCGTTCACCGCATTCGCGACTCGTACGATCCGACTCGGCCGATCCGACCCTGGCTCTTTGGAATCTCCTTTCGGACCGCCAGCGACTTCAAGAAGCGAGCTCACTTCACAAGAGAGATCTACGATCCGACCGCCGAGCGAATCGACAGTCGCCCGAACGCCGAAGCGCTCCTTCACGTCGTCGAAAGGAGAAAGTGGGTGCACGCGGCTCTGATCGAGTTGGACGACGACCTTCGGGTCGTATTCGTACTCATCGACATCGACGAGTGCTCCGCGCCGGAAGCCGCCGCTACGCTCGGAATTCCGGTCAACACGGTCTACTCTCGCCTGCGGCGGGCCCGCGCTCGCTTCGAAGAGGCGGTCCGGCGGGTCCGAGGCAGCGAGGTCGTGTCATGAGTGAAGAGCCGAACCCGCTGGGCCCCGAGCTTTTGGAGCTCTTGAAGGCCGAACGCGGCGCTCCGGGACCTTCGAGCGCGACGGCGGCCCACCTGTGGGACCGCGTCGAAGCCGGATTATCGACGCCCGCACCGCCAGCTCTGCCAGCACCCACGTCCTTGCTGGCGCCGGTCGCCTCGGCCTTCGCCGTGGGCGCGCTGGTCGGCGCGCTCGGCTACTCACAGCTCGTGAGTTCTCGGGTGGAGGTTCGAGAGTCGGTTCGGGAGGTGACCAAAGAGGTGCGGGTCGAAGTGCCAGTGGTCCGAACGGTGACCGTGACCGTCACCAAAGAGACCCTCCGCGAGGTCGAGCGAGCTTCTGCGCCCAGCCTGTCCGAGCAGCCCAAGGCCGACGAAGCCTTGGCGGCCGAACGCAGGTTGATCGAGCAGGCGAGGGCCGCGCTGCTCCGCGGCAGGCCGTCCGACGCGGGCCGGGCGCTTGCTCAACATACTCTTCTCCACCCCCGAGGGCGACTCCTCGAAGAACGGCGCGCGCTCGAAGTCCAGGTCCTCCTCGCCGAAGGCAAGCGAAGCCAAGCCCAGGCCGCAGCCAAGTCATTTCTGGAAACTTACCCCAAGAGCCTGCTCCGCGGACTCGTGACCCCCGCCATGGAAAACAAATGAGGTGAGTACAGGTCCCGCAAATTCGTGACCACGGGCGAGACCACAGAGAGCCCAGGCGCCGAAGCCCACAGAGCGGAGATGATGGAGTGAGCGCTTCTCTGGGTCCTCGGTGTCTTCTCTCCGCGTCCTCTGTGGTTCCCGCATGGTGTACCGAGGAACGCGCCCACGCGGCATCCACCCTTCCTCCGACGGTGGGAGGATACGCCAAACGTCTCGAGGCGATGAAGCTCGTTGGTACGCATGAACGGCAAGACCAAACACCCCTCGGCCGAGAATTCGGAGCTGCTCGACGAGGCCCTCGAACAAGTGACGGGCGGCTGCCCGCCGCCGAGCGCTCCGGCCTACGTTGGCCCCGACATCGGCGGCGTTCGGCCCTCCGATTCCGATTCCGCACCTGCTCCTACGATCCCCGGGGCCGACGCCCCGACGTCGTACTCATTTTGAGTTGCCCGCGGAGCGCGACTAAACCGCGCTCAGCGTCGATATCCCTGACTTGAAAGGCACGTCTTGCCGACACGCATGCCGGTCGCGCGCATCGAATCTTGGGGCGGCCCGTGCGAGGATTCGGCGATGGCGATGCTGCGCTGCGAGGAACGTCCGGGCGGCCACGCGTACGTTCTGGTTGGAGCCGCGCTCTCACTCGCCGCGTGTTCGGCGAGGGACTTCGTTTCGCTCCCGCCGGTCGGCGAGTCCGCGCAGGCGCTGCTCTTCGTCGCCGGCGCGCGAGGCCGCGAAACCGTCTCGGCGATCGACGCCCGCGAGCTCGCCGAGGGCTCGGGTTGGATTCGTCTCGAGCTCGACGTCTCGAGCCTCTACGTTTTGGCCTACCCACACCCTCTGGGGGCGCTGTGGCTCGAGGCCGGGCCGGCCAACGCGGAGCCTGGCCAAGGTCGCCCGATTCCACCCGCGTTCGCTGCCTTCGCCTACGACGAGGTCGCCGAGCAGTGGGTGTCCGTGCCACAGCCGTCGAGCGAAATCACCGTCCGCGCCGTTCCTAACTCAGCCCCGCCGGATGTCGCAGTCGGCGCTGACTTCTCCTGCGCCCGCTTCGAGGCAGGGCAGGTCGCGTGCTGGGGCGAAGGGGAACGTTTGGGAGTGCCTGGTCTCGACCGTTCGGCCGTGCCGGTGTTCCTGCCCAAGCTGAAAGACGTGCGTGCGATCGGCTCGAGCGACGGCTCGACCTGCGCCCTCCAAACCTCGGGCCGCGTCAGTTGTTGGGGCACCAACGACTGGGGCCTCCTCGGACGAGTCACCGCCCGAGCCGTCGCGTCCGAGGCCGAGGCCGTCGACAACCTCGCGGACGCCGTGTCGTTCGCCGTCGGCACTCAACATGCCTGCGCCGTCACTACGGACGGTAGCGTGTCGTGCTGGGGCAAGAACGATCGGGGAGAGACGGGGACGGGTCCTCGAGGCGCGGTGAGTCATCCGGAGGAGGTGTCTCTCGGCCTCCCCGCGCGACAGGTGGCCGTCGGCGAGCACCATAGCTGCGCACTCCTCGCGGACGGCTCGGTCTGGTGCTGGGGTGCAAACGAAGGCGACTTTGTGGGTCGGCCGGGTTCATCGGAGCCAGGCCCGGTCAGAGGGATCCCGCGGGCGACTGAGTTGACCGCCGGAAGGCGTCACACCTGCGTCCGCCTCGAAGACGGTGAGGTCCGCTGCTGGGGCTCGAACGCCCGCGGTCAACTCGGCGTCGAACCAACCACGATGAGTACGTCCGAGCCGCTCCGGAGCTCGCTGAGCGGCGAGCCGGGACGGCTGTTCGCCGGTCGAGACGCGACCTGCGTCGCGGGGCCCGTTCGTCTGATTTGTGTTGGGTCGAGCACGAGCCGAACGACGGTGACCGATCCGATTCGAGGAGCCCTGGTGGAGGCGGGCGTAAGTGATATCGCCTTTGGCCGGGACCACGCGTGTGCGGTCGATCGAGTCGGCGTCTCATGTTGGGGTTCGGGCGCCTTTGGCCAGCTCGGAATCGGGTTCCTGCCCGCTCACGAAACCCCCGTCGAGCTTCCTGAGGTCCACGACGCGGTGGACGTCTTCGCCGGAGGTGAGGCCACGTGTGTACGTCGCGCCAGCGGCGAAATTCTGTGCCTTGGTCTTCACGCGCTCGCAGGCGCCGAGCCCGGGCAGCCCGCTGAGTTGGTCGAGCCCGCGGGCGTCATCGAGCTCGCTCTCACCAACGACCTCGGGTGCGTGCGCACGAGCTCGCGATCGGCCGGCGTGTGGTGCTGGGGCCACGGGCTCGCTGACATGGGCCTCGATGAGCTCGCTGCGGGCGGGTTCGTGACGGGCACGGAGGGCGCGGCAGCTGTGGATACGGCAGGCTCGGTGGCGTGTGTCGTGAAACAAGACGGTTCGTTGTGGTGCTGGGGCTCGAACAATGACTTCCAGCTCGGCTTCCCGGCGCAGACGAGCCCAGCGGCGACACCCGGGCGGGTGCCGCTCGACGAAGTCCGCCAAGTCGCTCTGACTGAGTTCAACACGTGCGCCCTCTCGGGGCCAGCCGGAGACGTCTTCTGCTGGGGCGGCAACAACTATGGGTTGCTCGGCTCGGGGCGCTCGACGATCCTTCCGGACCCATCACCGGTGCGAACGCGACTCGTGCCTGGTGCGGTCGAGCTCGCCGCCGGATACACCCACCTCTGCGCGCGCATGGAAGACGGTCGCGTCTTCTGTTGGGGCGAGAACCGTCTCGGCCAACTCGGCGAGTCGACCGCACCGACCCAATCTTCCCCGGTCGCGGTCGCCGGGCTGTCGGACGCCATCGCGATCGAGGCCGGTGAGAACCACTCCTGCGCGATCCGCGAAGGCGGCTCGGTCGTCTGTTTCGGCTCCAACGCCTACGGCCAGTTGGGGAATGCGGGCGACGGGCGGGCCGAAGTGGCCGGCCTCCACGACGCAGTCCGCCTCGCCTCAGGCAACCGCCATGCCTGCGCGCTCCGAAAAAACGGTCGGGTCGCGTGCTGGGGCCTCAACTCGTGGGGCCAGCTCGGCCAGAACGAGCCTGTCCTCTTCGACGAGCCCCAATATGTCTCAGCCCCCGAATGAGCTGTCGAGGAATCGCTTCACTTTGTTCTCGCCTCTGATGATTTCGAGCACGAGCCGGAAATCGTGGCGCTCTCCACCTGTTCGGCGGGTGCACGACCAAGTTGCGCGATATGTCGACGATCATCGTTCGGCGCCGGGCAAACCACCGAGGACACAGAGCTGGAACGCAGAGAACACATAGGATTCTTGGAGAAAGGTCCTTCGTGCCCTCCGTGTTCCTTCTCTGTGTTCTCCGTGGTTCATGCGGAGGTCGAACTGAATCGCCGCAGGTCGCTCGTGCACCCCTGTTCGGCTCTAGCACTGCCGATTGTGCGCCTTCCTTCACTTTTGCAGACGGATTCACGAAGCTCGCTCCAATTGGTCGACAGAGAGATCCAATGAAACACTCGATTTCCTCCTTCGCCACCTTGCTCGCCCTCGCCGCATGCGAAAGCGACCGCAACGTCGGCGAGCTGCCGACCCATCAGCCCGACGCCGCTGTCGATGCAGGGCCCCCGCTTCAGGACGTCGATGCCGGAGCTCTGTCCCCCGATACGGGCCCTGACGGCGGAGCTCCTCCCGACGCGGCCGCCTGCCAGAGCTCGTGTGCAGACCTCGGACTCACCTCCTGCGCGAGCGGGGAGCTCCGCGTCTGCGGGCGCGACGCCGACGGGTGTCTGAATTGGAGCGCTCCGTCCGCGTGCTCCGACGGTATTTGTGCTGACTCCACGAGCTGCGGCGCCTGCACTCACTCTTGCCCTCAGCTTGGCGCCACCGATTGCTCGGGCTCCACGATCCGTTCGTGCGGCGCGGATCCAAACGGCTGTAGGAGCTGGTCCTCGCCATTGGCCTGCGCCGAAGGGTTCTGTGGGAGCTCCACCAGCTGCGGAGCTTGTGTCGATGAGTGTGCCCAACTCGGCGTCACGGAGTGCGCAGTCGGCTCCGTCCGTTCCTGCCTCGCCGACGCCAACGGCTGCAGGCATTGGTCCAACTCGACCTCCTGCCCAGCCGGGTTCTGCGCGGACGCCTCGAGCTGCGGAGCGTGCGCTCATGGCTGCTCGACCGTCGGCGCGACCGAGTGCTCGGCTGGGTCGATGCGGACCTGCGTCGCCGACACGAACGGCTGCCGGAGCTGGCTCGCTGGCCAGGCCTGTGAGAATGGGACGTGCGCGGACTCTTCGACCTGCTTTTCCTG
The DNA here is from genome assembly GCA_964463485.1 of uncultured Myxococcales bacterium. Classification (GTDB taxonomy): domain Bacteria; phylum Myxococcota; class Kuafuiibacteriia; order Kuafuiibacteriales; family Kuafuiibacteriaceae; genus CAYXDO01. The sequence continues at coordinate 146,772 of CAYXDO010000001.1, read as the reverse complement.
TACTCACGAGTGCGCCCAACTCGGGGAGACCTCGTGCGCCGCCGGAGCGCTCTCGACCTGCCTCGCCGACCCGAACGGTTGCCGCTCCTGGTCGTCCGCGATGACTTGCCAGACAGGAGTATGCGCGGACGCGACGAGCTGCTCCAGCTGCGCTTCGAACTGCTCGAGCCCCGGCGAGCCGAGCTGCGGAGGGGCCCTGCAAAGTCTCTGCGCCGAAGTCACTCCCGGCTGCTTCGAGATCACGCAACACGCCTGTGCGCTCGGCTGCGCAGACTCGTCGGCCTGCGCCGCCTGCGATCCGATGCGCATCGCCGAAGTGGCCCGTGTCGCGATCAACCCCAACGGAGATAACTACCAGAACGCCTACGCCCACATGAGCCTCGTGGGAACTCACCTCTTGATCACTCAGGACGACCTCGTCGAGGTGTACGACGTCTCGAATCCCGCCGCGCCCTCGTTCGTGACGAGCGTCCAGAGCTGTGCCTACCCAGACGATGCCCAGTTGATCGGGACCACCCTCTTCGTGGCGTGCTTCGGCGAGGTGCGACGGTTCGACGTCTCGAGCCCCGCCATGCCTTCTGCCCTCATCCCGTTGTCGGTCACCGGAGGCATCAACTCGCTCGCAGCCGTAGGGACCAAGCTCTACGTGTCTGGGTACGAGGGGCTCTGGATCTTCGACGTGGCAGTCTCGACCACCGCCGCCGGCTACCTACCGATTTCGGACCTCGGCGAGCTCGCCGTCTCCGGCAGCTACGCGTATGTCGCAGTCAACCTCGGTATTCACGTCATCGACGTCTCGAATCCCACCAACCCAAGGCTCGTCGGCGGTACGAGCGGGTCCGTCGTACACGGATTCGCCGAATTCGAGATCGTCCAGGAGAGACTCTTCGCAACCGCCCAGAATCCTCATACCGCCGTGCCAGGGGTCCAAGTCTACGACATCTCTGCCGCGCCCGCGCTCACGCTCGTGGGCAGCACCATGCAGGGCTCACAGTTCGAGAGATTTGCGCTCGACGGCAGCACCCTTTACGCAAGCTGGGCCGGCCTCGCCGTCTTCGACATTTCGGGTCCAAACCCCAGCCTCGTCGGTCAAGTCGGTAATACGGGTACGGCGGACGTACTCGTGAATGGATCCTACGTGTACGTGACGGGCGCTGGCGACCTGGTCGTTCTGGCCAAAGGAAACGTCTCGCGCAAAGTCCACGACGAGAACGTCGGCAACACCTGGGCGGTCGTGGAACGCGGTGGGTTCGTCTACACCATCGGCAACGCGCTCAGAACGTTCGACGCCACGAACCCTGCCTCGCCCATACTCATCGACGAGCAGAATTTTTCGGGCAATCGCATCAAGATCTTCGACGGTCGACTGTACGCCCTGGGGCCCGACGGCGTGAATGTCTACGACCTGGCCAATCCTCGGGCGCCGCGATTGCTCGCGAGCGTCCCCTTATTCCTCCCCAACGATTTCTGGGTTGCGGGCCACCTGCTGATCGTCAGCGCCGACAACACGTCGACCTTCGAGTACGAAGTCATGTTCTATGACCTGAGTAACCTGGCGCAAATCACGAAGGTCGGCTCCCAATGGCTCGATAACGCCGGACCGCTCGTCTACAAAGACGGGTACCTGTTCGCCGGCGATTCGAGCTTCTCGGGGTCGCTCGTCAAGATCCTCTTCGTGCCCCCGGTTGCGCCCGGATCACCCGTGACTCCGCTCTCCGTGGGCCAGCTCAACCGCGGGGCCAACGCCCTGGACGTCATCGGGAACACCTTGATTATCTCGGGCGCGCACCTCGCGGTCTACGATATCTCCGCGCCGACGGCACCCTCGCTCCTGTTCGAACGCCAGCGAGTCTTCTTCGACCGAACCTCCGTCGACGGTCGATACTTGCTCGGCGTCGATGACTCCACGGTCGTCGCCCTCGACCTGAGCGACCCGTCCCAGCCTCGCGAGGTCGTGCGTGAGACTTGGGCCGAGAATGTCCACCACGCGGTGAGTGTGGGACCGTACACTTACGTCGGCGCGGTGGGCGGACTCCGAGTCGTCGAGCGTTGCGCACCCTGAGTTGCGCCATCGCCCGTGACCTTCGCGGCGCCGGAGAGAGTCTCATCGATCCGCCAACTCGACCACTGCGATCCACGGCGAGCTTCGCCCTGTTGCGTCGCTGACGAGCACGAGGCGCTTCGTTTCAGGAATGGCGGCCAGTGTCTGCACGCTCCCTGAGAAGGGCGGCTGATGCTCACAGAAACGTTCTCCCGTGTACTGCACGAGGGATCCTCGCTGGCCGCTGAATACGAAGCCCCTTTCGAAAGGGCTGAGGTTCCGCACCTCCACGATCGGAGCCCCGACGAGCTGCGTCCAGCCCTCGGGACCCTTGACGAAGATCCCTCCAGCTCCTCCGCCGAGGACTGGGCCTCCGAGCGCGTCGATGAAGCTCAACGACGAAACCGGGAAGTCGACGCCCGGCGCGAACTCGTCGGAGATCGATCGTCCGTCCCAGACCTTGATTCCGGGAAAGGAAGAGAACGAGATCCAGAGAGCGCGAGCAGATCGCTCGAGGAGCGCGCCGCGGACGGCGTCAGGTGGCTGTCCGAAGTCCTCGAGCGTTCGCCACGACCCATCACGCCACTCCCCAAACTCACCCTTCGAGGTGAGCCCGAAGAACGAGTCGCCGTCGACGCTCTCCACGAATCGCAAGCCGCCGAGGCCGGTGAGAAATCGCGGGCTCTCCAGGACGAGGCGTGTTCCCTCGAGCCGCGCCCGCCAGACGCCACCGCGACTCACTTCCTCCTCTATATGACCCCAAATCCAGAGCTCCTCGGCCACGCGGGTCGCCCCGAACACGCCGACCGTCGACGTCGCAGTCACCCGAGTGACTTCGCCTTCGTGACTCACGAGGGCGAAGTAGCCATCCTGACTACCGACGAGGGAGTGGGACTCGTCGGCCTTCACGACGAACGCGCCGTCGTTCATGGACCCTTCGATCTTCCCGAGCCCGACCAGCTCGAGCGTTGGACACGTCGTCGGGACCTTCGGAATCAACGCGCGGGTGAGGCGCTCGGACATGCCACGCCGAAGCTCTAGGGCGTGACTCTCGACGGTGCCGGAATAGACGGCCGAAGGCACGGGCAGGCTGCGGCCATCGCTGTCGTCCACCAACGGGACCAAGCCAGGGGCCAGCGATAACTCGGCGAGGCTCTCGCTGTAGGCGAGGAGCTCGACGTCCGCTGGGTCGTCGAAACCGGTCGAGTCGAACCGTTCCACGGCGCCCTCCAGCGCGGTCAAGCGGAGGCTCGTCCGCGACGCCAACGCCACGATCCAAGCGCGGGCTTCGACGTCCGGAAACGTCAACGCCACCACGTTGCTGGAGCAACCGCAGGCGAGCGCGTAAACGAACGTCGTCACCAAGGCGCCTTTGCGAGTCGACGGCACGAGGCTCCATCTTCGCCCGAACGCCAGACTCTCGCCAGTCACGGGCTGTGCTACTCTGGCAGAGAGAACCCTCGGCCATGGGGAAGCGAAGAAAACCCAGAATCGATCTCGAGTCCGAGCGTGCTTCGATCGAATCCGCGGCCTCACTTCTCCCGGCTCGCGAAGGTGTCGAGGTCCTCGAGGCTATCCTCGAAAAAGGAAGCGATCACGCGGTCGCTCGCGCGCGATCCGCGGTCGAGCTTGCGGTCGAGGCCGGCGCTCGACCCTCGCTGCTGAAGTCGTTCCGCGAACAATTCGAAGGAGGACTCAATGAAACGCAGCTGAGCTCGGTGCTCACGGGCAGCCGTCGTTGGGTCCGGGCTCCGTCGGGCACGCATCGACGGCGTCTCGAGCCCCGTCTCCATCATTGTCTTCGTCGGGACACCCGTCTTCGTCGAGATATCCGTCTCGGTCTTCAGGCTGGTCCGGACATCGATCCATCTCGTCACTGACTCCATCCTCGTCCGAGTCATCGCCAGCCGACTTGGGCTCGCCCGGCAGCACGCCGCGCACGACGCCCTCGATCACCCGAGACTCGAGGGAAGTCTCTCGGGTTTCCTTCCGAGCCCTGAAGTCGCGATTTCCGTCGAGCAGTCGCTCGAGGCGCTCGGCACGCTCGCCGACCACCGGGTCGTGACTCGGAGGCTGCTCGAGATTCTCGACGACGTAGAACAGACCAACACCCAACGCGTCCGGATACGGGAGCCCGGCCGGGCTGAAGGTGTCGTTCATCGAAGCTCGGAGCTCTAGATAACTTCGCACGAAAGCCTGCTCCTCGCCTTCGTACCAGAGGTACTCGCTGTCCTCGTCTTTGTCCTCCTCCCGCACATGATCGGTGAAGGTCTCGACTCGCAACCCAGCGGAGAAGCCAGGATGAATCTCGTCGTCGAGCCTCACCAAAAACCCACGCGCGGAGAGTCCGACGAGTGTCACGCCGGGAGACCCAATGCCGTCGACGAAGCTGGTGAAGGGAGTCCAGAAGAGCATACTCTTCCAGTACGACGACGGCGTCGCGCAGCCGGCGATCCGTCTGTCCCAGACCGTCCACGACAGATCCATTTCGAGCTCCGCTCTACGAAAACCTGGATCTCCCGTGACCGCCTGACTCACCCGAGCCGCGGCCAAGAACGGGAACCGCATTCCGCTGCGCCATTCGAGACCGAGGTCGGTTTCTGCGACGTTGCCCGACGCCAAGTCCAAGATGAATGGGTTCGAGCCAGCGGCGTAAAACGACGAGAACGTCCGAACCTCCCCGACGACGCGGGCCAGGTCGAGCCAGAACGAGCGGCTCGACTCCGAAAACAGAGCCCCGAGTGTGGTGCCCAGCTTCACCAGGCCCAGACCCGCTTCGAGCGTGCCGAGCGCCAGCTTGGAGCTCTCCGGATCCTCCGGAAATCCAGACTCGAGATCGAAGAACAGCAGTCTCGCGCGCACCAGAGGACTCAACGCGTTGGTCCGTTCGACGCCAGACCGAAGCCGCTCGTTGTTGATGAGCAGTCCGGCGGTCAACGCGAGCTCCGGGGCGAGCGACAGCGAGACCGACGGGATGAAGTTGTTGACGACGCCATACTCACTCCCCTCCAGGCTCGAGCCAGAGGTAAAACCGCCGAACAGCAGGTTGGTGTCGCCGCCCAGCTTCACGCCGTCCCAGAAAATCCCGAACTTGAGATTCCGCCACCCGAACCCAGCCTCCAGACTGGTGCGGGCAAGGCGCATCGAGCCTCCGCCCGCGACGTCGACCTCCACCGGACCACCCTGAGACCCGATCAGCCCGAAGGCTCCGTGGGCCGGGTACTCGAGGTACGGAGCTCGATCGTTCAACAGCCTCAACGCAGAGAGCGCTCGCGCCCCTCCACTCAGCACGCGATCCGGACTGGGCGCGGCGAAGGCCAAAGGTGCACCCGAGAAGAGAGTCGCGAGACACAGCAGCGCGCGTGCGATCGAGCTCATGATCGGCGCCATAACTCGACACGGAGGATGTCGCAACCCACCCGATCCCCGCGACTCCGCGGCCGCCGGGATGGGACGAGCTGAGCAACTTCGGGCTGTGCGGGTCGGAGCTTCGGAACGAGGCCTACGCCTTCCTGAAGACGAGCTAGATCTCAGGGCTTCCGTCGGATGGCCAACATCGTGATGTCGTCCGACGGCTCGGCGTCCTTCACGTGCGCTTTGAGATGAGTATCGACGAGCTCGAGGACGTCGGTGGCGGTTCGATTTCCGATCTCGCTGAGTACGGCCTGGAGTTTTTTCTCGGACCAGAACCCGCCGGTGGGGTCTCGCGCCTCGGTGACTCCGTCGGTGTACCCATAAAAGACGTCGCCGGGTTCGAGCTGAAGCTGTCCGGTCTTGAAAACTGCTCCCGGAATCATACCCACCGCGGGTCCAGTCAGCGCCAAGCGAGCCTTGATTTTCCCGTTGCTTCCGATCACCAGCGGCGGGTTGTGCCCGGCGTTGATGTACTGCATGGCCCCGGTGGCGGGGTCGAGCACGCCGTAGAACAACGTCACGAACATGTTCATCTTGTTGTGGAAGCTCGTGATGTAGTCGTTCGCCCGCGTGATGGGCTCAGCCGCCGCAGCGAGCTCCGGGGACCCGCTCGGCGCGGAGTCCAACCACGAGAAGGCCCGCACGAGGCTCCTAGACAACGCCATGAAGAGGGCCGCCCCTACGCCTTTGTCGCACACATCGGCAATCACGAATCCGATCCGACCGCCGGTGGTCGGGAACGCATCGTAGAAATCTCCACCGACCTGGCGAGCTGGGCGGAATCGACTGTCGAGCTCGTACCCTTCGGGCTGCGGAATCGTGTCTGGCAAGAAGTCTGCTTGAATCTGTCGCGCGACGTGAATGTCGTGCTCCAACCTCGCGAGCTCCCGCTGCCGCTTCAGCAGGTTCTGGGTATTGAGCGCCATGGCCGCTTGCGAAGCCAGCGACTCGACGATGAGCTCATGATAGCTCGAGAAAGGCACAGGCGAGCCCGAACCATCTCTCGCGTTGATCAGCTGCAGGACGCCGATTACGTTCTTCTCGTGATCTCTGAGCGGCGTCGTCAGACACGAGCGAGTGCGGAAATTGTTCGCTTTGTCGAAGGCTCGAGTCCCCGAAAAATCGAACTCCTTCACTTCGTAGACGTCTGGGATGTTGATCCCATAACCCATGTGGGTGACGAAAGAAGCGATGTTCGCCAGGTTCGGTTCTCCGTCCGCTCCGACCAAAGGCAACGGCGCGAGCGTGATGGGCTCTTCGAAGCCCGTGCCCTTGGCGACCCTCAGCGACTCACACATCATGATGGTGAACGCCAGCTCCTCGCCTCTTCGCAAGTACAGCGTTCCTCCGTCGGCCCGTGTGAGTCGCTGCGCTTCGATCAAGATGCGCTCGAGCAGCCGCTCGACACTCTCCGACGACAGCGCGACTCCCAGGGGCAAGATCACCTCTTCGAGCACGTGCCGAACTTGGGCGAGGTCGAAGATGTACGCATTCACACGTTTGGAGAACTCCCGCAGCATCGCCAGCAACACCTCCGGGCGGTTCTCCACGATCCGCATGAAGGTCTCGCGGTCGAACCGTAAAAGCACGGCGGGTCCGTCGGCCGTGGCCGACGCCGCGCGTTTGCTGCCCGGATCGAGCAACGCCATCTCGCCAAACACCGACGAAGCGGCGAGCTGGCGAAGCGCTTTTTCACCGCGATGAATTCGCACGACGCCCGACGCCACGACGTGCATGTCGTGGCCAGGCTCGCCCTCGGTGAAGACCCGGGAGCCATCTTTGACGTCGATGACGTCCGCGCTCTTGGCTAGGTCCAACAGCCGGTCCTGGGCCATGCCGGCAAAAATGTCGCAGCGCCCCAGGATCCCAACGATCTCCTGAGTACTCAGCATTCGGCACCTCCTGGGGCGCTCCCCACGGGCGGCTCAACCACCCGCGGTCCGCTTGATCACGAACGTGCGCCGATTCTTCCCATCGACGCGTTTATACTTGTACTCGTCCACACCTTCGACGGCGAGGAACACTCCAAGGCCGCCAATTTCTCGCTCCTCGATGGGTTTGTCGAGGTCGTCGGGCGTGCCACGGCGACTGTCATCATACTCGACCCCTACGTCCTCGAGTATGATGACGAGCGCGCTGGTGTCCACCTCGGCCGAGATCGTCATCGGCCCAGCGAGGCCGGCCTCCTCGTACCCATGCACCACGACGTTGGTAGCGACCTCGTCGACCGCCAGCATGAGACGGTACGTTACCTTCTTGTCGAGGCCCGCCAGGGCCGCGGCCGCTTTGACGTAGTCACGAACCGGGGTGAGAGACTCGAGGTTTCCAGGGAGAGTCAGGGGCTCCATCGACGGAGCTCACTTCTCGATCAAGCTCGCGTCGTAAGACGGGAGCATCGTGACGCTCTGATGGAATCCCGTCATCTCGATCGACTCGACGACCGCATCGCGTGCGCCGACGACGAAGACGCCGACCGAAGGACCCATCTTCTGCTTGGCAAAGATGAGCACCCGGAGGCCCGCGCTCGCCATGTACTCGAGCCCATCCATCATCAGGACCAGCTTTTTGGCCTTGGCCTCGGCCGCCTGCTCCACTGCCGTTTTGAACTTGGGCGCGGCCGCCGCGTCCAACTCACCTTTGAGCGCTACCTTGGCAATTCCGTTCTCGACGCTGAGAGTCACATCAAAAGCCATCTTCGATCTCCTCTTCCTTCGGCCCTCGGCCGACTCGTACGATCGGCCGGAGCTCCGGCCGCACTCGCTCACTAACGCCCGATGAGCACCGCGACGGAGCGCGGACCCATCAGAAACCGATTCTGATCCTCGAGCCGAGGTTCCTTGCCCAACTCCGCGGCGTCTCCGGGGGAGTCGACCCCGGTGTTCGCGAAGACGTGCCAACTCATACCGGCTGGCAAGCGCGGAAGCTCGAAGCTCAACGCATCCCAATAACTGTTCGTCGCAACATAAACGTAGTCGTCTTCGCCGTCCCTGGCGTGACGACCGCACAACAAATACGCCAAAGACCGACCATTCCAATCGGGCTTCCAGGCCTCGACTCCGTGCCAACTCACGTCAGGAAAGCCGCTACCGACGGTATCCCGGTTCTTCATGTGCTCCTTCGTCCGAAGGACGGGGTGCGCATGGCGCAGCTTGATCATCGATCGAACGAAGCGATGGATGCTCCTGTGCTTCTCGAGCAGGGTCCAATCGAGCCAATTCAGGTCATTGTCGTGGCAGTACGTGTTGTTGTTGCCCTTTTGAGTACGGCCGACCTCGTCTCCCATCAGAATCATGGGCACGCCGTGGCTGGTCAACAAGAGCGCCATGGCGTTCTTGATCTGACGCTCCCGCACGCGGTTGATCTCCGGGTCGTCAGAGGGTCCTTCGACGCCACAATTCCAGCTGTAGTTGTCGTCGTTGCCGTCTCGGTTCTCTTCGCCGTTCGCTTCGTTGTGCTTCTGGTTGTAAGAAACCAAATCCATCATGGTCATGCCGTCATGACAGGTGATAAAATTGATCGAAGCGGTGGGTCCTCGAGTCTGGTACAAATCCGGCGACCCTTGCACGGCCTGGGCGACCGCGCCAGCGAGCCCCTCGTCGCCTTTCAAGAATCGCCGCACGTTGTCGCGGTACTTTCCATTCCACTCGGCCCACCGCCCGTAGGACGGAAATGAACCGACCTGGTACAACCCACCGGCATCCCATGCCTCCGCAACGAGCTTGCACTTCCCCAAAATCGGATCGTGCGCGAGCGCCTCCAGGAGCGGAGGGTTCGAGAGCGGAGCACCCCAGGCGTCGCGACCCAAAATGGCCGCGAGGTCGAACCGGAAACCGTCGATGTGGAACTCGGACGCCCAATGCCGCAGCGCATCGAGCACCATGTTGCGGACGATCGGATTGTTGCAGTTCAACGTGTTGCCGGTGCCGCTGAAATTGAAATAGTACCCTTCCGGCGTGAGCATATAATACGTCGGATTGTCGATCCCCTTGAACGAGATCGTCGGACCGTACTCATTACCTTCCGCGGTGTGATTGAACACCACGTCGAGCATCACCTCGATCCCCGCTCGATGGAGCTCCCGCACCGTCGCCCGAAGCTCGTCAGCCACCATGGTGCCGTCTTGCATCCGCCCCGTCGCCGCAAATCCAGCCTTCGGCGCGAAGAAGCCCACCGTGCTGTAGCCCCAGTAGTTGTAGAGCATCTCGTCCGTCACTGGACTCTTCCGAGAGTGCTCGAACTCGTCGAACTCGAAGATCGGCATGAGCTCCACGCAGTTCACTCCGAGATCCTTCAAGTAGGGGATCTTGTCTCGAAGCGCCGCGAACGTCCCGGGGCTGCGCACCTTCGCGGTCGGGTGCTTCGTGAAGCTGCGGACGTGCATCTCGTAAATCACGAGGTCTTCGAGCGGAATCTCGAGCGGTCGGTCGCCCTCCCAGTCGAAGTCTTCCTGAACGATGCGGCCCCGATACTGGAACTGAGCGTTCCAGTCCGGGAGCTCTCCCCAAACGTCACGACCACCAATCGACTTGGCGTAGGGATCGAGGAGGACCACGGTCGGATCGAATCGATGAAACCCGGGCTTGCCGCGCTCGGCCTTGCCATGAGGAGCGTTCATTCGATAGCCATATTCGAGGTTCTCATGGTCGAGGTCGAATACGGTCATCGCAAACACGTTGCCGATTCGAAACTCACCCCAAGTCGGGTCCCCGTTGTCGGCCCGCTTGAAGACGCCGCGGAACGGAATCTCCACCATGGGCTTCTCGGATCCCTTCTCGAACAACACCAGCACGCAATAGTCGGCGTGGCGCGAAAAGACCGAGAAGTTGATTCCTCCCGGAACGAGCTGGGCGCCGAAGGGGTACGGACGTCCCGGACGGACCTTGTATCCCTCGTAGACGTGAGTCGGGTAGACGTCGATGCGCTGCACCAAGTCCTCCAGGCATTTGCCTCAGAAATCACCTCTTCGGAGGAGGCTCGAGCTGCCCGAGCCCCTCCGAAGAGTCCAAATCGTCGAACGACGGACGACGAGCCAAAGCTCGCCCGCCCGTCAGGAAGCAAGCGCCGCGAGCCCCTCGGCGAGCGTCTCGTGGATCGTGAAGAACGACAGGAACCCAGTCGCTCCCATGACTTCCTTCAGGTCCTCCGACAAACCCACCAGCACGAGCTTCGCCTGGTTGGCGGTGACTTGACGATGGGTCGTCAGCAGCACCCGCAGGCCCGCGCTCGACATGTACCCGACTTTCGAAAAATCGAGCAGCAGCCGACCGTTCTTCTCCACCAACCCAAGCACCTTGGCCTGGACGTCCGGAGCGGTCTTGCCGTCGATGTCGAACCCGATCGCCACACAGGTGACCGGACCTTCCTTGCGAACCTCGATGTCCATCGCCATCACCGAGTCGGCGCCACGCGCACTTTGATACGCGGACGTTCCTTCGTCTCCGGGATCTTCACGGTCAGGCCCTCGGCGTCGAAGTTCGTGTACGGCTCGTCATTGACCCAAACGTCGGTGATCTTGATGCTGCCCGGAGGCAAAATGTCCGGCGACACGCGCAGAATGTTTCGTTTGAAGCCACCCGGCATCGGCTTGAAATACAAGTCGAGCGGCTGCTTCGTGATCATCAAGTTCGTGTAGGTCTGGGCGAGGTAGGCGAGCTCGAAGCTGTGATAGCCACTCATCGAGTGGCTGCCCTTGAGTCGCTCCGTACCCATCAGGTACGGAAGCCCGCTCGCCATCACGTTGAAGTAGACCGCGCCGTCGTCGTGGTCGAGGAAGAACGCGTTGTAGAAGGCGCTCGATTCCCTCGCATACTTCAGGAATTTGTCGTCCCCAAGCACGCCCTTCAAGATCAGGTACGCCAAGATGCCCTGTTCTTGCTGCCACCAGGCCTTGCGGTCGTGGAAGGCGAACCGATGCCACTCCTCGCCCGGACCCTTCATGCGCTCTTGAACGTCGTACCAACCGCCCCGCTGCGCGTCCCCACCGACCTTCGGCATCACGTCGGCGATCCGGCGAGCGAAGTTCTCGTAGTCCTTCTTCGCCTTGAGGCTCTGCATGCGCATCAAGTTCCAGGCGATCTTGAGGTTGTGACCCACCACGCCGCGATTCTGCTGCCACATGTGAGTTCGGTCGGCAGACCAGTCCTCGAAGAACTTCTCCTGCACGTACGGGCTCTCGTCGTAGTTCGGGAAGTACTTCGTGATCGTGTCGAACGTGTACTCGAGGAACGTCGCGTACTTGTTCTCACCCGTCGCAAGGTACAAGTTGATCAGATACGCGGGCGCATGGTCGCCGACCGAGTTCCAGTTCTTCTTGCCCTTGTTCGCGCCCAATGAGTCCGAACGCGCGTCGAGGGTGATCGGGTCGAGGTGCGAGAAATAGCCGCCCTTGGCTTTGTCGAGGTAGAAGCGGTCGAACAAGTCGACCGTCATCTCTGCGTCCTTCAGAATCCGCGGATCGCCGGTGATGCGGTAAGTCTGAATCGGCCCGGCGAGCGCATAGATCTGCTCGTAGGCCGGAATGGCCATGTAGTCGTCTCCGAACTCGGAACCGAAGACCTTCTCCTCCCGCGTGCCCCGAATGTCGATGCCGTGGTACCAATAGACGATGTTCTCGTCCGCATCGTAGAACCGCATGTGGTCGCGGAGGTACTCAGTCCCCTTCTCCGCAGCCTCGAGATATCGATCGTCACCCGTCAGCAAGTACGCGCTCGCGAAACCGTAGACCAATCGCGAGATCGTGTCGGTCTCCTGGCGGTAGTTGTCCTTCGCCTTTTCACCGGTGAGCGTGATCGTCGTTCGGTACTCTTTGTAGTCAGGCGCCTTGCCCTGAAATTGGGCCCGCAGATAGAAATCGCCCAACTGACGGATCTGATTGACCCACCAGTCCGGTCGCTCGAACACGTACTCGTCGGGCTTGCGACCCGTGAATACGATGTACTGCGCCTCGTACGCGTTCCCGCCGGCTTCCGGATAGAACACGCCGTAGGTGTAAAGGAACCGACCTTCCTGGGACAACATCTGTCGCATCTGGCCCGTGCAGTCGAACCACGGATCGGCGAGATTGCGACAAAGCTGAGCGTACGTGTTGCTCTTCAGCTTGACCTTGAAATCCCGCCCGTCGCTCGTCTTGACGACGTAGCTGTCGGTGTCCTTGTCGAAGGACTGCACATAGCCCGCGACAGTGTCCGAAAAGGTGAACTTCATCTCGTTCATCGATGTTCCTCGGCGCCTTCCCCTCGGGCGATTGTTCGCCTCGAAGCTCTCTTCCTTGCTCGGTCTCGAAAGCGGCCGGAACCTAGATCAAGCCTGCCGAGCGTGCAACCCCCGCCCGACGATTTTCAGAGATCGGCTGGGACCGTTGGGACACAAGGACCGACAGACATGGTACGAAAGGGCCATGACCAATTCGGCTGAACGCCTCCTCGGCCGCATGAGAGAAGTCGCGGACCTCGACGGGATCGCCGGCGCCCTCTCGTGGGACGAGGAGACTCAACTCCCCAACCAAGGCCATGTGGCCCGCGGCCGCCAGACCGCATGCCTGTTCGCCATCCGCCACCAGCGACTCACCGATCCTACCCTCGGCGACCTGATCGACTCGGTCCTCGCCGATCCCTCCGCTCCGCACATCACCGCCGCCGCAGCCACACGGCTGAAGACGCGCCGCGATCGCGAGCTCAAAGTGCCTGAGGACCTCGTCAAACGGATCGCCCAGACCAGATCGATCGCCACCTCGGTCTGGCGCGAGGCCCGCCGAACCTCGAGCTTCGCCCTGTTCCAACCCCAACTCGAAGCCGTCGTCGCGCTCGCGAGGGAGCGCGCCGACGCGCTCAGAGTCGGCAGCGACTACGCCTGTAGGTACGATGCGCTCCTCGACGAGTTCGAACCGGAGATGACTACGGCTCGCCTCCAGCCCGTCTTCGACGAGCTCGAACGTGGGCTCGTGCCGATCGTCGGCGAAATTTCGACGCGGCCTCGACCAAACCGAAAATTCCTCGAGGCCACCTTCGCCGACCGAGCTCAATGGGACTTCGGTGTCGGCCTGCTCAAAGACCTCGGCTTCGATCTCGGGCGCGGTCGGATGGACCGATCGACTCACCCGTTCACCGAAACTCTCTCCGAGCACGACATCCGCCTCACGACTCGCATCGATGAGGCCGATCCCTTGTCTGCGATCTTTTCGACGGTGCATGAGGCTGGCCATGGCATGTTCGAGCAAGGCTTCTCGCCCGAACACTTCGGTACACCGCTGGCCGCTGCGCCGAGCCTCGGATTGCATGAGTCTCAGTCCCGCCTCTGGGAGAACCAGGTCGCCCGCAGCCGCGCTTTTTGGGTTCATTACCTTCCGAAGCTCAAGCTCGCCTTTCCGCCCCTCTCGTCCGTGACGCTCGAGGAGTTCTACCGCGCCGTGAACTCGGTCGAACGTGGCTTCATTCGTGTCGACGCCGACGAAGTCACATACAACCTCCACATCCTCGTCCGCTTCGCCCTCGAAAAGGCGCTGATCGACGGCGACCTGCCGGTGTCCGCCATCCCCGAAACGTGGAACGAGAAGATGCGCGTCTACTTGGAAGTCAGCCCTCCGAACGACGCGCTCGGTTGCCTTCAAGACATCCATTGGGCCACCACCGCGATCGGCTACTTCCCAACCTACACGATCGGGAATCTGTACTCGGCCCAGCTCATGTCCGCTTTCATGTCTCGACACCCGAACGCGACGACCGACTTCGAGAACGGCCAGTTCGCTCCGCTGCTCACCTGGTTGCGCGAGCAAGTGCATCGGCGCGGCTACCTCGACTCCGCCGAGGTCACCGTACGAAACGCAACGGGCCGCGGCCTGTCCGTCGGCCCCTTCCTCGACTACCTCCGCTCGAAATACTTGTAGCGAGGGCGTCTCGTTCTCTTGCTCGTGCTCGCGCCGCGTTTCACTTCTCGAAGCGGCGCGCAGCGAACAGTTCCTTGCTCGTCAGGGTGCCTGCCAACACCGCTGCGAGGACTTCCTCGATGCCCGTCAGCGAGCGCTTTCGAGGAACGTAGGTCGAAGAACCGTCCTCACCGCGAGCTCGCCATGGCCGGTCGGGTGTCTCGAGGAGCGCCTCGAAGAGCGTCTCTCCCAGGAAGTCGACGATCGGCGCGGGAGCATTTCCGTTCTTCGCGAGGAGCCGGTCCGTCTTTCGCTCGGTCAACGTTGGTACACCGGCACTCTTGGCGAGCGCCCGCAGCTCCTCGCTCGATTCCGCGGACTCTCCTTGAATCGCGAGCGCTGTCTGCTGATTCGGCGCCGCCAAGTTCAAGGCGAAGACCACGCGGTCGTACCCTTTGGCCTGCGCCGACTTCAGGAGCTCTGGGAGTCGCGTCGAGAGCTCCGCAAACTTCCTCCGGTTGAGCTCGTCGAGCTCCTCCGAGACCTTTCCGAAGTCCAAAGTCGTGAGCGTCGGGCCGCTCGACTCGGGGGTTCGAAAATACACCGGGAGCGCGCAAAGCGCGGTCTTCCGCTCCTTCGACCGAGTCGCCAGCGCGGTCGGAAAATTCAGGAGCGCCCCTCCATCGACGAGCTGCAAGTGATGGGTTCGCAATCGAGATGGCACCGTAGCGCTAGGCGCCGTCACGTGAACGATCGGAGATTGAAAGAACACCGGAACTGACGCGGACGCGGTGATGGCCGCCGCCACATCCATGTACGGCGTCCGCGTCTTGGAAAACTCGATCAGTCCGTCGGGCGCCACCTCTAGCTGCTCCCGAATCGACGGAGGAACATCCCGCGCAACGACCATCGCCGGTACCTTCAGCGCGTTCGGAAGGTCGGCGAAGAAGATGGGTCGCCCATGAATGCCGAGCTTCTCGGCCAGCAACCCATGGATGGTCTCGTACATCCGACGAGTCGAGAAAAGCCCGTTTCGATTCGTCGCTCTCAGGCGCTGATCGACCCCGCCGCTCATCGTCACGTAGTCGGAATAGAACTCCGTGAACCGCAGCTCCTTCGACAGCTTCCCAAGCTCCTTCGGAGAGTAGCCTGCAGCGAGCAACCCGGCCGTGATCGCCCCGGCTGAGGTGCCGACGTATTCGTCGATCTGCACGAGCGGCCCATCCTTGTTTGCGAGGCGTTCCGAGAGCGCGTCGAGGACCGCCGGATACGCCATGCCCTTACCGCCGCCCCCTTCGAGCACCAGCGACGCTCGAACCTTTGGCGCAGCGGAGTTGGTCTTCGACTCGCCTACAGCGCCAAGCGTCGTCGAGCTTCTCCGCCCGTGTATCGGTGGGAGTTGCTCAGGGCGGATCTCCGTGCGTCCCAGCGCTGCACCATAGAACTCACCCACCAGGACCGGAGCCTTCGGCGGATCACTCTCGAAGCCCGCGAAATCCAGTTGCGCGGGTCGCTCGGCAATCAGGGCGATGAGCTCGAGGAGACCCTTGTGCCGCTTGACCTCCTGCCAGTCCCCCCGGTCTTCCGGGCGGAACGACGACAGCACCGAAATAGCCTCACGGAATCCGGGCTGACCGGCGATCACCGGCGCAACCTTCGAGCACGTGTCGATCGTGGCGAGGTGCTCGAAGTCGAGGCCCGGATACCCAGGGAGCATAGCTTTCATTTTTTGATCACGCTCCGAGACGAGCTGGGCCTTGCGCCGGACGGCGTGAAGCACGATGTTGCCCACCATCCTGCGCTCCTCGTAACTCAGGCTCGCGAGAGTCTCCGAAACGACGTCGAGGATGTGGTCGCTGCGCAGGTAGTCGTTGGGACCGATCACCGGCAGCTCACCGCTGACCAAGGCAGCCACCACGGCGTGAGAGAACACGCCGAGCAAGCTCGATCGTTCCTTGAGCGGCAACTCCCGGAGGAGCTTCAGCCAGTAAGTCTGGACGCCGGACTGAGTGTCCTGGTGGAGCGCCCCGACGATGTCCAGCACGTCGGACAGCGTGCTCGAGCTGATCTTGTAGAGCGACCTGACGCGACCGTCTCCTCGCATGGCAGGGCCCACGACCTCCGTGAAGGCGGCGAGGGCATTCTTCTGACGCAGTGCATATCCGAACGTTCCGCCTCTTCCTTCGAGCCAGGCGGGTGTGAGTAACGCCTTGGCCCTGGTGAGGGCCGCATAGGCCTCGGGCCGATTCTGCCGGAGCCACGAATCGTTCCAGAGAAAGTAGGCCGTCTCACGCTCGAGCCGAGTGCGCATCTGCTCGGTGTTCTCTGCGGCCGAGGCGAGGACCTCGTAGGTCATCGGCTCGAGCGGCGAGCTCGGATCTTCGTCCAGAAGCACCGAAAACAGAGGCCGGCCGGCTTGGTGGCGTTCGACGAGTTGGTGCCAGACCGGCGCGAGCTTCGCCGGCAGAAACTTCGGGGGCACGCGCGGGTCGGGATACTCTCCGCGCGCGAGGCGCTGAGCCTCACCGCGAAGCAGGGCGTCTAGCGTCGTCTCACGCTCGGGGTCCGGCCCGAGCCGAATGAACACCGGCGCGCTTTGGCAACTCAGGAGCTCCTCGAGAAAAGGGCTGGCTTTTCCTTGCCGAATCTCGAGCCCCCGCATCAGATAGCGATGCGCGTGAAGGAGGTGTCTGATCGACAAGCCGGTGGAACGCTCGACTCGCTCCGAAAGGACCGCCATACCGGCCGAGAGCGCGAGCTCCCGCGCGCCGGAAACGAGCCTCGAAGCCAAGAACGGCCCCTTGAGCCGCTTCATCTTCGCGATGACTTCGTCCTGACGCTTCTGGGCCGCTGAGAGCTTGGCGTTCTCGACGTCATCGACGTCGATCGCCATGTAGCCGGCGAGGCGATCGACTCTCACTCCGTCCTGGAGCGCCGCCGCACGTATGTCGGCCGAGCTCCCCAGGGCCGCGTCAGAGCGAGATGGGTTCGCGACGCGACTCACCGGGTTCACACGGGCATGCTATCAGGCCGCATCCAACCTGCATCGGCTTTTTTGCCGCAGTCGCTACGGCGAGACGGGATCGCAAAACCCGACGAGGGTCTGCCGCCCTCCAATCACGGGCCCCGCCCCAGGTCGGCAACTCGCTCCGCCGGGGACGCCCGAGCAGTCGACGTCCGTGCAGCACATCGTGCTGCAGCGCTTGGACCCGTTGGGGTTCGCGACATCGACGGGTCCGCAGAGCTCACTCTCGCACTCAGTCGAGCTCAGACACGAAGCGCCGAGCCCAAGGGCCCCTGCGCTCGGAGACTTCACTCGGCAGATTCGGCGGATCTCTCCCGCTGCTGCGTCGAAGTCATAGAGGGAACAAGTCTGGCTCGTATCGCAGTCAACCTCACCGCAACACAACCGAGCGCAGGTGGACGTCGCCCGATCACAGACGCCGGATTGGCAGTCTGAGTTGCTCACACACGCCGCCCCGTGTTGCGCAGCCGTCGATGCCAAGCACAAATCGTCCAACACAGGGCCTGAAGGGCCGGTCGCGGAATACACTTGGCAGTTGTCTCCGAACGCGAAGCAGTCGGCGTTGCGAGAGCAAGTCTCGAGACACGTGTTCTGACTCGTATTACACCACGTACTCTGACACTGATTGCTGGCGGAGGTGCACAACCCACCCGCGGGTGTGTTGAACGTCGCCGGCGGGCTCGAGAGGTCCTCGCCCAGACAGAACCTCATGCCGCCCAAATCACCGCAGGTGAAGTGTTGTGGACACCCGCGTGCTCCGCTGCAGGCCTGACTGCATACTCTCCGACTTCCCGCCTGAGTCATGACCGGGAGGCACATCCCCGACGAACACTCGAGGTCCCGCCCGCAAGTAGTACCCAGCGCAAACTGCCCGGCCACACACCGACCGGTGTCGGGATCACAGACCTGGCTCGCCCCGCACGTGATTCCGCCGGCGCGAACGCATCCCACGACACACGACGCTCCCTGGCAGACGAACGAAGGCGGCAGACAATCCCCGTCCACCGAGCAAGAGAGCGATACGCAATGACCCGTCACTGGATCACAGCTCGTCCCCGTTCCGCAGCCCAAACCCATCGGTTGATTGCAGCCGCGAGTGCAGGCCCCCCCGGCGCAGATGTTCTGGGGCGGACTGCCACACTCTCGATCGCTCGCGCAAGGACCAGAATCGGGGGGAGCAGCGTCCGACGGAAAGCCGGAGTCGGCCGGGGCGGCGTCCGACGGACTCGCATCCCTAGACGCCGCGTCGGCACCTCCCGCCTCGGGCGGAGGCCCATCCAGGCCCAACTCAGCGTCGATCACTCCGCCGTCGGTGGCCGGCACGTCGAGCTCGCAGCTCCCCGCCGCGCTGCACCGCTCGCCGAGCGGACACTCGGAGTCGGCCGTGCACTCGCGAGCCTCGCTCGCCTTGCATACGCCGCTGATGCAAGCCTTGCCGAGCGGGCAGTCCTTCGCGCTCGTGCACTCGGACGACTCCGCGCAAGCGACCAGAAGCAGCGCGACCGCGACCAGCGAACGGGCCATGACGCACCTTCACCAGACGAACCACCCCATGACAAGCCCGTCTTCCGAGGACGGAGCACTGTCCGAGCGACGAGTTGGAATATCGAGGTCCGATTATCGCACCGGTTCGTCCGAAAATCGAACGCCCGATGCGCCAAGACCGAGCGGTTGAAGGGCACGGAACTTGGATGGCACCGCGACGATGCCCAGCCTCGCGCACGAAACTCCGCTCGACCTTCTCAGAGAACACCCGGCCTGGCTCGGGTCCCTCATGTCCGCGCTGACTCGCCGTCCAGTCTCCGCCAAGTGGGAGTGCATGGACTCCACGATCAGAGTCGTCGACGCCATCGAGGTCCGACCCGATCTCGTCTTCGTCGACCAACTCACCGGAGCCTGGTCTCTGGGCGAGATTCAGTTGAAGAAGGATGAGGACAAGCGCTGGCGCTGGCCGCTCGCCATGGCCGCGCTCGGAAATCAGCGCCGAACGCAAGGTGACTTGGTGATCATCACCTCGTCACGGTCCGTGAAGGCTTGGGCGCGGGAAGTCTGCAGCACGATGGGTCCTCTAGGGACGCACGGGACACTCCGTCCCGTGATTCTTTGCGTGACCCGAGCTCAGGTGGAGGTTCTCCTACGAACGGGAGCACCGGAGCTCGCGTTTTTCGCGACCTGGGCCGTCCGGGCGGCTCGAGGACCGGCGGCGGTGGCTATCCTCGAACGGGCGGTGCGCATCGTGGACAGCGCTCCCGATCGACAGTTGCGCGAGCGTCTGCTCGGGAGCATTCTCGGCGTGTTGGATACGCAGCTCGTGAACCGGCTGCGCGAGGTGGTCATGAATCCGGAGAAACAAAAAGCCATCAACCCGGCCCTCAAAAACCTGATCGCGGACCTCGAAGCACGCGGAGAAGCACGCGGAGAAGCACGCGGAGAAGCACGCGGAGAAGCACGCGGAGAAGCGCTCGGCCGGGCCGCTAGCCTGTTGAGTTTGATACGAGCCCGAGGGCTGGTGGTCGATGAGCCAACCTTGGCGAGGATCAAATCGTGCGAGGATCGAAAGATCCTGGAGGTTTGGTTCAACCGAGCACTTTCGGCGAGCTCGATCGAGCAAGTCCTTTCCGCGTCAGAATGAACCCCTTCCGAAACACGCTCCGGCGGGCCAGTCCTCAGAGCGCAGCCAGACTCGCTCGCGTCGCACTCAGCGTGGCGTCCACGTCAGCCGAACCGTGGGCCAGGGACACGAAAAACGCCTCATACCCAGATGGAGGCAGATAAATACCGCGATCCAGCATTCCCCGGAAGAACTTTCTGAAGCGCTCGTGGTCCTTGGCTTTGGCGTCCTCGAACGATCGCACCGGCCGATCGTCTCCGAAGAAGAGCGTCATCATCGAGCCCACCCGCTGAAGTCGACCCGGCACTCCTGCCTCCGCCAGCGCGACCAACAACCCATCGGCGATCGCCTTGCTCGTGGCTTCCAGCTTCTCATAGGTTCCAGGAACCCCAAGAAGCTCGAGCGTGACGAGTCCCGCCGCCACCGCGCAAGGATTTCCGGAGAGAGTTCCAGCTTGGTACACCGGTCCGGACGGAGCCACGAGCGACATGACATCGGCCCGACCGCCATAGGCAGCCAAGGGCATGCCGCCCCCGATGACCTTGCCGAACGCAAACAAATCCGGCCTGATCCCGAAGAGCCCCGCGGCTCCCGCTGGATGGACTCGGAACCCAGTCATGACTTCGTCGAACACGAGGAGGGTTCCGTGCTTTGCCGTGATCTCTCGGACCGATTTCAGATACCCCGGCTCGGGAGGTACCAAACCCATGTTGCCCACGACTGGCTCGAGGATCAGAGCGGCGATCTCGGGGCCGCGGGCAGCGAACAGAGCCTCGAGCGCTCCTGTGTCGTTGTATGCCACCGTAAGGGTGTGTTTGGCGAAATCGGCGGGCACGCCCGGGGAGTCGGGAAGCCCAAACGTGGCCACTCCCGAGCCAGCCTTGGACAACAAATAGTCCGCGTGCCCGTGATAGCAACCCTCGAGCTTGACGATCGCGTCGCGCCCAGTGAACCCCCGCGCGACTCGCAGCACACTCATCGTCGCCTCGGTCCCCGAGCTGACGAGTCGGACTCGCTCCACTCCCGGTACGCGGGAGCAAATCAGCTCTGCCAACCGAACCTCACCTTCGGTGGGAGCCCCGTAGCTCGAGCCGTTCGCCGCAGCCGCTGAGATCGCTTCTACGACGGAGGGGTGCGCGTGCCCGAGGATCAGGGGTCCCCACGAGCCAACGTAGTCGACGTACTCGGCGCCATCCACGTCCCACATTCGAGCGCCACGACCCTTGGCGATGAAACGAGGGTCGCCGCCGACTGCCCGAAACGCTCGCACCGGGCTGTTCACGCCTCCGGGAATGACCTTTTGTGCGCGTTGGAAGAGCTCCGATGAGCGTTGATTCGTCATGTCGATTTGCGTACGACGAAGGAGCTTGGATGTCGAGCCGGCGTGGAGGGGTGCGCGTCGATTGCTGCTCGTTGCGCTCGCGACCGGGGGCTCAGCGTGTATGTTCTCGACCCGTCCTTACGCCGGACCGCGGTCGGACCATTTCGACGGGACTCGATTCGTCAACGATCCAGAACGAGAGATGGGTATCTTCTCGACGCTCGCCTGGGCATTGGATCGAGATCCCGGTCCGTGGCCCGAGTGGGTCGAGTCGACTCCCGGCCCCCCGCCCCCTCGACGTGTCGACCTCGGGCGGCTGCGAGTCACGTTCGTGGGTCATGCCACGGTGCTCGTTCAACTCGATGGTCGGAACATTCTCACCGACCCGGTATGGTCCGACCGAATCGGACCCACGCCTGATTTGGGGGTGGCACGACGGCGGGCGCCCGGGCTCCGCTTCGAGGATCTCCCTCCCGTGGATTTGGTCCTGCTCAGCCACAACCACTACGACCACCTCGATCTCCCGACGCTGCGAAGACTCATGCAAGGCCATCGACCGGCGATCGCCGCGGGCCTCGCGACTCGTGAGTTCCTCCGTTCCGAAGGCATCGTCGGAGCGCGCGACTTCGACTGGTGGGACGAAGCCGACTTTCGCGGCTTGAAAATCACGAGTGTGCCCACGCGCCATTTCTCGATGCGTGGGATCTTCGATAGCGACACGATGTTGTGGTCGGGGTGGGTCGTGGAGGGTCCGTCGGGCGCGAGAGTCTATTTTCCGGGCGATACGGGCGACGGGCCGCATTTTGCCGCGGTCGGTCGGCGACTCGGTCCCTTCCGATTGGCCCTACTCCCGATCGGGGCCTATCGGCCGCGGTGGTTCATGTCCCAGGTTCACATCGGCCCGTTCGAGGCTGTCGCGGCCCACCAGGCCTTGAGAGCGGCGACCAGCGTTGCGATTCACTTTGGCACATTCAAGCAAGCCGATGATGGGTTTCGAGAGCCCGTCGTCGATCTCCGCCGGGCTCTTCGGGAGCACGGCGTCTCCGAGCGCGAGTTCTTGGTCCTCGAGGAAGGGCGGGGGCGGGACATTCCGTGACTCTGCCCGAATTCGAACGGCCTCTTTTGTCTCGACTCACCGACCGCTCGGGGAGCTTCTCGGCCATCTGGCACCGGATCGGCAACGACTTGCGACAATTGCGCCGACTCGCTCGGCTACAGCTCGACGAGCTCGAGTCGCGACCGCTGCGCCATGTCGTAGAGTGCGACTTCAAGTGGGACCTCCGCGGACCGAACCCTTTCTTGTACGTGCATCACGGCCCGACGGGCATGGAGCAACTCAGCACGACCATCGCCACGCGTCTGGGGTGCGCCGAGTTTGGACGACTCTTGGCGACATTGGGTCCTACGCCCATCGACCTGGTCATCGAAGTCAAAGCTGGCTGGGGCCCTAGGTCGGAGGCGCTCGAAAGAATGGGACAGCTCGTCCGCGACGCGAAGTTCGAGTCGCGTGCGATCGTCGCGTCGACCAGCCCTCGTATCCTCGAGGAGGTCCGCGAAGTCATCCCTCTGCTGCCTCGAGCGCTGTTCGTGCTCTACGTTCGGTCCGACGGGCGAGTGGTTCACTTTCCGGTGACGGATTTGTGGCGGACTCTCAAAGCCGCTGGCATGTCCGCACCCGAATCCCTCGGCATGGCCGACCTCATCATCGGCGCCGGCCTACAGCCGCCTTGGATGCAGCTCGAGCGGGGAGCTCGCCTTGCTGCTCGCGGTCGCCCTTTCATTCCCGGGCGGGCGTCAGACCCACAGGCTCTCGCGTCTTACGCCTCACGCGGAGCGGCAGCCGCGTTCGCGTACTTCGATCCTGAGTCACTTTCGGACTGGCCCTGACTTCGAGCGCCCGGAACAAACTTGCGCAGAAAATGCCGACGCGCCATCGATGCACGCACGGATGTCGGTCGCCTCCGAAACACGGCCGGCCGCCGGTTCGGCACGTGCCAAGCATCAGCGTCGCCAAGGGCCTGGTCCATCGCCACGCCCTGTCCGGCGACGCCGGTCCGGCAAGGAGTAAGGATGAGTAAGGTTCACGCGGAAGTCATTCTCTCGGAGGAGCTCTGCAAAGGGTGCGGACGTTGTATCGAGGCGTGTCCAAAGCACGCCATCCACCCAGGCACCGAGATCAACCAGTCGAGCGGGTTGATTCCGATCAGTATCGACGCCGACCTCTGCAATCACTGCGGACTCTGCGTCACGGCCTGCCCAGAGCCTTATGGGCTCGTCCGCGAAGAGTATGAGCTCGACCATCCAAAGGACCTCTACGGTCCGAGGCCCAAGGCCCCGAGGCCCGCCTCCGTGCCCGACCAGCGCATCGAGCTCCCCGAGCTCGAGCCGATGGTATTGAAAGGCAATCATGCCGCCGCCATCGGAGCCATCTTGGCCGGGTGTCGCCACGTGTTTGGGTATCCGATTACGCCTTCCACCGAAGGCGCAGAGTTGCTTGCCAAGCTCCTACCGAAGCTGAACGGAGTCTTTCTTCAGGCGTGCAGCGAAGTGGCGACCGTGAATCACATGTACGGCTGCGGCGCGGCAGGACTCTCTTCGCTCACCTTCACGAGCTCTCCAGGTTTCAGTCTCATGCTCGAAGGCATTTCGTACATGATCGGCTCCGAAGTGCCCGGAGTCTTCGTGAACGTCATGCGCCCCGGCCCGGGCCTCGGCTACATCGGGCCCGAGCAATCTGACATCAAGCTCATGTGTCGAGGACTCGGACACGGTAATACTCACGCCATCGTGCTCGCTCCGAGCTCCCCCCAGGAGATGCTCGACCTCACCTTCGACGCCGTGGAGCTCAGCTTTCGCTACCGAAACCCGGTCGTCGTCGCCGCCGATGGGTACCTCGGCCAAATCACCGGTCGAGTGAATCTTCCCGACCACATGGTCGAACCTGGGTTGCCCGATTGGGCGGTCTGGGGCGACAGAGCCCATCGCGGCAACTTGATCAGCTCCATTTTTCAGGACTGGGCCGAGCTCGAGGCTCACAACGAGCACCTTTGCACGAAATACGAAGCCATCGAGGCGGCCGAACAGCGCGCCCGTGGGTTTCGGCTGGAGGACGCCGAGCTCATCGTGCTCGCGGCGAATACTCCCGCCCGCATGGCCAAATCTGCCGTGGAGCATCTCCGCGCTGATGGCTTGCGAGTGGGGCTCTTTCAGCCTGTAACTCTCTGGCCGTTCCCGATCGACGAGCTCATGCGCGTCCTCGAGCGGGGCCGCGCGCGGAGGATACTCGTCGTGGAGGCCAGCTACGGCCAGCTCGAGGACGAGCTCCGGCTCGCCTTACACCACGCCGGCATCACCGAAGTCTCGATCTCTCACCTTCGCCACATGGGTGGAGTTCTTCCCGCTGACCCGGAGATTCAGTCCTCCGCTCGTGTCATTCTCGGAGGTGTCTCGTGAGTACGATGGCTTTCTTCGAAAACTTCGACCGCCACGCCCACGGCAAGGGACTCAAGGGCGCCACGACGCACTACTGCCCGGGGTGTGGCCATGGGTTGGCCCACAAGTACGTAGCCGAGGCGCTCGTGGAGCTCGGCGTTCAAGACCGTACCATCATGATCTCGCCGGTCGGGTGCGCGGTGTTCTTGTTCTATTACTTCGACACCGGAAATACTCAGGCCGCGCACGGGCGAGCCCCGGCGGTGGCGCTCGGACACAAGCTCGCGAACCCGAGCTCGATCGTGATCAGTTATCAAGGCGACGGTGATCTCGCCTCCATCGGGCTGGCCGAAATCATGCATGCCGCGCAGCTCGGCATACCCATCAGCGTCGTATTCATCAACAACGCCATCTACGGCATGACCGGAGGCCAGATGGCTCCGACCACACTCATGGGACAGAAATCCACGACCACACCGGAGGGTCGAGGTCCCATGCAAGGTCAGCCCATGCATGTGGCCGAGGTGATTTCTCACTTGGACGGAGCGAGCTACGTCGAGCGATGTGCGCTGTTCGATCAGAAGCGCCGAAAGGCCGCAAAACGTGCCATCACCAAAGCCATTCAGATGCAGCTCGACGGTCGCGGCTTCAGCTTCGTCGAGATTCTGAGTGAGTGTCCGATCCACTGGGGCATGTCACCCGCCGAGGCCGAGACACACGTCGAGGAAGTTCTTGCGAAGGTCTACCCGCTGGGAGTGATCAAAGACGAGCCCCGCGCGCCGTGGTTTGATCCGAAGCCCCCAATCTTCGACCCTCGGGCCGTGCTGGACGTCATCGAAGCCAAGGTGGCCTCGAAGGACGCTCGGGGCAAAGCAATGGCCACGTTCCCGACGCATCTCGACCCCGCCGACGTCTCGGTGAAGCTGGCGGGTGCTGGCGGTGACGGAGCCCAGACGGCTGCCATGTTGTTGACCAAGGCGGCCATCTCCGAGGGCTTCGACGCAACCCACATTCCGAGTTACGGACCGGAGTCTCGCGGAGGTACGTCCTACGCCGACGTCCACGTCGCCAAGGACGAAGTGCTCTCTCCAGGGGCGCCTCACCCTCACATCTTCGTCGCGTTCAACGCACCGAGTCTTGACAAGTTCGAAGGCTCGGTGCGGCCCGGCGGGTTCGTGGTCTACGATTCGAGCGTCATCTCCCATGCGCCCAAGGTCGACAAGAGCGTGCGCGTGCTCGCGGTCCCTTGCGGCGAAATTGCCCAGTCACTCGGGTCCGTGGTCGTCAAGAACGTGGTCGCGCTCGGCGCGGTCGTTGCCGCGACGGGGATCCTTTCGGAATCCGCGCTGCTCTCCATGCTGAGAAAGAGTCTCGAGAGAAAGCCAGCGCTCATCCCTCTCAACGAGGCGGCCTTCGCTCGGGGCATTCAAGCGGCCCGATCCGTTCTGTGACTCTCGCTTCGCCTTCGCTCCGAGCGTGACTTGCCAATCTGTCCTCCGAAATTGGGCGTTCAACACCAGCCGCGAAAACTCAACGGTACGACGTCACTTCAACCCTTGCAGCCGAGAACTTCCCGAGGTAGACGACCTGCGCCCCAATGAGGAGAGCCAATGGGGAGAGCCAACTTCGGAGGAGTGAGAAATGCTTCGCATCAATGACGTCGCACCTGATTTCAACGCGCCCACGACTCAGGGCACCATCAACTTCCATCAGTGGATCGGAGACAGCTGGGCCATCCTTTTTTCCCATCCCAAGGACTTCACGCCGGTCTGCACGACTGAGCTTGGGTACATGGCCAAGATCGAGCCCGAGTTCAAGCGGCGCAACTGCAAGTTGATCGGGCTGAGCGTCGACCCGGTGGACGCCCACCAGAGATGGGCCAAGGACATCGAGGAGACTCAAGGCGCCAAAGTCGAGTACCCGATGATCGGCGATCACGATCTCACCGTCGCCAAGCTGTACAACATGCTGCCGGCGCAAGAGCCCGGAACGTCGGAGGGCCGCACCGCGGCGACGAATCAGACGGTGCGCTCGGTCTTCGTGGTGGGTCCCGACAAGCGTATCAAGTTGATGTTGACGTACCCGATGACGACGGGCCGGAACTTCGACGAGCTGCTGCGGGTCCTCGATTCGATGCAGCTCACGGCCAAGCACAAGGTGGCCACGCCGGTGAATTGGCAAAACGGTGAAGACGTAATCATCGCCGGGTCGGTGTCCGACGACGAGGCCAAGACCCGATTTCCGGAGGGTTGGAAGACCGTGAAGCCCTACCTCCGAGTCGTCAAGCAGCCGAAGTGAGCCTTCGCCTCGGTGCTTCTCGCGTTGGCCGCGCTGGACTCAGGCCGCCATCGGCATTGGGCTGGCGATTTTCGCCTCTCTGCTCTGAGCCACGATGAGCGCGGCGATTCCGCCGATCGAACCCTCCGAGACTTGGATGCGCACGTAGTCCGGGCGATCCGGCGCGTTCTTGGGTCCGACGGCGAAGCACCGACTCTGAGGCACGTTCGCGAAGGTGCTTCGGGCATGAGGTCCTTCTGAGTCGTCGAAGTGCCACACTCTCTTGTCGCCCCGGGTCTGATAGTGATTGACCTCGGACCCTTGAATGCGCGCGAGGTGGGCTCGCACTTTCGTGAGGCCGCCGGACATTTTCTCGACCGAGGCCTTCGCTTCGGCCACCGCCGCGACCTTTCCGTCGGCTTCGCGAATGACGATGGCGTCGAGCTCTCCCAGTACGTTGTCGTGCGCACCCTTTCGGATCTCGACGCCGTGGTCGACTTGGTGCCCAGGGAAACGTCGCGCGAGCTCCTCTCGGCCGAGCGCCTCGACCATGTAGCCTCGCACCAGCCCAACGTTGTTCTTGAGGTTGGGCGGCAAGTCCCTGGCTGCTCGATAAGCGCGCTGTACCTCCTGGATTTCGTCGCCGTTCGCGGTAGCCATTCGGCTCAGCGCGACCTCGACGAACCTCGGGTCGGAGACGCTCGCCGCGCGCGGATGGGGGATGATTTTTGCCGGGGCGTGCTCGAAGCCATCCGCACCGCGAGGTACTTTCGGGCTCGGAGTGTTCCCGATGCGAGGAGAGAGTGCAAAGCGGTTCAGGCTGGAGCTGACGACGGCGACCATGGATTCGTGATCGGCTGGCGTCGGTCGTTCGTCGCCAGTTCGCGCGCTCTTTTTGGGAAGCAGTTCCCAAACGACCGGTCCTCCCGCGCGATTCCGTGGCCTGCGAGCAACTCATGGGCGCCTGAAGGAGCCTCGTCCCGGGCAACTCCGCATTGCCCTGCGCGGCGCCTGGGGCCGCCGAGCGAGGAGCGCTTTGGTATGCTAGGATCCGAGTGGACATGCCGGATCGACCGCTGGCTTGGATCGCGATCTTCGTTGCGGGGTGCAGCGTCGACGTCGAGTCCCGCGTGGATGCTGGCGAAGCGAAGTCCGCCCTCTTGATTCAAGTCGCGAACAACCAACGTACTGCGCGCTTGATTTCGCTCGGTGAGGTTCAGAAGCTCGAGTTGGACGCGGAGTTATCGCAGGGCGCGTTGCTCCTCCTGCGCGAGAGCGTCGCGGCGCTGGGTCTCGACGAAGGGGTGGTGGAGCTCGGTGAAGGCTGGAGCTTTCCCGAGGTGGAGTCCATTTGGTCCTACTCGCCTATCGTCGGCTGGGTCGAAGTCGAAGAACTCCCTGACTTGGTCAGAAATATCGGCCTCCGTCGGGCCATACCTTGCCGCGAGCTCGAGGCTGTCCGGGAGATACCGTTCGACCCGAGCCTCGGCAGTGCGCTGTTCAGTGGGACCCTGGACTCCGAGACCGCCATCGTGGTCGGAACGAATCGAGCCTTGGTCATATCCAAGACTGGCACTCGCTCCGTCGATCTGGGCCTCCCCTCGTACTCAGGTGGATTCTCCGGCGCGAATGGCGACGTTTACGTGGTCGATCTCGCGGGAGGCTTCTTTCGGCTGCGAACCGATGAGTCACCTCGAGCGCTCGAGCCGCTCGCCGCGGCGGCCAAGGGCACCACGACCGTCTCAGGCTCTCCGGATGGTGCTGAAGTCTTCGCCTTCACCGCCGAACGGATATTTTATCGCTACCACGAATCTCGTTGGACCGAGCTTGGTCGGTCCGAAGGAAATGTGCCTGGCCTCGCTTGGGTGGCACCCGGCCGCGCCGTCGCGACCATCGATGACAAGATCTTCCTTCTCTTCGAAAATCGCACGGAATCGGTCGTGAACGTGCTGCCCGCCTTCGCTCCCGACTTCGCCGACGTCGAGCGCATCAGTGAAACGCGAGTTGTGCTCGCTGGCCGCGCCGGACCCATGCTTCTGAGCGAGGACGCCGGCGCGAGCTTCGATGTCGTCACGACCGAAGGACTGCTCAGCGCCCGCAGCTTCCTTGCCATACCCGGGGGCATGCTCGTCGGCGGGCGCGACGGACGCCTGGTAGAGCGTTACGACGAGTATGGATTCTGCGAGCCGAAAATCGTCGCTGCCGGTGATGTTCGAGACCTCTCGCCGCTGGGCTCGGATGCCTGGGTTGCAGTCACCCGCAGCGAACCCGATGACGACGTCGTCGTCGTCGTCGAGGCGTACGCAAAATGATGCGCCGCAAAGACCATCGGCCAGATCTGCGATAATAGGTTGGTATGAGGCTTGGACTCGCGCTGCTCTTCGCCCTATCCACGGAACTCGCCTACGCCCAGAACACGGTCACCGCAGGGAACCTGACTTCTCCCTTCCCTACTCTAGAATCTCTCTCGATCGAGTGGGCTATTTCGGGAGACGACGACGGAGATAGCTCGGTCTCCGTGCGGTACCGGGAGGTTGGCGCCACCGAGTTTCGCGCGGGGTTGCCGTTGTTTCGGGTGATCAGCGGCTCGAACGAGGGCTTCTCATGGTCGAATAAGCTCACAGGGAGTCTGTTCGCGCTCGCCCCTGGAGCCGAGTACGAAATCGAGCTCGAGCTCGCCGATCCGGACGGCGGAGGTGAGTCTCGGGTGATTCGCGTCAAGACTCGGCCCGAACCTCATGCCGCCAACGGCGCTCCCAGCGTCGCGGTCACGCCAGGCTCCATGTCCACCGTATTTGCGGCCGCAACGCCCGGTCAGATCCTCGAGCTCGAAGCAGGCTCCTACTCTGGATTCACTTTCGCCGAAGATGGGACCCAGCAGCAACCCATCGTGGTGCGAGGCGCTTCGTCCGCCGACGTCGTCATCAATGGGGACGTTCGACTCGACGGGAGACGTTTCGTCTTCCTCGAGAACCTGACCGTCAACGGTCAAATCAAACTCAATAACTCGGAAGGAATCGTGGTTCGCGGATGTACGATCAACGCGGCCACGAACGGCATCGTCGCTTACGCCGGCGGATCTACGAACGGGTACTTCGCGGACAACGTAGTCCTTGGCAACGACGTGTGGGAGAACGCTTCGCTCGGCGCCAACGGCGCCAACAGCGGCGAAGGGATTCAACTCACCGGTCCCGGGAACGTCATCGCGCACAATCGCGTGCGAGGCTTCCGGGACTGTATCTCGCTGCTCGAAGACGACGAAGCGGTCAATCAGGTTTCGATCGACATCATCGGAAACGACCTCGAGCTTGGGATGGACGACGCCATCGAGGCCGACTTTTCGATGGGCAACGTGCGAGTCCTCCGAAATCGTATCTCGAGCTCCTTCGTAGGGCTGAGCTCGCAACCCTCCCTGGGAGGGCCCACTTATTTCGTGCGAAACGCGATGTACAACGTCGTATATTCGCCGTTCAAGCTTCACCGGGGTAGCGTTGGTGATATCGTGCTCCATAACTCGGTCGTCAAGTGCGGCGACGCCCTTGGCATTTATGCCGGACGAACGATTTCGAGTGCGTACTTCCGAAACAACCTCTTCCTCGGCGGCGAAGGCGGTGGTGAGTACGGCGGGTACGGAAACGGCGATGGGTCCGTGCTTCGCGTCGCGGACGCCGACGAATCGTGTTCGTTCGACTACGATGGGTTCGGCTCGATCGGTACGGGCCAGTTCTCCGGACGCCTCGGCTCAGTGGGCTTCTCGAGCTTGGGTGAGCTTGCGAGCTCGACGTCGGAGGTCCACGCGGTCGCCGTCGATCTCTCGGTGTTCGCCCAGAATGTCGCATTCCCGTCGTCCCCGTTCCCCGAGCGCACTGCCGTGGATCTCCGTTTGGCCAACGACTCTGCCGCCGTAGACCGAGGTCTGGCGCTCGCCAACGTCAACGATGGGTTTGCCGGGAGCGCGCCCGATTTGGGCGCGTACGAGCTCGGCACGGAGCTGCCCCCCTACGGGCCCCGCGTCGGCGTGCCCGTGTGCGGCAACGGAGCGCGGGAGGGTTCCGAGACGTGCGATGACGGCAACGTCACGAACGGAGACGGCTGCAACTCACGATGCTCCACCGAGACTATGAGTACCGACGCGGGCAGCGCCGGCCCCGACTCGAGCGCGACTTCGGAGGACGCCGGTCCGGGAGACGCCGGGGTGGGCGCGGACGCGTTCCGCGGGGATATCGATCCGACAGCGGACGTCAATCACGCTCCCGCCGACGCGACCGCGAGCTCCGACGCGACCTCCGATGGAGGCGACGGAGGCTGTGCGTGTAGATCCGGTCCCTCGAGCGGCGGCTCTCTCGCTTGGCTCTTCGCGCTCGCAGCCCTCTTCGCCCGGCGAATCAGGCTGGATTCGCGATGACTCGCCCGACGGTCATGGTCGTGGTCGCGGGCATACTCGCTGCGTGCCGGCCTGCCGTCTTCACCCAGGTACCCATCGAACGAGATGATCTTCTGATCGTCGGGTCGATCGACGATCCGGGCTTGACGAAGATCGAGCGAGTCACGGACGCGTCGACTACGCTCAGCTTGGACCTCGAGGACGTCGGCACCGACCAGGTCTTCGTCATCCGAGTGAGCTCGGCGGACCTTCTCGGCCCGACAGGGGCCACTCTCGCTCCGGAGAGCGCAGTGCGAGTAGGCTCCGAGAGTGGCTGCGGACGTTGCCTCGTCCCTGCGCTCGACGGGCCACAAGTTGTGTTTCCCGGAGACCGTTGCCCTCCGCCACCAAGAGCTTCGGTGTACTTGGCGGGCGACGAAATCGAGGGCGAGCCCGCCGCGCGCATTCGAGGTAGTGTCACGTTGAGCTTCGAGGGAGAGTGTGCTTGCGACGTCGAGGTACCGCGCCAGCCCGATGACCGAGTCGCGCTCGAGCTCCTCTACCCAAGAGTCGATGCCGAACCCATGCCGGTCGCGGCGGATGACCATCAGAGCGGGTTGTGGCTTGCCGGAACGAACCTAGCCCTTCACATCGATGCCCGAGGTGCCCGGCGAGTGTTCGGGCCCGAGTTGGTTCCCTTCGCGGAGCGTCCTCAGATGGTCCAGCCCCTGCCGGATGGACGAGTCATCTGGGCATCGACCATCCCGTCTCCGCAGAGTACTCCGGAGTCGTGGACGGAGTTCGTGCTGACGGACTCCGAGCTCCGGCCGATCGATCGAGTCACCCTGGCGATGGGCGACGTGCTCGATGCGCGAGCGGCCGGTGACCTGGTATTGTTCGCTGGTCAGGCTGCGGATCGCGGGTTTCGAGGCAAGAGAGCGGCTTTGGCAGTGTGTCGAGCCGATGCGACGAGCTTGAGTTGTCGGAATATGTTGCCGGATGCAGCCTTGGGTTTCGAGCGGACGGAGCGCGTTCGCGTGCTCGACAACGGCGTCATCGCGGCCGCCGGCTCCGGAAACGCTTTGATACTCATTCAGAGCGTCGTGGCGCCCGAGCGTATCGTGGACTCCGAGTTCTCCACGGACCGAGAGGGTCGGATTCGTATCGTCGACGGAAGCACCGTCGGGCTCCGACTTCAGCACCTGCGGCCATCGTTGAGCTCGCAGATCCAGGAGACGCTCGGACCCCATCTGCTCTCTTGCGGCACCCAACAAGTCTCGGATTCCCGCGACGAGAGTTACGTCCTTCTGTCGTCGATCACTCCGAATTTGGAGCTCGAGGCTGAGTTCGAAGCGTGCATCCCTGCGCCAGGCTGCACGGGGATCACCGAGCCGTCGGTCGGGATGAAGCGAGTGCATTTCTCGGACTTTACCTATCTCGACGTCCGTGCCACGGACCGCGGGACGAAGGCTTGTCCGTCCGAGGTTTCAGGGAGCGTCGACTGGCCGGCCGGCGTGGTCGAACTGCGGGAGCTTCGACCGGGTGTGTCGCTCTATCTCGATTCATTTGGCCGTTGGGTGACCATGACGGCCACCGGCGCGCAGCAGCTCGTGTACGGAGACCCATCGGCGCGACGACTAGGTGGGGTGTTGCGGCGAGGGGACGAATTTTGGGCGTTCGACAAGTCTTCGGCCATCGAGCTTCGTACGGGTCGTACTCTGCCACTCACGGGGCTGCCTGGGCACCCAATCCTTTCGGCCTACGAGCCTGAGGAGAAGCTCACCGCGTTGCTGACGAGCAAGAGTGTGCGGATTCTGGACGACGAGTTTTCGACGGTAGGCTCGGGAGAGACGTCGGAGTATCTCAGGGCAGTGGCGGCGCTCGCAAAGGGTCGGTTCCTGGTGGTCGGTCGCGACAGACTCTATGCGTGGGAGGGCGAGCTGAAGGAGCTCGAGCTCTCTTTCGATGACCCTCGAACGCCAGGGGTCGAGCACCGGCCATCGGGGTGCGGGTTGTTCGAGGCCGCCGATGCTAAACACGGTGTGGGTTGGGTGACAGGCTGCGACGGGCTGATTTTTCGTGTGATGCCCGGCCCGGACGGATATTCAGCGGAGCGCGTCGCTTTCTCTGGCCGATACCATACCGGCACGGAGCAACGTGAGCTCACGGCCGTGTCCGCGTTCTGCGCAGACCACGTGTGGGTCTCCACCGACGCACCCACCGGAGCGGGAGCCTGGATTTGGTCGGTCGATGGACCAGAGCTCCAATCGAGCCTCCTGCCACCTGGTCCGACCCTCAGCTTCCCAGGCCATCAGCCGCGGTCCTTGATCTCGACCTCCGCCGGGATCGTCGCCATTCACTCTGCGGGCGGAGCAAGTTACATTCATACGCTTCGATCGGACATGGAGACCGACCGCCTCACCTTCGCCGACGCAATCAGCAGCGTCGCGTCAGGAGGCGGCGCGATCTACTTCTCGACGCCCAGCTCGCGGCTGGGTCGCCTCGTCGTCGAGTAATCCTCGCAGAAACGAGCACCGACCGGCGGGTCACGCCGATACATGAGAGGTGAACGATGGGCGAAAGGGAGGACTCGCGATTCTGTCAATGCTGAGTTGTGCGGTCCAGCCCCCGTTCCCGCCTCCACCAATCCCCGACTGCGACGTAGGCATCGAGTACTTGGGTCAGAATCGGTGCCTCGAGGCGAGGGAACGCTTCGGGTTGGCGCTCGAGTACGGCGAAGGCCAGCCTTGTGCTCACAACGGCTTGGGACTGATCGCGATGAGTTGTGAGAATGACCTCGACCGTGCTGCTCAGTTCTTCAAAGACGCGATCGCCTACGACCCGAACTACGCGCCAGCGCATAACAACTTGGGGGCGAGCTTTCTGAAGAGGCACCCGCCCAGGTATGAACCTGCCTGCGAGGAGTTCCGTGCTGCGCTC
Source organism: uncultured Myxococcales bacterium (assembly GCA_964463485.1). Taxonomy (GTDB): domain Bacteria; phylum Myxococcota; class Kuafuiibacteriia; order Kuafuiibacteriales; family Kuafuiibacteriaceae; genus CAYXDO01. The sequence goes on along the minus strand of CAYXDO010000001.1, from coordinate 112,488 downwards.
GAGATCGATCCCGAATTTCTGGACGCCCGTGAGAATCTTGGGCTCTGCTTGATGCGTCAAGGCATTCTCGAGGGTACGTTCAAGCGGAACGAACGGCAGGCGGAGTTGTTTGGACAAGCCCAGAGTCAGCTGGTCCGGCTGCTCGAGCGCGAACCCACGAACGCCAATGCCCGGCACTATCTCGGACTCATGGCGCTCGTCGAGTCGCGGTATGAGGAGGCCGAGTCGCAACTGGCCCGTTGCCTCGAGCTCGACCCGATCAACTCGGGCTGCTCGTACAACTTGGGGACGCTCTATTTGTCGACCGGGCGCTGCGAGCGAGCGATCGAGTCCTTTGTTGGTGCACTCCGCCCGGGGACCGAGTCGGAGGTCGCGATCGAAGCAAGGGGCGGGCTGCAGGCAGCCTACGAGCAGTGCGCGAAGAAAGACGGAGCGCTCGAAGTCTTTCTCGCGCGCATCAAGTCACAATCCGGCAACCCCGTCTCCCATTTCGATCTCGCGAACATCTACAAGGACAAGGGAATCCTCGAACGAGCCAAAGCTGAGTGGACGGCCGCAGTCGTCCTCGATCCGACCTTTTGCCCGCCCTATTTCGAGCTCGCGATGCGAGCGCACGACGAGCTCGATACACAATCGACCATCCAGGAGTGCGCCTCGTTCATTCGCTGCTCGAACGAACACCGCGCCGAGCCGCCTGAAAAAGTCGAACGCTGCCGAGATCTCCTCGATACCATCCGCGAACGCTAGCCGTGCCGCTCCATTTCGAGACGCAGGCCGACGGCGCGGCGAATCGTAGAGTGCTTGTTGAGGAGCATGCGAAGCCGAGCCGGGGCCATGGCGAGCACCTCGCTTGGCTCCAACGCGCGAACGCTGGCGGTTCTGGGTGATCCCGAGACGCAAGAGTTCAAGCCCACGACGACGCCGCTTTGTGAGTGTGTCGTCGTACCCAGCGCGCTTTCGACCGAGATCCGACCCCTACTCAGGATGTACGCCGGTCCAGTGGCCTCGCCCTCCAGGAACAAGACTTCGCCTGCATCGAAGTCGAGCGGGATCGTCTCGCGATAGAGCTCCTTGAGCACCAGGAGCGGCAGACCCTCGAACGCGGCGGAAATCAGCGCGACCACCGTGCGCGCTGCGTCCGTGCGCCCCTTGCGGCTAGGCGGTCGCAGGCGATCGACGCCGGCTCCGAGCTCCTTGCTCACTTGCCCAGAGGGATCGCGCTTCCGGGCCGCAGCTCCGCCCCGCATCGTGCCCCCCGACTTCCCCGAAGGGTAGCTGATCGCGCTCGTTGGATCGTCCATCGGTGCCTTCGGCGTAGGTACGAGCATCGAGAGCGGCGGCTCGAGCCGCTCCTTCGTGTCGTCCCCATACTCAGGCGGAGGGAAGTCGACCTCCGACGTGTCCTCGTCGATCGGGGCGGTCGGTGGGCTCGGCAGCACGAGGTCGTCGGCCAGCCGCGAGAGCTGGGCTTGGCTTCGCGTGGACAATCGCCTTCGCTTGGACCGCTCGCGACCCATGATCTGCGCAAGACTCTTCGAGGCCTTTCTGAGTCTGTCAACCGGTTCTGCGGTCGCGTGACAGCTTGTCTTTCCTCGAGGGCCGACCTACGAGAGCCGAATGAATCGGTTTCCCGTGAACGTGCGCTTTCCCATTCACTGGGGTGACATGGACGCGTTCGGCCACGTCAACAACACACGCTACTTCGCTTGGTTCGAGACTGCGCGCATCGCGTACTTCCAGGAAGTCGGAGTCGCTTCGAAGAACCCGAAGGTCGCCCCCATCCTGGCGCGAGCTACGTGTGACTTTCGTCGACCCCTGACGTTCCCTGGCGAAGTCGTGGCGTCCGCCCGAGTATCGAAGATTGGCACGACGAGCTTCACGATGGAATACCAGATCACACTCGCCGATGACCCCGAGAACGCGGCGGCGAAAGGGGAGGGCGTGATCGTCATGTACGACTATGATTCGGCTTTGAAAGTAGCCATTCCGGACGAGCTCAGAGCCGCAATCGAACGAGTTGGCTGACTCGACTTTCAGTGTGTCGTTCGGTCGGCCAGGCCAGATCCAGACACGGTGCTCTCGTGAGTAGACAAGTCCACGCCGATGGCGTGCAGAAGCACCTCGACACGATCACGCTCCGTCGACACGCTCACATCCTGGTCGACGAAGCGAAGCACGGTGAGTTGGGCGAGCAGCTCTTCGAGCAGCGCCACCCCGCGAGACACTTCGCTCGCCGACTCGGCGCGGAGTCTGGCCAAGCTCTCCCTCGCCGCTTCCGGCGCTTCAGCGGAGGCACGCTCGATGTCCAGCTCCCGCTGTTCCGCGACCTTCAGGCGGCGAACGAAACTGTCTACTACCGCTCTGTCCTGGGAGCGAAGCCCAGTTCCAGGAAGGCGAATCCAGGCCTGGTCGATGGCCCGCGCGAGGTGATCGACTCGGCCATCCCGACGAGCTTGTCTGGGCACCTCGTCCGAGTTGAGGACCACGGGCGCGAGAAATGGCCAGAGCACGCCAACCAGTATCGCCACATCGATCCCGTTACGGCCGCCGAGCTCGAGCCCTCGTATCCACACCCAGGCCGAGAGCGCCATGCCGATCGTCAAGTAGGTCACGAAAATACCGAGTGCGCTCATGGATTGATGACCTCAGACGAAGACATCGAGAACCCAACCCGTGAGGGCCATCGTGAAGGCCAAGATCACCATCGACATCCGCGCTAAAATGCCGACTCGGAACGACTCACTTTGCGATAACTCACCCCCCATTCGCCGACGCACCTCGGACGCGAGGTAGTACATCATCACGTGCAAACGCGCACCGCCGGCGATCGCGGCGAGCCCGCAGCACGCGAACAGCGCGATGGGACCGAGCCAGTGCTCGTCTGCTTTGTACAGCGCATAGGGGATAGGCGCGAGGCCCGCCATCACGGCCGATCCGGTGGCCGTCGCTGTGAGTACCACAGCGACGAGACGAGCCATGGGGAGACGTGCAGCGACGAGGAGGCCCGTCGCGTACATGGGGCCGAGCGCAGCGGCCATGGCGATCAGCAGGTTGATCGGGAGGACCGCGGCAGCCGGAAGTGGGTTACCGTAGGTCAGCGCGGACATGACGACGGCCCCGAAGAACGAAGTTGTCGCAATCACGGTGACCATCGCGCCGAGCACCGTACGTCCGAGTTGTTCGGGGTCGAGGAGCCGGTCCACGGTGCTGACAGGGTCCCTGAGGAGGTCGATCAGGAGGGGGCGTTTGCTGTCCTCGATCTCCGGAATTTCGCCGCGATCGACGGCATTCCACGCCACGAAAGGGGAGACCGCTTCGATTCTCTTGGCGTCGGAGAGCACGGCGAGGTCGGGCTTGGGCAGGGGAGTGGATTGGGAGTCGCGGAGGATCCCAGAGAAGTCGAGCGTGGTTGTCATTTCAAATCTCCTGAGTGTCTGAGCTCAGCGCCCGAGCCCGATTCGTGCTCCGAAGGCGAGGAGCAGAGAGACGCCGAGGGCCGCTGAAAACACCCTCGCTTTGAGGCTGGGGTCGAGGGCGGCCAAGACTCGAGCGGGGAACGTCGACGCGGCGACGAGGAAGATCGCCGGCAGGACCACCGCAGCGCTCCTCACCACTCCCTCGAGATCGACCAAACTCAGAAATGCCACGAGCGGGACCAACGCGATCGAAGCTAGCCCGCCCGCGAAGAGCCCAAACGAGAGGCTGGCGGCCAGCGTGGACGCACTCACGTTCAGCCGAACGTACGAACCCGCCAGGATCGACCCCGGTCCGACGGCGAGCACCGAGAGGACCGCGGCTGCGAGCGCAGGCGCGGCGCGAGCCCCCGTCAGCGCTTGCGCAATGAGAGTTGCCAGCGCCAGCGCTGCGATGCCGGAGCCCGCGTAGAGAAGCGGGAGCAACGGAGAGCGCTGCGACATCTTCGCCGCTTCTCGTGCTGGCAGGTCGATGATTCGAAACAACGAGTCCAACATCTGGGTCTGCATGAGCGCATGCGGAGCATCGAGCGTGCCAACTCAGGCGATTGTCTCGAGCCCGATCCTCGTGTCGTCCGATCGTGCCGTCCGGGGAACGAGTGGGTAAGATTCGACCCAGTCCGGTCGATTCGTTCAGCGATCGACCGGCCGGCCGAGGATCGAGGCGCTGTTGAAGCCAGCAATCAACACCGCGCCGTCCTCGTCCTCCGCGGCGGCCAACGGAATGAAGTCGAAGTAGTACGGTCCACCAGACGTCGTGAGTCGATCGACCACTCCGAATCGCCCCATCAAGCTGAAGACCTGGGTCAGCCTCGACTCCGGCCCAAGGAGTCCGACCGACGATCCATATGACTCATCTATCCGTCCTTCGGCGGGCGCCGCGTCGATCTGAGAGAACGTGAACCCGCTCGACTCCGTCCATGGCCCGACGGAGATTAACAAGCCCTGATCTCGAATCGACCGACGCCGTTCGAATCCGCCGATCAAGAAGCCGCCACCTTCCAGCGCGCGCACGGTCTCGAACAGAGTCGGGCGAGGCGCCGAACTATCTTGGTCGAGCCTCTCGAACGGCGGCGGCACCGCGATCCGCGTAGCCACGAGCTCTCCGTCGACTTGCTCGATTCGGGCGATCGCTCCACAACCCACGACGATCGCGAAGTCGTCCGCCGCGTCGACGAATCGCCACGCCGCCGAGCTCGCAAGTGTCTCCGGGAAGTAGTCACGGCTCGGATGCCCGCACCGAATATCGTCCGGGCGACGCTCGACCTCAGGCGTGAACGGGTCGTCGAATTGAGTTCGAATCTTGCGTATCGCCCCTCCGGACAGCTCCAGCAGCGTCCACCCGTCTCCGGCGACGATCATCGCGTCTCCGAGCCGCGCCGCGGACAACAGGCGCGGCGTGTCCGGAGGCAGCTCGATGCTCGTGAGCTGGAGGTCAGGCAAGCTGAGCCAGCCGGCATATGCCGGCAACGGTGGGAGCTCGCTGATTCGACCGACCACGAGGACTCGGCGCGCTCGCTCGTCGAAGGCGGCGCCGACGATCGTCGCGGGCCAACTCAGAGGGAGGTCTACGGGCGGAGTCACAAGGCCCCCGGAGGTGAGTTGCGCTCGAGGAGGAAATCCGTTCCAAATCGTCGCGAATCGGCCGCGACCGACGGCGACCGTCGCGCCGGCCTGAAAGGTAGTCGTCGCGCCGAAGAGTTGGACCAAGTCACTGTCCCGACGTCGCTGGGCACCGCCGCCAGCAAAGGTGACAAGGAGCTCTCCGCTCTCCGTGAAGAAAATTCGATCGAATCGCTCTCGGCTCAACTCAGGACTGAGGTCCGTCGAAGGGTCACGCGTTGCCGCTCCATTTGGGGAGAGTATGAAGGCTTCGCCTGTCCCGACCCACAAGTGCAACTGGTCGGCGGTCTCTCGGAAACCAGCGCAAGCTCTCCTGCGACCGGTTTCGAGCGGCTGAGTTACGACGTCGAGGGTCGGATTCTCCGCTGCTTGGAACAATTGGCTCACCGGGACGGAGAGCACGACGGATTGCTCAGACGAGACGCCGCAGACGTAGAGTCGCTCTTGGCTCGGCGAAAAATGAGCTCCCGTCACTTGAAGATTCTCGGCGTAGGCTCGCAATGCGTAGGTTCGACCGGAAATCGAAGAGCGGTCTTCGACCGCAGGGGTGAGTACTCCCGTCCCGCCGATGGCGAGCGCGCGTCGTCCGGGAAGGTCGAGGAGCAAGTCGATCTCCTGGTTGTCGGCCGACGCCGGAATCTCGAGCGGCTCACATTGGACGCGCTGGGACGCGAGGGTGCAGCGTGCCATGATGGGTCGATCGGGGCCGAGCGGCTCAACTTTGGTGCCCGCCATGAGGAAGTGGTCGCTCGCGCTTCCGAGAGTGCGGACGCGGCTCAACCGGTCGCCCTCGAGTGACAGGGCCCTTCGGCTCAAGTCGCGATCCAGCCAGGTAAGTTCGAGGGCGCCAGCACGGGCAGGGTCGAGGCTCGCGACGACGAACCCATCGTCCATGGCGGCAGCGTCCACGACGGGGCCTTTGAACGGTTCGTCGAACACGCGTTGTCGGCCGTCGGCCAGGTAGATCGCCGCGAGGTGAATGCCAAAGGCGGCGAGATCTCCGCGATGGTTCACGACGACGAGGTTCATGGGGTTGTCTTTGAGCGGATGGCTCACGGATGAGGAGGAGGTGACTCTCGCAAGGAGCTCGAAGTCGAGCTCGCGCCGGTCTTCGAGTGCCGCTGAGGCGCACTCCCCAGGCCGCTCGACGAGAACCTGCTGCCGGACCGCACCAAGCCACTCGGGCAGAGACGACGGATCAACGTGGTTTCCGTCCACCCAAGTCGGCGCCCGGAGCGGGATTGGGCAGGTCTCTCCGACTTCGATGTGAAGCTGGGCGCCGATTCCGGGCCGCCTACAGGATCCGCACCCCACCCGGTCGTCCGTTCGCACCCGGGCAAGGAGGCTTCGGTCGGGGACGGGCGATTCGAGCTCGAAGACGACGGAGTGCGCGTCCGGGCTCACGACGATCTGCACCTTCCCGCCGCGTGATGTGTCGACGCTCAGGATCTCACCGTCGGCGCCGACGATCGCGCCGACGAGGATCCGTCCCGGCCCCGCCTCGATGTTCGACGGCTCCGCGCATGCCGCGCTCGCGGCGATACTCAGCACGCAGTGAAAGCGCCGACCCATCTTACTTTGCCCCGACAAAACCAAGCCCGTACAGAGCGTCCGCGACGTACTCCACCGCGCCGGCACGCTCGAGGTCTCCACGAGTGTTGGCGATGTCGCAGAGCCCGATGCGGGAGCGCACTGCGCCGATGACGTCGGAGGTTGCCTCGAAACCGATCGCCGCGTCTCCGAACCCCAGGACCGCCCGGTCGAGCAGGTCCCGCTCGTATGCAACGACTGCGAGGTCGACCTTGGTGGACACCAAAGAGCCGTGCCGCTCAGTCGATGGAGACTTCTTCCCGAATCGCATGTTCATGAATCTTGTTGAAGAGTGTCTTGTAGCTCACGCCCAACAACCGAGCCGCGCGGGCCTTGTTGCCCTTCGTGGCTCGTAGGGCGGAAATCACGGCCGTTCGCTCGGCCTCGTCGACGACGTCCTTCAGCGGGCGAACGCGGCGTGAGTCTGCATCGACCTCCGTCGACCCATCGGTCGCGGGAAGAACAGCCGAGCTGCCCTCCCGCGGCAACGGAGTCGACGGGCCCATCACTAGAGACGCTACGTCGAGCTTCCCAAGGACGACCGATCGCTCGATGAAATTCTGAAGCTCCCGCACGTTACCCGGCCACGAGTATCTGGTCATTCGCTCGAGCTCGGTCGGGCCGATTGTGAGTGTCGATCCCTTGTACTTGGCCTTCGCTCGATCGAGAAAATGGCGCGCAAGACCTGGAATATCGCTGGACCGGTGCCGGAGTGGCGGCAGCTCGATGACCACGACGGCCAACCGATAGAGCAGATCGGCTCGGAATGATCCAGCCTGAGCCATCTCGTCCAGGTCCCGATGAGTTGCTGCGACGATCCGAACGTCGACTCGAACGGCATCACGCCCGCCAATTCGCGTGATTTCGTGCTGCTCCAAGACCCTCAAGAGCTTGCTCTGGGCTTCGAGCGGCATGTCCCCGATTTCATCGAGAAAGAGAGTTCCGCCGCTTGCCGTCTCGAAGTACCCGCGACGCTGAGCGTGGGCTCCCGTGAAGGCGCCACGCTCGAACCCAAAGAGCTCGGACTCGAGCAACGTCGCTGGGAGCGCTGCGCAATTGAGGGAAATGAACGGCCCGTCTCTGCGCGGGGAGGAAGTGTGAATCGCGCGTGCGATGAGCTCTTTGCCGGTGCCTGACTCTCCGCGAACCAGGACCGTGGCCTCGGAGTCTCCAACCCGCGGCAGCACCGTCACGATGTCGTGCAACCCGCCGTCCGAGCCGATGAGCTCGAGCCCTTCGTGCCTGAGAACTCTTCCCGCTCGAAGCTCCAACTCCTCCATTCGACGACCCACCGCGAGTGCTTCATCGACCGCCACCAGAAGACGTTTGTTGTCAAACGGCTTCACGATGAAGTCCGAAGCGCCCAGTCGAAGGGCTGCGACCGCTCGGTCCACGGTGGCAAACGCCGTCATCACGATCGCCGGAGCGCGAAAGCCGCTCGCCCGAAGCTCCGAAATCATCACGAGACCGTCTCCGTCAGGAAGCTTCACATCGGAGATCAACACATCGGGTGTCCGCTCTTTCAGCCAGGAGCGAGCCTGGGCGATCGAGCCCAGCGCGACGACTTGGTCGCCCCGCAGGCCCAGCAGGTCGACGAGCGCGCGCCGGAGCCCGCTCTCGTCTTCGATGACTAGGATCTCACTCATCCAGCGAAGACAGCTCGCCCAGGACCCAGTCGCTACTCATCGGGGTCCACGCCAAGGGCGCGCAATTTGGCAGCGAAGCGTTCGGCGCGTTTTTTCTCGTCTTCAGCGCGTTTTTTCTCGTCTTCGGCGCGTTTTTTCTCGTCTTCGGCGCGTTTTTTCTCGTCTTCGACGCCCACCCTAAGCCGTTGGAGCTCGACCATTTTCTCGTCGGGTCGAAGCTGCCGCTGACCCTTGAAGTAGACATCGATCTTCCGACCGTCGGTCCATTGTGCCCTCGGCAGTACACGAATTTCGAGGTCCGGCACCGATTCCAACTGGAAACTCCCGTGTGTGGGTATGACGGGAACATACGCAGAAGCCGCGGGATCGTATCGGAACAGCTGAAACGACCTGTTGTCGCCGAGGTCGGGAAAGATCAAGCCGAACTCGGGCACCCGGTTGGCCTCGTTCACGATTCGCTGCCGAATCGTATCCTTCAGCTCCCTGCGCGAGTCGTTCGTGCTCACGACTTCGATGACGAGGTGCAGGTCGTGGGCGGTCGTTCGCAAGGCCTTCTTGCAGAGCACCAAGTCACCGTAGAAGACCTTCTGCTTCGCCGTTTGGGGGTCGATGTACCAGATGGCCTCGTCACTCTTCAGTCGAAGGCCGAGCTGATCTGCTACGGGCTGTATCATGTCCTTCAGATCGTCGGCGGCGAGGCGATGGGTCGAAGAGGTGGGCACGTCGAACTCCGGATCGTAGTAGAGGAGGTCGGACTCGTCGGGAGGAAACTCGAGGCGCTCGAGGGGGGGGAGCTGCACGGGCTCCCCGTGGGGAAGCGGGAGACGTTCGAGCTTCGGACGTTGCCCCAACGGGGAGGTCATACTTCAGTTTGGGCCCCTTTCCGCTCCAGCTCAAGCACTTTTCAGCGATCACTACCCCGCGAGGCAAAGCGGCCCGAGAGTTTCGTACCCTTCGGCGCTGGTCGCTCCATCATGCCGCATGTTGCGAGTCGTCCGCCGCACGTAGCTCGATCCGAGCGAGGGTGCCTCTTCCATCCTCGCGTGCGGAGAGTTGGAGGGTCCCTCGAGCCGCTTCGACCGCCGACTTGGCGATTGAGAGCCCGAGTCCCGTGCCGTTCGATTTTGTCGTGAAGAAGGGCTCGTAGAGCCGACCCTCGACGCCGACCTCGAACCCGGCGCCTTCGTCGACCACGTCGACGATGACTTTGACCCCAGCCCGTCTCGTTTTGATCTCGACGCGCGCTCCCATCGGCGAGGCTTCCTTTGCATTCTCAACGAGGTTCGATAGGGCCCCCCGAATCTCGTCTTCGTCCCCCTCCGCTAGACCAGCCGAGGGGTCGAGATCGGGGACGATGTCGGGGCCTTCCTCGGACTCGGCGACGATGGCCGCTTCGAGCGCGACTCGGTTGACGTCGAACGAGCGACCCACCGTCCGATCGGGCTTCTCGGCCCGCGCAACTTTGAGCAACTCTCGAATGCGGGCGTCGATCCGATCCGCTTCTTCGATCACTACGCCGAGGCCGCGCGAGAACAGAGGCCGCTCGGCCTCGCTGACCGCGTCGAGCCGCGACTCGAGGATCTGCGCATAACTTCGAATCGGAGAGAGTGGGTTCTTGATTTCGTGGGCCACCTTGGCGGCGAGCTCACCCACCACGGCGAGCCGTTCAGCTCGCTCGAGCCGGCGACGAATCGCCGCGATCTCGGCCTTCGAGGCTCCCAACATGGATGAGAGCTTGGCCTGTTCTGGAAAAATGAGGCGGATGAGTCCGGCGTTGACGACCTCGGCGACGACCACCAGCGCGACGGCCGCACACAACCCGATGGTGACGCTGATGGATATTTTCCAGGAATCCAGGTTCAATCCAGAGGCCCGCGCGATCGCCGTCGCGGCCACGGCGATGAGGCCGAAAGCGACCGCATACACGAGCGCCGAAGACGCGATGACTCTTGGACGAATGCGGTGGTCTGCCACGTAGACGAAGGAAATGGTTTGAGCAGCAAGTAAAACGCCAAGACTCGGATCTGGGATCGGGCTCCCGACCCCGGCCCGGACTGCTGCGATGAGGCCGTACGCGGCCATGGCGGCGATCGCCGCGTGGCTGACTCTGCGCGGAAGGGAACGTGCATGGGCGCCGCGGCTCCCGATGCGCGCGGCCACCGTCGCGACAAAGAGCGCGACGGCGATCGACGTGAGTAGCCCTCGGCCGTCACGGACGACGAACGAGAGGACCGCCGGGAAGGTCACGAGCGCCAGCGCGCCCGCGACGGCGCGTCCGACGCGGGACGCATCGATGAGGGCGTCGACGACAAACCCCGCGATGGCGACGATCGAGCCAAGCGAAGCTAGGATCCGAAGCCCCGGTTGGAGCGAGGGCTCGAGCGCCGCCATGAACCAAGCGAGCGCGAACACTGCGATGCCAAGGGCTCCAGTGGCCAAGGCTCCGCGCCTCGAGAGGTCCGGCCCGCGCCGGGCGACCTGGCCGGCGAGGACGAGATTGAAGAACGCGACGACCAACGGCACCGCTGCGGCCGGAACGATCCAAGCCTCAGGCATGAATGAAGCCTACCGCACGAGGGCTCCTCGTGCAGCCTCGATTCGCCTCTGGCGAACCCACATCGGGCCCTCGATCAACCGACGAGAGATGACTGCGACAATCGAGGCACGAGGTCGAATATCGCCACCTCGGGGGCGGCCGGGCGCCCGATTCGCAGTCGGTCGTGTCCGATGCCCGCGTTGACGTACACGCGCGCTTGGTCGACTTCATACCAACCTCGCAGGAGCTCGTGGCCGGTGAGCTTGGCTACCGCCGGAGTCACTCGTGGTACGTGAACCTGCCCCCCGTGAGTATGGCCACTCAACACCAGGCGGCCCCCCAGTCGGCCGATCCTCGAAACCGAAGGCGGGAAGTGGGCGAGAACGAGCGCCCGTTCGGGGTTCGATACGGCGCGAAAGGCGCGATCGGGGTCGTCTCGGCCGGTTCGCCCATCGTCGACCCCGATCACCTCGAGCCCTGCGACGCTGAGTCGTTCATTGCGAAGCACCGCGATCCCAGCCCTTTCGAGCGACCTCTGAATCGCCTCCGGTCCGGACCAGTAATCATGATTTCCAAGGACCGCCACGGCCGGCCTGGGAATGAGCTCCAGCAGGGCTTCGAGGCGCGCGAGGTGGCGGAGAGAGACGTTGACGTAGTCTCCGGTGAGTACTGTGAGATCAGGCCGCGCGTCGCCGGCGGCTGCTATGGCTTCGCGGAGACACCGGTCCGAGGATGACCAGCCCACGTGAAAATCGGTGAGTTGTGAAACTCTCTTTGGAGCGTCCACGCCGAGCGCCACGGTGTGGCGAGTCACCGTCAGTGTCGCGCTCGCCCTCTTGTGTCGCCCGCGGGTGTGTTGGTGAGCGCCGATCACGGCAACGTCCGGAGAGCATCCGTCATGCCAGGTGAGAATGGAACCAAAGCGAAGGACGGACTGGGTCGTCGGCTTCGCACCGCCACCGCCGCTTCGCAGCGCCTCGGAGGAGCTCAGGGCGACAGTCGCTCCATCATACGAGGGAAGGGAATGGTCTCCCGGACATGGTGGAGCCCACAAATCCAGGCCAGAGTCCGCTCCACGCCGATGCCGAACCCAGCGTGGGGGACGCTGCCGTAACGGCGCAGATCGGTGTACCAACCGAACGCCTCTGGCGAGAGTTTGTGCTCTTCGATGCGCCCGAGGAGCACGTTCAGATCATCCTCGCGTTGGCCTCCTCCGATGATCTCTCCAAACCCTTCGGGCGCAAGGACGTCGACGCACATCGCGCGCTCCGCGTCGGTCGGGTCACGTTTCATGTAGAACGCTTTGACCTGGTACGGGTACCGGTGCACCATCACCGGTCGATCGTACATGCGGCTCAGGATGGTTTCGTCGTCGGCGCCGAAGTCGTCGTCCCGCTGAGCCAGGTGAGTTCGTTTGGCCTGCGTCGCCTCTTCCTCCTCGGAGCCTTCTCGCTGTTTGCTCTCCGTGCCCGCCGAGCGCGTGTCGGCATTGCCAGAAAGGATCGCCGCGTTGATCTTGTCGACCGCGTCCTTGTGCGAGATTCGCGGAAACGGCTTCTGGACGTTTTCGAGGGTCTTGACGTCGCGCCCGAGGGACTCGAGGTCCTTGCGGTGCTTGGTCAGGACCTTGCCCACGATCTCGACCATCATGTCCTCGGCGAGGTCCATGTCTCCGTCGAGATCCATATAGGCGACCTCCGGCTCCACCATCCAGAACTCGGTCAGGTGCCGTCTGGTTTTGGATTTCTCCGCTCGGAAGGTCGGTCCGAAGCAGTAGACCTTGCCATGCGCCATGGCGGCCGCCTCCATGTAGAGTTGGCCCGACTGAGTCAGAAAGGCTTCACGATCGAAATAGTCGACGGCGAAGAGGTTCGAAGTGCCTTCGCACGGGTTCGGTGTGAATACCGGCGCATCGACCAACACGAACCCGCGACTGTCGAAGTAGTCTCGAATGGCCTTGATCAAGGTGTGGCGGATTCGGACGATCTTGTGCTGTCGAGACGATCTCAACCACAGATGCCGGTGGTCCATCAGGTAGGCCACTCCGTGCTCCTTGGGGGAGATCGGATAACTCTCCGCCTCCCGGGTGAGCTCGAGGTGAGTGACTCCGAGCTCGAACCCGAGTGGCGAGCGAGCGTCTTTGCGCACGGTCCCCGTCACCACGATGGAAGACTCCTGGGTGAGTTTGCCGGCGCGCTCGAACACCTCTGGCGGCACGTCGTTTCTTCCCATCACACACTGCAGCGTGGCCGAGCCGTCGCGCACCTGGAGGAAGTGGATCTTCCCGGAGCTCCTCTTGCCGTAGAGCCAGCCGTCGAGCTCGACGGTCTTGCCTTCGAGCTCGTCCAATCGGGCCGCGATGTCGGTGATCGTAGGGCGCATGAATTTGGGCGCGTTCATCGGGCGCCGAGTGTACTCGAAGCTCCCGATTGGTAAACGGCCAACTCAGAGTTTCGCTTTGGAGATGAGCTCGGTCGTGGAGTGGTCCTTGGGGTCTCCGCAGACGGCGACTTGGCCTCCGTAGGCCAACACGACCGCCCGCTCGGGGACCGTTTCGGGCGTGTAGTCGGTACCCTTGGCGTGGATGTCCGGCTTCAGCGTGAGCAGGATAGCCTCCGCGTTTGGCTCGTCGAAGATGAACACGTAGTCCACGCATTCGAGCGCGGCGACGAGCTCCGCTCGCTCCGACTCGGGGATGATCGGCCGCGTTGGACCCTTGTAGGCCCGTGTGGAGGCGTCGCTGTTCACGGCGACCACGAGGGTCTCGCCGAGCGCTTTGGCCGCTTCGAGATAGCGCACGTGACCGACGTGCAGCATGTCGAAAACGCCGTTGGCGAGGACGACTGGTCGGAGGCGCTCTCCGAAGGAACCGACGGACGTGCAGATCGAAGGGAGCGTCGAGAGCTTGTCGGTCGCTCGCCTCAATACCCGCTCCCGAGCGGCGAAAGATCGGCTTCCGCGATGGACTCCTCGAGCTCCGCGGCGGTGCAAGTGGCGGTTCCGACGACCTGCACGACGCGGGCGGCGGCGAGATTCGCGAGCACCGCGGCTTCCTCGAAGGTCGCACCCGCGGCCCGCGCCAAGGTGACTACGGCCGTAACGGTATCTCCCGCGCCAGTGACGTCGACCGCTTCTGGAGAGCCGTGCCGGGGGATGTTGGTCGCCCCGCGTTCGCTCGCCACTACCATGCCCTCCTTACCGCGCGTAAGAATCGCGGCCTCGAGCCGAAGCTTCGATCGAAGCGACTCGGCGGCCGCCAAAGCCTCTTTGGGGCCTCGAATCTCCACTCCGAGCGCGCTCTCGGCTTCTGGCTCGTTGGGCGTCACCATCGTGACGCCTTCGTATGTGTTCAAATGAAATCGGCTGTCGACGGCAACGACAGGAACGCCCGAGGGCGAAGTCCGGGCTCGGCGCACGAGCTCCGCATAGAACAGCGGCGGGTCTCCCGCCTCGTAATCCGAAACCACGAGCGCATCCGCCCGATCCAAACGCGCTTCGAACGCTTCGGCGAGAGCGGCGCGGGCTCGATCGCTCAAGAGGCGGTCGTTCTCGCGGTCGATGCGCAAGAGCTGCTGCTTCGTCGTGTGGACACCGCCCGCGAGGATGCGCGTCTTCGTCACAGTGCGCCGATCGCGCACACCCACTACGCCCGATGCATCGATCCCTAGCCTCGTCGCGAGCGTGATGATCTCGGCGCGACCCGAGTCGTCGCCGACGACGCCGACCAGCTGCGTGAACGCGCCCAGCGAGGCGAGGTTCGCCGCTGCGTTGGCCGCGCCGCCGAGCCGAGATTCGCGCCCGTCTTCCCGCACGATCGGCACCGGAGCTTCGCGGCTGATCCGAAGGGTCGTGCCGTAGACGTATACGTCCAGCACCGGATCACCGAGCACGGTGACTCGGAGGTTCTCGAAGCTCGCGACGATTGCCCGGAGCCGATCGCGAAGGCCGCTCACGGTCGCATGCTTGCTCGGGGCTCTTCGCCCGAGCAAGCAAGAAGCACGGAGACTTGGTCGCGCCGTTGGGCTACACCGAGCTCGTGCGCATCCTCGTCGTGCGGCTCACCGCCCTCGGCGACGTCGTGTTGAGCACCGCCCTCGTCTCAGTCCTCAGGAGGACCCTTCCCGAGGCGCACGTGGAGCTCCTCACCGAGGCTCGCCTGGTCGCCCTGTTTCGCGAGGCGTCGTCTTTCGATCGCGTGATCGGCTACGACCGCAAAGGCAAGCACGCAGGCATGGCCGGAGTGGCCCGCGTGCGTTCGGAGCTCGATCCGCGTTACGACGTGGTGGTCGATCTCCAAGGCAAGCTTCGCACGCGAGCTTTGGTTGCGCGCTTGGAGTCTCCGAAGAAGCTGACCCTGACCAAGCGCAGCCCGGCTCGTGCGCTCTTAGCCCTGTTCGGCCAGAACCGGCCCATCGTCTCGGCCCACACGATCGACCTCTACTTGAAGGTCCTCGAGCCCCTCGGAGTTCCTTTCGATCCCGACGCGCGTACTCAGCTTCGGCGGGCACCGCGGACGAGCGGCAAGAAGGTCGGCCTGTCCGTCGGCGCGACTCATGCGACCAAGTGTTGGCCAGGCGACCATTTCCTCGACCTCGCCAGGGCCATTCGAAGTCGTTATTCCACCCTCGAGATCGTACCGATCGGCGGTCCTTCGGACGCAGAAACGGTCGAACGCATCGCACGGGAGGTCAACGGGCGCAACGATGTCCCGAGCTTGGACGTGCTTGGCCTGTGGCGGGTGATTTCCGATTTGGACGTTCTGGTGGGCGTCGACAGCGGACCAACTCATCTGGCCGCCGCGGTCGGTGTTCCGGTCGTGGCGTTGTTCGGACCGACGTCCCCCAAGCGATGGGGCCCTCGTGGCTCGGAGCACCGACTCATCGCGCCGGACTTGAGTTGTGCGCCCTGCTCGAACACCGGCGGGAAAGTGTGTCCGATCGGAACTCATGCTTGCCTCCGTGACCTCTCCGTCGATAGAGTGCTCGAGGACACCGTTTCTCTCCTCGAGCGCCCGACTTGACCGAACGAAGCCAACCCATCGCGCTCGAGCGCTTTCGTCAACGCCTCGACTCCGGCCAATCGCCCGCCTATTTACTTCCGCTCTCTTGGCTCTTCGCGAGCGGAGTGGGTGCGCGGACGCTCGCGTATCGCGTGGGTTTCTTACGGCCCGTTCGCCTCGAGCGACCCGTGGTCAGCGTCGGCAATCTCACCGTGGGCGCCAACGGCAAGACGCCCCTCGTGATCTGTCTGGCCAACCGCCTCTCGGAATTGGGCGTTCGCGTCGCCGTCGTCTCGCGTGGCTACGGCGCGCTCATGAGATCTCCTCGACCCGTGATCGTGTCTCGGGGCCAGGGACCCGTCGTCGAAGCGAGCGTCGCCGGGGACGAGCCGATATTGATTGCGACCAAAAGCCGCGCCCGGGTCGTCGTGTTTCCGGATCGGGTGCGAGCCGCTCGGGTCGCCATCGACGAGTTGGACGCCGAGGTGATTCTTCTCGATGACGGATTTTCACACCGACGAATTTTTCGAGACCTCGACCTGTTGCTGCTCGACCACCATCGGCCCCTCGGGAATGGAAAACTCATCCCTGCCGGAACTCTCCGCGAGCCCAGACGAGCCATTAGGCGAGCCCAGGCACTGATCCGCGTCGTGTCCTCGGACCAGCCCAAGCACTGGCCTCTGCCCGAACCCATCGCTGAAATGAGCTTCGCTCCAGCGACGCTCACGGACCTCGCTGGTCGAGATCTCATGCCGTCCGACCTCGAGAACGCTCGCGTGCTCGTATTTGCCGCTATTGGCCGACCCACGCGATTCTTGAACACCGTGCGTTCGCTCGGAGCAGAGATCGTCGCGACTCGGTTCCTCGAGGATCACTCGCCCGTGGACGCCGAGCTTTGGGCCTCCGCCCGCCTCGCTCGGGCCCAAGGTGCCAAAGTGGTGATCACCGAAAAGGACCGGATGAAAGTCTCGGTTTCAGAGGCCTCGCATGGTCTCGAGTCGTCCGTCTTGGTGTTGTCGATCGCGCTGAGATGGACTTTTGGGCTCGACCGAGTCGAGCGCCTGATCTTGAACCTCCTCCCAGGACCGCGTCATGAATCCGTCGAAGTGAAAATTTGATCCAGCGCAAAGGTAGGCGAATGTCGACAGAGGCCACACTATAGCATACATCTATGATTTTCTTCAGATTTTCGCAACTTTCGGGGGGTCGCTCCGAAGATCAAGATCGAGTCCGTTTTCGGCCCCACCGTGAAGGAGTAGCACAATGTGGTATAACGTACAGTCTTCCAATCCTTTCGCCGCGCTCCAGCTGCAGCACGCGTTGGTTTCGCATCTCCAACAAAATCCGGCCGTCGCCATGCAGGCGCTCCAAATGCTGGATGCGGGCGGCTTCGGCCAGTGTTCCGGGGCCGGTCTCGCGCAGCTTTTGGGTCGATCGCAGTCGCCGATGTGCGGCTGTGTTCCGAGCCCCCAGGTTGGTTTTTCGGGCGCCCCGGCCGGCCGCGGGCTTCAGACGAATCCGGGCGAGGGTTGGCCGGCCAACGCGGTGAAGACGGCTGGTGGGTACACGGTCGTGCCCGAAGGCGGGACGAACTGGAGCGTGTACGCGCCCGGGCAGAAGCCTGGCGACACTCCGAACACGCGCGTCTGGGGTGACCCGCACGTGACGGAGAAGGACGGGACGCGCTGGGACTTCACCAAGAGCAGCGACTTTGTGCTTCCGGACGGAACGCGTATCGCCGCGAAGACCTCGTCCGAGCAGGGTCAGTCGGTCACCACGGGCCTGACCATCACCAATGGCGCCGACCGAGTGAATGTCAGCGACATCGCCGGGTCGCCGAAGACGGGACCGATCACGCACGACGGCTACGAGTGGCGTGCCCAGCACCTCGCCGAAAATCCGGGCCGGGACACTTTCCGCCTCGGCGGCGATCAGAACAACGTCCATTGGTTCCGCGAGCGAAACGGCCAGGTCGAAGGTCGCATCGACGGAACGGTGTGGGACAGCAAGAACAACCGATACGACCAGGTCGTCAGCGGCGACAACAAGTACTGGGTCGACCCGAACCTTCGTGCTCCGCTCGGCAGCCCGGCGTGGGGCAATCAGGTGCGCGGAGAGCTCGCGGACACGGCCGGACTCACCGGCAATCCGGCTTACGCCAAGGGCGTAGGTGAGTTGTTGCACGCGGACCACTTGTGGAGCCGGTTCACGAACGGTGGCTTCGGCGCAGGCATCCCATTCGGCGGACTGCCCTCGGCGTTCGGGGGATGGGGCGGAGCTTCGAATGGGCTCGGCGGCCTCGGAGACGCGATGCTCGGTCAGTACGCGCTCATGGCCTTGGCCAACCAAGGAATGCTTTCCAGACTCATCGTGGCCTGAACCGACGAGAGCTGCACACTCACTCCGCTCGTACTCCGCTCGTACTCCGCTCGTACTCCACTCGTACGAGCAGCACGAGTTGAGCCCATCCATCCCTGACCAGACCCGGCCACGGCTGCGAGTCATGCGAGTCATACCCCGCCTCTCCGTCCGATCATTCTCCAAAGACAGCGCGGAGTCCTAGCGAGATTCCAGATCCACCGCTTGCTTCGACGAGGCCGACGCGGACGGAAGGGGAGTAGGCGGCTTCGAGGAGGGCGGCGAAGTCGTTGCCGAGCTTGGCGTCGAGGCCCGCGCTGAGCCGGTAGGTCGGTCTGACGTCCGTTCCTCCGAGGGTTGTCGAGTTGGCCAAGACGCCGAGCCCGCCCGCGGCAGCTACGAGCACGCGGACGTTGCCTGGACCGATCGAAGCGCCGAGTCGCCCCATGATGGGGACCATGGCGGTGTTCCGCTCGTTCTGCGTGGGGCTCACGGACGAAGGCACCAAGCCGACCTCTGGCCCCACCCACCAACTCAGGAAGCCCATGGGCAGAGTCCAGCCTCCCCGAACGGAGATGGCCAGGCGCGGACCACTCAGCTCGGAACCAGCGGCGAGCTCGACGAAGGTTCGAGTCGGAGCGGCCGGAACGTCGGGCAGAGCAAAGGTCGCACCCACTCCTGTTGCCCGATCGCAGACGAAGAGGGCGCGAGAGGGTCCCGCGCCGACCGAAGCTTCGAGGACGAGAGAGTAGCGTCCTCCCGTTCCCCGGGCGGTCGGGAGAGTAGCGAGACACTCGACAGGTGCGAGCTTGGCTTCGGTCTCGACCCCGCGCTCGCCGACTCGCGCCTCGTAGGAAACCGTCGTCTCGGAGTCTGCCGGTGCGCCAGCGCGCGTCAGCTCGAGCGTCACTTCGGTCTTCGAGAGCCCATCTCGTACGATCGGCCCGGAAGCATGAATACGACCGAGGTAGCCCGAGAGCTCGATGGGCACGTCCACCACGGCCACGGGCCGGCTCGAAGCGCTGAAACTCAGTCGTGCGATGGTGGACGCGGTGACTCGCGGAAGTGGGATGCCGTCGATCGTGGTCCATGTCGAGCTCAGGCTCGGCACCTCGAGTGGATCGATCACCGCGGCGCGTGCGAGCTGTCGAGCGCCGGTTGGCTTCTCGGCCCCTTGGGACAGCGCGAGGCGCGTTCCTTCGGCGGTCGGCGCCGGGCTCACGACGAGCGCGACGGGTGGGCCTGGGTTGCCGACGATGCCGCGGTCGTCGATGGACGTCAGTCGCAGCTGATAATAACCTACCGCCAGGTCCGGAACCCAACTTGCGAGCGAGCTCCTCTCCTCGCGAATGGGTCGATCGAATGCTGGGTCGGAGCCCTGCGCGACCTCCACGAGCGTCTCGGGGCCGTTTGGGCGCCAAGTTACCGGGGTTCGAGCGTCGTCGAAGCTGACGAAGCCGCCTTCGAAAGTGAACGACGGCGGGTCCGCCAACCTGGTCGCGGGCTCTGGTGGGTTACCGTCCTTGACTCTGGTGCCGAACCCTTGGTCGACCTTCACGGTGGAGCCAACAGCCTCCACCTCGGCTCGACCATCGTAGACGGACAGAGTGCTGGCCTTTTTGGCGGTGTCGTACTCGACCCTCGTCTTTCGCGAGCTGAGCTTGATCTTCGACCCATGGGACTCGACTTTTAGTTTTGTCGCACCCTCCCGCTCGGCCAGTTTGGCGAAGAGGCTCCCGGTTTCGATCTTCACGTCGACCGCCCGCGTCTTCGGGGCCTGCTGAGCCTTGGCCGACTCGCCATAGATCACCACGAGCGCCTTGGGACCCACGTAGAGGCGGTTCGCCGAGTCGAACCGGACCTCGCTCGCGGAGCGTTCATGAGTTCGGACCCGGAAGAGCCGTCGCAACGCCATCTCGAGCTTCGCCGGCTCCCATCGCTGCCCAGCGGGCGGGCTGGCTTCGACGATTTCCTGAATCCAGGAGATCCACGCCACCGGATCGGGAGACCCGATCCAAATCTCCACGCGTCGGTTGAGCGCGGAGCTTCCAGGTTCGTCGTTTACGGGCTGGTCCGAGCCGACGCCTTGGGTGCGGATTCGGTCGCCGTCGATACCGAGCTTCACCAACTCCATTTTGACGAAATCAGCGCGCCGGGTAGACAGCGAGCGATTGAGCTCCTGACTGCCCGACGAGTCCGTGTGTCCGATCAGCCAGACGTCGTCGGAGGGGTGCTTTCTCAGCACGTCGGCGGTTCTCTTCAAGATGGCCAGAGACTCGGCGTCCAAGGAATCGGACCCGACCTCGAAGCGAACCACGCCGTCGTCGAGCCGTAGGCCCTTCGGGTCGGCGGAAATCAAGGAGAGAGTCAGGAGGGCGATGGGCGTCATTTGCTGCCGGTCCTCGCAACGAGCTCGATTTTATTCATGCGGTTGAAATCTCCAAGCGGCCGTCGGACAGCCGCTCGCGTCGAACGTTCGGTGAGAGCTCACTCTGGGGCGACAGAGTGATCGCCGCCTGCGAAGCGAGCAGAACGGTGCCAGGTTTGGACTCACGCTGGAGTGAGAGCGCTTCCTCGACGAGGGGCCCGGAGACGGAGACGTCCCCGTTCTCCGTGGTGCTCATTCGGCCTCGACCGGTGGCCACGCCCGCGGAGCTCGCATATCGGGAGCTCGTTCGTCCGGCGAGGCGCTCGGAGACCGTGGAGCCGTCGACCACGACGTCGATGGCAGCCCGAGTTGCGGCCTCGAGGTGGTCCGGAACCTCGGCTTTGTCGAACACGGCGATGAGGGCGTCGCCGGAAAAGGGATCCACGCGGCCGCCGTGTCGCTGAATCGATGCGACGGCGGCAGTGAAGAATTGACTCAAGACCTGCACGAGTTCCTCGGGGCGCGGGGCCGCGGAGGACTGACCGACTCGGATGAGATCGGCGTACACGACCGAAAGATCAGACTCCCTACTCTCGACTCGGGCGGCCATCTCCGAGGACAGGATCTGGTGCAGCGCATCCGGCGGAAGGTAGCGAGCCAGCTTCAGACGCAGCTGAGTTTTTTCTTGAGCTTCCTTTCGCTGATGATCGAGCTCGGTGGTCATCTCGTTGAACGACGAAGCGAGCTTCGCGAGGTCCGGGTCTTTGGGGACCGCGATTTTGTCTCTGAAGCCACCTCGAGCGACTCGTCTCACCGCGGCCGTGATGGCTTCGATGGGTGCGACGACTCCGCGAGCGAGGATCACGGCGAGGAAGGCGCCGAGGAGCGCGGCGAAGACCGCGAGCGCGGCTGTTCTTCGTTTCACTTCGGCGAGGCTCGCGAACGCCAGGGACTCTGGGCGAGACGCGCCGATGAGCCATTTGAGCTTGGGGGCGCTGACCATGACGCCGAGCCGCTTTCCGCCTTCGCCATCGAACGACACCGCGCCTCCGATGTCGATGGCCGCGGCGCCCTGCCTCACTTGCCCGCTGATGAGTCCGAATGGGCTCTCACTCGGGGCTTTGGTCCCGAGCTGGCGCGGACGGCTCGACAGGACATAGCGGCCGCTGCCGTCGACGACGTCGATCTCGCCGGATGTTCCGAGGTGTCGCTCGGCCAGTCGGCCCAGCTCGTCGGCGAGGCGGGAGAGGGGGAGGGGTGCGGAGATGAAACCGAGGACTTCGGCATCTCTGCGCCAGGCGACGATGACTTCCACGGAGCCGCCCGCGGCTTCGAAACGAGCGTCGGTGACGGCGAATGCGCCGGAGGCAAGCTCACTTTGGACCACGTCCGAAATAGCCTCAGGATGATTGCGACAATTTCCGATGCGTGTGTCCGGAGTACCGTCGGGCCGGTAGAGGGTGACACACTCGGCCGTGCCTTCGGCGACGAGCGCTTTGAGCGTCAGTTGCCTGGACTCGATCGGGACTTCGGTGGTGTCGAGGATTCTCTCGGCCTCGGCGATCGTGCGAGCGGTGGCCTCGACGCGAGCGGAGATCTGACGCTCGAGCGCTTGGGCGACAGCCAAGTGAACGCCTTGCACTTCGGAGACGAGCGCGGAGCGATTCACGTCGACGACGAGGTAGCCGAGCGCAGCGGCTGGCGGTGCGGCCACGAGAGCGTGGCTCAGGACGGCTCGGTAGAGGAACCTCATGTCAGCCCAACCCGAATCTGAGGGCGACGAGCGCGCCGATGACGAGCAGGACGAGCGCTCCGACCAGGATGAGCTTGGACCCGTCCTTCGGGTCGGATTCTTCTGGCTCGGCGCTCGTGACTTTGGGTTGCGTCGGAGCGCTCCCTTCGACCTGCATGCGGGCCGCTCTGGCCCGCGCCCAATCGACCCTGCGCTTCGACCAGTCTGAAGGAGAGGGCGCGGCTGGCGCCGAAGGGGCCGGTGCCGAAGAAGCGGTCGGTGTGCGCGCGAGAGACAGACTCTCCACGAGGGACTCCAAACCCTCGGCGAAAGCCAGCGCGCTCGCGACTCTCCGTGTGGGCTCGATCTCGAGGGCCTGATGAATCAGTCGGTGAATGCGGGAGAGGATCGCGGCGTCGACAGGGAGTCGGTTGTGCGGCCAACATTGAGCGAGCGGCGCGGCTGGTGCCGACGCGATCGCTACCATCGTTTGCATCGCGTCCAGCCCGTTCACGTTCCAAGGCGGGCTTCCTGACAGCAACTCGTAGGCTACGATGCCGAGAGAGAACACGTCGGCGCGCGCGTCTGCCTTGTCCCCCTGGGACTGTTCCGGAGCCATGTACCGGGGCGTGCCTACTACGAAGCCCGTGGCCGTCAGGGTCGAAGTCGGAAGTCTAGCCACTCCGAAATCGAGGACCCGCACTCCGCCTTCCGACGTGACGAAGATGTTCGAGGGCTTGATGTCCCTGTGAATCACCTTCGCTTCGTGAGCGTGTTGGAGCGCCCGGGCCGACCGAATCAGAATGACCAGCCGGTCCACGAGACTCAGGTCCGGGTCATGAATCACATTGGTGAGCTCGGTGCCCGAGAGGAGCTCCATCGAAAACCAAGCGCGCTGTTGGTCTCGACCGAAATCGTACACTCTCACGATGTCGGGGTGCTCGAGCGACTTGAGGATTTGAGCCTCTCGCAAGAACCGTTCGAGCAACTCACCGCTCGGGTTGTACAACACCTTGAGCGCGACCTTCTTGTGGGTAGCAAGCTCATCGGCTTCGTACACTACGCCCATTCCGCCGCGGCCGATCTCACGCTTCAAGATGAGACCTGGTACCGGCGGCGCTTCGGAGGCCGCTGGTGCATCAGCGGAAGGCACGCGGCCGCCCGTTTGTGCGGCCAAGCTGAAGGTGGCCTCGGAACCGACTGGCTTCGAGGGGTCGCTCACGCCCCGCCCCTATCACACGGGCGGGTCAAGGGCGAGACAAGGCCTCGTCGCACGACGAGTCGGCCGGGTGAGAGGTGATGGAGGTTGGCTTCGCGGCCCGAAGGCCGCTACAACGGGAAACATGAGGATCCGGGACATGAAGATCCGAGACATGAAGATCCTTCTAGCGCGACTCTCGGTCTCGGCCGTGTTGGCGCTCGCGAGCTGCGCCGAGTCGTCGGGAGAGAACCAAGCAAGCGATGCTGCGGCTTCCGACGCGGCTGTTCCCGACGCAATGTCCAGCGATGCCCAGACCCCCGACGCGGGGTTCGAGCCTCGCCTTTGCGATCCGAGTTTCGGCGCCGACCAAGCCTGCGGAGGCGACATCAGCGGCGTCTGGCGATACCTCGAAGGGTGCGGCGAGTCGTCGATCGAACAAGTAGTGCTCGACCTGTGTAACGACGTCGACATTCGAAGCGCCGAGTTGACTGGCGGCACCGGGAGTCTCGCCGTCGAAGGCGCACGATTCACCCTGGAGGTCGAAGGCAGGGGGCAGAGCGTGGTGAATCTCGGCCCCTCGTGCAACCCCATCGGCTGCGGCGCGACTCAGTTCGTGATCACCACGGCCGCCGATCGAGCCAACATCGAAGCCTCGGCCGTGTGCGCGGACGACGGGAGCTCGGGATGCGATTGTGAGCTCGAGACTCCCTTCGAGCTCACAACGACCGGGACAATCTCGGTCAGCAACGGGATCGCCACGGTCCAGACGAGCCGCGGGGAGGAGCGTTTTTATTACTGCGCCAAGGATGACCGCTTGACGATGAAAGCGGTGGGCCGTGGAGCCGGCGTCTTGGTGCTCGAGCGATGACGAGCGTGCGGGGCGTCGTTCCTTTCGTGTCCCTTCTCGCGGCCGCGAGTTCGCTTGGGTGCTCCGCCGACGATGTTCGCCTGGGACGATTCTCGGTCAAATGGGAAGGTTCGGATCCTACGATCTTCATCACCCACGACGACGGCTTCGAAATCAGCACGGCCAAGCGCGCCTTCGAGGCGAGCGCTTTCAGCGCCGCTTCGGAGATGCAGTTCGGATCGTTCAAGTTCGAAGAGAGTGTGACGCGCTCGCCCGTCGTCGCGACCGGAATCTCCGATTGGGACGAGGGCGAAGGCCTCGTCGACGCAACTCTCGAGGCTGACGGAGAGTCCTTGGGAACCTTGGCCATTCGGGCTCGAGGGGACGCGCTCTCGCTGCGATTCGAAGCCGGCGAGGCCTACAATCGGGCTTCTATTCGCTTCGAATGCGACGAGGGTCCGTTCTTGGGATTCGGAGCTCAAACTCATGACACTGATCAGCGGGGTCAGCGAGTGCCGATCTTCGTGAGCGAACAGGGCATCGGAAAGGTCGACAGCGACGAACAGCCGGAGGTGTGGTTCTTGGTCGGGACTCGCCATCAAAGCTACGTCTCCGTGCCTACGACGGTCGCCTTGAGAGGTCGAGCGAGCTACGGGCTGCACGCGACGACCTTTCGGAGGAGCGCGTTCGATCTCTGCGGAGCCGACCCGGACGCTCTCGAAATCACCGTCGACGAGCGCGCGGGTGAGGTCCTGATCTTTCCTGGACCTAGTCCAGCAGGTGTCTTGGAACAACTCACCTCGGTCGTGGGTCGTCCGCCGCCGGTTCCCGATTGGACGTACGGCGTGTGGATGGAGCGTGTCGGCGGGACTGCCGCGGTCTTGGCCGAAGCGGAGAAGCTCCGGGCCGAAAATATCCCCGCCAGCGCGATCTGGAGCGAGGATTGGCGCGGGGGGCGTTCGAGTGGGGATGAGTACATTCTCGAAGAGGACTGGCGCGCCGATCCCGAGTTGTATCCGGATCTCTCCGAGATGATTTCGACCCTCGGGAAGGGCGGATTTCGATTCATGACCTACTTCAACACCTTCGTGGTGAACGGAGTGGACGTGGACCGGGAGGCGCGCGACCGAGGGTTGCTCGTCGAAGATCCACGCGGGAGCCCCATCGAGTTTCAGGCGCCGAGCTTCGAGGACAGCTCGCTGCTCGATCTGCTCCAGCCTGAAGGCAGGGAGTTCGCACTCTCCGAGCTGAGCGACGCGCTGGCGCTGGGTGTGCGGGGCTGGATGGCCGACTACGCCGAGTGGTACCCGGTCGATCCGCGTTCGGTCAAACCTTCCGATGGGTCCGATCCGGAGGTCGCCCACCATCGGTATCCGGTGAGCTGGGCCGAGGTGAATCGGGACGCGCTCGCCTCGTACCCTGATGCCGTCGTGTTTCTTCGCTCTGGGTACACCGGCTCGCAGGCCGCGGCGCCGGTGATTTGGGCGGGGGACCAGCGAACTTCGTTCGATGCGGACGACGGGCTCCCGACGGTCGTACCCATCTTGCTCGGTCTTTCGATGACTGGATTTCCGGTCGTCACTCACGACATCGGAGGTTACGTCTCGGCGACCAACCCGCCGACCACCAAGGAGCTGTTCTTCCGCTGGACCACGTTGGGCGCCTTCAGCCCCGTCATGCGGACTCACCACGGGCGCTCTGCGGACTTGAATTGGCGCTGGGATTCCGACGCCGCGACGATCGCTCATTTTCGGCGTTGGGCGGAGGTTCACACGAGGTTGTTTCCTCTCTGGAAGGGACTGGCTCGAGAGGCGCGCGAGAGAGGCACACCGATTCTCCGGCCTCTCCTCTACCGAGACCCGGGGAATCGAAGTTTGGACGCGGTCAAGGATGCGTTCCTCGTGGGAGATGGGTTGCTGGTCGCGCCCGTGGTGACTTCGTCGACCACCGAACGTGCTGTCGTGCTTCCGGCGGGCGGGTGGTATGAGCTCTCGTGGGGAGCCGAGGGGCCCGCGACGAAGCGGTTCGTGGAGCAGGGCGAGACGTCCGTCGAGGTTCCGCTCGGGGAGATTGCGACATTTGCAGCGGCCGGCGCGGTGCTGCCTCTGATTCCGGCGGGCGTCGAGACGCTGGTGACTGGCTCGGAGCGAGTCGGGCTCGAGAGTCTAGGTTCGAAGAGGGTGGTCTACACTTGGCTGGGTGCGGCGGGCCGAGCGCCTGAGGGCGCCTTCGGGAGTCATGTGCTCTCGAGCCCTCGGCGCCCGACCCAGATCACTTCGGTTGAAGGGGGTGAGTTCACGATCGAAGGGACCACGGCGACCATCCGAAGCGCGGAGCAACTCGTGCGCCTCACCGACGAGGCTGGGACGGTCCACGAGCTTCGGCGAGAAGGGGCTGCGGGCGAGCTCACGGTGGACGTCGTGGTGAGCTGGTGAGCTCGTCGCTCCGCTTGACGTCCGCCTGTTATGTCAGCTATGTTATGCATAGTCATGATTCGGACGACGGTCATGTTGCCAACGGACCTGAAGATGCGGGCCGAACGCGCCGCTCTCGAGCGAGGCGTGTCGTTCGCCGAATTGCTGAGGAGCTCTCTGGAGCTGTTCTTGGCACGAACTGGGGCCAAAGACAGCCTCTTTGCGGACTCGGAGGTGTTCGACCGAGCAACGCCGCCCGACCTTTCGCAGGCGCACGACGAATACCTATATGGAACCGATGAATGATATTCATCGACACCGGAGCGTTTCTCGCGCGTTATCTGGCGGCTGACCAGCATCACGCGGGCGCGGTGAGGCTATGGAGGAAGCTCGAGAAGAGCCAACGTCGACCTGTGACCAGCAACTTCGTTCTCGACGAGACTTTCACTCTCCTTGCACGTCGGGCCAGCTATGGGTTCGCAGCCGAGCGCGCCAAGGCGATTCTGGCATCGCGTTCGCTTTCGGTTCTTCGGCCAGGTCCGGAGGACGAGCTCCAAGCCTTGGGGTTCTTCACGAAGTTCGCGGATCAGAAGGTCAGCTTCACCGACTGCTGTTCGTTCGTTCTCATGAAGCGCACCTCCGTGCGAATCGCGTTTTCGTACGATCGACACTTCGAGCTCGCCGGGTTCGACAGCTGGAAATGAGCTTCGGTAGGTAGCCTGATCCATTCGCAGCGCAGCGGTGCGAGGATTTCTCTCTTTCGCCTGGATGCCGGGACTGCTATCGCGCGGGCATGCGAGCTCGTTTCGTCAGTGCCGAGGACGAGCTCGTCCTCCTGGCCGCGCGAACGAAGCCGACTGCGGCTCATACCGTACGCATCGCGGAGCTCCTGGAAAAGGTCGATTCGCGACGGTTGTCCGAGCGGGCGGCCTCTCTGAACCTGGTCTCGCTGGTCTTCGAGACCCTCTCCAGACAAGAGCGGGCGAGCTCGGAGCTCCTCGCGCCCCTCAAGTCACGGCACAAGCAGAACGCGCTCCGGAACCAGGTCTTGACCCAGCACCTGAAGGCGATCGTGCGGGCGCTCGAGGGTCGTCGAATCAGAGTTCTCACCGTCAAGGGAGTCGTACTCAGTCAGCTCGTGTACCGCACGTCGACTTCGCGAGAGCTCGGCGATCTCGACCTGTTGGTGGATGTCGAGAACTTGGAGTCTTCGTCGGCCGAGATCGAGGCGTTGGGTTTCCGTCGAACTCAGCCCCTTCCGAAGGCGAGTGACGAATTCTCCTCACGACGCGACGTGAGATTCGAACGAGTTGGACCGCCGATGCCGGTGGTCTTGGAGCTGCACTGGAAGTTCAAGGACACTTTCTTTCGAATTCCGACGAAGGACGTCTGGGCGAGCATGGCTCGCCATGAGCTCGATGGGGACACCGTGTGTACTCTGTCGAAGGAGATGACCCTCGTTCACTTGGTCCATCAGCTCAATTATGAGGCCTATCCACTTCGAAATTTGGTCGACCTCGCCGAGGCCATCGAGCGTTTTGAGGGCTCGGCAGACTTCGGGCTCGTCGAGGAGCTCACCGGTCGGTTCGGGCTGCGAAGAAATCTCGTGCTCGCGCTCGATGTGATTCAGTCGGCGCTCGATCGCGAGCTTCCGGCCGAGGTCCGGGCGCTCCGCCGAAGACTCAGCGGCTTCGCCCGGCCCTGGCTCTCGAAGATCATCACCCACGATCGTTTCCATTTCGACGAGCGGGCGCTCGCGGTGCGGCGCCATCCCAAGGCGCGAGCGGCCTTTTCGACGCTGTTCCTGGATCAAGGGCTCACCGCGAGCTTCGGCGCCTTGGCACGGCGCTCGATCGGGCGGCCGGCAAAAGGATAAGCTGAGGGCGTGGAGCCGCGAAGGTCGTTTCGTTTCGGGTGCTACACGATCTCCGAGACGCTCGGCGAGGGCGGTATGTGCCTCGTCTTTCGGGCGAGGAAGGACGGCGCCAACGCGGACGTCGCGCTCAAGCTCTTGCGAGGCGAGCTCGAGCACGACCCTCGGATCCGAGACCTGTTCGTGACCGAGGCCGATCTCTCGATGCTGGTCGACCACCCGAATCTCATCCACACGTACGACGCCGGGGAAGTCGAAGGTCGGTTCTACATCGCGATGGACCTGATGGAGGGCGGGAGTCTGGCAGATTTGGTCTCACGGCTCGGCGATGTTGGCCTGGTGTTTCCGCCCGATCTCGCGGTGTTCGCGGCGGGCCAAGTTCTGGCGGGGCTACACGCGTTGCACGAGTTGAAGTCGAGCTCCGGAAAGCCGCTCGGGCTCGTCCACCGTGACGTCACGACTCACAACGTATTCATCGATTTTTCAGGACGTGTGATTTTGGGGGACTTGGGGATCACGCACATCAGCGCTTACGGCCGCACGGATCCGGGCCGCGCTGCCGGGAAGATCGAGTATCTCGCGCCGGAGGTCGTGGCCGGAGAGACACCCGATCGGCGCTCGGACATCTACGCGGTCGGTATCCTGTTGTTCGAGTTGTTGGTCGGAGAGCGTCCGCTCATTCATCCGACCGACGCTACGGACGAAGTGATTCTCGGGGCGATTCTGGACGGCCGAATCAAGAAGCCTCGGAAGATTCGACCGAGCATTTCGAAGGGGCTCGAGGAAGTGATCCTCGGAGCCCTCGAGCGAAAGCCTTCGAATCGACCGCAGACGGCTCGCGCCCTCGCGCAGCAGCTCGAGCCGCTCAGGTCCCCGGTGCTCGCGACGCCCGCGCTTCTCGGAGGTCTGTTGGCGGGTGCGTTTCCGGATCGCGCCAAGCGAAAATGAGTTGGGGGTTCGCGGACCGGGAAAGGGGATCGAGCCTCATCGGGTTCAGGCCTTGGACTCGATGGAAGCTTGGAACGCGCGGACGGCGGCGGTGTCGGGGCGACCCGCGCGGTCGGCGAGCACTTCGAAGATCACCAGCTTCTGACGCATTTCGGCGGCCCAGCCGGCCAGGCTGCCGGAGGTAGCGCCGCGGCCGAACGTGGCGACCTCGTCGCCGTGTCGCATCCCTCGGAACAGGTAGCCCTTGAACGCCTCGGGGCTCATGGCGGTGGCGGGGAGGTCGAGGGCGCGGGTTGCGTCGGCGAGGTGGCGCTCTACCGCGCGGGCGATCGTGGCTACGTCGGCGCCGGTCTTCTGGGCGATGCGAGCGGCGGCCTCGCTGATGACCGGCATCAAGCGGTTGCGGACGTCCTTGATGCGGCCTTCGAGCGTCTTTGTTGAGGGGGAAACAGCGGGGCACAGCCAGTCGGACGGTTTGGGCGCTTCGGGCTTCGCGGGGGACCAAACCTCGACGCCGCGTCCGGCGGAGTGACGGCGGGCGGGCCGCTTGGCGAGGACGTCGCGGGTCTGGTGCGGGGGCGCGCCGTAGTTGCGGTCCGCGAACCGACGGGGAGAAGCCTCGAAACCATCCGAGAACATCGTGTAACCAGCCGCCGAAGCACCGTTCGTCCGAAGCATGTCTCTTTCTCGGTTGGCGCTCCTTTGGTGTCCGCGGCCGAGGTGCGAGGAATGGGAACAAGTTCCCATTTCCTGCGCGGATCTGGGGAGGAGCGCCGGCTCGAGCCCGGATTTTACCTATCTCAGGTCGGCCATGGCGCGCACGTGCCGGACGAGCTCGCTGGTCGGTCTCGCTGCGGGAGCATGAGCGCGGCCAAAACGCGCTCCGGCTGCCCAAAGCATCGCGAGAGCGAGCAGCGCGAGGTGCGCGAACAGCGGACCGACCGGGGAGCTCGCGATCGCCGCGAGCCAGGCGATTCCTCGGGGGGGGCGCGGCTCGACGAACAGGACCTCGTCCCCTTCGGTGAGCAGCGACGCGAAAAAAGCGACGGCGAAGCGAGCGTTTTCTACCCGGGCCAGCGAGGCGTTCACGAAGAGGGTGTCGTCGGAAAATAGGAACAGGCAGCCGGGAAGCTCTTCTCGGGCTTCTCCGATGCGGTGGGCGCCGATGGCAGCCAGATCGGTTCGATCGGCCCCGATCCACAAGATCGGCGTCAGCTCGAGCGGGTGCTTGGAGACTGGGCTCGTACGGCTGCCAGCGCGAGGGGCAAGTCCAGGCATCGACGACCGAATCGCGCCCTTGGCGAGCTCTCCGACGCGCTCCGGGTCTAGCCCGCAGAAGCCTCCGATCGCGGACTCCAAAGAGGCCACGGTGGCGCTGCGGGTTCGTGTGACGGGCAGGAGCGAGTCTGCCGTTCCGGCGTCGTCGAGCAGCACGACCGCCAGCCCTTGATCGAGCGCGGAGTCGAGGCGCACGTTCGACAGCGCCGAGGTTCGCAGCACGAGCACACTCGCGGCTTCTGGGAGCTCCGCTGGGGCGGAGGCGACGCTGCGAGCGTTGATGGCTGCGGCCTGGAGTAGGCCAACGAGCGCCGCTCCGCCCGAGGGTTCGTGGCTTAGGGATTTTGGTGGGGAGAAGACGTGCGGCGACGGCGAGCAAGCGCCCAGCAGGGTGAGCGCGATGGCGAACCGAATCGGAGCGCGGGTGGCCACGATCGTCTCGAGCTCCGAAAGCAACGCCTCCAGGTCGGTTTGAACGGCGCCTCCAAACCGGCCGAGCTCGATCGACCTGGCCCAGCGCTCGGCGAAGGGTGAGTAAGGTGTACCTTCGAGCGCACGCGCAATCTCTCGATTTGTCGCACTCTCTCCGATTTCGGTTCCGGAAGATTCGAGGTGGGCGACGAAGCTCTTCTCGATCGAGGACAAGGCCGACGATAACTCACCCCGGCCGAGCTCCGCTCGAGCGCGCAAGGAGAGCGCCTTGGCTCGATTCGACGGGGCTCGGCTTTCGGTTCCGAGCCCGCGAGCCCTGAGGCCGCGGACGAGGAGCAAGCCGGGCACGAAAAAGCAGGCCGCGACGAGCGCCGTGCGGGACCACGCCGGAAGCATCCACGGGCGCTCCTGGACGACCGTCCGAGAGAGAACGCGAAGCTCGGTGCACGCTCCATGAGTTGCCTCTCGAGCGGTGAATCCGAGGCGGGCAGCGTCCTGATCGGACGGCACGTACGTCGGGTCGGTGCAAAAACGGTAGGCCGAGTGGGCGAGCTCGACCGCGACCGATCGCGCGGCCGCGTCGGCCGCTTGCTCCGCATCTACGGCAAGAGTCTCCTCCTCGAGCTCTTCGTCGGAGTCTCGTGTGTCCTCTTCCCCGGGACTCTCCGGGCCCTCTTCGCCGTCATCGCCGGCCGACTCATCCGAGCTCTCGTCATCGAACTCATCGCCGAGCGCATCCTCGTCGTCTTGCTCGGGCTCGTCCACCGGGCCCCCCGTGGGCTCCGCGTAGGATGTGCTCGAGGACATCAGCAGGCTCAGGACGAGGAGTGCTCTCATTGCGCGGCTCGGGCGTCGAGGTATTCGAGGACCCGCAGCAGGGCCACGAACGGCGAGCCTGTCAAGAGCCCACCGATGGCCCCCCAGGACCCATACTCTTCGGAGAGAGTATCGAACGGGAGGTCGACAGAAGCCCGCACGGCGACCCACGACACGAGCTGGTCGCCGATCGTCGCACAGACTCCGAGCACCATGACGCCGAGGAATACGAGCGCCAGCGTGCGTGGTGCCCGCGTGCGCGTCAGCAGGACCGAGATCTCGAGAGCTCTCTTGATGGGGAGCTGATCGAAGATGGCCAGGGCGTGGGCGAACGCGCCGCGTACGAGAAAGACGGGTGTGAGGAAGACGAAGCCCAGGGCTGCGGTGAGAGACGCCCCGTTCACCGGGTCGATCGCGAGCAGCGTGATCCATGGCCAGACACCCGGAGTCACCAACAGCGCGGGGCGGTCGAGGACGGTACGCAGGCCGCCTGTGAGTTGGGCCGGTCCGCCTGTGAGGTGCGCTGCGAAAATGGCCATCGAGATTCGAGTCACCACTGCTGATTCGATGAGTGCGAGGATCCAGGTGCGTCCCCAATCGAGGTCGAGGGCTCGCTGAGTCAGGAAGATGAGCAGGAGAGTGCCGGCGCAGAGCACCGAAAGCGGCACGATGAGAGTCGCGACGTGGGCGCGAGCGTAGGCGACCGCGAGATCGGCGATTTCGTCGAGCGAACGACGTCGGTCCACGATTCGCAGTGTGCTCATCTCTCGGCCTCGATCGGGCGAGCTCGGCCGGCGATCGCGAGCCAGCCCACGATCAGCACGCCGAGGCTCGCGGACGCGGTCAGCCCGACCTCCCATCGGCTCACGGCGAAGGCAAACGCGCCGAGCCCGGCGCTCAACGCGAGCAGGCGCCAGATCTCGGTGGCTCGGGCCAGAAGGGCCTGAATTCGCGAGGGTCGGCCGGGGAACAGCAGCGCTCGTCCAAGCACGAGGCCGCCCGTCGCGGCGGCGAGGACGGAGAGGCATGAAAAGATCGCTGAGGGGAGGGCCGGAGTGACGGCGCGATCGACCAAGCCGAGTCGTCTTGCGTGAGAGATGAACGTCCCGACCTCGAGCCCGTCGGAGACCAACGCGAGGATCGAGCCGAGGCCGACGAAACCGCCGGCGACGAAGCTCACGACAGCGGCCTCGGCCCTCGCCATCGGAGCGAGGGGTCCTCGCAGCGTGAACGGTTCGATCTCCGTGGGGGCTCGGAACTCCAGGCCGCGAACGGCACTCTCGAGGCTTTGGAGCGGACCGTGATCGATGAGCGACAGCGCGAAGGGCTCGCTCGACTCCGAAACGAGCGCGCCCACGCCGATCGCGAGAGTCCAGGTGAGAGTAGCGAGGAGGAGCGAGCGACGGTGATGCCGCACGGTCGCCGGAACACGGTTCACGCAGCGCAGCAGCGAGCGATCTGCGGCGTCACGTTTGCACGACAACTGGTGTGCCCGACGCGCCAGTGAGCTGACCGCTTGGGCCATGGTCGGGTGGACGCCCTCGATGCGGGCGCGGTAGGCGTCGGATCTCAGCGAGCGCATCAGGGACGCGAGCTCGCGAACTTCGTTTTCCGGCGCGGAGCGTCCCGACTCGAGCCGCGTCAAGAGCGCACCGAGGCGTCGGCATCGCTCGCGGATTTGGCGCGTGGCGTGGCTCGTGAGACGGCTTGCTGGGCGAAGCGCGCGCTCGTTCACGTCGTCGAACGCCTCGAACACGACCATCGAGCGCGCAAGACGATCGCCGATCCGTCTGAAGCGCGCGTCTACGAACATCGAGGCCGGATCGAGCAAAGCCCACAACCCAACGAGCCCGCCAAGATCGACTAGCCGGAGTCCATTGCGAATCAAGCAGGAGCGCATGTCGAGCGGAGCGCCATTCGTTTGGATCGCGCGCAGCCCGAACAACTTCTTGCCGGGCGTTCGGCCAGAGAAGGCGAGCTCGAAGGCGAAGTGATAGACGATGCTCAGTCCCGCGAGCGCCCAAGGCTTCGAAGTGATGAGCTCGATCGCTTCGTCTGCGGTGAGCTCGCCTTGAACGAGCCACACGAGCGCAAGGACCGCCGCGCGAATGGCTGCGTCCACTCCGAAGGCCAGGGCGCGACGGGCCGGTCCGGCCACCCGATACGCGAGCTCGAATCCTTCTGGGGCTCGGATCGTTGTGCGGGTATCGATGGGCAGCGCGCTCAAAAGCGACTCACTTCTTCCAATCGAGAACGTTGAGCGCGTGCTTGGCGGAGTAAGACTTGTGCTCGGCGACGAGCTGCGTCTCTCCCATCGCCGCTCCCTCGACCTCCCCGGTCGGAGTGACCGTGACCGCGTAGGTCGTCGATCTCCAGAGGATCTTGGCGTCGGGGATGGGTTCGTCTCGGTCGTTCAACACGACGGCCTTGAACTGTTTGATTTCCCCGAGGTGGATCTCAGCTGGGTTCTTGTCTCCCTCGGGCGGATCGATTTTCACCTTGGCCGGAATCGCCGCGGGGATTTCGATCGAGGCGACCAGTGGGGTTTGGGTCTCGGTCGTCTCGGCGGTGATCTTGGCCTTTCCGCTCGAGAGGATCGTCACGAGGCCGTCTTGAGCGACGACGGCCACGCTCGGGTCTGAAGACGTCCACTTTACTTTGGCCGGCCCCATATAGCGCTCGAGCTTGTCGAAGGCGGAGGCCCTGAGCCGCAGAGACATGTTCTTCTCCGTGAAGGTCGGTACGAAAGGGACCAGCTGGGTCGACTCGGGCATGTCCTTGGGGAGCTTCACGACGATGCGTACGGGCTCGGGCTGGCACGCGAGCGTGAGAGCCAACAAGGCCAAGCGGGCGCTCTGCGCCGGCCGGAGAGATCGAAACATGAGGCCTCCTACTCTCCAAACACGGGACAGTCGACAGCCGACCATCATTGATGCTTCAAATCCGCGCCCGATGAGCGCCCCTGCCGCAACTCCCCCCCTTTTTGGCGAGCCTACCCCACTCGGGCTCTTTGGACTCTCGATCGGGTGCGCCTCGCTCTTGCCGATCGCGTTCGGCTCGCCGAGCGCTCTTACGCCCGACGGCCTGACCGTTTGTGCGTGGTTCTGCCTCCTGTTCGGCGGGGGCTGTCAGTTCTTGTCGGGGCTCATGAGCTTCGCCAACAAGAACATGCTCGGCGGGACCTTACTCACGACTTTTTCGTTCAACTGGGTCATGAATTGGTGGGCGCTCAGCGAGCTGGCGCTCGGTCACAAAGTCAATTCGAGCATCGTCTTGGCGGTGGACTCTTGCTTCCTGCTCATCTTCCTCGTGATGACTTTGGCGTTCGGCTACTTCTCGAAGATTCTCTTCGTGTTCTTGCTCGACATCGATCTGCTCTACGTTTTTCGAATCGGACGAGAGCTGTTTCATTTGCCTGCGCTCGCGCTGCTCATCGGAATTGCGACGGTGGCTCTCATGGCGATCTCGCTCTACATCGCCTTCGCGATGGTCTTGAATCCGACCGTAGGTCGGCCGGTCCTGCCGATTCCCGGGCCCCTGTTCAAACCCACGGCTCCCAGCAGCGCGAGCTAGATACCTCTCAAGAACCAGAGCGAAGGCGCGCTGCGTTTGGGAGCTCGTCGTCGCTCTCAACATAGGGCAGAAACGCCCGAAAGATCGCCTCCGGAAATACGGCCGAGCCTGCGCCGTCCATATCCATGGTGGCAACCTTGACGCTCGCGGTCGCGCACAGACCGGACTCCCCTCGCACGCGGTATTCGAAGGTTGCGGATCGTTCGGTGAGCCTCGAGAGGAACACCTCGACCTGCACTCGATCTCCGAACCGGACCGGCCGTTTGAACTCAGCCGCGAGGTTGACCGCAGGAAATCCGACGCGGTCGCGCATCACCACGTCGTTGTAAGGAACGCCTGCGATGGCCGCGAACGTGCTCTCGAAGGTGTCATGGAACCACTCGAAGAATCGCGGGTAATAGACGAGCCCGGCCGGATCGCAGTCGCCGAAACGTGCGGTCGTTTCCACGACGAATCTCATCTCAGCGCGGCGACCCAACGCGCCCAAGAATCGATGCAGGCCAAGAGCTCGTCGCGGCAGATCGCAAAGGCTTCGAGATCCTGCCCCATCGGGTCAGCGATGTGAGTGAGTCGCCCGCGAGGCTCTGCATACTCCCAGACGCGATGTATGCGCTCGGAGACGGTCTGGGCCTTCTGACGAAGGTACGCTTCGTGAAGGGGCTCCATCACCAAGATGTAGTCTGCGAACGACAACATCTGGACGGACACGCCTTGGGAGCGGTGACCGCTGAGCTCCAGGCCGATCTCTCGCATGACACTCACCGCATGGGCCGCTGCGGGTTGGCCGTGAATGCCTAAAGTACCGGCCGAGATCACCACGGCGGGGACGTTGGCTCCCTTGAGCGCTCGCTCGGCCATGACCGCAGCCATCGGCGACCGACAGATGTTGCCGCTGCAGATCACCATTACCCGCTTCATGGGGCTCGGCTATCACGCTGTAGGCGCTCCTGGCCACACTTCATGGGTCGACGCGGCGGAGATTCACGCGCTGCGTCAACAACATCACGGTTGCTGGACCGACGGCCTCCGGTATGATGCGAGGTCTCGTGCGTTTTGCGGAGAACGGATTCCCGAAGCGAGGTTCGGATCGATGAGGGCCCTACGCGTTCCGACGTCTCGTGCCCACGTCGCACCCACGAAGCGACGAGCGTCGTTCCCAAAAACACAGCTCGCCAAGATCATCGAGGATTCGAAGCCGCCGCCTTTCGAGATCGAGCTGCCGCGCAACTGGGGAGCGCGTACGGCGGCGGGGCTTGGTGCGTTCTTTGGCCGCATGGGGCCGTGGGGCGCGGGAGCGGTGCTGTTGGGCATGGTGGGCCCGACGCTCCTCGGAAGTGAGGCGCGCGCGGACATCGTCGCCCCGCCTGCTCCTCCGACACCTGCGCCCGCAGAGACCAGCGTGGGTCCGGCGTCGTGGGACCCAGGCTCACAGCCGAGCTTGGCCATCAAGGCGAGCGGGCCGACGGTGCGACGCCTGCAGGACCGTCTCGCGGAGCTCGGGTACACTTCAGGCGGGCTCGATAGCGTCTATGGTCGCGGGCTGCGAGCCGCGGTGACGCACTACCAGATCGATCGAGGTATCTCGCCGACCGGAAAAGTCGGGCCGGTGACGTGGGCCGAGCTTGCGAAGACGCAGACGCCGCGGCCGCCCGAGCCCACGCTCACGCCAGGCGGAACGCCCATCTTGGATCGATATCCAGCCTACGCTCCAGAGACACGGGCGCTGTTTCGCGAAGCCGCCGCGATCGCCGGGGTGCCTGCGAGCTGGGCCGACGCCGACGGTCTGCATCGATTGATCGCGAGTGAGTCTGACGGTTTCGTGGGACGCCCGAACTACACGTACGGGCGCATGTCGACGAAGCCCGCGCAGTGGACGGTCGTACATGCGGAGCTGATCTTGGGGTTGAAGATGGCTCGCTCGAGCGCGACTGGGCTCGGCCAGCTGCTGCTCGACAACGTCGAGAGCTACTACCCGAGCGGTCGACTCGGGATCGGAAGGCCGCTCGAAGAAGCGGTCGGCATGCTGCGCTACATCAAGGCTCGCTACGCCACGCCAGCGGCGGCGTGGGCCGACTACAACGACAATCACGAGGGCTACTAGACCTCGTGGCGTCGATCTTCATCGACGCGATGGGCGGTGATCACGCTCCCGAGGCTATCGTCGCGGGGGTCGCGGCCGCTTCAAAGGACGTCGATGCCAGGTTGGTGCTCGTCGGCGATCGAGCTCGAATCGAGGCTTGCCTCAAAGGGTGCGAGGCCCGATCGGATCGAATCGAGATCGTTCACACGGAAGGCGCGATCCCAATGGATGCCTCGCCGCGCGAGGCCTTGGTCAACAATCCCGACGCATCTCTCCCTACGGCCACAAGGCTCGTCGCGTCTACTTCTGAGTCCGCGCTCGTCTCCGCGGGGAACACCGGCGCGGTCATTCTCGCGTGTGCGGAATCGTTCGCACGCGTCCCGAGAATTCCTCGTGCTGCGCTCGCAGCCGTAGTTCCAACGGAGCGAAGGCGCGGAGAGAAAAACGACCCCTTCAGCCTGATCCTCGACGTCGGCGCGACCGTTCGAGCTCGCACGGAAGACCTCGTGGGCTTCGCGCTCATGGGCGCGGCATACTCGGCGATCATCAGCAAGAACTCTCGCCCGCGGGTTGCTTTGCTCTCCAACGGATCGGAGGCGAACAAAGGCACCGAAGAGATCGTGGCAGCGCACGAGCGGCTCGCCGCGATCACCTCCATCGACTTCATCGGAAACGTCGAAGGGGTCGACATTCCTCGCGGCACCGCCGACGTCATCGTGTGCGACGGCTTCACCGGCAACATCGTGCTCAAGATGTTGGAAGGTGTGAGTGAAACCGTGATGAACCTCGCGCGCTTCGCCTATCGCGAGTCCTTGCGCTACAAGGTTGCCATCGCGCTGCTTTCCAGCGGTATCAAGGAGCTCAAGTCAGTGACGGACTGGCAGCAATACGGCGGCGCGCCCATTCTCGGCTTCACGCGTCCCTGTATCAAAGCCCACGGGCGTTCTTCCGAGCGGGCGATCAAGAACGCGGTGAAGGTGGCGGCGCGGTGCGTCACCCAAGATCTGCCGCGGCGCATCGAGGACTGCCTCGATCGATCCTGATCTCGTCGATCGATCCTCGTCGTGGCCGGGCATCAAGCCCCGGTGCGCTGGACCGCCCGGCTGCAAAGACACTGCTCGACAACGCTCCATTGGGGAATCGCGTCGGGCACGGGCACGGGCAGGGCACGGGCACGGTGCGAAACCTCGCTTCGCTCGGTTTCAGGTATCTCGATCGATCCTGGTGTTCTCGATCGATCGTGATCGGCGCACCATTCTGGCTCAGCTTGATCCGATCCGGATCAGCTCGCGTTGCTGCGGCGAGCGTGCTCACTCGGCATGGCGTTCGCATCCCTTGTCCGTACGGCACGTTGCCGCACTGGAAGGAGAGAGCCATGTTAGTCACTTTTTTCGGCGTTCGAGGATCCATCGCGACCTCTGGTGTCGAATTCGCGGAGTTCGGTGGGAACACGACGTGCCTGGCAGTCGAGCACGAGGGCCATCGTCTCATCGTCGATGCGGGCACCGGGTTGCGGGCGCTCGGCGACCGCCTGCTCACCGAATCGAGAACGCTGGGGCGTCCCGTGTCTGTAGACCTACTCTTCACCCATCTGCATTGGGACCACATTCAAGGCTTCCCGTTTTTCGCGCCGGCGTTCGTTCCGAGCACGACACTCGCGCTTTACGGACCGAAGAGTGAGCAGGCCACGCTCGAAGAGGCGCTCGCGGCTCAGATGCGTCCGCCGCACTTCCCCGTGCCGCTTCAAGCGATGGGTGCGAAGAAACGATTTCAGACCCTCGGCCCCAACGAGCAGCTCGACATTGGGCCGTTCCGCGTCACCACGGCGGAGCTCATGCACCCGCAGGGTGTGCTTGGTTATCGTTTCGAGGCCGACGGAAGATCCGTCTGCTTTGCCACCGACACCGAGCATCACGAGGACGGCAGCTTCGACGAAGGGCTGCTTCGCATCGCGCGCGGTGCTGACCTCTTGATCTACGACGCGCAGTACACGCCGGCGGAGTACGAGGGCCGCGTGGGGCCGAGCCGGAAGGGCTGGGGTCACTCGACCTACGCCGTCGCCGCCAAGCTGGCCAAAGCGGCCGATGCCAAGAAGCTGATTTTGTTTCACCACGACCCCACGCACGACGACGCGATGGTTCGTGCGATCGAGTCCGAGGCTCGCGGCCTGTTTCCGTGGGCGAGCGCGGCACGGGAGCGACTGCCGGTGGCCGCGTGATCGAAGGGAGCTGGATGCGCACCCAATCTCGAGCCGAGGCCCGCGTCAGCGAGGCCCTTCGAGAGACCACCCGCGGACCGAGCGAGCCGGCCCGGGCCTTTGTAGGCTGCCGAGATCGGCTCCGTTCGGATACCATCCGCGCGCGCATGAACGACCCGAGTCCCGCGTCCGACGAGCTACCCATGTTGCTCGAAGTGGGAGCGCTGCTCGGCAGCGAGATTGCCTTCGAAGACTTGCTCGTACGGTTGGTCGACGAGGTTCGAGAGCACATGGCCTGCGACCGCGCGACGATCTTCCTCGTCGATCGGGCGCGCGGAGAGCTGTTCTCCAAGGTCGCTCACCTCCCGGAGCTCCCCGAGATCAGACTCTCGCTCGGGCAAGGAGTGGCAGGATGGGTTGCGCAAACCGGGGAAGTAGTGAGTGTACCCACGACTCACTCCGACGCTCGCTTCTTCGCTGGCGTCGACGAGCTCACTGGTTACCGCACAGAATCGATCCTCGCGATCCCGATGATCGACCGAGTCGACGAAGTGATCGGGGTCGTGCAGTTGCTCAACAAGCGAGGCGGCGCGTTCGACGAGTCGGACTTGGCCAAGGGTCGAAGGCTCGCCTCCGAGGCTTCCAGACTCATCGAGGCCACGACTCTCTACGATGACTTGTCGTCGAGGCGACCCACCGAGCCTGCGCCTGCGCCGACCGCGTCGAGTGCGACTTTGATGGCCTTGGATTTTTCCGATCCGACCGAACGCCGGCCGGAGGCGCTCTTGATTCAGGATCGATTCAATCGAATCGTCGGAGAGTCGGAGAGCTTGCGCGAGGCATGCCGCCGAACGCGGAAGGCAGCGGCTTCGAGTGCCACCGTGTTGATTCGCGGGGAGAGTGGCACAGGCAAAGAGCTCTTCGCCCGCGCGGTGCACGTGAACTCGGCCCGCCGGGATCGGCCCTTCGTCAAGGTCGACTGCGCGGCGCTCCCGGAGACTTTGATCGAGAACGAGCTGTTTGGCCACGAGCGGGGGGCGTTCACCGGCGCGGATCAGAAAGCCAAAGGGAAATTCGACCTCGCTGACGGGGGTACGATCTTTTTGGACGAGATCGGAGAGTTGCCGTTGGCCGTGCAGGGCAAGCTGCTGCGCGTGCTGCAAGATCGTGAGTTCGTGCGCGTCGGCGGGCAGGACCTGGTTCGCGTCGACGTTCGGGTCGTGGCGGCGACGAATCGCGACCTGCTGAAGATGGTGGGGGAGCAGCGATTTCGTGCGGACCTCTACTATCGAATTCGGGTGGTGGAGCTTGGGCTGCCCCCGCTCGCCGCGCGGGGCGCTCGCGACATCGCACGGCTGGCGCGACATTTCTTGACCACCGCGGCGAGGCGGCTCGGGAGCTCCGCGCCCACGTTGGCGCCCGAAACGCTCGAGCGACTCGCTGCCTACCCATGGCCGGGTAACGTGCGGGAGCTCGAGAATTGTATCGAGAGCGCGTTGGTGGTCATGGACGGCTCGGTCATTCTGCCGGAGCACCTCCCGCTGCCCGACCGGGTGGATTTGGCGAGTGAATCGAGGCCCGAGGGACATCGGGGCCTGAGGACCCTCGAAGAGGTGGAGCGGGAGCACGTTCTCTTCGTGCTCGAGACTGTTCAGGGCAACCAGAGCGAGGCGGCCCGGGTGTTGGCGATCGGAAGAAATACGCTAGCTCGGAAGCTGAGGAGTTATGGCATCAGTTGACGGACTCAAACCTTCTCGGCGGGTCTTTCGACTTTCCCGTCGCTGTGCCGAGCAAAGCGGCCCTCTCGCCCGTGAACCGGATCGTCACTCGGCCAGGGCCAACCTCCAAACCCAGTTTTTCGGTAATCGGTGAAGGCCTGCTGGATTTCGAACCGAGTGTTCATCACGAAAGGTCCGTATTGGACGACCGGCTCGCCGATGGGCATGCCTTGGAGCAGAAGGAGCTCGCTGAGTTTGTCGCCGTTGACCAGGACCGGGGCCGCATCTGGCCTGAGTCGGGCACCGATGGGTCCGGCGAGAGTCTCCGAGCCCACTCGGATCGACTCACCCGCGAAGAAATAGAGCGTACGGTTCATCCCTTTCTCCGCTGCCGGCAGGGTCCAGGTCGCGCCCGGATCCATCTTCAGGGTCCAGATCGCCACCTTGGCGGCGGGGCGTGAAGCCCACGATTGAGGCGGCGGGGATGGAGGCTTCAGGCCCGGGAGCGCACCAGCGATGACCGTCAGCTCGGTCCTCTTTGCCTGAGCATCGCGAAGCTCCTTCCTGGGGATGTCATGGCCCCACAGCATCGAGAAGTACGGGTCCACGAGCTTGTTCTCACCGGGCAAGTTCAGCCAGATTTGAAAGAGCTCGACTGGGTTGGGACCGCTCTTGTCGAGCAGCGGGAACATCTCGGCGTGGACGATGCCGTGGCCCGCGGTGAGCCACTGCACGTCTCCGCGCCCATAACGGGCCGCTGCGCCCATGCTGTCGGAGTGATCGACGAGACCACGGCGCACGATGGTGACGGTCTCGAACCCGCGATGAGGGTGCTGCGGGAACCCGGGGACGGTGTCACCGTGATACATACGCCAGCCGTCCTTGAGCTGAAAGTCCTGGCCGATCTGGCGGCCCGCGAGCGAGGCGGCCGGGCCGAGCTTCTCATTGCCGGCTGGGTACGCGTCGTCGTGGTGAACGCAGAAAAGGAACGGATCGAAGGTCTCCCAAGGAAATCCGAGGGGACGAAGGTCGAGGATGGGATCTTTCATACCCGGATGATGGTCGAATCGAGCCGCCGCGTCGATGGTCATGGGCGGATTGGACTGTTTCGCGGATCAGGGGCCTGCCGACACTCGGCTGAGTGCTTGGGCTGTCGTTTTTTGGCAGCCTCTCGTGGTGCGAATCGATCGCTCGTTCGCCTCACGCGCGGACACGCTCGAAAAACTTGCTCCGGCGCTGGCCTGGGCGACGATCTTCGGTCTCGTCGCTTGTGCGACCGAGCCTGATCCGAGCTCGTCCCGGTCGGACCGAGCGTTGCCGGCCGATGGCGGTGGGATCGCCCATTTGGACTCGGCGCTCGTGGATGGACGTCTCGATGCGACGGTGCAGGATGTTCTGCGGCCGGATGCAGGGCCGAGGGACATGGGTTCTCTCGATGGAGCCAGAGTGGACGTCGGGTCGCTCGACGCGGGCGCTTTGGACGCGGACGCGCCGGACGCCCGCGCACCGGACGCGTCGCTGCCTTGGCGAGCTGGAATTCTGAGTGGCCCTCCGAGTCGCGCTCAACTCTTGCCGCTCCCGGGTGGGGGTTCGGGCCCACCCGTGCTCACGAGCAACAACCCAGAAATATTCGAGGGACCTGGGTTGCTCTATGGGAACGCCCGGCCGTCTCCCACGCGCGGCGGGACTCCGGTTCGTCTCGAAGGTGAGTTTGGAGTGTATCTTCATCACCTCAATCGCAGCGGCTCGGTCAAGTACGTGGGCATTTTGGTGACCAACCCCAACGCCGCGAACGTGACCATCGAGGCTCGCGGGTCCGGATACTCACAGACCGAGACGGGCGGGCTGGGGCTCGGTTCGAGTCCGGATTTTCGTGTGTCGCGCGAATGGATCCTCGATTTGCCCGAGACGATCGTCCAGCCCACCGAGATTCAGCCTTCGCGTGGGTTGTTGGTTTGGCAGAAGCGCGTGAACGACGGGGCGGAGGTCGACGGTCGCTTCGGGCTCCGAGCGAGCGCGCCGGTGTTCGTCTACGTCTTGGCCACGGACGCTGGAACCCTTTCGGAGGCGCTCACCCGATCGCGGGAGGACGCACCGGGAGACTACCGAACGAGCGGGAGCCCGCCCCCTCCCTATGGTCGCGAGGCAGGCGTGTACGCGCACGATACCTGGACCTCCACGATCACGGTTTCGGTGCCCGCAGGCCCGAAGAATGTCGCATTCATGGTCAATACTGCGACGGGTGGCGGCTTGCCTCAAATCCAAGCCTTCCCCGCGATCGGCCACTACGACGTGAGCGCCGCCGAAGCTGTCGGAATGTACGGCAACGTGTATGACTTCGAGCTGACTTTGATCCACGACGGTGCTGATTCGACGTCCCGACGAGTGAGGGTCGCCTTTCACAGCCTGGCCACGGGAACCGCATCGAGATGGTGGGATGGCGCGGGGGTCCTCGACGGAGCCGAAATCGTGGTGCGTCACGTTCCGGGTGCGG
The DNA here is from genome assembly GCA_964463485.1 of uncultured Myxococcales bacterium. Taxonomy (GTDB): domain Bacteria; phylum Myxococcota; class Kuafuiibacteriia; order Kuafuiibacteriales; family Kuafuiibacteriaceae; genus CAYXDO01. The sequence continues at coordinate 68,292 of CAYXDO010000001.1, read as the reverse complement.
TGACCACGACGCTCGGAGACTTCTCGCTCGGTCCGAGAGCTACGCGCACGCTTCGATTCCGAGCGATGGTCCCGGGATTGGCAGCCATTCCTCAGGCGCTCTCAATCGAGACGTTCTAAAAACACGTCCTGCTCGACGCCTCGGGCCGTTCGTGGGAGACTCATCCGGTCGATGAGCAACCGCCCGCTTCTGGCCCTCGCCGCCTTGACCGCGTGCAGCGAATCTTACAGCGGCAATGGCCCGGCCGACGGTGGCGCGTTCGTCATCCCAGATTCGGGGCACTTCGTGGACGCCCGAGTGTTCGACGCGGAGGCTCCGGACACCGGCCCGTTTCGCTGCAAGCCGGCCTGCGGGGCGTCCGAGGTCTGCACTTGCTTGCCGGACGGCTGCGGGTGCCATCAGCCTGCGGCGTTTCTCCAGACTTGTGATCCGCAGGTGGCGGCGAGCTGCACGAACGGTCTCACGTGTATCCGAGCGCGTCAGGTCGAGGGATCGAGCTTCCTCTGCAGCGACGGGCGAACGGACTCACCTTGCAGTCGTGACTCGGACTCGCTCTGCCAGACTCCGTTCGGGTGCATCTGCCGAGCTCAGAACGGATCGGTCTCTTGTTCCTGTGACCCTACTCCGGTCGATTCGACGGGACTCTGTGATTTGGAAGAGCCCGCGACGTGTGTTGAGGGTGAGTCGTGCGCCAAACGTTCCGACCCGATCGGGTCTACGTGGCTGTGCTCCGATGGAAGCGCCGGTGAGCCATGCACGGAGGATCGGCCGACCTGCAAGACGGCGCTGGGTTGCACGTGCCCGTTCGTCGAGGGTCGGGAAGTCTGTCAGTGCACCGAGCTCGGCCAGGCCGGCGACCCTTGCGACCCATCCCTCGGCGCGGACGGGTGTGTTCCACCGCTTCAGTGTATCGTGATTTCCGAAGGCAACCCACCTGGACCGTCGACCGTCTGCGGTACCGGCGGGCCTCCGGACGCAGGGCCTATCGTGACCTCGTGCGATCCCTTCGACCCCAACTCTTGCCCACCCGGGCTGACTTGCGTAGGCATCGGAAGCGGTCGCTACCGATGCCTACCCACATGATGAGTCGATGAGCCGGCGCGCGCTCGTGGTGATGGCCAAGGTTCCAAAACCAGGCCGAGTCAAGACGCGGATGTGTCCGCCGCTCTCGTTCGAGCAAGCAGCGGAGCTCTATCGCGCGTTTTCGAACGACGTGCTCGACGCAGCAGAGGCGGTCAGGGCCGAGCTAGGCTGCGAGCTTTGGGTTCTCCTGGCCGCCGAAGATCCCTCGGAGCTCGACGAGGTGTCTTGGCCGGCGCATGTGAACGTGCGCCTTCAAGAGGGTCGAGGGCTCGGGTCGAGAATTCAGCACGCCCATCGCACGCCAGGCGCGGACGAGGTCGTGGTGATCGGGACCGACTCACCGCAGATGGATCCGAGGCGCATCGTGTCGGCCTTCGACGCCATCGCCCGCGGGTTCGTGGTGGTGGGTCCGGTTCGCGACGGAGGCTACGATCTCATCGGAGCTCGTGATTTGGCCGAGGAGTTGGTGTCCGAAGAGATTCCATGGTCGACGAGCGGCGTCTTAGCCGCCACGCGAGCCGCGGCGCGCCGGACGTCCGCGCGCCTCCTCGAGCTGGGGACGGAGGCCGACATCGACGAGCTCGCCGATCTCGAGCACGTTCTTGCGCACGCGCCGGCGGATGCGCTGCGCCACACGCGCCCCGCGGCCCTTCGGATCCTTCACCCTCGAGACGGACGAGGATAGGTGACATACCTCGCGTGGCAAGCGACGGCAGAACTTTCGGCTATCCGACCGCAAGCCCGGTTGCGTCGAGGTTCCTCGTCGAATCAGACCCGAACCGGAAACGGGGCGCCGGGGGAAGGAAACCTGGGCCGATGGGTCCACCGGCTCGAGAGCTCGCCCGGCCGGCCCTCGCGTTCGGATTCGGATCAGAAAACCGGTCGTCCCGGGACTGAACCCGAGCATAGGCTTCTGCGCGCACGTCACCCTTCCCGACGATCATCGGATCGACGACACCGGGCGTTTTAGACGGAACCGCTTGGGGCTCGGACTCTGAAGACTCGGCGTCGGGGTTGATGTTCGACGCGCGGGAGCGGTATGCGCCGTAGCTGACGTCGCCTCGGCGCTCGAAGGCAAAGTCGGGCATTATACCCTTCGCCTGCTCGGGAAGCGTGGGGTCCGGGCCGCACGGCCGCACGACGCACCCTGGCCGGTCGACTTGGGCTGGGACTCCGCCGGAGGCGCCGCGCTGCATGGCTCCGCGTCGCGCGGGCGGTGGAAGTCAACGCGCAGCTCCTCGAGCTCGACGCCGTTCAGCGGCAGACTTTGCTCGGAGGGCTCGAGCAGGCCGCAGAGCGTAAGGCTCCGGCCAAGCCCGTGAGCACGCAGCCAGCCCCCTGAGGCGGGCTCGATTCAGCGACGCAGGCTCGCCGCGCTCCCCGCGGTTCATCAGCGCAGGCTCGCTGCGCTCCCGCGGTTGATCTTCGTGTAGATGATGATTCTTCGTGCCAGGGTCGGGAACATCGAGATCCATGAGGCCCGCCGCGTTTCTCGACCGAGACGGCGTAGTGAACCGCGACGACGGCTACATCGGATCGGCCGCGCGGGTCGTCTGGACTCCTCGGATCGTTGACGCCATCCGGCTGCTCAACACGTCTGGCTATCTGGTCCTCGTGGTGACCAACCAGTCCGGGATCGCGCGCGGGTTCTACTCTGAGGACGACACGCGACGCCTGCACGCCTGGATGAGCGAGACGCTCTTGGCCCAGGGCGCGCGGATCGACGATTTTCGCTTTTGCCCGCACCTGCCCGACGCTTCGGTCCACGCCTATCGTGCCGAGTGCCAGTGCCGTAAGCCGAACCCAGGCATGATCCTCGAGCTCGCTCGGGATCACCACATCGACTTGGCCTCGAGCTTCTTGATCGGGGACAAGGCGAGCGACCTCGTCGCGGCCGAGCGAGCGGGCGTAGCGGGCCACCTCTTTGGAGGCGGCGAGCTCGTGGAATTGGTCGCCAAGCTCGTGGCTCGCCGTCCTTGACGGAACGAGTCCCGTCGAGGAAGAGCACGTGCTTCTCATGGGAGCGCCCGACGGAACGATCGAAGCCGCTATCGCCCGAGTCGCGCAAAGCAGCCTGGAGGCCCATCGGCGGTTCGCTGCGGAAGCTCCAGGTGTGCTCGCAGAGGTCGCGGCCGTCTTGCTCGAGCGACTCGCTCGAGGCGGGAAGCTGCTCGTGTTCGGCAACGGAGGGAGCGCGGCAGATGCCCAACACGTGGCTGCCGAGCTGGTGGGGCGGTTTTCGAAGGACCGGCCCCCGATTCCCGCGATCGCCTTGACCACGGACACGTCCGCGCTGACTGCGATCTCTAACGATTGGGACTACCGCGAGGTGTTCGCGAGGCAGGTCCGAGCGCTCGCGCAGAAAGGCGACGTCGTCGTCGGCATCAGCACGAGCGGCAACTCGCCGAACGTACATCGCGGATTGATCGTCGCGCGGGAGCTCGGTGCGGTCACGATCGGGTTCACCGGGGCTCGCGGCCAGGCGCTGCGAGCGCTGACGGACATCAACTTCGAAGCGCCTTCCGAGGTCACCTCGCACATCCAGGAGCTCCACATCCTCGCCTGGCATTCGATCTGCCAGGTGCTCGACGACCGTGCCGATTGGCTTTGATCCGACGACGCCGCGTTTTGATCCGACGACGCCGCGCTTTGATCCGACGACGCCGCGCTTTGACCCGAAGCCGCGCGTTCATGTGGCTCAGCTCGGCGCTCGCCGTGGCTACCTGGTCCCCGTGGCCTTGGCGCGCCTCGGCATGCTCGCGAGGTTCTGCACCGACGTGTACGTTCGGAGCCGAACGGCCTCGCGGATCTTCGAAGCGTGGGGCCTTCACTCGCTCGCCGGCAGGCACCACGGGGAGCTCCCGAGCGAGTGCGTCGAGCTTTTTCCGTCCGTGCTCGTCAAAGAGCGAATTTCGAATCGCAGAAGCGTTGCGCAGGCAAGGACCTGGATCCAGCGCGGGGTCCGCTTTGGCGAAGCAGTGGCCGCGGCAGGCTTCTTCGACGCCAACGTCTCCTACGCGTACACGTCGGCGGCCCTCGAGATTTTCGCGCGCGCGCGGGCCCTCGGTCTGGCAACCATGTTAGACCACGCCACCGCTCCGATGGTTCCCGAGATGGATTTGGTCGAGTCGGCGGCGCGATCCTGGCCCGACTCTTTCGACATGCCTCCTCGCCCCAGCGCGGAGCACGAGTACTTCGAGCGGCAGCGAAACGAATGGAGCTCCGCGGACACGATCGTGTGCAACTCGAGCTTCCTGAGGCGGATGATCGTGAGCGCCGGCGGCCCAGCCGACCGATGTGTGATCGTACCGCTCGGCATCGACGCTCGATTCCTCCCACGACCTCCCCGAGCCCCGGGCGGGCTCCGAGTCGTGTTCGTCGGTGATGATGGGCTGCGCAAAGGGCTTCCAGATTTCGTCCGCGCCTGCAGCCTCGCCGGGATCCGTCGCTCCGAGGCGCGGGTCGCCGGGGCGATTTCGATGACGTCGTCGGGTCGCGCGCGGGCCGAGGCGTCGGTGGAGCTGCTCGGCCGCCTCGGTCGCCGGGAGCTCGCGCGGCTGTTGGGTTGGGCCGATGTGCTGGTGCTGCCGAGCGTGAGCGACACGTTTGGGATGGTCGTGCTCGAAGCCATGGCGCTCGGCTGCGTTCCCATCACCACACCCAACGCCGGAGCCGCCGATGTGATCGTCGACGGTGAATCCGGCTTCATCGTTCCCGTGCACGCGCCCGATCGAATCGCCGAAATCCTCACCAGGCTCGCGACGGACACGACTCACCTCGAGGGAGCGAGCCGAGCGGCCCAGTTACGCGCGCGAGACTTCGACGTGTCGCGCTACGGAGAGAGGCTCGCGGCGGCCGCCGCGGAGACCTTGTCGAGGAGAAGATCGTGATTTCTCGAGCGCTCGACGCGCGAGCCGGAGAGCTCGCCCGTCGCTACCAATTCAAGGAGCGGTTGAAGTGGCTGCTCTTCCCTGGCGTGAACCTCCACACCCGAGACCGCTACCGGCGCCTTCCGCCCAAGCTCGGAAGGGGAGATCGCAGTCGGCTGGTCCTCGACGCTGGCTGCGGCAACGGGATGCTGGCCTATCAGGCTTGGCTCCGTGGAAATCGCGTCGTCGGTGTCACGTTCCACGAGCACGAAGCGACCTCCTGCCGGCGGTTGTTCCACGATCACCTCCGGGTGCCGCCGTCCGAGCTCGACTTTCGATTGGCGAACCTCAAGGAGGTCGACAAGCTCAGGGACGAAATCGGGCCCTTCGACGAGATCGTCTGCACGGAAGTGATCGAGCATATCCGCGACGACAAAGGGGTCTGTGAGGCGTTCTTCCGCGTGCTCGAGCCCGGCGGAATTCTGCACCTCACCACGCCAAACGCGGAGCATCCGTACAACGCCACGTTCCCTCTCGATCTCGATGAAGGCGGCGGGCACGTGAGGGCGGGCTACACGCAGGCGAGCTTCCGCGCTTTGCTCGAGCCGATCGGCTTCGTGATCGAGGGCTTCGAGGGGCTCGGAGGCCCGATCCGGCAGGCCTTCAGCTCGCGCATCAAGTCCACCCAGGAGCGCTTTGGAACGATCGCTGGCTTTCCGGTCTTCGTGCTGTCATTGCCGGCGCTTCCCTTCGACGACGATGACCCGGCCGTCCCTTTCTCCATCTATGTTCGCGCGCGCAAGCCTTCGACCTGACAAGCTCCGGTCGCCGCGGGTCGCGGTGATCTGGCAGCGGTTTGGGCCGTACCACCTGGCGCGCCTGAGAGGAGCCAGGGAAGTGCTAGGCGCCCAAGGGCTCGAGGTGCATGGGCTCGAGGTCGCGCGAGAGGATCCGGAATACCGCTGGAAGGTGATCGAAGGCGATGGCTCGACCGATCGCCACACGCTCTTTCGAGACTCGAACTACGGCCAGTTGACGCGCTCGGAGATCGCTCGTCGCGTCGTGGAGACGCTGACGAAGCTCGATCCGGGCGCCGTTGCGATCAACGGGTGGGCGATGCCGGAAGCGCTCACGGCGCTCGCATGGTGTCGGGCGCGCCGCAGAGTCGCGATCTTGATGTCTGAGACTTTCGTTGCGGGGAGCGGGTTCTGGTCCGAGCGCGTGAAGTCGGCGGTGGTAGGTCGCTTCGACGCAGGCCTCGTCGGAGGCGAGCCTCACGTCACGTATGCCGCGGCGCTCGGGCTCCCGAGAGATCGGATCTTCAAGGGCTACGACGCCGTGGACAACGAGCACTTCGCGGCCGGAGCGGCTCGGGCGCGGGCCAACGCACCCGAGCTTCGAAGGCAGCTCGGACTTCCCGAGCACTACTTTTTCGCCAACACCCGCTTCATCGCTCGGAAGAACGTCGGCTCCTTGCTGCGCGCCTTTGCTCGGCTCAGGCGCGAGCACCCGAGCTGGAGTTTGGTGATCTCCGGAAGCGGGGAGGCAGAGACGGAGTGGAAGTCGCTCGCGTCGGAGCTCGGGCTCGGCGACGTTCGGTGGCCCGGCTTTCTCCAGTACGACGAGCTCCCGACCTACTACGGCCTGGCCGCCGCGTTCGTGCACCCCGCCATCTCAGAACCTTGGGGCCTCGTCGTGAACGAAGCCGTGTCGGTCGGTCTGCCTGTGCTCGCCTCGCGCGCGGTCGGAGCACGCTTCGAGCTCGTCGAAGATGGAGCCAACGGCATCCTCTTCGATCCCCATGACGTGGACGCTCTCGAGCGAGCGTTGCGGACGATTGCGAGCCTGCCGAGCACCCGCCTGGCGGAGCTGGGCGCGCGCTCCAGAGAGATTTCGACCCACTGGACGACCCGCCGTTTTGGCGAAGGTCTCAAGTCAGCAATCGAGGCTGCGATCGGATGAGAATCCTGCACATCACCGGAGGGCTTGGAAATCTCTCCGGAACCACCCACATCCTCGGAGCGCTCTCCGAGGAGCAGGCCAAGGCCGGCCACCAGGTCAGTGCTTGGTTCTGCGAGCGGCCCAACGAAGAGCCGGTCGTGCCCAACCCGTCGTTGGTGACGACGCGTTGTTTTCCGCTCACGTTGCCCTTCGCGAATCCAGGGGTCTCCTTCCCGTTTGGGCGCGCGATCCAAGAGGGCGTGCGTGGCTTCGACGTCATCCACATTCACGCCGTCTGGAACTTTCCGACCATCACGACGATGCGAGCCGCCCATCGCGCGGGCGTGCCGTACGTGGTCGCGCCTCAAGGGTCACTCGATCCGTGGGCGCTGTCCTTTCACAAGTGGCGCAAGTCGCTGTACACGCGGTACGTCGAGAAGCCGTATTTCGACCGAGCCGCGGCGATTCAGGCGCTGACGGCCAAAGAAGCGGACCAGGTGCGGGCGTTCGGCGTTCCCGCAAGAATCGCCATCATTCCAAACGGGATCCGCTTTGCCGAGTTCGACCGCGAGGCCGACGTGGCGGGGTTTCGAGCCAAGCACGGCCTCGGCGAACGCAAGTTCGTGCTCTACCTCAGCCGCCTGCACCCCAAGAAGGGGCTCGATCTGCTCGCGCAGAGCTTCGCGAGTGTGATCAAACACCACCCGGACCTCGTGCTCGTCATTGCCGGAGGGGACTACGGGACGGGTTTCGAGGCGGCGGTTCGGGGGTTCGTCAAGGCGGCTCATATCGAAGACAAAACGATCTTCGCGGGCGCGGTGCGGGGCGACGAGAAGCGAGCCGCCTTCAAGGCCGCGGAGCTGTTCGTGCTCCCATCACGCTCTGAAGGGCTGCCGATGGCAGCGCTCGAAGCCATGGCGTCGGGGACTCCGGTGGTCGTGAGCGAGCACTGCAACGTCCCGGAGGTTGCCGAAGCACGCGCGGGGATCGTGATCTCCCTCGACGTCGACGACCTCGCGCGAGGGATCTCGCGCCTCTTGAGCGACGAACAGGAGCGAAAGGACTGCGCCCGCGCGGCGCGGGACCTCGCGGCTCGAAAGTTCGAGTGGTCCGCGATCGCAGAGCAGACTCTGAAGCTTTATGCGGAGCTGACTTCCCAGAGGCCGTAGCTTCCCAGAGCCCGTAGCGAACGCGGCGGCTCAGCCGTGTTTCGGCGGAGCTTCCGGCTTCTTCTGGGGCGCGGGGCCGTACGACGAGGCGTAGTAATAGTATCCGTAAGCGTAGCCGCGATAGCCGTAGCGTTGGCCAAGACTCTGGAAACGCTTTCGGGGGTCGTTGAATACGTAGCCCGCCAAGCGCGCGCCGGCCCTACGCAAGTTCTCGGCCATGCGTTCGGTGGCTTTTCGTGGAGAGAGTCCGACGCCGAGCACCAGCAGAACGAGGTCGCTTACTTTGCACAAGACCGTCGCGTCGGCCACAGGTAACACTGGAGGCGCGTCGAGGATGATCGTGTCGTAGGTCTGCCGGAACGCCGTGAACAACTCCTGAGCTCGCGGGGACTCGAGGAGCTCCAGCGGGTTCGGCGGCGTGGTCCCCGCGAGGAGCACGTCCAAGTGCTCTATCCCGGAGGGCCTGATGGCCGCTTCGATCTGCGCGGCGCTCACCAGCACCTCGCTCAGGCCTGGAGAGCGAGGGAGCGGGAAGAGCTCATGCAGGGTCGGCTTTCGGAGGTCGCAGCCGACGAGCAGGACCTTGTTGCCGGTTCGTGCAAACGCGACGGCGAGATTCGCAGCGATTGTGGACTTGCCTTCGTTGGGGAGCGGGCTCGTCACCACGAGGAGCTTGCTGGCGCCACCCAGCCCTGCGAACTGTACGTTCGTCCGGATGGTTCGGAAGGCCTCTGACGAGATGGAGGTGGGGTCTGCGACCGAAACCAGCGGGCTCTCCGTGCCCTTTTGTCGCGGAAACCACGGGACCATGCCTAGCAGCGGGAGGTCGAGATCTTTGGATACTCGTTCGGGATCCCGCACGGAGTCATCGAGGTAGTCCACGAGGAACGCGAAGCCGATGGCGACGACAAGGGCGATGAGCAGTCCCGTGACGACTCCCTTCGGTTTGTCTGGAGAGACCGGGACGGTCGGGGGCACCGCGAGCTCCAGGAGATTTACCCGGCTCACCGTGGCCGCTTTGGCGATCTTCGCTTCTTCCCGCTTCTGGAGCAGGAACGTGTAGGTATCACCGATGTACTTGGCCTCTCGAGAGAGTCGAATGAACTCTCGTTCGGCTTCAGGGAGCAGCTTGAGCTCGCCTCGAAGAGCCTTTAGGCGCGCGTCGAACGCAGCGATTTGATCTCCGAGCAGAGTGTCCTCGTCCTCGTAGGCCCGCAGGAGTTGCCTTTGGAGCGTCGACTTTTTGTCGCGCAGCGCCTTCAGGTCAGGGTGGGTGGGCAAGAGCTCCGCCGATTTCGTCTCGAGCTCGAACTCCGCCTCCCCGAGCTGGGCGGCGATGCGATCGGCGATCGGGTGGCCTGCGGGCCCTGCGGGACTACGGCTGCCCTCTTTCATGGCGAGCTCGAGCGAGGCTCTGGCGACGGAGAGCTGCCGGCGAGCGAGCACCCTTGCTTCCCTCTCTTGCTCGTTTTCAGCGATGACCGTGACCTTGCCTTGAGCCGCGGCGTCTACGCTGAGGACGCCCTTCTCGGCCTGAAAGGCGCGAAATCCACCTTCCGCGATGTCGAGCGAACGGCGCGTCTCGTCGAGCGTCTTCTCGATGAAGTCGAGCGACAGCCCGGCCTCTTCGCTCTGCTGCTCGATGCACCAGTCGATGTACACCTGGGCGAACTCGTTGGGGACCCTGGCGGCCAAGGCCCGATTGGGCGATCTGAACAGGAGCCGCAAGACGTTCGATCGGGCCTGAGTCTCGGTGACGGCCAGACCTCGGCGAATGAGGTCGGCCTTCTTCTCGGGTGAGCCAGCGCGAAGCCGAAGCACCTGCCCCGGTTCCCCTGAAGCTTCCGTGACGTGGATTTGGAAAGGTCCCTCGGTGACGACCTCCCCGACCTTGCCCGAAGTCAGCTTGGTCCCCTCAGCGTTCCGAACCATGAAGGTGGTCGGGCTGGTGAGCTCGAACAGGAGCTCCTTCAGCTCTCGCGGGGTGCGAAGCTGCTCGAACTTGAATTTGGGTTGGTTCGGGCCCGGGAGGGCCTCCCAATGCATCCCCAAACGCTCGACCACTCGCGTCGCGAGCAGGCGGGACTTGATGACCTGGATCTCAGCTGGGATGTCGGAGAAGGAGAGCGAGAAGAACTGGATCGAGCCTGCCTTGCCTTCTGGGCGCTTGACGCGCAGCATCGCCTGCGCCTCGTAGATGGACACTTTGGCGTAGACGTTCCCGTAGATGTACAAGCCCGAGACGACCACGAAGGCCGCGATCGCGGCGTAGATGCGCCGCAGAACGACCCCGAGGTAGTCATAAAAATGCCGCTCTGCTACCCGATCGATGGAATCGATGGTTTCGCGTCGCCTCGGTTCGCTGTCGCTCACTGCAACGATTTCTCGGCCCCCATGAACGAAGTTGGGTCTCTACCGGCGCATGCTGGCGAGTGCAAGCGGAACCTGTCGATCCGTGAAACGCTTGCTTTTCCGCGTTTCCGCGTTTTTGGTCCGTCTTGATGTTCGAGCTGATGGTCTGGGCCACCCTGGCCTACCTCGTGCGAGCTATGGGAGTCACGCTGGCTCGAACCCGCGATGCTCTTCACCCTCTGATGATCCTCGGACCTCTGCTCATCTACGCGTACTGCGTGCGCACGTTGCTGATGTTCTACGCAGGCGCTCTCGATCAGCTCTTCCGCCCCGACCAGCTCGAGTTTGCGCAGATCGTACATTCCCTGGGCCTCGGAGCTTTCGTCGTCGGCATCATGAAGGAACGCCTCCCGCGCGGGACCGAAGATCGGGTCCTTCCTTTGCCCGAGGCTGAACGCCGCGCGCTCGAGTCGCTTGCGTATCTCCTTGGGATAGTGGCCGTCGTCGCCTACGCCTTCATGGTCGCTTCGTTGGGCGGCTTCGTCGCCGTGTACAGTCAGGTCAAGGCCCGCGTGGGTGCGTCGAGCGGATACATCGCAGATCTGCCGCTGCTCGCCTATGCGAGCGTTCTGACTTTTTGCTATGCCTGGCGTGCTCGCCCGTGGACTTTCGCCAACTTGGCGCTCCTGCTCGCGTTCGTTTCGCCGAATCTCATCCACGGGACCCTTGGATCCCGCCGCGGCCCTCTCTTCATTTCGCTCGCGGTGATCTTGTTCGGCTACCTCGCTAATCGTCGGCAGCGCCCCACCTTCACCCAAGTATCTGCCGTCGTTGGTCTCGCGGGCGCGGCGGTGCTGTTCGTCTGGGCGTTTCGGACTCAGCTCTACCTCGGGTCCGAGTTCGAGCTCTCGGATGAACGCTACGCCGAGGTGCTCACCGCGGATGATGTCGTTTACGACGACCCTTTTGTGTCTTCCGCTGGGCTCATCAACGTTGCAGACGCCTCAGGCACCGTGAACTGGGGCATGCGGTACCTGGTGGTCACCGTGATTCGACCGATTCCCCGCCAACTGTGGCCCACTAAGTACAAGGATCTCGGTGTGTTCCAGCGCGACAGGAGAGGCGAGGAGGCTTCTCGCAGCGATATCCCGGAACACCAGTGGATCGAAACGCTCGGGTGGGTTCCGAACGAAGGTTACTCGGTCGGCATGGTCGGCGATCTGTTCCTGGAGTTCTCGTATCTCGGGTGGATCGGATGCTTTCTCATAGGTAGGGCCTACTCAGTCCTGTGGCGTCGCGCCCGAACCCAGAAGGGCGTCTGGGTCGTCATTTACCTCTACGCGCTCGGTCTCTCGGTCTACGTGCCGACCCAGGGCGTCGCGTCCGCCTGGTTTTTCCGCCTCGCCTTCGCTTCGATCCCCACGTACTACCTATGGCGGCGATTCACCCGGACTCTGCCCATCCGAACGGTCGCTCGAAGTCTGAGCGAAGCTCCTCGAGCTTGATTCGACCGTTGACCTCCGTCGACCCGAGGGCAACATCTCGTCGATGGCCGTTCGTTTTTCAGTGCTCGGATTGTTCGGATTGTTGTCTGCTGGCTGCGCCTCGACTCCCGTCGTTCAAGTTCGGTCGCTGCCTTCCGCGGTCGTCGAGAAATCGAAGGCCAACCTCGAGCCCGCCGTGCTCGCTGAGCTCGCGGCCGCGGACACTTCGAAACAAGCGTACCAAATCGGGCCTGGCGACTCTCTCCTGATCGTCGTCTACCGCCATCCGGAGTTGTCGCTCGCCACCTACGGAGGGGCCACCGGCGCGTCCGGAGGCGGCGTGAGCGTAGATAACGACGGCACGATTCAGTTCCCGATGATCGGAAAGTTGAACGTCGATGGAAAAACGACGGACGACGTGGCCCTGCAGATCCAGACCAAGCTGACGGCCTTCATCGTGGACCCGCAAGTCACCGTCCAGGTTCAGAGCTATGGGAGCCTGCGATATTATCTCGTCGGCGCGCTCGGCTCGGGGGTCCGCACGTCGGACCGACCTCTTCGGCTCATGCAACTCATCGCACTCGCGGGAGGCACGCCAGGGAACGCCAGTCTTCGTCGAGCCTATCTCTCACGAAATGGGCACAAGCTACCCATCGACTTCGAGGCGCTCCTTCGGCACGGAGACCTTCGCTACGACATCCCGATCGAACGAAACGATCTCATCTTCGTCCCTGGGACCGAGGACGAGAGAGTGTTCGTGATCGGACAGTCTGGCCACTCGACCATTCCTATCATCGCGGGACAGCTTTCGCTCATTCAAGCCCTTGCGTCGGTGACCACCGAGACCGAGAAGTATACGGGGGCCGAGTTTGACGAGATTCGCGTGATCCGCACGTGGGCGGACAAAGGAGAGTTCTACATTGTGGACGCCGAGGCCATGCTGAGGGGCGAGGCCGCTCCCTTCATGCTCGAGCCTGGGGACGTCATCGTCGTGCCGGCGACGCCGCTCGCGGACTGGAACGCGGCGATAAGTTACATTCTCCCGTCCCTCAACGCGATCGGCGCGCTGCTGAACCCATTCTTCCAGATCAGAGTGCTCGCCGACGTTCTCTCGAAGTAGCTCCTACTCGGTAGGTCTCGCTTTGCGTTTGCTCCTCGACTTCCAGACGTCCGGGTACCGGATCGAGTGAAGCAGAATGGCTAACCCGAGAAACAACACGGTGGAAGCCAGTCCGTATAGGTGATCACTGCCGAGGAGCCCGAAAACGTCCCCGACGAGATTTCGAAGGGCGTCTTTCAGCGACACGTTCCCAGGGGTCAAGTCGCCGAAAACGTCATCGACGGACTCGCGCTCAGGCGCTAGCGCCCTGTCCACCATCCTGCCGACGATCGAGCCGATGAATACTGCCGCGACCACGTAGGCGGCCAAGAGCCTGCGCTGCGCCTTTCGAATCCGGGATTTGCTCGGCCTTCGCGTTCCGCACGCGCAGACCTCGCTCAGCTTGCTGTTGGCCGACTTGCAGCTCGGGCACTTCCACACGAGCGAGTGACGACACGTCCCGCACGCTTGCGCGGACGTCGGGTTCGTCGTGCCGCACGATCGGCAGACGATCGTGGGCTCAGCTGAGGCTTCCGTGTCCACTCTGGCTCACTTCAGGCAGATGAACGTGGGGCGCACTCAGCATTTCGAGCACGGCGTCGCGGATGCGCTCGGCCGCGTGGCCGTCCCACAGACCAGGGATTCGGCCTCGCTTTCCACGGCCTGCGAGAATCTCTTCGGCGCCAGCCAAGATCCGACCCGGGTTGTTGCCCACGATCGTGTTGGTGCCCTCGGACACCGTAATGGGGCGCTCGGTCGTATTCCGTAGCGTCAAACACGGGATCCCGAGCGCCGTACTTTCCTCCTGAATGCCGCCGGAGTCCGTCAGAATGAGTTGCGCGTCCGACATGAGTGACAGGAACTCCAAGTAACCAAAGGGCTGCGTGAACATCACCTGCCCGCCTGCCCGCTTCGTCAGGTCGAACTGATCGAGGCGCGCGCGGGTTCTTGGATGGAGCGGAAGGACGATGGGCACGTGCCGCGAGAGCTCGGCCAGCGCGTCTACCGTCGAAGAGAGAGTCGGCGCGTCGTCCACGTTGGACGGGCGGTGAAGCGTGCAGAGCGCAAAGTGATTTGGGGACAATCCGAGCGTGCTCGCGAGCTTGACCTGCCGGGCCTGGGCCAAGTGCCGCTGCAACGAGTCGATCATCACGTTGCCCACGCGTCGTATCCGCCAGCTCGCGATGCCCTCGCGCTTGAGGTTCTCGTCGGCGTCCGGAGACGGCGTCAACAGAAGGTCGGCTAGGGCGTCCGTCACGACTCGGTTCAACTCTTCGGGCATCTCGCGGTCGAAGCTCCGCAAACCGGCTTCGACGTGGACCACCGGGATGCGCCGCTTGGATGCCACGAGGGCAGCCGCCATCGTGGAGTTGACATCACCGACGACGATGCAGGCCCGTGGAGGGCGCGCGTCAAAAACGCGGTCGAGCTCCAGCATGACCCGCGCAGTTTGTTCGGCGTGCGTACCCGAGCCTACCCCCAGATAGGCCGACGGCTCGGGCATCCGGAGCTCCTCGAAGAAGACTCGGCTCATCGCGTGGTCGAAGTGTTGGCCCGTATGAATGATCTCGTGGGTGACTCCCGCGCTCGCAAAGGCCTCATGAATCGGCGCGGCCTTCATGAAATTCGGTCGCGCTCCGACGACGGTACATATCGCGTGCATCAGCTTCGCCTAGCTTCTGGTCGCTTATTCGTCGAAGCCGTTCAGGTCAAGGGTGGAGCGAGCCTCCTCCACTGTTGCGCCGCTTGGGGGCGTGGTGTAACGCGGTTGGCCGACTGCCGTTCATGAGGATTCTCTTCGTCAGCAATTATTTTCCCCCCGAAGTGAACGCGCCGGCCCGACGAGTGTTCGAACACGCCATCCAGTGGGTTCGAGCGGGCCACGAAGTCGAAGTCCTCACGAGCGCTCCCAACTTCCCGGAGGGGGCTGTCTACCAGGGCTATCGGAATCTGTATCGTCGAGAGCTCGTCGAGGGCATCAGGGTTACACGCGTTCCGATGTTCATCAGCGCAAACCGGGGAAAGGTTCGAAGGTCCTTGGCCTACGGATCGTTCCTGGCCTCCGGTCTCGCTCACGCCCCGCTGCTCCAAACGAGCCCCGACGTGGTCGTGGCGACTTCTCCGCAAATCCTCGCGGCCGTGTTGGGACTCGGCATCGCGAAGGCCATGCGTTTGCCTTTCGTGCTGGAGATTCGCGACATTTGGCCCGAGTCGATCGTGGCGGTGGGAGCGTCGGGCCGAAATCAACTCATTCGGGCCCTCGAAGGGTTGGAGCGATTCCTCTACGAAAACTCCGACCACATCGTGGTCGTGACGCACTCGTTCAAAGACCACGTCAAGGGTAAGGGCATTTCGGCCGAACGAATCACCGTCCTCATGAATGGAGCCGATCTCAGCGCCTTTGGAGAACCGCCCGATCCGTTGCGAGTGGAGTCGATGCGAAGAGAGCTCGGGCTGGAAGGGAAGTTCGTCGCCTCCTATATCGGCACGCTTGGTATGGCTCACCGAGCGGAGATCATGCTCGAGGCGGCGCGGATCTGCCCAGACCCGAACGTGGTCTTCATGGTCGTCGGGACGGGGGCGGAGCGACCCAAGCTCGAGCGACTCTCCCGCGAGGCCAACCTGGCGAACTTCAGGCTCGTGGACAAACATCCCGCTGACGCAGTGCCTGCGCTGCTCGCCTTGACCGACGTCAGCGTCGTGATGCTCCGAGATACGCCTCTGTTTCGAACGGTCGTTCCCTCGAAAATCTTCGAAGCGATGGCGACCCATACGCCGATCGTGCTTGGCGTGGAGGGCGAGACACGGGCGCTCGTCGAACGGGCGGGTTGTGGGATTCCAATTCCACCCGAGTCACCAGCCGCGCTGGTGGACGCCGTTTGTCGCCTTTGCGCGGACGAAGAGCTCTACGACCGCTTGGCCCGCCAAGGTGGGGACTACGTTCGCTCGAACCACGACCGTAAGGTCTTGGCGGAACGGTACCTGAGTCTGCTCGCGGGCGTTCGTCGTTCGAAGGACGTCTGATTCAAGGTGAGTTGGGTCAACTCTAACAGGCTCTCATAGGTGATCAGTTTAGAGGCAGGATTAGGATCGGGCACTGGCACGGGCACGCGCACGGGCACGGCACGAAGTCCTCGCAGAGCCCGGCCGAATTTCGACCCTATCGGCTGGCTAGCGAGCCAGGGTCTCACTCATCGAGAGACGGCTTGAATTCCTGAGGTGGTTCGCGCGTGGCGCGGGCTGTCGTTGATCTCCTCGACTCCGCCGAGGTCCCGAAAATGCCGTGCCCGTGCCCGATCCTGAGGCAGGATGACGATTAGGCAGGATTAACGGGCTCCAACCTGGCTTCTAGCCTAGCGCCAGCCGGCTGGAGCGGGCCCGATTCAGGCGGCTTTGCGACGGCGCCAGAAGAGCGGAAGGAGGCCCAGGATCAGCACGTCGGCCCAATCAGCGCCCTCCGTGCTGCTGCAACCGACGACGGTGAAGCCGGTGATGGGCTGAACGACGTCGGCGAGGTCGGCGACCTGTCGCGGCGTCTTGATCACGGTCGGCGCGATACGGATGCCGTTGCACGGGTTCAGGGCCGCGAGGGTCCGATCTGACCACGCAACCCAGAGCCGCTGCTTCCCGTCAGCAATGGCGACGTTGGTGTTCATGTCGAACGCCATGCCGGTCGGCCGCGCGGAGCCGAAATTTAGGACGTCCGTCGTAAGCGTCGTGAGCTCGAGATTGCACTCGGTGCCCGCATCGCAGTCCTTGAACTCCGAAGCGTCGATTTTCCACAAGGAGGGGCTCGCGGCGTTCTGGATGATGAACATCGTGCCGGCGGGGATCATGAAGGGGGATGGCCCGGTGCAGTTGATGTCGAAGGCGTTGAACGTGTGGTCGCCGCCCGCGCCCGTCGAGAAGGGCACGCCGCCCACTGTCGGCTGCCCGTAGGCGACCGCGATCCCGTCGAAGCCAACGGTGTACAGGGGTTCGTTCGGGAGGTTCTGCGCCGCACCAAACAGGCGCGGATCGCTCGCGCTAGGCCCGAAGCGGAAGCCAAGCCGGCCGGCGAGACGCGGGTTACCGCTCGTGGCCGGCGAGTCCGCGAGGAGGAACTGGCAGAGAGACGGATTGCCCAGCGGCGCCGGCCGGCAGTCGTTCGGCCCACCGTTCACCGTGGACAGCGACGGATCGAAGGCCGCGAGGCCAGATCCGATGGAGTTCTCCGTGAAGAGCACCGCGCCGGTTTCCGGATCGCGCGCAATCGACGTGACCGTCGCGAACGGTTGCACGTTCTTCGAGATGGGAAGGTCGGTCGCCGGCTGGATCGTCGGCTGCCCGGCCCCCGTCACGTCGATCTGGTAGAACAGCTTTTCCGCGTCGGACTGAAGGGCATACATCCTTCCGTCGCCGATTGCGGAGGCGTTTTGCGCAGCACCGAGGAACGCAACTGCAGCCGGGGCAGCGAGCCAGAATCGCATGTGTCCAATCGCCATGGATAAAATCCGAAGTCAAGCCGCCGGTATCGACCTGGTCGTGACAGGTTGACTACGCTGAAACCACTGAGGACACGGACGAAAGACACTGGGGACATGGAGGGTGAATTCTCCGTGTCCGCCTCGCGCTGTGCTCTTCGTGGTTTCTCCCGCCGTCGCTCCTGCAGTAAGCGTTCAGCCATCAGCTCTCTAGCCCAACGCGACGCTCATCGCTCGGAACATCAGCTCCACGTCCGCCACGCCCGCGGTCTCTCGAATCGAGTGCATCGCGAGCATCGGATTCCCGACATCCACCGCCTTCACACCGAGCGCCGCCGCCGTGATCGGTCCGATCGTGCTCCCGCACGGTAGGTCTGTTCGGGTCACGAACTGCTGCGGCGCGAAGCCAGACTCTTTGCAGCACAATGCAAATCGCGCCGCCGTCGATCCATCGGTCGCATAGCTCTGCCCCGCGTTCGTCTTGATCACCGGACCTTTGCCGATCGCCGGCGCGTGCTTCGGCTCGTGACGATCCGCGTAGTTCGGATGGACTCCGTGCGCCATGTCCGACGAGATCAAGAACGACTGCGACATCGCTCGCGCAAAGCCTTGGCGCTCAGCGCCCGTAGCGTCTACGATCCGCTCGAGGGTCTGACGCAGGAACGGGCCCTCCGCGCCTTGGGCGCTGCGGCTGCCGATCTCTTCGTGGTCGTACAAGACGATCAGCTTCGTCGCTTTCGTTCGCTTCGTGCTCTCGACGAGCGCGCTCGTCGCCAAATGACATGACGCCAAGTTGTCGAGCCTCGCCGCGAACACGAAGTCGTCCTCCAGCCCGCCGAGCTCCGCCTCTTGCGTGTCGTACAGCGACAAGTCGAAGCCCAAGACGTCCGGGAGCTTAGCTCCGGCCCTCTCCGCGCACCGCTGAAGCAGCGCGTCGACGTCTCCATCGAGCGCGAACAGCGGCGGCAGGTTCTTCTGCGGATCGAGGATCAGCCCGGCCTTGTTCACCTCTCGATTCAAGTGAATCGCGAGATTCGGGATCCGCAACACCGGTCGTCCGAGGTCAACGAGCGCGCTCTCGATCCTTCCGTTCCTGAGGACCGACAGCCGACCGGCGATCGACAGGTCTCGATCGAGCCACGTCGACAACAACACGCCGCCGTAGACCTCCACACCGATCTGCCGGAACCCGCTCTGCGAGTAGGCGGCGTTCGGCTTGAGCTTCAGGACCGGCGAGTCCGTATGAGCTCCAATCATCACGAAACCGGCCTCGGCGGGCGAGGCCTCGCCGACCTGGAACGCCACGATCGTGGTCTCGTTCTTGATCACGTACCGAAGCTCGCATGGCGCGAGCTTCCACTCGGCGCCTTCCTCGAGCCTCGCGAAGCCCGCGGCCTCGAGCCGCCGAACGACCTCTTTGACCGCGTGATAGGGCGTGGGGCTCGAGTCGATGAACGAGAGCAAATCACGCGCTCGAGCCGTGCTCATCTCAGCCCTCGGCCTCCAAGAAGGGGCGGCTCGTGTAACAGGCCACGACCTCGTTGCCTCGCGACAAGATGAACCAACGCACGCCCTCGCTGTCCTCGAACGCATGCGGCGCGAGCAGATCGTCTTCGAGCCCGCGAAGGTGAGCGACCACGTCCTCGAGGAGGTCGAGGCCTTCGGGCGGATCGTCTCTTCGACGAAGCCTCGCCACCTTCACCTCGAGGCGCTCCGCGAAGTCTTCGGCCGGTGCAGGCTTCCCGGGCCCGAGAGCCTCCACCTCGTCTTGCTCGATCAGCTCCAACAAAGCGGCAGCCGCGTCCGGCATGTGCTCTGACGGAGAGCTCTCGATGAACCGATTCAAACGGGTGTGGATCTCGTTCGCAGATACAGCGGCCACCGTGCCCCCAAAGT
This sequence comes from uncultured Myxococcales bacterium, assembly GCA_964463485.1. Lineage (GTDB taxonomy): Bacteria > Myxococcota > Kuafuiibacteriia > Kuafuiibacteriales > Kuafuiibacteriaceae > CAYXDO01. The sequence goes on along the minus strand of CAYXDO010000001.1, from coordinate 48,936 downwards.
CGACGGGAGACGTCCTGTCAAGTTCCTAGGGCTGTCCCTAGGTACCTCGCGGAGCCCAGAACCTCGACCAAAACGCAACGGACGCGTGACCTAACCCGTCGGAACATCCGGCCTATCGAGTGATTTGGCTCAGCCCCCGAGACCGCCTCGCGTTTGTCGAGGTGGCTCCCTGAGAAAAATCGCTTTGCGGACGGACTGCCCGCTTTTGGCCGGCTCAAGTCCAGATGCGCGTGGAGGACAGGCCGGCGAGATCTCCGCTCTGCGTGCGACCGACGACGTAGACCTGGCCTTCGACTTGGTCCTCGCCGCCGACCATCACGAACTTGAGGCTCGTCATGGTAGCCTTCATCGCTTTCTCCAGGGCCGCATACGCCATCGCGTCGTTGTCCCCGACCTGCTCCGGATCTTTGTGCTCGGAGAAGAACGAGGCCGCCGATCTGACGCGCACTTCGACGTTCTCAGGAATGTCCAACGCTTTGCGAAACGTCGTCGCGTTGATCTCCTCGCCCTTTGGAAAGCGCGTCGAGAACTTGGTGTACGGATAGTCCGACTCGCTCGAATACATGAGCCCGCTCGCGATCTGCTCGAGACGCGCCGCGAGCTTCTCGGCGCCACGCGGAACGGGCTGGCCACGGAGCGCCAAAAAGTCGTCGCGGAGGTTCGTCGGAAGGCTCTGCGCCTCGCGGATCGACAGCACGTTGTTCGGTCCCGCGGCAGCTTTTCCAGCCTCGAGCGCGTGTGAGTAGCCCGCAGCCACGAGCTTATCGATGGCAACGCTGTTTTGATCCACCGAGTCGAGGTACCCCACGACGTTGTCCGCGAAGAGGCTCTGGATCCCAGTGCCTCCGATCAGCCGCTCGCCCTGCGAACGGGTGATGCGCTCGCCGTCGGTCGACGCGCCGCGGACGGTCGCCGCGTACGCGCGCGTCCAGGTCTCGGCGAACTTTTCTGGGGTCGGGGCTGCATTGATTCGTGCCATCTTGGTCGTCCGGAGCCGGTAGGCTCATGTAGGAGTATCGGCCACCTTGGATCCAAAGTTGCGCGATTCTCGGAATGGCTTGTTTCTGCTTCTGGTCCGTCCACGATCGGCGCGGCGGCTTCCTGGGACTTCGGCTCGGCTTCCAGGATTACGGAGACGGAGGGATTCGAACCCCCGGTAAAGTTGCCCCTACACTTGATTTCGAATCAAGCGCCTTCGACCTCTCGGCCACGTCTCCGTCGCGCAGAAAACACGGAGCCAAGACCCGGGTCAACGGGATTGTTCAGGAGGTCCGGGCCTACGATCGACCCGCCTTCAACCGTATGAACGTCACGCGAAGCCGCTCTACCCGAGCTCGGTGATCTTGCCGGCCCAGCGGTCGCCGACGGCTTCTCCTTTTTCGAGCTCCGTCCCCGCGAGCGTGTCGATGCGCGCCACCTCGTGTTTGGGCACGATCACCGCGGCGCCGTCGGCCTTTCGCAGCTTCAAGAACGCGCCGTCGGCCCACACGAGCTCTCCTTCGAGCGAGTCTTTGGCGTCGCCCGTCAGCGTCACGCGCACGTTCGCCTTTCCCGTGGGCTGACTGAGCTGCGAGGCCGACTCGATCAACACCGCGTCGAGCTTGTCGAAGATCCGCTCCTTGCGTTTCATGACCTCGACCGCAGCGCGAAAGTCCGCCATCGAGATCGACACGTCGTCGCGCGTGGTCCCGCGCAACCGCCTGAGCGCCAACAGCGCGGCCTCGTTCGTGGTCGTCTCGATGTCCGCGCCCGAGAAGCCGTCGACCTCACCTGCGAGCTGCTCGATCGAGACGTCTGGCGCGAGCGGCTTCTTCTTCGTGTGGATCGAGAGCATCTCCAAGCGCTCCGCGCGGCTCGGGCTCTCGATCTGGATCCGCCGATCGAAGCGGCCGGGTCTGAGGAGCGCCTTGTCGAGCACGTCGGGTCGATTCGTGGCGGCGATGACGACGATGAGCTCGCCTTGTTCGAAGCCGTCGAGGGACACGAGCAGTTGATTCAGGGTCTGTTCGCGTTCGTCGTGGGCGGAGCCGATCCCCGAGCCGCGTCGCCGGCCCACCGCGTCGAGCTCGTCGATGAAGACGACACACGGCGCGGCTTTTTTCGCGATCTCGAACATGTCTCGTACGCGCGACGCGCCGACGCCGACGAACATCTCCACGAACTCGGACGCGGAGATGTGGAAGAAGGGGACCTTCGCTTCGCCCGCGACGGCTCGGGCGAGCAGCGTCTTTCCGCAGCCGGGCGGCCCTTCGAGCAGCACGCCGCGCGGAAGGCGCACGCCGGCGTTCGCCCAGCGCTTCGAGTGCTGGAGGAAGTCGATGATGTCTTGCAGCTGCTCTTTGGCCTCGGGAAGGCCGCCGACGTCGGCAAAAGTGACTTGGGTGTTCTCTGCTTTGCGCGCGCGGCTCTTTCCGAGGCTGAGGATGTTCGCGCTGCCGCCCTGCTGCTGTTTGCGCACGAACACCATGAGCGCGATGACGAGCACCGCGAGGATCGCGAGGCCGCCGAGCACCTTGTTGGAGCTCAATGCGGCGCCGAACGAGGACTCCGAGCTCGCGAGCTGAAAGACGACCACGAAGACCGCGACCAACGCGACCCACGCGATCAACGTCTTCGCCTTCTGCGGCATGGAGCGGGCATATCAGATCGTCCCGACCCTTGTCGCTCCGGTGAGCGCGGAGTAGGGATGGCTTCGCCATGAAACTGGACGAGATGGACGACGAGCTCTTTCGCATTCGCCACAGCCTCGCGCACGTGCTCGCGCAGGCCGTGTTGGAGCTTCGACCCGGCACGACGCTCGGCTTCGGCCCGGCCATTCGCGACGGCTTCTATTACGACTTCGTCCTGCCGACGCCGATCACCGAGGAAGACTTCTCCGAGATCGAAAAAAAGATGCGTCACATCGTGAAGCAGAATCAGAAGTTCGAGCGCGAAGATCTACCGAAGGACGAGGCGATCAAGCGCATCTCCGACGTGATGAAGGAGCCTTACAAACGCGAATACGCGGAGGAGCTCATCGAGAAGCAGGGCCTCGCCTCCTTGTCGTTCTACAAGAACGGCCCGTTCCTCGATATGTGCGAGGGGCCGCACGTCGACAGCACCAGGCACTTGCCGGTCAACGGCTTCAAGCTCAAGAGCGTCGCTGGAGCTTACTGGAGAGGCGATTCCAAGAAGGCGATGATGACGCGGATCTACGCGTGGGCCTTCAAGACCAAGGAAGAGCTCGACGCCTACGTGAAGGCCTATCACGACGCGCTCGCCCGAGATCACAAGAAGCTCGGCAAGGAGCTCGACATCTTCGTGGTCGACGAAGAGATCGGAAAGGGCCTACCGCTGTGGCTTCCAGCCGGGACGGTGTTGCGCGACGAGCTCGAGAAGCTCGCCAAGGAGCTCGAGTTCAAGGGCGGCTATCAACGCGTTTCGACGCCGCACTTGTCCAAGGCCAACCTGTATCACCAGACCGGGCACCTGCCGTATTACGCGCCGCACATGTACCCGCTGATGGAGATCAAGGAGAAGCGGGAGACCGAGCAGGGTGAGGTCGAGGAGGTCGTGGAGACCTACGCGCTCAAGCCGATGAACTGCCCGCATCACCACCGGATCTTCGCAGCGAGGAAGCGAAGTTATCGCGAGCTCCCGCTTCGGCTCGCCGAATACGGGACCGTCTACCGCGCCGAAGACTCCGGAGCGTTGTCGGGCTTGTTGCGCGTGCGTGGCATGACGATGAACGACGCCCACATCTATTGCTCCGAAGATCAGATCAAGACGGAGTTCCTCGCGGTGATGGAGATGCACAGGAAGTGCTACGAGGTCTTGGGCCTCAGCGATTTCTATCTGCGCTTTTCGACTTGGGACCCCGAGGATCCCAAAGGCCGCGAGAAGTACGTCGACAACCCCGCGGCGTGGGAACGCACGCAGCGTTTCGTGAAGGAGGCGATGCTCGAGAGCGGCTTGCCGTTCACGGAAGGGAAGGGCGAAGCGGCCTTCTACGGCCCCAAGATCGACGTGCAATTCCGGACCGTGACCGGTCGCGAAGAGACCGCGAGCACCAACCAGCTCGACTTCGCCGTCCCCGAGCGCCTGGGCCTGTCGTTCACCGGCGCCGACAACACCGACCATTGTCCTTACGTGATCCATCGCGCGCCGCTCGGAACGCACGAGCGCTTCGTGGCGTTTTTGATCGAGCACTTCGGCGCGGCGTTCCCGACGTGGCTCGCGCCCGTTCAGGTGAGAGTGGTGACGGTCGCCGATCGGTTCAACGAGTATGCCGAGAAGATCTGCGCGGAGCTTCGCGGGGACTTCGTGCGAGCGGAGGTCGATCACTCCAGCGAGACCATGGGCAAGAAGGTGCGGAACGCGGTGACGCGCAAGATTCCCAACGTCCTCGTGATCGGGGAGCGAGAGGCCGCCGACGGAACGGTGACGCTGCGCCGCTATGGGGTGGAGGCGCAGGAGACGTTGAGCATCGTCGCGTTCCAACAGCGGCTGCGAAAAGCGATCGACACGAGAAGCCGAGATCTCTGAGCTCCCAGGATCGATCTGATCCTGGGAGCGCAGGCATCTTGCCTGCGCGTAAGCTTCGCGGACGACGCGACGAGTTTCGCGGGACGCGACGCGTTGAACGGGACGCGACGCGTTGAACGGAACGCGACGCGTTGAACGACGACGCGTTGAACGGGACGCGACGCATTGAACGGGACGCGACGCATTGAACGACGAGTTGAACGGGACGCGACGCGTTGAACGGGCCACGACCAGCTCGGCTCGGGACCAGCTTCACGGTCAGTCGCTGCGCGGATCGGCCCTCCTCGGTAAGAGATCGGTCTTCCTCGAAATTCAGTCTGTACAGTCGCCTCCGATTGGCTTACACAATCCGTAGCGGTCGCCATTCGATGACGACCCATGATGTGGTGATGACTTGGTTCCGCGCCGATTTCGAATTCGTGCGAATGATCGCGACCTCTTCTCCCATTTCGTGGGCGACCCGGACGCAACGATGAAGCCCCCTGCGGCAAACGGTCCGGCGAGTGCCCGAGCCCCAATCTCTCGAAGCTCGATGGCTTCGTGTTTCTGAGTTCGAACGAGGAGTGAGCCGAAAATGGCCGGTAGAACTGAGCGAGTAAATGCCCGTGACTTGATGGAGCGAGCGGACGGGATCCTGTTCGAGGGTGAGGCGGTTCGCGCCTGGCTCGGGCAGCTCGAGCGCCGCGCTCGAGGTGCCATCGAAGCGGGAAAGAAGAACAAGGTCGTCGAAGAGGAGTGGCCGAAGGAGTACGAGGAGCTCAACGCAGCTCTGCAGGCGCTCCAGAAGGCCTACGCGCAGCTCGAAATCTTCGAGGAGGCGGTCGGCAAACGCGAAGGTCGCTGACCTCCGGTCCTCGATTTCTTTTGCCTGGCGGGCCTCCGTTGGGGTTCGACACGATTCGATCGTTCCCTTCCTTCCCTTTCTTTTCTTCCTTCACCTCAGGACTTTTGCTGCGCTCGGATTCGGGTAGACTGCCCCCGATCGGATCACCAGGAACGAATCGGTCCGATCCAGTGAAGACGTGAGGACAGCGTGAAGACGGAAGAAACGCGTGGTGATGACTCGGAGCTCGAGCAGCTCAGGAAGCTCGTGCTCGGATCGATGGTATCCGAATTTACGAAGGCGATTGCCGGCATGCGCGATCGACTCACCGAGGCCGAGACGGGCCTCAAGGCCGAGCGCGAAAAGCTTCGCGCGGTCGTCGACGAATCGCTGGGGCGCGCGACCGCGAGCCTCGATGAAACGCGCGGTGTCAAGGAGTCGTTGCTCGAGCACAACCAGATGTTGAAGGCGCTCGCGGACTCCATGAAGGACGTCGAGAAGAACTTCGCCGATCTGCACGGTGAGATCTCTGCGAGCTTCGAAGGCATTCGTGCGGAGCACAACGTGTTGACGTCGTTCGTGTATGGCGAGCTGCAAGGCCGCATGGCTGCGCTCGAGAACGCGTCGATGTCGGGAAGTGATCTCAGCGAGATGCTCGTGGAGCTCGCCGGTCGCGTGCGCCAGACTCGCCCGCCGCTGATGTCGACGCCGCCTGGCATGGACACTTCGCCGACCAGCTACGGCGCCCAGGCGATGGCTGCCATTCAGGCGATGGGCGCGCTCGGTGGCTTCCCTCCGGTTCCTCCGCCCGTTCCGCCCGCGTCCGACACGCCCGCCCCCGCGGTCGACACCGACATCGAAATCCTCGAACCGACCGAGGGCTGACCTCCTCGGAAGTGCGTCGAACTCGACGCGGCCGACGCGAGTCAGCTAGCCTTCCCTCATGCGTGTCGGCCGGAGCCAGACTCGAGCCGTGGTCGCCGACGCGGCCGGGCCCGACCGCGTTCCCGAGCTCGCCCGGCACGCGGCGCCGCAGGCTCCCATCAGGCTCGAAAAGCCCTCCGCGCTGCCCATCTCCACCAAGAGCCGAAGCCCCCTCGAGCTTCGCGTGCAGCTCTCGAGCGGCGTCGTCCCGTCCGGCGCGGCTTACTGCGAGAAAGTGATCCGCGAGATGGAGGCTCGTACGCGGCGCGGCGAAAAATCCGTGGTGGTCTTCGATCTCGACAACACCTCCTTCGATACACGGCCGCGGACGCTCGCTGCGCTCGTGAAGTTCGACGAGCAAAACGGGACCTCTTACTTCGACCAGTTGCAGAACGATCAAGTCGGTCGCGACGGCCGCGAGACCGCGACCGGATTGGGGCTGCCTCCTGACGTCGTCGCCAAGGTCGCGTCCTTCTGGGACAAAGAGTTCTGGGATGGACGTAGCTTCGCCCACGACGTGCCGATCAAAGAGGTCATGGACCTCGCGTGGCGCGCACAAAAGGCTGGCGCGCAGATCGTCTACCTCACCGGACGCATCGAAGCGCTCCGCGCGCCCAGCGTCGACGAGCTCGCTCGTGGAGGCTTTCCAAACCCCGACAACGTCGTCCTCAAGCCCGATCTCAGCGTGAAGACCCACGCGTTCAAAGCCGAGTGGCTCGATCGCGCCGCCCAAAGCGCCTTTCTCGGCTGGTACCTCAGCGACAGCGGTCGAGAGATCGAGGGAATCTTGTCCAATCGCGACGCTCTGCCTTGCGTGCGAGTCGATCACCCGCTCGGCCGAGACGGCTCCGGCGCCGAGCCTGTCCCGGTCCTCTCCGTCAGAACCTAACGTCCCCTCGCCGTTTCCAGGCCGCTCCTACGACATCGGGCCGTTGCTCAACCAAGGGCGCGGATCCAGAGTCCGCGCGGGAAAGCTCGGAGTCTCGTCGCGCTCACACCGCTTCGAGGTTCCAAGCGTTGGTAACAACATGCGCGCTCACCAAGGTCGATTTCCTGATCTATTCGGTGGGCGCGGGTAGGATGAGGATCGCCTGGGCTCCGGCTCAGGCAACGGGTTGGCCGTGGTCGCACGCTCGACATTCGGCAAATACACGCTGCTCCGCAAGCTCGCGACCGGCGGCATGGGCGAGGTGTTTCTCGCCAAGCAACGAGGCCCATCCGGCTTCGAGAAGCTCCTCGTCATCAAGCGCATCCTCTCCCAGCACCACGACAAGAACGAATACCTGAACATGTTCCTGAGCGAGGCCAGGCTCGTCGCCTACCTCCAGCACTCCAACATCATCCAGATCCACGAGATGGGGCAGATCGACGGCGATTACTTCATCGCGATGGAGTACGTCCGCGGCAAGTCCCTGCGCGACATCATCGACTTGCTCCGCGGCCACGGCCGATTCCTGCCGCTGCCCCACGTCGTCGACCTCGGCATCAAGCTCTGCGATGGCCTCGGTTACGCCCACGACGCTCGCGACATCCGCGGCCGTCCGATGAGCATCATCCACCGCGACATCAACCCGCACAACGTGCTCGTGAGCTACAACGGCGACCTCAAGGTCATCGACTTCGGCATCGCCAAGAGCGAGATGACCTCGGTCCACACCGCGACCGGAACGATCAAAGGCAAGTTCGTCTACATGTCCCCCGAGCAGTCGGCGGCCGATCCGCTCGATCGCCGATCGGACATCTTCTCGCTCGGCATCGTGCTCTACGAGATGGTCACCGGCGAGAACCCGTTCGTCCGCCAAAACGTAGTGCTCTCGCTCGAAGCGATCCAGCGCCACAACGTGGCTCCGCCTTCGGCGCGACGTCCCGACGCCGCGCCGATCGACGCGATCCTCGAGCGGGCGCTCCAGAAGAAGCCCGAGGACCGTTACCAAAGCGCGCTGCAAATGCGCGACGACCTCCGCGACCTCCTTCGAACGGGTCGCGTGTTGCCCGAGGAGCAAGACCTCTCCTTGTTCCTTCACGGAATGTTCGTCGACGACATCGAGGAAGAGGATCGCCTACTCGCAGAAGCCGATCGCGCGACAGCTCCGGACGCTACGGAGGTCCCGGTCGACAGCCTTCCGGAGGTGCCGCTCGGCCATCCGATCGCGCGGCCCTGGAGTGACGAAGAGGTCACGGTGCACGGCGACGAGGACGATCTCGCCGCGCGTTCTCGTCGATCGAGTCAGATCACCAAAGGCAAGTTGCCTCCGCCTGCGCCGGTCGTGTCGCTTCCACCTCCTGCGCCCGAGGAGCTTCCGGTCGAAGCGACCAAGAGTGATCGACCGCCTGCGCCGCGAACGCCGACCAAACCGCAGACGCCCCCTTCGCGCCCTCCGCCGGAGGTTCCTGATCCTTCGTTCTCGAGCTTACCGTTGCCTGGCGAGCGCACCGCTGCGGCCGCTTTGGCCGAGCCGCTCCCGTCTACCCTCGGCGCGCCGGTCAGCATGCGATCCGAGGGCCTCGCGCCCGTCTCGGTGCAAGACAAGACGCCTCCTGCGTCCGATCCGTCCGGGCTCGTTCGACCTCAAAAGATCACGCGTCGCAACGCGGTGATCGCTGGCGTGGGTGTGTTCGTCTTCGCCGTGCTCGCCGGCTTCATCGGCATGCAGGCGGTGTTGGAGATCAAAAAGCCGGCCTCCGATCCGCTCCCGCCCTTGTCCGAGAAGGCTCCCGACCCCGAGCGAGTCGTCGCGCCGTTGGTGCCCGACACGACCACGCTCGACGCGTCCGTGCCGCTCGCGGTCGCTCATCCCGTGGACGATCTCCCGGAAGGTTCTGCGCCGCTCGAGCCCGCTGAGGCGGCGGCGGATCCCGATCCGATCCCCGAGCCCGCGAGTTTGGTCGAGCCGTCTCCTTCGCGCGGAGAGCCACGTCGCCGTAAGCCGCGTGAGCCTCGGGAGCGTCGAGAGCCGGTTGCGTCGGCGTCCGAAGACGCCGGCGATCGCAGGAAGGTGATTCGTCCGGCGGAGGACGAGCTCGACAATCGCATCTCTGCGGTCCTCGACGCGGGCGTGGCTCCGACGCGAGTGATTCGGCCTGAGCCTGAGCCTTCCAAAGATCCGGAGCCGGTCAAGCCCAAGGAGCCCGACAAGCCCAAGGAGCCCGACAAGCCCGCCAAGGAGCCCGACAAGCCAAAGGAACCCGAGCCTCGCCGGGAGGTCGCCAAGCCTGTGCAAGAAGCGCCTCAAGACGACAAGAAGCGCGTCGGCATTCTTACCGTTTCGACCTCCGTGGAGATGTCTGTGGAGCACCTCGGCAGGTCCGCGGGGTCTTCGCCGGCGAGTTTGATCTTGCGATCGGAGAAGGGCGAGATCGTGCTCACCGGTGGTGAGATCGGCTACGAGGTGCGGCTCGACTACGTCGTTGAGGGTGATGGCATCTCGGTGAAGGTCGACGCTCGGCCGTGGGCCATCACCAAACATGACGGCATCTCTCTCGGCCGCACGCCTCAGGGGCCCGTGGCCGCAGGCAAACGTCACCGCTTCTCGCTGATGCGACCGGGCCAGCCCACGCCGCTGGTCGTTTCGTTGTTGTTCAATCGGACCTTGAGGTGAGCGTGTCGCCATCGACGCGAGCTCCGAGCTGGCTCACGCTCGTCGGAGTCTCGCTGGCCGTCATGGGTGCGGGTGCGCCCGACAAGAAGCCTCCGGCGATCACACACGTACGCGTGGAGTCCGCGCCTCACGGTGCTCCGATCGCCATCCGAGCGAAGATCGAAGACGCGAGCGCGGTGTTCGCGCCGACGCTGATGTTTCGAATCCGAGGCACGACCGAGTTCGACGCCATCGAGCTGAAGAAGAAGGGCGCCGAGTACGAAGCGGCGATCCCTGCCGAGCAGGTCACCGCCGACCTCGAATATTTCATCGAGGCGTTCGACGAGCAGGGCAACGGCCCTGCGCGAGTAGGATCTCCGGAGAAGCCCAACGTGGTGCGGGTGTATCGTCCCGGCGCCGACACGCCGGAGCCCGAGCTCGTTCCCAAGCCTTTGCCCCTCGTGCCGGACGAAGGCGATCGCGGGGGCGTCCTCGGCGCGTGGTGGTTCTGGACCGCGATCGGCGTGACGGTAGGGGGCGGCGCGGTGCTCGCGCTCGCGCTCACGAGCGGCGGCGTGGACGCGGTGGACATCGTCGTGCGCGCACCCAACCCGGTGGAGGCGATGCATTGAGCCGAGCCGCCCTCGCGCTCTCTTTACTGTCCGTAGCGTGCGGGGCCACGGACTACGGATCCATGTCGATCGCTTTGCGTCCGCATCAGCTGGCCTGCGACATCCAAGGACTGCAGGCCAAGCTGCAGATCTCCGGTCATGGCGACTGTGATCTGTCCGTGCGGGCGGATGGGGAGCAGAAGCTCATCGAGGGGGTGTGCCTCGACGTACCGGCGGGAGAGCCTCGACAGTTCAGGCTCGTTTATTTCGTCTCCATCGAGGGTGATCCGGTCGACCTGAACTTGGCGACGGCGTTTGCCGAGGCCGACCTCACGGACTGGGATCGGGAGGAGTACGTGTTGTCGTTTGCGGCGAGCGACTTGTTCGTGGACATCGACGATGACGCGGACAAGGTGTCCAACCTCGAAGAGGTGTGTGCGAATCGAAACCCGCGCCACTTCGACTGACTTCGACTGACCTCGACTGACGCCGACTGACGCCGACTGACGCCGCTCCCGTTGAAACGCCGGCTCGGACGTGGGAAATGATCGGTCCCATGGCGAAGGGCAAAGACGAGCTTTCGAGCTTCAAGATCTCGGACCTGAGGAAGCCGAACGTACGTTCCACTGCGGGGCAGCGTTCGTCGAAGAGCGCGGCCAAGGAGGAAGAGCCTCCGTCGATCTCGGCCGGCTTCCCGCTGGTCGAGGGTTGGTTGGAGTCTGGGTCTGCTGACAAGGTCGCGGACGCGCTCAGGCCCAGCTACGAAAAGCTCGAGGAGCTTTCGCGGACGGGGGATCAGAAGCTGAGGGGCCCGGCGAAGAAGGCGATGGGAGCCTACGAGCGAACCGCGGACCTCTTCGAGTATTTGTTTTCGACGAAGGACGCGATCGCCAAGAGCGGCGGCTGAAGAAAAAAATTCTACGCAACGCCGATCGGTTCACGCCGATAACGACCTGCGAACGACGAAGAGATAACGGGGCCGGTTACGGTCTCGAATCCGGAGTAAAAAATGAACCAGCCGCTCGACACCACCAAGCTTCAAGGACCCTCGATTCGCCTTTCCACCGTCGCGACGAGCACCCGTCAGACGCCGAAGACGGACTTCGGGACGGTGATGCGCGATGGGTTGCTCAAGGCGAGCAACGTCGCGATGGAAGGCCTTCAGGTCGCGGCTCCGTTCATCCCGGGCAGCGCCATCGTGTCGGCGGCGGTCGCCGGCGCCAACCTCGCCAGCAACGTCAGCGGCCCCGCGTACGGCGGTGGCGGTGGGGCGAGCGGCGGCGTGGCCTCGGCCGGCGTGGGCACCGGCGCCTTCGGGCTCAGCGGCGGCAGCGGCCCCGCGGGCGGCAGCCGCGCGGCGGTCGGCAGCTACGGCGCCGACGGTGGCCTCGCGATCCCCGGCCGTTCCCCCGGCTACAGCACGAACATGAACCAGTCGCCCTCCAACTTCGCGCCCTCGTCGATGGGCGGAAGCTCCTCGGGCGTGTCCGCGGCCGGGACGGAGGGGGGTGACGCGTACCAGAAGATGATGGGCGCCACGAAGCAGATGGCCGAGTTCCAGGCCAGCTTCAACCTCCAGTACCTGCAGCTCCAAGAGAAGATTCAGCAGGATACGCGGCAGTTCAACTTGGTCTCGAACATCATGAAGACCAAACACGACGCCGCCAAGAACGCCCTCAACAACGTCCGCTGATCCCTCGGCCCTGGGATCGCAGATCCCTGGGACCGCAGGCATCTTGCCTGCGGCTATCTGGCACCGAGCCCCCCTCGACAACGATCCGACCTCGGCTATCTGGCACCGAGACCCCACTCTCCGCGACTGCGCCACGCAGATTCCGTTTCGCCCGTGCTCTCGATCCTTCCCCTAGGCGAAAGAGACGGGCGCTCCCTCCCGAAACCGAGTATCCTCGGGCCGCATGGCTGACCCCGTGATGGTTGGAGGACTCGTGGAGGTCCCTCAAGCCGAAATCGCCCTGCTGCTCGAGGCTGGGTATCTCTACCTCGAGATGCAGAAGTTCAAAGAGGCCGAGGAGATCTTCGCTGGAGTGGCGGCGCTCGTGCCCCACTCCGAAGTGCCGGTGATTTGCCAGGGCAACCTTGCGTTCAGCCAAGGCAAGTTCGACCGCGCGGTGAAGCTTCACAAAGAGGCCTTGTCGCGGGTGCCGGACAGCGCGCTCGGCCACGCGCACCTCGGCGAGGCGTTGCTCTTCCAGAAAAAGCGAGAGGAGGCCAAGCAGGCGCTCTCGCGTGCGATCGAGCTCGACGGAGACGGGCCCGCGGGCTCGTTTGCTCAGAGCCTCATGGACGCGCTCGACGCCGGAGCGATCTGAGGTGCCTCGGATCGGTGGGCCTGGAGGGCCAATGGTTCCGCCCCAAGCGGGACAGGTCGACAAAGCTCAGACTCAAAAAGCCGACTTCGCGAGCCAAGTTCAGAAAGCTCAAGGCGCTCAGCAGTCTCAGCAAGCCCAACAGGCTCAACAATCTGCGCGCCCTCAGCTCACCGGACAAGTTCGAGACCTCGCCAAAAAACTGGCCAGCGGAAAGCTCACCGAGCGCGAGGCCACCAAGGAGTTCGTCTCCCTCGTCATCGACGACCGCTTCCCCAACATGAAGCGGCGCAAGAAAAAGAAGAAAAAGGACGACGAAGAGGACGACGAGTCCCCGGAGGAGAAGCTGGAGGAAGCCGTCACCGAGCTCATCGAACGCGATCCAGCGCTCGCCAAGCGCCTGAAAGGCCAGTTCAAGAAACTGGCGAAGGGCTGAGCGGGCGGAGACACTGCCGAAGGTCGACTTGGCTGCCGAAGTCCCCATGAAGCGTACGCCGCCCAAGCGCGGCAAAAGCGCCGTCGCCAAGTCAGGCGCGGAGAAGCCTCGCGCGCGCTCTGCGAGCAGAGCGGCCAAGGCCAAGCCCGTCCCCGTCCACACTGTTCCCGAGACCGACGAGACGGACGAGCTTCCGCCCGAGCCCATCGACGACCTCGAGCTGATCTCGATCCCCGACGTCATGCCCGACGAGAAGGATGTGCCCAAAGGCATTCCTCCTCCTACGCAAGGGATGTCGCGCAAACAGCTCACCGATCAATACATGCCGTACGTCCGGTCGATCGCCGGCACCGTGTGGAAGACGCTCTCCAAGGACATCGAGTTCGACGACCTCGTCAGCTACGGCATCCTCGGGCTCTTCGAGGCCTACGACCGCTTCGACGCCAAGTTCGGCGCGAGCTTCATGACCTTCGCGTACTACCGCGTGCGCGGCTCGATCTACGACGGGTTGCGCGGCATGGGTTGGGTCAACCGCACCGAGTACGCCAAATACCGCGTCGAGCAGCGCTCCAACGCGTACCTCACCCATGTCCATGATCGCGAGGTCGCTCCGATCGCGGGCGAAGGCGCACGCCGAGGAGCCCAGTCCGACGACGAGGCCGTCCGGGAGCTCGCCGACGTCGTGTCCGGGCTCGTCACGATCTACGTGACCGCGCTCGACGCGATGGAAGGCTTTCAGGTCAAGGACGATCGAGGCCCGGCCGTCGACGAGTCCCTCGAACTTCTCCAGAACCGCGAGATCGTCAAAGCCGCCGTGGAGAAGCTCCCCGATCAGGAGCGCAAGCTCATCGAGAGTTATTACTATCAAGAACTTTCGCTCGAGGAGATCGGCAAGACGCTCGGCCTCTCCAAGTCGTGGACTTCCCGCCTACACGCTCGTGCCATCGACAAGCTCGCGCGGGTCCTCAAGACGCTCGTCGACGAGCACTGGGAGGACCAAGAGACCAAGTCCAAACCCACCAGACGAGCCGATGCAAAGGGCTGATCTGTCGCGCAACCTTCGAGGCCCAGCATCCGATAATCTTGATCGAAACCGCTCGGCGAACGCGTTGAGCAAGGAGATCCCATGAGCGAGCCTGTCACTGGTGGAGCGGCCAAAGCGGCCAGCGAGATGATGAAGGAGCTCCAGCAGGCCATGCAGCAAGCCGAGCAGCTTGGGCAGGTCGATGGAGCCAAGGGCGGAGGCCAGTTCCAGAACGTCCTTCAGTCCCAGCAGGTCGGTGGCGTCCAAGGGCCTCAAGGCGTTCAGGGCGTCGGCGGCGTGCAAGGACAAGCTGGGGTTCAAAGCCCGGGATCGATCGACGTGCTACGCGGTGCGCTGAGCGCGCAGCGGGCGCCGGCGGTTCCTGCGGTCGGTCGGACGCTCGATCGCGGATCGGCGATTAGCGGCGGCCTTCACAAGATGATGGGCGAAGTGATGGGCGGCCAGAACAAGCTCGAAAAGATCATGCAGCTCGCGATGTCCGGACGGAACTTCAGCTCATCTGAGCTGCTCGCGCTGCAAGCCGGCGTTTATCGCTTCACGCAGGAGCTCGAGCTCACCTCGAAGGTGATCGAAAAGGGCACGTCCGCGGTGAAGCAGACCCTCAACACGCAGGTCTGATGGGTTCACGAGTCGGAGCTGCGCGCGGTCGAAGCTCGACCCGCGCGAAGTGTCTCCGCGTCCAAGTCGGCGTGCTGCTCGGCGTCCTCGTTCCCTTCTCCGCCGCGGCCGAAGACGCCATTCGTGTGGAGTTTTTTCCAAAGGGCCAACAGGGCGGCCAGCCCCCCGGTATCGTCGTCCACACCAACGTGATGGTCGACGACATCGCGCTCGAGGTCGTGCGCAAGACCGACGGCCGTCGGCTCGGGGACTCGACCGGTCGAATGCTCGCGGGGCGAACGCGCCGCTTCGACCTGCCCATCGATCGCGTCGGCACGGCTCACTTCTCTGGCTTCCTCGCGCTCAAGAACGGCAAGGAGGTCGGCCAGATGCCGATCGAGATCGAGTGTGAGCTCCTCGCCGCGCTCAACGTCTCCGTACCCCCCGAATCGGTCGATCTCGCCCTCAAGAAGCTTCGTGTCGTCGCGCCTCGTCCGGTGAGGCGGATCGAGGTGTCGCTGATGTCCGACGTGGGCACGCCGCTTGGAACGACCGAGATCAAGCTGCCTGCACCCGCGTCCGAGGCCGAGGTGAGCTACACCCAAGAGAACGCGGGCAACGTCATGCGAATGAACGTGCAAGTCTTCGACGACTACGGATTCTTCGGCGGCGTGGAGCTCTTCCCGTGGCGCGTCGACATCCCCCACGAAGAAGTCCATTTTGCTTCGGGTTCGTACGAAATCACCAAAGACGAGTCCCCTAAGCTCGAGAAGAGCTACGTGCTCGTCAATGACGCCATCCAGAAGTATGGCAAGCTCGCCGCCATCAAGCTGTTCATCGCGGGCCACACCGACACCGTCGGTGATCGCGCGATGAACAAGACTCTCTCTCGCGATCGCGCGCGAACCATCGGCGCGTGGTTCAAAAAACGCGGCGTGCGCGTGCCCATTCTGTTCGTAGGCTTTGGTGAAGATCGCCTCTACGTCGACACACCAGACGAAACCGACGAAGCCCGCAACCGTCGAGCCGAGTACATCGTCGCGATCGAGCCACCCGCGGTCGGAGCGACGTTCTCGCCGTTGTGAGAGCGCTCTCTGCTGCAGCCGCGCTCCTGGCCGGTTGTCACTCCCTGGCCGGTTGTCACTCCGTCGAGCTCGTCGAGTTCGAGCTCGACAGCCTCGTCACTGAGGAGACCAAGAGTTATCTGCTCTTCTACGGAGGGCTCTTCGGAGGCGACAAGCTCATCGCCGCCACCCCAAGGAACGCCACACCCGTGGAGGCCGATTCTGTCGGGCCCGAAGTGAGCCTGACCGTGCTGCTCTACGATCGGCCGCTCGAAGCTTTGCAGCTGACACCCGGAGAGGTCCGCCTCGTCGTCGCAGGACGCCCGTTGCCGAGCCCTTCGCGTGCGTTCCGATCCGGACTCTCTGGTGTCACGCCCGGCCCATTCGAGCTCGTGCTCGACGGCCAGCCTGTTTCTTTGCTTGGCGCTCCGGTCGCCGACCTTCGCATCGAAGGGCCGAGCTTGGCGGACTGCCCAGCCCAACAGGGCTGCTGGATCGATGAGGGGGCGTGTCCCGCTGGGTCGCGCGATTGTATCGACGGCGGTTTCTGCGCGATCCCATGCGAGTCGACCCCCCCGGCCGCTCCGGCCTCGCCGACCGCGCCTGTCCTCCCGCCGATCCCCGATTGTCCGGCGGGCTGGATCGATCACGATGGGCTCTGCGATCCGTCTGGCGATCGCGATCCGTCTGGCGAGATCCTTCCGTGTGAACTTGGGAGCGCTCGGTTCGTCGGATCCGCATCGTGCGCGCCCATCGGAGATCCTTGTCCCACAAGCGGTTCCTACGCTGCTGGGCTGCCTGCGAGCGCGCTCTACGTCGATCCGTCCGCGCCCGACGGCGGTGACGGCACCATCGAGGCTCCCTTTGCGACCCTCGCCCTGGCCGTCGCGGCTTCATCCCTCGACGACACGATCGCGTTGGCGAGAGGAGCGCACGTCGTCGGCTCGATCTCGGTGCCGCACGCGATCTCGATCGTCGGCGTCTGCGCCGCCGAGACCAGCTTGTCGGCCGGCGTGCTCACAGGACCCGTCAACCTCTCGGGGCTCTCCGCGGACACCGTGAACGTGGTCGGAGCTTCGGTCGAGCTCTTCGGCGTGGCCCTCGCGAGCTCTGTGATCGACGCGCCCTCCTTGCGCGCCAACGAAGTGACGGTCTCGGGCGGAGCCTGGCGGACCTCGTCGCGATGCGAAGGCTCGATGGTCTTGTTGGTTGGAGGTCAAATTATTTTGACCGGCGGAGACCATGAGCTCACCGATCTCGCGTTGGAGACTCGCTCCAAGATCTCGATCACTGATGGAGCCTTGGCGATGAATCGGTTCTCGCTGCGCTCGAGCAAGCTCGAGTCCGCGGCCGCCGAGCTAGCGCTAGGAGACACGTGGGCGTCGAGCAGCACGATCACACTCGACGAGAGTCGGCTCATCTGGAGACAAGCCCACGTCGGGCCGGCTCCGCGGGTCACCGCAAAAGCATCCACGCTCGAGCTCGCCGGGCTCGTCATCTCGAACGATCGGCCGCTCATCGTGTTCGAAGTCAGCGGGTCGACCGTCTCGCTGTCGGGCACGCGAGTACGCAACGTGAAGGGTCGCTTCCTGCAGCACGAGGGCGGTTCGCTCGACGTGGAGGACCTCGAGGTCGTTGGAGCGCCTTCCGAAGCCTCGGCGCACCCTGACGGCGCGATCGAAGCCGAGGATGCGAAGATTTCGATCACGCGGGTAGCCGTTCGCGATCAGGCGTGGCGCGGGATCTCCATCCAGCGTTCGATCGCCGAGCTCACCGACGTCGACGTTCTTTCCACTCGGCCTCGAAAGAAGCTCGATCTGATCCCCGGTTCTTTCTCCGAGACGAGCTACATGAGCCCGGGCCTCGTCGCCGAGTACCTGGGGGGCAAGGCCGTGATGTCGCGTATCAGAGTCGATGGATCAGTCGGGGTCGGCCTCGTGATGCGCTTGCAGGAGAGCCTTCTCTCCGACGTCATCGTGACTCGAATCGCGCAGCTCAGAGTGGAGCGCGCGGGGCGAAGGATCAACGCAGCAGGTTCGGGGATCGTAGTGTACGGAGGCACGGCCGAGCTCGAGCGAGCGCTGATCGAGGACACCGGCGAAACGGGGATCACGCTGGCCGGCAACGCGGTGGCGAGGCTCTCCGAGATTCGCACGAAGACCACGCGCGACATCCCCGCGATCGCCGGCTTTCACTATGCGATTGGGGCGGGTGTGTTCGTCACGTGCGCCGAGCTCGAGCTTCGACACTTCGCCCTCACGGACAGCACGCTGGCGGGCATCGAGCTGTACTCGGAGGGCACGCTCGACATCGCCGATGGGCTCGTCGCGAGGGCCGCGTTCGGCCTGTATCAGACGATCCGCGACGGCGTGGTGCCTGAAGTCGCGACCGAGCGAGTGGTGTTCGACGATGTGGAGACTCCGTTTTTCGAGGGCACCTCACTCTCGTCCGGCTGTCCCTGAAGGTCGGGAAGCTGCGGCGACCCTGGCTTCGAAGACCGGTTTGGGCGTGGTTCTTCGAGCACGCCGAAGCGAGGGGCGGCTTCGTTCGTGTTTGCGTTACCGGGGATGTCCGGATGACTCGCCGAGCTTCGTTCGTTTCCTGACTCCGCCGGAGGACGGAGGGCGCATCTCGTTCGCGTTGCCTACATTGGAGTCGTGCGGATGCTGACACCTGTACTCCTGCTCTCGTCGGCGACCGCGTTCGCGGCGCCCGATCTCGTCATTCGCAACGTCGAGGTGCCGATCGTCGCAGTGGCGGGTGCGTCGGTGGACGTTCGATTTCGAGCCACGTCCCGCGCGGAGACCGCGGACTTCGAATACGCGATCGTATTCAGTCCCCGCGCTACAGCCGCAGACTCGAGCGTGTGGGCGAGAGGCGTCGCTCACGGCGCGGCCAACGTAGAGCTCGAGCTCGTCGAGCGCGTTTCCGTACCGGAAGGGTTCGTGGGTCGCGGTTACTTTGGTGTCGTCGTCGATCCCGACGATCGCATCCTCGAGCTCAACGAGCTCGACAACGTGCGCTTCGGGGCCACGCGCACGCGCGTACGAGCCCAAACCGCCGACCTGGTGATCGATTCGGTTCGTGTCGCGGAGAGCTCCGCGGCGCCCGGAGATCAAATCCACGTCGACCTCACGCTGCGCAACGCGGGAGAGCTCCCGGCGGCGTTTCGATCCTCGATCCACCTCTCGTCGAATACTGCTTTGAGCACCGACGATCTCTTGATCGCAACAGCCGATGACGTGCAGCTCGAAGCCAATGAGTCGCTGACGCTGCGAGTGAACGCGACGGTTCCCGCCGGTGCTCGCGCCGGCGACTACTACGTGGGCGCGATCCTCGATCCGGATCTGGCCGTGCCCGAGACGCACGAAGGAGACGCGCGGCTCGCTACCTTGCCGCTCAATGTGCGCATCGCGACCCTTTCGCTCGACACGTTGGACTTGCCCGCCGGTACCGTCTTCATCCCGTATTACGCGCGCCTGTTGGCCACGGGCGGCGACGGACATCACCGCTTCCGCGTCGCAGGCGGTCGCCTGCCGGACGGACTCAACCTCGACAGCACGGGCGTGCTCGCTGGCAACCCCCTCGACTCCGGCACGTTCGAGCTCGACGTCTCGGTCGCATCGGTAGGTTTGACGGCCTTGCGCCACTACTCGATTCAGGTGGCCCAAAGCGGCGTCGCGCTCGTCATTGCCACGCCAGACCTCGAGGTAGGCACGGTGAGCCTTCCTTACCATCTCGAGCTCGTGGCTGCGGGCGGCGAGCCGCCCTACGCCTGGGACGCGCCAGAGCTGCCGACCGGGCTCGATCTCACGCCGTCTGGCATCCTGACTGGCATCCCGATCCTCCAAGGGACCTACCACCTGGAGATCCGCGTCTCCGATGCGATCGGCAACGAGGACACCAAGGAGTTCGAGCTCCTCGTCGAGTCTCCGAACGTCGTCGTCGAGAGCGGAGACGTCGGCCCAGTCGAAGTGGGCGTCGAAACCGATATCGAGCTGCGGATCTCGGGCGGCAAGCCGCCCTACCGAGTCATCCCTCTCTCGACGCCGCCGCCAGGCTTGAGCATCACCGAAGACGGCCACCTCGTCGGCATCGCGACCGAGGTCGGGACCTTCCCGGTTCGAGTTCGCGCCAATGACTCGTCTGGAGTTGCCGCGACGGATACGGGGATCGTGTTCGTACAAGTCATTCCGAGCGGAACGTTTCAGATCGCGACACTCGATCCGCCCGAAGCGATCATTCGCCGGCTCTACTCGTTCCAGCTCGACGTGCTCGGTGGTGTAGAACCGATCTCGTGGCGCCTCGCGCCGGGAGAGAGCCTCCCTGACGGCTTCAGCCTCGAGCTCAGCGAGACCGCGCCACGAAGGAGCGTCGTTCTCAAAGGAATCAGCGTACGTCCTGGTACCTCCCCGTTCACGTTGATCGCGCAAGATGCGACGGGCCGTCGCACGGAAGCGGTCTTGGCCCTCACCGTCGTCCGACCCGACACCCAGGTGTCCTCTGGTGGGTGCGCCACGACCGAAGGCCAAGTCTCCCTGCTCGCGCTCGCGCTGCTCGCGATGATACGAAAGCGAAGAACCTAGGATAGGAGGGCGCGATCGCAGTGCCGGAGCTTCAGCGAGCCGTGGACTCGATCCGATTCACGACCTCGGTCCTCAGCGCTTCGATCGCGTCCCGCGCTTCTTCCTCGGCCCCCTCCAGCTCGACGGCCTCATTCTTCAAGCGCTCCAAGCTCTCCTCCGCTCGCGCTTGAACTTCCATCGGCGTGCTGAAGTCCATCTTCGCCAACCTCGCTTCAGCCGAAGAGATCCGCGCTCGAATGTCCGCTCGATCCCTTCGCGCGCTCTCGTAGGCGCGGTTCAGCTCGGAGAATCGCTTTCGCTCCGAAGGAAGGAGCTCGAGCTTCTCGAAGGGCACCGCCTTCAACTTGACCTCGAGCTTCGGTGGCGGCGGGCGCTTCGGGTCGATCGTCCGTCGATCCCGCTGGTGGCCTGGATAATCCACAGTGAGCACGATCGTCTTGTCGGCCGGAATGTCCACGTCGAGCGGCGTTCGGCCCACCGGTCGACCATCGAGGCTCACGAAGGCGTTCGTTGGCTCCGACGAGAGCTCGATGCGCCTCGCGAGCTCGAGCGAAGCCGTGAGGGTCTCGGTGCCCGGCTTGCCTGCGTTTACGAACACCACGTGGGGAAGGCGCCCTGGGGCCGTGATCGTCACCGTCGCGGTCTTTCCGACAGCCAGATCGAAGCCGAGCGGCGTGGTCCCCGGAATCGACTCGGCGCCTACGCGCACAGTCGCTCCAGGCGGATCGCTCACGACCTCGAACCGCGCCGAGGGTTCGAGCTCCACGTCGAGCTTCGCCTCCGCCACGTCTTCGGGGATCGTGACGACGAACTTGGGAACCCGCGCGGCGTAGCCCGCTTTGCTCACGCGCACCTCGAGCGCCACGGCGAGCGGAAGGTCAGCGATGGTCGCGGGCGTTCGCCGCTCGTGAGGGATGTCGTTGATCCGGATCTCCGCGCCCGCTGGGCTCGAGCTCACGACGAGCTTTCCGGACGTCGGCTTGGGCGGCGGAGGGCTCTTGAATTTCTCTGCCGCCATCGGCCCGAGATAGAAAGCCGCCGCGAGCACGACCACGATGAGCACCCGCCGCGTGAGCGTCCGGCGCGCTTCCCGCTCCCGCTCGATCATGCGCTGCGCGGCGCTCTTCGGCAGCCCGACGTCGACGCCGTTCAAATCGAGAGGCGTTCCCTTCATCCCCGGCTTCACCTCGGGCGCGCGCACACCTGGCTGCGCTCCCTGTGCCCCAGCGGGTTGCGCCACCGATCCCTTCGCTGGCATCGGAAGCTTTCCGCGCGGAGCTTCTTTCGCCCCGCCTTCGCCCTGAGCTTGCGCCCCTTGTGAAGCTCCGCGCCCGAGCGTGAGCGGCTTGGGCGGCGGCGGCGGCGCTTCCTTGTCCTTCTTGGACTTCAGCTCCTCGTTGCCGAAGAACGTCGGCCATCCGCGCTCGTCGAGCGGCGAGACACCGCGCGGCGAAGGCGGCGTAGGCCCCGCGTCCTCGGCCTTCGGTTGGACCTCGACCGCCTCGCCGACCGTCGCCCTCAAGTACTCCACGAGCGGCTTCGTCTTCGGGAGCTCCGCGGCGACCGCCCGTAACTCGGCCGCGGCGTGCTGCGCATCGGGCCGCTCGTCGGGGTCGATCGCGGTGAGCCTGTGGATCAGCTCCACCAGCGGAAGAGGGACCTGCGGCCTTCGACCGAGCCGCTCGTCGACCCGCTTCCTGATCCCCGCAAGACCGCCAAACGGAGTGTCCGCCGTGTGAAATTTTTCGAGCGAAATCAGCTCCACCAACACGACGCCAGCCGCGTACACGTCCGCCCGTCCGTCGACCGCGTCACCCAGGCTCGCTTCCGGCGCCATGTACCCCGGCTTGCCTTTGGTGACCGTCCCTTGCGTGTGTTGGTCCCGAGCTTCGTGGCGCGCGATCCCGAAGTCCGCGAGCTTCAAACCGCCCTCGCGCGACAGCAACACGTTCTGGGGGCTCACGTCTCGATGCACGACGTTCAGCGGCCGCCCATCGAGGTCTGCAAGGCTGTGCGCGTAGGCGAGCGCATCGAGCAGCACCGCCACGATCTCCACGGCCGATCGAAGCGGGATCATCTGCCCGGCATCGGCTCGCTTCTTCATCCACACCAGGAGATTGACGCCGTCCACCAGCTCCATCGCCATGAACGGAATTCCGTCGACCTCGCCGAAATCGAAGGTCTGCACGATGTTCGGATGGTTGAGCAGCGCCGAGATCCGCGCCTCCTCCAAGAACATCTGCAGCACCCGCTCGTCGTCTCGAAACCTCGGCGAAATTCGTTTGAGCACACACGGCTTCACGAAGCCGCCGTACCCGACCTGTCTCGCTAGGTGGACCTCGGCCATCCCTCCCGAGCCCACCGGCTTGACGATCGTATAGCGCCCGAACTCGGTCCCCATTGAAACACCCCACTCGTCTCACGAGGTCCGCGCACCCTCAAGTGCCTGCATGATCTTGACCCGCCCAAGGTTTCCGACGATCGAGGTCTATGGCCGACGTCACCCTTCCACGCGGCTTCTCCGCCGCCAGCCTCACCTTGCGAGACCTTCGCCTCGCCCTGATCTCCGTCGACCTACCCGCCACCGCCTGGGTCCTCGCGACCGAGAACCTCGCGGCCGCCCCGTCCGTGTCACGATCGAAGTCGATCGTCGACAACGGCCACCTGGTCTCCGGAGTGCTCGTGACCGTCGGGAACGCCAACGCTTTTACCAAGCGCGCAGCCCAAGACGAGGAAGCGCTCGCGGCATCCCTCGCCGCGAACCTCGCCTCCGACCCGCGCGCGGTCCTTACGGCCGCAACCGGTGAGCTCGGTCGACCTTTGCCCGTCCAAGCGATCGATCGCGCGCTCCCGGCCCTGTTGGCTCGGCGGAGCTCCGATCCGACCGAGTTCGCCCACGCGATCCTCCTCACCGATTCGATGCCGAAGCTCGTTTCGCAGGCGCTCTCACTCTCCGGTCACAAATACTCGATCACTGTCATCGCCAAGGGCGCGTCCCGAATCGCTCCGGACCTCGCGACGCTGCTCGTCTTCGTGCTCACCGACCTCCCGCTCACCAGAGACGCGCTCCGGATGGCCGTCGAATCCGCCGCCGCCACGACCCTCGAGCAGCTCGATCTCGAAGGAGAACCGTCCACCAACGACGCGCTGATCGCTTTGTCCGCCAATGGCGACGATCCCTTTCATCCCGGCGACCCGGAGACCGCCACCTTCACCAAGGAGCTCGCTCGCCTCCTCCATCGTATCGTAGAGCTCTCCGCCCGCGACGCGGCCCAGGGCCTGCGTTTCGTGCAGATCACTGTCGTCGGCGCGAGCTCGTTCAATGACGCGCGGGCGCTCGCCCTCGGGATAGCTTCATCGCCGATCGTCCGCGAGAGCTTGAGACAGAGAGCTGCCGGCGCCGCCGTCGCGTCGGCGCTCGGTGCGTGCGCAGCGATGATCGAGTACGACCTCGACCTCGGCGCCGTGTGGGTGAGCATCGACGGGCTTCGTGTCTTAGAAGCCGGCGTCCTCAGAGCGCCGCCTCCACGGATGAGAGCAGAGACCGTCGAGCTCGTGGTGGCTGTCGGAGAAGGATCGGCCCGCGGCGAAGCGTTCTGCGCCGAAACACGCAGACGCCGCGTCACGCGACCCGGCCAGGTCCACGAGTCCGCAACCATGAGGTTGGCCCAGTGAGCGGAGAAACCAGCGAGATCGCAGCGCCGAAGCACAGCGCCGAGCGGGGCGATGGTGAATCCGAGTTCCCGGTCTCTCTCGGCCGCGGTAGAGGGCCGCGTGCGTCTCCAAAGAATCATCGGCCTGAGCTCGATCCTCGCCGTGACGGCCTGTGACTGCGACGGAGGAGGCGACCTCTCGGCCGTTCGCCCGAAGCTCCTGGTCACGCCCACTCAACTCGATTTTGGCGACGTCGCTCTCGGAGAGCGCCGGACCTCGAGCCTGAAACTCACCAACCAAGCCGAGGGAGTGCTCACGATCGCCGGCCTCGACGTCGACACATCGTCAGGCGCGTTCGAGCTCGAGAGCGGCAAGCCCACGAGCGTCCCGCCGAACGGGTCCGTCGACCTCGTGCTCGCGTTCCTCCCGAGCGTGCCTGCCGCGAGCTTTGGATCGCTCACCATCGCCTCCAACGATCCGGACCAGCCCTCACTGCTCGTGCCGATTCGGGGACGCGGCATTTTGTCGCGGGTCAGCATCAAAACCCCCGCGCCTTCCTGCAGCGGTGAGTCGCTCTCGACCTCGGCGGGCCAAGTCGCCGTAGGCGACACGGTCGAGCGGCGTATTCAGATCGAGTCTCGCGGTGACTCGCCCGTGCGCGTCCTCGGCGTTTCGCTCGAAGACTCGACCTCGCCCGAGTGGTCCCTCGAAGCCGCGCCCGTGGAAGGCACCGAAATTCCACCAGGACTCAACCTAGAGCTCGTCGCTCGGTTCAGCCCTGCCGACCTCGGACCCGAACGCGCTACGCTCGTCATCAGGACCGACGCTTCGAACCGCCCGGAGTCCCGCATCGCGTTGTGCGGCGAGGGCGCGGAGGTCGCGCTCTGTGCAAGCCCTTCGCCGTTGAGCCTCGGCCGGGTACCGCTCGGGCATGCTGCCTCCGCGACCCTCGAGCTCGAAAACTGCGGAGGCCTCGACACCGAGCTGGTCGACGTCTCGTTCGCCGAGACCCCCGCCCCCGCCCCCGGTTTCTCGATGACCGCCCCGAGCCTTCCGCGAGCGCTGCGCCCGCTCGCCTCCGTGGAGGCTCGGATTCACTTCACCCCCACGGTCTTCGGGCCGGCCGAGGCCTTCGTGAAAGCTGAAGTCAGCCCCGGCCGCAGCGTGCTCGTCCCCGTGAGTGCCATCGGGGTCGAAGACTGCCAACTCTCCGCGTTTCCTGGCCGCCTCACCTTTGGAACCGTACTCACTGGCCAATCGGCGGAGCGAACGGCGCTCTTGGCAAATCTCGGCTCCAAAAACTGCACGCTCGCCTCCCTCTCCGCCACGAGCACCGCCGGCTTCTCCGTCGTGAGCGCACACTCACTCCCGAAAATCCTCGGCCCCGGTGAGTCCGAGCCGGTCAGAATCCAATACTCACCCCGAGCGGCAGGCCTCCCCGAGGAGGGGATCTTGCTCGCAGAAACGGGCGCCGGCCCGGTGACCGTGGACCTCGTTGGAAACACCGAAGCGGCGGGTGACTGCGATCTCGAAGCCTCCCCCGCCTTCTTCAACTTCGGACTCGTCGCCCGCGGTGAATCGTCCTACGTCACGATCCAACTCAAGAACGTCTCCGAGGCGCTCTGCGACGTCTACGACGTGCTCCTCGATACCAGCAGCGATCCTGGCTTCGGCAATCTCCTGGCCTTCCCCCGGCGCCTCGGCCCAGGTGAGTCCACCCCCGTCACCCTCGAATACCGACCTTTCCGCATCGGCGCGGCAAGCGGCCTCGTCTCGGTCCGCTCCAGCGACGCCGACACACCTGAGCTGGGCGTACCCGTCTTCGGCGCGAGCCCAAGCCCCAGCATCTGCGTCGACCCGCGAAACCTCGACTTCGGCTCCGTCGAGCAACCCACCACGCGCACGGTCAACCTCATCGGTTGCGGCTCCCAACGAACGACCGTCACCGACCTCGTCTTCTCGATCCCCGACCAAGAGTTCTCGTTCGTGGCTCCGCCTGTCCTACCCTTCGATCTCGACCCCGGGCAAACTCACGCGCTCGAAGTCAGATACTCACCGGCCGACGCCGTGGGAGACACCGCGCAGCTCGCCGTGGGCTCCGACGACCCCGCCGAGCCCATCGTGTACGTCGCGATCACCGGCGGTCCAAGCATCGTCCCCGTCGAGGCCGGTCGCTACCTCTACTACTGGGAGATTCCGAACAACGGCAGCGGCGACATCGTTCGCATGCCGCTCCAAGGCGCTCAGATCCCGCAACCCTACTGGGGCTCACGCACCGGTCGAGCCTGCGCGGGTTGCCACACGATCTCCTCCGACGGACGCTACCTCGCGGTGATCGGCGAAGGTAACTTCGAGCTCCGCGTGGTAGACACCGAGTTCGACGTCGAAGTCGTCCTGCCCTTCCAAGCATCGAACGCGAACTTCATCACCTGGCGACCCAACCCGAACTCGAACCCCCCGTACCAATTCATCTACTCCGACGGAGATCGACTCCACGTCGGATCCGTCTTCGGCGGTTACCTGGGCGAGCTCCCCGGCGCCAACGACCCGACCCGGGG
The DNA here is from genome assembly GCA_964463485.1 of uncultured Myxococcales bacterium. Taxonomy (GTDB): domain Bacteria; phylum Myxococcota; class Kuafuiibacteriia; order Kuafuiibacteriales; family Kuafuiibacteriaceae; genus CAYXDO01. Next base: position 22,209 of record CAYXDO010000001.1, on the reverse strand, counting down.
ACAAAAGATGGCGACGTGGGGCCCGAACGGAGTCATCGCCTTCGTGCGAGGAGAGATCGGCGGTGGCTTCGGGTTCTGGGGCCCCTGCGACATCATGATGATCGACGAACGCGGCGGAGTCCCTGTGCCCCTAGCCGGCGCGAGCGGCAACGGCGCCGCCAACTACTACCCGCAATTCTCCCCCGACGGGAATTGGCTCGTGTACGCCTACAGCCCCAGCGCTCAGGGAACGATGTCGTCCATGGACGGCCACATTCAGCTCGTCGCCTCCGACCAATCCGGCAACGTCCTCACCCTCCCCAACCTGAACGGCGAAGCGGGCGCCACCAACAGCTTTCCCAACTGGAGCAAAGACGGGCGCTTCATCAGCTTCGCCAGCAAACGCGACGCGAGCCTCGCGCGAAGCTGGGACATCTTCTTCGCACCCATCGACCCCTCGACCGGCGTCGACGGACCCGCGATCCCGCTCCCTGGCGTCAACACTGACGGCTTCGAGCACGCCGCCCAGTGGAGCCCTTGATCTCTGACTGACCCACCCTCGGAGGGGACTCATGATTCGAAACATTCCCAGGATCTCGCAGCACTCCGGCTCGCCTTCGCGTCTCCCCGCGATCCTCGCCCTGAGTGTGCTCGTGGCTTCGACAGCCGCTCTCGCGCAGACGCCGACGTTTTATGTCGCCACTCAACGGCCCGCTCCATTCGTCCCCATCGTGGGCGATTCGATCCCCGTCCTCTGGGACAGCGCGGTCACCATCCCCATCGGCTTCGAATTCACCTACGCGAACCGGATCTTCACTCACGTCGCCATCGGCGAAAACGGCGCCATCTCCCTTCAGGCTTCCTGCAACGACGGCTGCCTGTGGGATGAGTCCTGCAACTTCGAAAACATCTGCGAGCGGAGTTACATCCCAGGCCCCTGGTCCGGATTTCCCACGCCCGAGCCCCCGAATCCCATCTTGGCCGCCTGGTGGGACGATCTCATCGTCGACGGCAACCCACCCACCTCCGACGTCGTGGCCGCCAGCCTCGGGACCGCACCCGATCGCGAGCTCGTCGTCGAATATCGCAACATGAAGAAACCCACGCGCAGCCCCAGCACCCGGGCCACCTTTCAGATCCGCCTGACTGAGTCCGGCGAGATCCGCTTTCATTACGGCCCGAGCGCTCCGGGACCCGATCAAACCGAGTGGAGCGGCTACGTCGGCATCGAAGGGCTCGACGGAAGCACCATGATTCCAGGCCTGACGTGCTCCGTGAATCAGGTCTGTGCCTTCTCCTCACTCATGACGCTGGCCAATCAAGTCATCACCTTCGGTGTCCCCGCCGGACCCGAGCTCGTCACCTCGATCGCCGTTCCCGGCGGCGCGCTCCCAGGCGCTCCCATCCTCGCCAACGTGACCGTGTCCAACGTCGGCCGCGGCACGCCGCCTGCCTCGGAGATCGGCGTCGACCTCTACCTCTCCTACGGTGAGCCGCTCGTCGTGGGTCGCGACGCTCTGATTGGACACGCCGTCTTTCCAAACGTCGAAGGACAAAACGAAGTCACCCTCACGGTGACCGCGACCATCCCGGGCGACGTTTTTCCCGGGTATTTTCTCCTCGCCTCCGTCGTCGATCCCACGCGCCAAATCATCGAGGCCAGCGAAGCCAACAACATCGGCTACTCGAAGCCCATACCCATCGGAGACGACGTCAGCGGTTACATCATCGAGGCCCCGCCGGCCTCCCCCGGCGACACGGTCCCCGTCCATCTCGAGCTCTTCAGCGCGTCCTCCGAGCTCGACGTCGAGTGGGGACTGTACCTCTCGTACGACGACATCTTCGATGCCGGCGACCCGGCTCTCGCACTGAGCTCGGACCACATCGGTCAAGGCGAGACCATACTCGTCGAGTCGCTCGTGACCATCCCGGCCCTGCCTCCGTCGTACGTCCGGTACCTCCTCGTCGTGGACCCAAATCACCAAATCCCAGAGGTGGAAGAAGTCAACAACGTCGGGATGAGTGAGCTGTTCCCGACCGTGAGCGAATTCTCCGTCGTCTACGTCGAAGCGCCGAGCACCTCCGGCGCCGGCGAGCCGCTCGTGATTCGAACGGCGCTCGCCAACGCCGGTCCCCGCGCGTCGACTGCGTGGACCGCCCACCTCTCGAGCGACGTCACCCTCGACCCGAGTGACCAGGAGATCGGGCGCGGAACGGTGTCGCTCGAAGGTCGCGAGCAACTCCAAGTCACCCTGACCACCACCGTCCCCGAAGACGTCGCGCGGCTTCGACCGTGGTTCGTGCTCGTGGCGCTCGATCCGGATCAACTGATCGAGGAGGTCGACGAGTACAACAACGTCGCGGCCTCGGCCCAACCCATCACGCTCCTCGGGCCAGATCTCGGCGCTCCCTCCGTCGCCGGAGACTCACGGGCCTTCCGCGGCTCGCGCTATGAGGTCCTGGGTGTGATCGAGAACCTCGGAGCTCAGACCGCCCGTGGGTTCCAATATCGCATCTTCTTGAGCCGAAACCGCTTGGTCACCGACGCCGACCCGCTCCTCTTCGAGAGCGAAGTGAGGGACCTCGCGCCCCACGAACGGATCGAAGTGTTGGAGTCCGTCGTGATTCCGGACATCGACCCAGGACCCTACTTTCTCGCCTTGGTCGCCGATGGGCTGAACGTCGTGGACGAGGACCGAGAGACTAACAATGTCGCACTCCTCCTCCCGGCGATCGAGATCTTGGACCCGGCCCCCGACTTCGTGACGACGGAGCTTCGAATTCCTGTCGTCGCAGCGGCTGGCGAATCGGTCACTTTCGCGCGGAGCCTCGAAAACCTGGGAAACGCACCGGGGCAGCTCGAGTATCTCGTCAGACTCCGCTCGGCCCTCGCCTCCGCTTCGATCGTTTTGGGCCGCGACACGGTGGCGCTGGACCCGGGCGCCGCGGATCTAGGCGCGGACACCTTCGTGGTGCCATCCGGACTCACGTCGGGCGACTACGTGGTCGAATATCTGCTCGATCCCGATTCGCGGGTGGGCGAGATCGACGAGTCCAACAACGTCTTTGCCTCCGAGGGTCTCCTTCGCCTGGAGGCGGATCCGCTCCGCTTCCGCACTCGTCGCTTGCCAGTGGGGGTCGTGGGCCAAGCCTACTCGGCGCTGCTCGAGGTTGCTGGAGCCAGCGGCGCGGTGACTTTCTCGGGCGAGTCGCTCCCCCCCGGACTCTCGCTCGAGGTGTCGACGGGAAAGATCTCGGGCCAACCTTCGTCCGAAGGAGACTTCCGCATCACGATCGGCGCCTCTGACGGTGTCCGAACGATCGAAGCCCAACTCACGATCCTCATCGTGGCCGTCCCGCGGGCGCTCGAGCTCGCCACGAGCGCGGTCCCTTCGGCGCGCGTGGGACAGCGATACTCATACCCATTGATCGCCACCGGGGGCATTCCTCCGCTCACGTTCCGCTCCGAGCGCCTTCCGCGAGGCTTCTCGTTGACCTCCACCGGCGCGCTCGTCGGCACCGCCACCGCAGGAGGGTGGAGCCGGTCGTTCGCCGTCGTGGTCACCGACGACGTGGGCGCCGAAGCCGAGCGTACACTCGTCCTTCGCTCGCTCAGGAACGACGGGGGCGTCCGCTTCAGAGACTTCGCGCTCCCAGATGCGATCGCCGGGGAGAGTTATCGCTCCGAGCTCAGCGCGGAGGGCGGGCGCTTGCCCTATTCCTTCGCGGTTCCCGACTTGCCTCCCGGTCTCGAGCTGATGGGCGCTGAGCTCGTCGGCGAGCCTTCCCGGGCTGGCACCTTCGTGTTCGCCGCGAGCGTCGTCGACGCTGACGGCGCGACCGAGGAGACTCTATTCGTCCTTCGCATCCAGCCTCCCGAGGCGGCGGTCCGAATCCTGACGACGAGTCTCCCGGCTGCCAGAGTAGGTGTCGAGTACCTCGACGACGACGGGCGCAAGCTTCAGATCCGCGCCGTCCCCTCCGCGGCCAGCAGCTCTGTCACCATCGCGCTCGCGACCGGTGCTCTTCCTGCCGGGCTCGCGCTGAGTCCGGATGGCACCCTGTCTGGTACTCCGACTCAGGAAGGTGTCTTTGCCTTCGTCGTGTCTGCCTCCGACGGATCGGGGTCCGAGGCGGTCCGAGCCTTCGGCATCCGCGTGACGTCGAGTCAACCGGACGCGCCGGGCGTGACCGACGCAGGATGTGATTGCTCCTCCAACCCATCGCGGAATGGCGCGACCGCCATCGCCCTGGCGGTTGTCGTGCTCATGCTCGGCCTACGCCGCCGGTCAGCCCTCACCCTCCTCTTGCTGGCGCTCGCGCCCGTCTCCGTACGAGCTGCGCCGTCCCCTTCGCACCCGTACCAGGTGCTCGAAGAGCGGCGCAGCTTCGAGCCCTTGACCGCTGGCGAGGCCCTCACCTTTCAAGGGATCGACGACGCCGAGGTCACCGTCGACCTTCCCTTCGATTTCCTCTACTTCGACCAGGCGTACTCCCAACTCTCGATCGGCACCAACGGCCTGGTCTCTTTCAACCCCGGAGAGGCGGCGAATCTAAACAATGAGTCGCTCCTCGAATTGGGTACCCCTCCGAACAACCTCATCGGCGTTTTTTGGGATGACATGTGGGACCCCCATGTCTCCACCGAAGTCCGCGGCGCCGCACCCAACCGCGTGTTCGTCGTCGAATGGGATGACATGCAACACTATCCAGGCACACCGGGTGAGTTCTTCGACATGCAGCTCTGGCTCTTCGAAGGAGCCGCCGGCCGCTTCGAGCTGCACTACGGCGCGTCGACCTTCTTCCAGTCCGGCGGCCTGTCCGCCAGCGCGGGCTTCGAAGACCCATCGGGGACCCTCGGTGAAGCGCTCCTCGCCTGTAGCCCGAACTGCACCGACTCGGACTTCGTCAATCAGATCGGGCGCGTCATCGTCGTCACCAAAGATAGCGGCCAAGATGTTCGACCCTCTGCCTTCGACCTGACGACCGGGCCGCTCGGCCGTGTGTATGTCGGCGGCTCGTTCGAAGCGCATGTCGAGTTTCGCTCGCTCACCGGAGCTCCGCTCGGACCCTTCCACTACGGCGTACAACTCACTGCGCCGGACGGAACGCTCCTCGACCGATTGTACTCGTCGACGGCGGTCACCGTGGCTCCTTACAGTGTCTTCGACGAGGACGTGATCGTCTCGATTCCAGCCAGCGTCGCCCCAGGACGTTACGGAGTCACTTTGCTCGGCGACGTCGACGAAGAGCTCGACGAGCCGAACGAGTCGAACAATCGGCTCGACGCCGACGCTCAGCTCGTGGCGCTCGCGCCCCGCCCCAACCTCGTCGCCCGCGCCATCTCCTTCGACGCGCCTGTTGCCCCCGGGTCGAATGTCGCACTCAGTCTCACGATCTCGAACGACGGCGCCCTCGACGCGACCGCCGCGTACCTCGTCGTGTTGAGCTCGAACGAGACGCCGAGCGCGAGCGACCGAGCCATCACCGGCGGCAGCCGCACACTCTCCGCCGGCACCGACGATCAGTTCACGGCCCAGGTGACTTTGCCTTCCGACGTACCCTCGGGGCGATTCACCTTCGCGCTCCTCGTCGACTCCGATGAGGCCGTCGCCGAGCTCGACGAGCTCGACAACGCCGTCTCCACGGAGTTCTTCGACGTCGGGTCTCTCTCTCTCGCCGAAGCCCGGTTGCCTCCCGCTTTCTCCGGTGTGCCCTACGACGTCCGAATCGTCGTCCTGGGCGCCGACGAGAGTGCGACTTTCGAGCTCGCTGCCGGTGAGCTTCCTGACGGTTTCCGGCTCGACCCCTCAGGACGGGTCTCGGGCGTCGCCGTTCGACCGACTCTCTCGAGCTTCTCCGTAAGCGTCGAGCGAGCCGGAGTCACCGCGGTGCTCGGACCCATCGCGCTCGAGGTCTTCGAAGGGACCGACGAGCTCGTGATCGTCACTCGCGAGCTCGGCGCGGGCGTCGCGGGACAGCCGTACCCCATCGTCGATGACCCTAGGGAGCGACCGGTGATCGAGACCGTCGGTGCGTCCGCGGCTGTGACTTTCTCGTCGCTGTCTCCGCTCCCTCGGGGCCTCGCGCTCGACTCGGACGGCTATGTCCACGGCGTGCCCGAAGCGGATGGAAGGTACCAGCTCGACGTCGAGGTTACGGATGGCCGAGCGACCGCTCGGAGAGTCATTCCGCTGCTCGTCGTACCTTCCGCCAAACTCACCCTCGTCTCTGGAATCCTGCCGGAAGCGGTCGTTGGAGAGCGCTATTCCACGCGACTCTCCGCGCTCGGAGGGCCCGCGGGTCCGCCGCTCTTCCGCGGAGCTTTCCTCCCCGAAGGCTTGTCGCTCGGCGCGAGCGGCGAGCTCAACGGAACGCCCACCGCGATCGGAACCTATCGCTTCCGAGTCGAAGTCGAGCGCGGGCAGGGCGACGCGCGTCAGGTCGACTTTGGAGATCTCGTCCTCGTCGTCCTTCCCACCCGGGAGCTCAACGTGACGCCGAGCGCGGTGCCTACTGCACGAATCGGCGCAGCGTATGAAGTGCTCTTCGAAGCTCACCTCGGCGTGCCTCCGTACGTCTGGCGGATCGAGGGTGGCCTCCCGCCGGGCATCGAATCCGAGACGGTCGGACTCGGCTCGATGGAGCGGCTCCGCATCTTCGGCACACCCATCGAACGCGACGAAAAAACCGGTGGGCTCGCCGCTTTCTTGGTGGAAGTGACGGACGCGCTCGGCCAAGTCGCAAGAGTACCCGTGGCCATGGAAATCGAAGAGGCCGCGACGACACCTGACCCAACTCAGTCCGACACGGGCTCGGGCTGTGGCTGCCGAACGTCCTCGACGAGCAGCTCGGCGACGGGCCTGACCCTCGTGGCCCTCCTTTTCCTCCTGCTAGGCCGAACGCGACGACCGCACGGGCCTTCGAAAGTGGAGAGCTGAGTCGCGTCGCGACCTGCCTGGGCGGTGCGAAGGTCCCCTCGTTGCCTTCTGAGTCTCGTCATTGCCTGTAGCGATCCGCCCGGTCAGCGTGCGGAGCCTTTCCCCTCCGTCGTGCGATCGGCGCTGCCGGGCCCCGCTCGCGATTTCGTCCTGGTCGATGGCCTGATCGCCTTCGCGTTGGAGCTCGACGGCCGCGTCCTCTTCTCGCGATGGGACGAGTCTTCCGGGCTCGTCTTTACGAGCTCCGCCTCCGTAGGACGAGGCCCGCGTGCGCTCGCACGCTACTCGGACGGCGTGGTCAGCGCCGACACGGCCGAGCGCACGCTCAGCTTCCTACAGACCCAAGGCACTGCGTACGTACGCGTGAGTCAGCTGCGCCTCCCAGACGGTCCCATCGACGTCGACTCCGCCGACTTCGACTCCAACGGCCGCCTCGATCTCGCCGTGGCGACGGGGCTGACGCTCGAAGCCGGAGCGATACGGTTGCTGCGCGAAGTCGAAGGTGAGTTCCGAGAGGCTGCCGTTTTTGCGGCTCCCGGCGTCGAACGTCTGATGTCCGGTGACGTCGACGGGGACGGCGATGTCGACCTCGTGGGTCTCCTTGCCGGCAGCGACTCCGTCCTCGTCCTACACAACGACCTCGGCACCCTCGCGCAACCGGAGCGGAGACCCACCTGCTCGTCCCCTCGCGCAGCTTCTATCTCGGACCTCGACGCTGACCGACGGCCGGAGCTCAGCGTCGCCTGCCGCTCGGGCGGGCTCGTGATTTTTCCGGGAGCTCCGCGTCGGGCGCCCGCCCCTTACCAGCGCTCGGGTGTCCTGTATGACATCACGACCCTTTCGGTGGACCTCCGCCCGACCCTGGCGATCGTCGACGAACAAAATCACGAGCTGCTGCTCCTCATCGATCCGCTCGCGCCGACCGCTCGTGTCGTCTCCCGGCCGGTCGGGCGAGGCCCGATTCAGGTCGAGGCGGCGGATTTCGACGGCGACGGAGACGAAGATCTTGCAGTTCTGGCCTTCGAGGCACGAAGATTCGACGTCCTGATCAACGAATCCCAAAGCTCGGGAGGGCAATGAATGAGTAACGGTGATCTCGAGATTCGGATGGACCTGGCGGCCTACTCGCTGCTGCTGGGATTCTCCATCCTCCTTGGCAGTTGCAGCGAAGAACGAAATCGACCCACCAGCACGACCCCCCGCGATGCCTCGGCGCGCGATGCGGTTCTTGGAGATGGCGCGGCTTCGGATGGGGCAGACGGCGGCGGCCTCGATAGCGGTCCTTCGGATAACGGAACCGCAGATACCGGCGTCGTCGCCATGTCCGTGCCGGACCCCGGCACCGACACCTCAGGTGAGTTTCGCGATGTCGAACCCAACGACACACCCGGCACCGCAACGCCCGTGGGTGTGCTCACGAGCCCAGCCTGGATGGGCTTCTCGACGCCGGTCACGCAGCTCGAATCGGCGGCCGACGTCGACTACTACGTGTTCCGAACGGGGCCCGAGACTACGCTCCCGAATGTCTACGTGGCTGCGTGCTGGTCCGTCGGGCTCGGTAATCTGATCGACATGGAGCTCTTCGAGGTCCTCGATGGCGCCCAAGGCCGAAGTGTCCGCGCCGCGAACGGGACGCAAGACCAGTGCGAGACGATCATCGACTCGGGCGCAGCCTCCGATCTGTTGGCCGCGGACTCGGTCTATCTGCTCCGAGTCAACGCCGGCCCCGGCGTGACGATCGCTCCAGGAGCCGGCACTTACTCGGCTTGATGAGTTTCTACTCGTCCCGTGCGGACGAGAAGTGGCTCAGTTCGTCAGCTCCTGCCCAAGACGTCGGTCATACTCTCTGACGCAGAAGACCAACCGCGCCTTGCGATCGCGCTCGAGGGCGTCCGGTGTCGCTCATCTCTGACGCGTCTCGTTTGTTCGTCGGTCGATCGCACGGAGTCACCGTGCTGAACGTACCTTGCCCCGGGCCTCGCATGCTGCACGACCTCCCGATCCCACCTTCCGTTCGACCAGAAGGCTGTGCTAATTCTGGATCATGCTGCCTGCGTCGCTCCAGAAGGCCGCCGAAGACCATCCTTGTTTTGCCGCCGTTTGGGAGGACGAGGACGCCGTGGTGGCGTGCGACCCGGCCAGGCCCAACGAGGAGCTCGGCGTGATCCGTTGCGGGAGCTGCCTCCGATCTCATCTCGCGGTTCCCAGCACCTTGCTCCAGCGGAAGTATGGACGACCCTGCTGGGGGGACGAAGTCAGTCAACTCACCCAGAAGTCTCGCGGGATCGAGTTTTCGTTCGCAGGGTACCACTACGCCAATGGGAATGGATTCTGGTTGTGCGCGGCCTATTACCCCTGCGGGCTGTTTCTGCTCGATCCGTCGAAGAACAGCGGCCCAACGGACTGTGTGGACTTGTTGATCCGTGCCTTTCAGCAAGGTGTCGCTCGGCCAACCCACAAACTCATGACCGATCGGACCTCCTATTCGAACCCCGACGATGTGTACCTGAGTCCGGATTCCCCGATCTCTGCGATCACGAGTCGGAACCAACTCCTGACCTCGAGCCTGGTGTCACGGAGCTACGCTTCGAGGTGGAAGCGCGTGAGCGTCGTCGAATTCTACCCGGCAACTCAGCCCGTGGCCACACCCGCCGCGCCTGCCCTTCTCGCCCTGCCGACGCCTCCGCCGGCGAGCAAGCAGGCGAGCCCTCCAACCCAACCTCCTCCGCGGGCCGCCCGAGCTGCGGCCCTCGGCGAAATCTGCGAAAAGTGCGGTGGAGAAGTCAAAGAGCGGTACCTCTTCGTGAGCCGCTTCATCGGTTGCCACTGCACGAAGCTCCCGTGAGAGTCTGGATGGTCGACGCGGGACAAACGTGTGTGGCGCATGCGTATGCTTCGCGGACCCCTGGGAGCGCAGGCATCTTGCCTGCGCGTAAGCTTCGCGGACTCGCCTCCTCGGAGCAGGCGTCCGAGGGAACCTCTCCGACGCCTGCGGTGACGATCACGATGACCGCGGTACGCCGTAGCGCTGAGCTGCGCGGCGTTCGATGACACCGTGCAACTCACGAATCCAGCGGTGAAGTCGTGCGGCGACTGCCGCACCGAGAATGACTCGCTCGAAATCCTGTGCTCGGCCTGCGGCTCGCCGCTCGACACCAAGATCTATCTGCGCTGCATTTACGCCACGAGTGTGCTCGCCCTCGCCGGGGTCGCCACGCTGCGGGTGCTGCAGCTCGTAGACCGATTCAGCATTCCGTTGGCTTTCGAGCTGGAGGTCGCGGCGCTGCTCGTCGTGTATCCGCTGATCAAGCTTTGGACGAAGCTCCGCCAGCCCTCGCGTCGCGTCGGCCGCGAAATGGGGAGTGTGTTCTCTCCTCGCTACGACCGTGCGCTCGTGACCGCGCTGCTCGTGTTCGTTTCGTTGATTTGGTTCGGCGCCCTCCGCATCGAAGGCCTCCAGGGTCCGCTGGATTCCCGCCTGACCCACGCCAAACACGCCCTCGACTTGCTCGTGACCGTCGGCGGTCTGGCCGCCGTCGCCGCCATGATCAGGGACCAGGGCCCGAGGTTCTTCGATTTTCGAGTCGCCAATACCTACGCCGACCGACCCGATTGACGGTCGCGAGAACGGCGGATCCAACAGGGCAACTCGGTCGGCCTGGTTTGATCCGGGGCCCCTCGTGCCGGCAGCATTGTGGTCAACCCGATGACGTATTTATCCGGCAAATGAGAACGAGCTATCGAGACGTCTCGAGTCGCTGAGTGCGACTGGAAGGAGAGTACGGAATGCTTGGAGAGAAACTGGGTAACGAGCGCGGGAAGATCACGGGACGTCGAGTGTTGACCGACGGCAAAGTGGAGACGAGCTTCGAAGCGTCGGGGACGATCCTCGGCCTGGAGGCGACTGAGTTCGGCACCTACGCGGCGGAGATGCGTCCGGACGGAAGTCTCTTTGGATCGGGCCAGGGCGTGTTGATGGGGAAGAAGGGTGAGCGGGCCACGTGGGCCGGGTCGGGCGTCGGGAAATTCAACACCAGCGGTGGGATCTCGTTCCGTGGGGCGGTCTATTACATGACGGACTCGCCGGGCCTCGCGCGCTTGAACGGAACCTGCGCGGTCTTCGAGCATGAGGTCGACGCCCAGGGCAACGTGATGAACAACGTGTTCGAGTGGAAGTAGAGGGCTGGGTTCCGAAGACCTCGTGACCTCGATGAAGTCACGGCGGACCCGGAGAGGGAGCAGAGCGGGAGGGATGATTCGATCATCCTTCCATGAGTTTCCGCGCCCGCCTCCGCGTCCTCCGTGGCTTCGCACCTCACGAATTCGCGGAGCGTCCTTCGTACGCGGCGCCGGCAAGTTCCGCGGTGCACCGCGCGATCTTTCAGAAGTTGTGCGGAATATTGGGGCTGGGCGGCGGCAGCGGAGCAAACACGGGCTCTGCTTTGGGATTTGCCGCGGCCTGCTCGGGGGTCAACAGCGCCGTGGCTGAGTAGGCGTTCCATCGCTCTTTGCCGAGCTCGCGGATCATGCCGTACGTGTCACCGTAGCCCCCGGTCACGAACCACGCATGAGTACCGTTGCACACTACGACGGCCGAGTATTTTTTTGCGTCGCCGATTTCGATCGAGCGGCAGAGGGCGGCTAGGCCGAGGCGGCTCAGACCTTCCTCTTCCCACTCTCCGTCGTTCAGCGAGCGGCAGGCCTTTTTGAAGTCCATCTCGTTCGGCCCGGCCGAGTCGTTGCCCTCGACCTGCGCGCGCTTGGCGCAGGCGGCGTAGAGCAGCACGGCGTTCTTGGACTTGTCTTTGCTCCAGACGTTGAAGCCAGACTCCCGCCCGGCGACCTTGACCTCGTCCTTGGTCACCCGGCACGCGAACCCGTCACGCATGACGATGTCGAACCCGGCCGCGTCCTCTGAACATGCGGCGAGGACGCCGTTGGTCCCCGCGAGCTCCGGAAAGACGGTCTGCGCGGCCTTGAGCGACGCGACGGTGACGCAATTGCCTGCTTGCCCCTGCGACCAACTCTTCACGATTGCGACATTGGGGGCGACGCCGCCGGGGAGCGGTTTCGTCGCACAGCCGCAGAACAGGAGTGTCGTCCCGAGCACGACCGCGGCCACCGGAGAGGCCTTCTGCGCGTACGACCACATCGCCTCCAGGGGGTGCCGGGTCGTGTGTGTATCGACGACCGGGTGCTCCACGCGTTGCGGAGGTATTTCGAGTCCGGTGGTCGAAGTCTGCGAAGGCTCCCGCGCCACGGAAGCGCCCTCCGTCCCTTGAAGCGCCGCAGGTTGTCGGCTGCTCGACGAGATCCGCATCATGACCCGCTTTTACAACGTTGCCGAGGACTCGTCCACCGTTCTGCGCAGTCGCGGCGTCGCCCGGCTGATTCAGAAGCGCTTCACCCAACTCAGCTCCACGTGCCCGTTGGCGCGATCGCCAAACAAGGCTTCGGCCTGCCAGCCGGGCAAGAACCCATATCGCAGCGCGGCCTCCCCGGTGTTTTGGTCGGGCTGAGTCGTGAGTCGGTGATGGTACGACAAAAACACCCGCCTCGTGAGCCACTTTCCGACCCGCACGCCGCTCGGAGTCGTGCCTTCGCTCTCGAGCTCGATCGTGTCGAGGTACAGCAAGGAGGCCAGCCTTCGCGTAACTTCGCCCGCCAAATAGCTAGCGAGCATGCCGGATGCTTGCTCGGTCGGAGGTGTCGATTCCGTCGAATCGAGCTCCTCGGGGTCGGTTCCGAGGAAGATTCGAAGGAGGGCCGTCGAATCGTACGTCGAGGGTTCCGAAGAGAACCTCACCTCTGGGCGCTGTGCCGTACCACCTACTTCGACGATGAGTGTGAATCCGTCCCCCTCGTGTACGAGCCTGACTTCGACGCCCGGATCGAGCGCTCCTGCGAAGCTCAGCCTGGCCCGATCGATTCGATACTCGCGGCCGAACAGCGTAATCGTACCCTGCACTGCGCGCACGTAGCCATCGGCACCCTCGGTCTTCGTGAGATCGATCTCGAGCTCGGTCTCGATCTCCTCGCCCCGAATCTGAATGGGCCGTCGCGTCCGCACCGAGGCCTCGAACGAGCTCAGAGCGGCGGTCTCCTTGACCTCTTCGTCGAACACGACGTCGGGCAGGCTCCGAATGGGATGGAGGTTCGCGCCGCTGTCACCCGGAACCCTGACGAAGGTATCGTCGAGTACGATGGAGAAGCGCGAATCACTCAACTCCAGGGTCGAGCTCGCATCGACGAAGGCCTGAAGGCCCGAGGTCGCAACCAGCAACTTCTCGACGCTGGCATGTCCGGTGACACGTTTCGGGGTGCCCTCGGCCACGAGCGATACCGAGCCTTCGCCGGCTCGCGCTCGAAGCTCGACTGCCCCGGTGCTTCCTCGGACTCTCAGCCCCAGTCGGCCTCCTTCGAGCGGAGGGAGCTCACTCACGGGCAAGGAAAGGCCGAGGTCCTCGACGACGAGGTCTGCCTCGACCTCCGCGCCTGGGTGCGACATTTTTGCCTTCCCGGAGAGGCTGCCCGAGAAGCCGGCATCCAACGCCAGCACGCTCGACAGCGGCTCGAGCGGAAACGCCGCCGCGACCACCTCCGCCGAAAGCACGAGCTCGTCGAACGCGGACTGCCCACGCTTGGTCGGCCCCGGTTTCGCCTGCGCGTCGAGCTGCACGAACCCCTTTCCCGCCTCCACCCTGAGCCCCAACTCACCCTCGAGTGAAGAAGGGCCCACCGATTCGACCTCCGCCACGACCTTTCCAGAAATCGGTTGCTCGTCCAGCTTGGCTCCAGACCATGCCACCTCGATCCGGCCGTTGGGCGCACCGATCGAGCCCCCGAGGGCGCCCGACACGACGACACGACCGAGCTCGGCGCGCCCGCGCGTCTCCAGAAACTCGCCGAGGAAGTCGTCGAGTCGAATCGGCTGCGTTTCGATTTGCCCCCGTATCTTGTTCTTGCGGAAATCATCACCCGCCGAGAGGCTCGAGACGTCCAGTCGCTCTCCTTCGAGAATCAAAGAGACCAACGGCCCGGAGCTCGCTTCATACTCGGCCGAGGTCAGCAGCGCTTCGGCATGGGTACCGAGCTCACTCATTACCACTCGGAGACCAACCCGATCCTTCCCCATGACCCACTCCCCCGTGAGCTCCCCGGTCCGAAGCGCCTGGCCGAGGGCGAGCGTCAGTCGGCCGTGACAACGAGCGCGAGTTTCTCGCTCCAAAGCGGAGCACCGCTCGGTCAAGAATGTCGGTTGAAGCGACGGAGGGATGTTCAGGGGATCCAACTTCAAGGTCACCGACTCGATCGATCCGAGCTCGGGTGTACTCGGCAAGGGCCACCGTGAGCGGCCTTTGGCGGCGACCCCGAGAGATCCGATCGCGCTCGTCGCCGCGGCCGTCAGCCCCACCGCGATGGGTTCGTCCAGGTCGGACAAGTCGACGGTCACCGTTGCTGCGGCGACGACGGAGTCGGGGTCCAGGTAACTCACCCGACCCGAGTCCAATCGGGCTCCGAGCCTCCACCGCCCGGATCGCCCGGTTCCGCGAGCGCTCACGACGCCCTCGACCGGAAGCTCGACCTTCGCGAGCTCCGCCACCGCGGCGAGATCGAGGTGGCCCAGCTCGACGTCGGCGTCGAGCTCGGACGGGTTCGGCAGCCTCGAGTGCAGCGGCCAGGTCGCGGTCGCGGAAACGGTGAGCTTGGGTTCTCTCGCGCTGATCTCGAGGCAAACGTCCCGACGCGGATCCGGTGCGAAGTCGCCGCACTTCTCTTGCCTTCCTATGTCGACCGATAACTCACCGTCGAGGCCGTCGAGGTACGGCGGAGCTCTGACGCCGCAGTAGCGAGCCAGCAACTCACCGCCCCATGACTTCTTACGAAAGACGTCGGCGTCGAAGCTGAGTCGACCCTCGAGCCCGGGAACCCAGTCTTCGAGCTTCGAGAGGTCGAAGTCCTTGGCCGATAGGTGCGCCTCTCCTCTCGTGTCCCGACTGTCCAATGAACCCGAACCCGATGGGGCGGTGACCGTGGCCGTCAACGTGAGCGGTCCGCCCGAGGTCTCCAGATGAAGTCGACGGATGGCGATCCTGTCTCGCGAAAACTCCCCCGTGGCGCGCCCGTGTACGAACGATTCACCGGTCTCGAGATCGAGAGACCAGAGCTCGACTATCGCCCCCGTCGCTCGCGGCTTCACTGCTGCCGCGAGCTTCGCGGCGTCGAGCCGGAGGTCTCCGCTCCTCAGTCCGGTCGCGGTAGCAACGAGCTCACCGGAAGGCGGAGAGCCAAGAAAGTCCATTCCTCGGAGCACCGACGATGACTCGACCCTCACTTGCTCGAGGAATGACTCATTCGACCGCAGGTCCGAGCCCTCCGCGAGCAGCTCGACCTCACTTCGATCCAGCGTTCCGCGGACCGCTGCCTTCACGGAGACTCGCCCACCGAGCTTCTGGGCCGCCGATGAGAATGGCGATAGGTCGGGGATCTTCACGTCGATCTCCCCACGCTCGACGTACTCGTCTTCGGGTCGTACGAGGCCCGATACCAACAGGGACAGGTCTCGACCCCGGTGTTTCGAGCTCGAGGCGCGGACCGAGCTTTCGGGCGCGCCGAGGGCACGTACGTCGAATTCGAGCTGCTGACTCTCCCAGCGCGCTCGGCACGCGAGCTCACTCAGCACGACGGAGGGCTGTCCAGGCCCGATGGGTCCGACTCGACCGCGGCCCTCGAAATGGCCCCCGATCGAGTCGTCTTCGACGTGAACGCTCGACCGGAACGAAAGCGACGACTCAGGAAGTCGGCGGTCAATCGCCGCTAGATCGAGCTCCGAGGCCCACACGTCCGCGTTCAGCACCTCGGCCTTTGTCATCCTCACCGAAACTGTCGAGCGCGGGGAGCCCACCGTGGCCGTCGCGACGAGCTGGATCGTGCCCGATTCGACACCCGCCGAAATGTCGATCGCGAGAGGAGCTGGTGCGTCGAGGCCAACGAGCTCGAGTCCCAAGGGCTCGACCGTCACCGTGCCCCTCGCGGTGGCCTCGGAGAGGTCCAGGCCAACCCTGAATTCATCGACCGCCACCTTCACGCGCTCCGGACTGGAAGCCTCGACTCGGCCACTGAGTACGTCGTCCTCGATACTCACCCGGGCCAAGACCTTCAACTGAATGGGCCCCTCTATGATCTGCGACGCGGACCTCCCTGGGTCGAGCACGAACGAAAGCTGTGTGACCTCGGCGGTCGAGCTCGGGCCGAGCTCCACGCTGCCGTGGAGGGAGAGCTGGGCGGCGCTGAGGCGCAGGCCGGTGGTCGACGAGTCGATCAAGTGGACGTCCCCATGGTCGACGACCAAGCCGTCAACGGCGATTCGCGGGAGGGAGAGGGACTCGGTCGATGACTCCGCGCGCGGCACGTCGACCTCGCTCGCGAAAATGCGGTCGAAGTTCGAGCCGTTCGAGTCCGTACGAATCCAGATCTGTGGCGCCGACACGATCAGCCGATCGACTCTTCTTTCGAACAGCAGGCGCCAGATCGACCTCACCTCGATTCGGGCGAAGCTGACCGCGACCACTCCGTCCGGGTCCAAGAGCTGACCTCTCACGAGTCTGAGAGCTCCGTCCTCGAGCTCGACTCTCTCGACCTGAAGCTGACCATGGAGTTGACCCGAACCGAGAGTCGACAGGAGACGACCCATCAGCCGGGCTCGGTCGATCAAGCTCAGGGCGAGCAACGAGCAGATCAACGCGACCGCTGCCCAGCGGCAGACCCGACGCAGCCATCGCCGCAGCGAACCGCGACGCTCCGGATCGATCGCGCGACTCAAAACGCCTCTCCAATCGCGAAATGAAAGGCCCAGGTGGAGCTCGGATCGGGTTCGGAGTCACCTCTGCGGTTCAGTCTGAAACCCAGATCGGTGCGAAGCGCGCCGACCGGAGTCTGGTAGCGGAGCCCGCCTCCGGCAGCGAGGTGCGGAGCTCGCGCGGCGAGCTCGGACAATGCTCCGGCGACCTCTCCAGCGTCGCCGAAAACCGCGACGCCGAACGGACTCTCGTAAATGTCGAAGAGATCGATCCGCGCTTCTGCCGAAAACAAATACAGGGCCGTCCCACCGATAGGGAGCTCCGGATGGCCCGCGACGCTCGGAGAGAACCGACGGTGAACGAACCCGCGATGCCCATCGGCCCCTCCTCCAAACACTCGGCGAGCCGCCGGAACGTCTCCGGTGACCGCCGCGAGGAGAAAGCGGGCCGCGAACACCAAGGGACCCGCCGAGACGTACGCGCGGGCCTCCGGCGTCATCGAAAAATAGGTCCCGCGTGCCGAGACGCCGGGTCCCGCTGACACTCTCATCATCGCCCCGCGATGTGGAGCCACCGCGTCATCTCTCCGATCCCAAGCGAGACTCGGCATCGCTTCGAACGAGAGCTCGGGGCTGCTGATTCCCAGCTCCCTGGCGAGCTCCGGCGAGACGAACGGGCTGATTTCGAGAAACTCGGTCCAGCCACCCCGCAACCCGAGGCCGACCGAAAGCCCCAACTTCGCAGAAGGGTAGCTCATCGAAGCGGCGACCGCCGCGCCGTTGGAGACGAAGATCTCTCGCTGTGACCTCGCATACGATCCATCGAGCTCGAGCTCGAGCAAGGGGATGAGAAAATCATCCCTGGTGAGGACCAACTTTCCTTGAATGATCGTTCCTCCGACACCCGATCGAACGATTCGGTGTCCCGGGCGCAGCTCGATCGTCGTGGCCCACAAGGGACCCAGCAACCCATAGCTCGTGTAGCCCGCGCGCCCATAGAGGTCGTATCCCGAGCTCGATGCGGCCGCGCCGATACCCAGCCGAACCTCGTTCTTGTCGCCCGGAGTGACTTCGGCGCGTACGATGATCGTGTCGGACGCCGAGCCGAGACGCTGAGAGACTCGCGTCCGACCAAGAGCGGGCATCGATAGGAAGCGGTTTCGGCTGGCCTCGACGAGCCTTGGGTCGTACCGATCGCCTTCTGACAACAGCATTCGTGCCGAGACGGCCCGCGCGGAGACCGCGTCGGGTGCGACGATCTCGGGCGCTTCGAACCGGGCCACCGGTCCTGCTTCGACGGAGAGACTCACCGTCGCTTCGGACTTCGCGCGGTCGATTCGGAGCTCGCCGGTGATTTTGGCCCGAGAATGACCGGCTTCCTCGAGGGCCCTCGAGACTCTCGACTTGGCCGACTCATACTCGGCATAGGCGGCGGGCTCACCCAGAGTGATTCCTAGAGCTTCTTCCAGCTGTCCAGCGAGCCCGAGAGGCGCGCCCGCGATCGAAACGCGCGCGAACCGGACCGGGCGCCCCTCGTCGACCACGAAGCGAAGGCCCACGCCTCCTTCGGTCTCCGAGACCTCGGCCTTCATCACGGTTGCGAAGAACCAGCCTTTGGAACGATAGAACGACTCAATCCTTCGACGATCTATGTCGAGCGCCGAACGGTCGAGGCGCGCGTCGGCGCGGTCGATGATTCCGCGCGGAGGGTGATTGGCGAGGCCAGCTACGATTTCGGAGGCGTCGAGCGCCTCGGTCCCGATGAGTTCGACCGAAACGATCTTCGGAGCTCCCGATGGACCGCGGGTGACGACGCAGCTTTGGAGCAGGGCGAGCAAGGTGGTGAGGCCCCACGCGCGTCCCACGGCGAGAATCCCGCCACTCACCGGGGCTCACTCATCTCTTGGAGATCCCATTCGTCGTTCGTGTCTTGGTGCGTCGTGAATGAGCTTGGCGACCCAGGCTCGCCTGGACCGTACGACGTGCTCGCAACCGCTTGCAGCCGTAACATATGGACGTGAAGTGTACCGGTGCAAGGACTGACCCGAGAATGGCGCGTCCATCGGTCTACTGCGTGGCTTGTCGCGAGCTGGCTCGGGGCCGTTGGGTTCACACTTCTTCTGGGGACCAACCCCACCCACCGCGCCGGTGCTTGAACGATGGGCGACGATTTGTGTCGCAAGGGCCCGTCGATTTGGTATGACGGACCGCCCGCAGATCGGGCGAATAAGAGGTTCCCATGCGTCAGTTGTTCATCGCGTCAGCCCTCGCGGCTTCCGTCTTCGCCTGCAACAAATCGCCGTCGCCCCCAGCGACCCCGCCGACCAACCAAGCCGCGAGCGGGCCAGCGAAATCTCAGGACGCTCCCCCGCCGCCAGCAGACGCGCCCTCGGACGTGCGAGGGAAGGTCGTCGAACGGCTGGAGGCTCCTCCGTACACTTACCTCAAGCTCGCAACCGCGTCTGGCGAAGCCTGGGCAGCGGTGCCCGAGACGACCACGGGGGTGGGTACCGAAGTCACCGTCGCGGGTGCGCAACCCATGCGTGCGTTCGCCTCCAAGACGCTCAACCGCACCTTCGAGCTCGTTTACTTCGGCACTCTCGTTGGGGCGCCAGGCCAGGCCCAGCCCGCCGCTCCCGCTTCGCAGCCTGCCGCCGAGGCCATGCCCGCGGCGGACGGAGCCAAACACGCCGCGGGAGGTCCCCCCGCGGTCGTCGGCAAAATCCAGAAGGCCGGCGGGCCCGACGGAAAGTCGATCGAGGAGATCTTTGCCGGCAAGGCCAACCTGAAGGACAAGAACGTCTCTGTGAACGGCCAGGTCACCAAGTTCGTCCGCGGAGTCATGGGTCGGAATTGGGTACACATCCAGGACGGAACGGGCGCTGCCGACAAAGGAACTCATGACCTCACCGTCACCACTCAGGGCGAGACCAAAGTCGGTGACGTCGTATCGGTCAAGGGAGTCCTACGCGCCGACAGAGACTTCGGCGCCGGCTACGCCTATTCCATCATCATCGAGGAAGCTACCCTCGGCTCGCCGTGACACGTCCGCCCCCCCGGCGAGAATTTCAGCGCGAGTCCAAGATCAAACACGTGCTCGTCGCGTGCGCGTAGAGCGCACCGTCGCCCCCCGTGAGCCTCGCTTCCGACGTCGCTACCCGGCGACCCCGAGACACGAGCTTCCCTTCGCAGCGCAACTCACCTGAGCCCAACGTAACGGCTTTGGTCAAATTCACCTTGTACTCGAGCGTCGTGTAACCCACTCCAGCCGGGAGCGTCGTGTGAACGGCGACCCCGAGCGCCGCGTCCAGCACGCACGCATACCAACCCCCGTGAATGCCTCCTATCGGATTGAACAAGTATTCCGCCGGCTCACTCAGGAAAAGACACCGACCCTCGCCAACCTCGGCGAGTCGAAAATTGTTGGTCGCCCCGACCGGGACTCGGGTCCCGTCCCGAATCAGAGCCGCCAAGAACTCCATTCCAGAAAGGGATCGGGCCCGCTCGGCGATCTGTTGCGGATCGTCCCAAGCGTAGGTTCGAGTGAGGCTCATTCTTCGCTCCTTCTTCGTTGGTTCACGCCACCGGGCTGAGGTGCAGGGAGGTCGGCTGAGCTCGGACTCAGGCTCGAGCCGAAGGTATTTCGGCGAGGGGATCGAGTCAACGGAGATGAAGAGGGAAAGTTCCGAGCGGCGCGGGAATCGGAAGACCGAAGGCGTCGGGCCAAGTTGATCCGAAACTCTCGGACCGGACCTGTCGAGCCCGAACTCAGTCGCAGTAGCGGATGTCCAAGTGATCGAGCTCGGTCGAGCCGTCCAAATTCTGCCAGAGCACGAAGATTCGGTCGCGTCCGGTGTCTCGATTCCCTTCGTGGGCGCAATCCGCTGCGGTCACGACGAATTCGAGGTTAGCCGTGAGCTCCTCGGCTCTCCAGCTCGCACCGTTCATGTCCACTTCCAGGATCGACGCGGGCAAAGGACCCTTCTCGAGGAACGCGTCGATCAGTTTGAAGGTATCGCCCTCGGCGAGTTTGACCGCGTACGGCAACTCTGCCTGCCCACCCGAACCGTCGCCATCGGAACTGTCGCCATCGGAACCGTCGCCATCGGAACCGTCGCCATCGGAACCGTCGCCATCGGAGCCGTCGCCATCGGAACCGTCGCCATCGGAACCGTCGCCATCGGAACCGTCGCCAT
>CAYXDO010000001.1:0-1194 GCA_964463485.1 uncultured Myxococcales bacterium | reverse complement strand
CGCCATCGGAACCGTCGCCATCGGAACCGTCGCCATCGGAACCGTCGCCATCGGAACCGTCGCCATTGCCATCGGAGTCATCGCTGCCTGAGCCATCGCCGTCGCCATCGGAGTCGGAGTCGTCATCGCGAGAGTCGTCGTCATCGCACACTCCGTCGCCGTCGTCGTCGTCGTCCAGTGAGTCGGTGCGGAGATCGCCGTCACGGTCGGCAAGGGGGCTGTCGAGCGCTGGCTCACTGACCGTCTCGTTGGACTCGGCCAGGTCGACCTCGCCGGATACGAGGAAGGAAACGTGCGACGCGATGGAGGCCTCGGGTGTCGCGACCCGGCAAATTTCGGACGTACCCTCCGGCCACTCGACTCCAGTGACTCTCGTCGACTCATTTCCAACTTCGAGGCCGTCATTTCCGTGATCGTCTCCCGCTTCGAGGTCATCGTCTCCCGCCTCGGAGCCGTCATCTCCTTGATCCTCGTCAGGTTCCGAGCTGTCGTTCCCCTGAGTGTCTCCCGCTTCGGAGCCGTCGTTTGCCTCTGTCGACTGACTTCCCTGTCCGTCGCTTCCCGGCCCCGACAACCCAGCCGCGCTCGTGCCTATGGCGCGGACGACGCCGAGCTCGAGCTCGTTTCCTTGGGCGATTCGCACGACGTGACTGGTGGATCGTCTCGATACGAGGTGAGCGAATGCAGAAGGGGTCCCTGGTTCACGAAACGCGAGCGCGTAAGTGGCGCCCACATCGAGCTCCACGGTGAACTCGCCCGAGGTCGCGACGGGCGATACGATCGTGGTGCCGAGCTCGTCTGTCGCGACCAACTCGGCCTTGGTTTCGCCAAGCCCAGCGAGGTCCAGACGTCCGCTGACGGTCCGAACGTCGCTGGTGCATGCGGCGCCTCCGAGTCCGAGGGCTGCGAGGGTGATTCGAAAGAAGCGAGTCGTGTTGTTCATCTTGGCCTCCTGTTGCGTTCATACGGCGCGGGCGTCGTGCGGAGCGATCGAGGCGAAGATTTTTCTCGTTTGATCGAAGAGAAGGCGATGAGGAAGACGTGGAGGTCGCAGCCCCCGTCTTTAGCCCAGCAGGGTTACGTTCGAGGCAACATAACCCGGCCTAGCCGGTACCATAGAAGATCGACAAGGCGGGGCTGGCGTTCGAGTCGTTGCCGTTGCCGTTGCCGTCGCCGTCGCCGTCGCCGAATGGT